>JANRIG010000038.1:0-34375 GCA_033765235.1 Cytophagales bacterium | reverse complement strand
GGCGATTTGCGAAGTTACGGATTTGAAACCAACCATTTTAGGTTGTGTTGAGAAACCGTAATTTCGAAAATCGTATGATGGTCGAATGCGAAGCCGCCCGTCATACGATTTTGTACAAATCGCCACCCGATGGGGCGAAAGTGTGCCGGGTGTGCTTCGGTCGGTAGCGTAGGCATTGCGCTTCGGACGAAACAGCATGGGCGTTGCGCCAGAGCTTCACTTTCGCCCCATCATCCTTGTTTACGCAATGCAATTGCGCCTATTTCACATTTAGTGGTAATCATTTGCGCTGCTACATTGCTAATTTTTGTCCTGTTCATATCCTTTGATTTCATACCTACAACATTACTCAATCTGTTTCATATTTCCAAATGGTGAAGCAGACTTTTATGTCAATCTTTGCTTTGCTGGTCAGGTGTGTACTTTATACTTCTTAAAACCAACAGCTTGATACCAATTGCACAAAATCACTATGTATGCTGTGCGACGATGCTATAATATTTTTGCCATACAAATATTCGTTATTACCTTTAAAATCAGACACTCTGCCACCAGACTCTTGCAATATAATACAGCCTGCAGCTATGTCATACGCATTGATGTCGTATTCAAAATACCCGTCAAACCTGCCTGCTGCCACCCAACATATATCTATGGCGGCAGACCCACACCTCCGCAGCCCATGGCTACTCTTCATGAGACCTTCCAGTACATCCATGTAGTTTTGATACTTTTCAAACTTGATGTACGGAAAACCTGTAGCTATCAATGCTTCTTTCATTTGATGTGGAGCCGAACATTGTATTTTTGTATCATTGCACCATGCTCCCCCACCCTGCCAAGCATAGAAGCACTCATCCCTATTCATATCATACACTACACCCAGTATCACCTCATGGCCTTGGGCAAGTGCTATGCTGGTGCAATATATGGGCACATTGTGCAAAAAATTGGTGGTACCGTCAAGCGGGTCTATAAGCCAGCAGTACTTTTCAGTAGTATGCTGCGATACTGTGCCTTCTTCGGTGACAAAGCCTGCATCAGGTACTAAATCCATCAAGCCGGATACTATGATTTTCTCTGCTTCTTTGTCCACATAAGATACCAAGTTGCTGCTGTGCCCTTTGTGCTCTATGCGGGCACTGTCAAAATTCAGTCTTTCTCTTTTGATAAATTCGCCGGCTCGCAAGGCTACCTTTTTTACCGCCATTGTTATTTTGGGCAAGTCTATGTTTATTTCACTATGCATATATTACAATTGAATTTGTAAAAATATTTAATTTAAAATAAAATTTATGCATTAATAATTTTATTGCTGATATCGTTGGCAGCTACCCAAGCGGTGCTCCATGCTGCCTGAAAATTATACCCGCCTGTAATACCGTCAATATCCAGTACCTCACCGGCAAAATACAGGTTGGGTATTATGAGGCTCTCCAATGTATTAATATTCAGTTCATTACTATTCACACCGCCAGCCGTCACAAACTCTTCTTTAAAGGTAGTTTTGCCTTTTACCTCAAATACTTGGTGTACAATACTTTGGGTGAGCTTGTTCATTTTTTTTGCAGACATATCTGCCCATTTCAAAGTAGGTGCTATGTCTGAGAGTTCACAAAGTTTTTCCCACAGCCTTTGGGGTATATCAGGCAGCCTGTTTGCCATCACTGTTTTCAATTTATTATTTTCCTTGGTTTGTAAAAATAGTAAGGTAAGGCTATCTTCGGTATAGTCTTGGTGCATCTTGAGAATGGCTGCAAAATGATAATTGTTTGCATACAATTCACGTGCTGCCCATGCAGATAGCTTAAGCACTGCAGGTCCGCTAAGCCCCCAATGGGTAAATAGTGCTGCTCCTTGGCTGTGGAGTTTTGCACCTGTGATTTTGATATTTGCATGGGGCAAACTTACACCCATCAAGTCTGTAAATTTGGAATTTGGCACATTGAATGTGAATAATGAAGGCACCGGAGCTATGATATTGTGCCCTAATTTACTTACCATGTCATACCCTTGTATCTTAGGCTGCCCACCAATAGTAACAATCACATAATCAAAAAGTTGTGAATGTATTTCAAACTTATTGCTGGACAGTGATATATCATTTACCGCAGTAGCTGTGTGTATTTTTATACTATATTTTTGGGTTAAATTAATAAATAAATCTATTACTTCCTGTGAGCGGTTTCCTACCGGAAACATGCGCCCGTCAGGCTCGGTTTTCAACATTAGTCCGTGAGAGGCAAACCAAGTAACAGTATCTGCAACAGCCAATTGTGCAAAAGCACTTTTGAGTAATTCTTTGCCTCGCGGATAGTTTTGTATGAGTATGTTGCTATTGGGTTGGTTGTGTGTAATATTACATCTGCCACCTCCTGATATTTTCACCTTGCCCAGCACATGATTGTTTTTTTCAAAAATTGTAACCTGTGCATTGGTACATAGCTCAGCTATATTCACAGCAGCAAAAAAGCCTGCAGCACCTCCTCCTATTACAGCAACTTTAGGATGTTTTTCCAAATTTTTGTGCAAATTGTTTGGCAAAATACGTCAGTATGATATCAGCACCCGCCCTTTTGATGGATATAAGGCTCTCATACATGACCGCATCATGGTCTATCCATCCTTGTGCGGAGGCAGCCTTTATCATGGCATATTCACCACTCACCTGATAGGCAGCTATAGGATGCAAAAAATTATTTTTCAATGATTGTATCACATCTAAGTACATGCCTGCTGGCTTCACCATGAGTATATCAGCGCCTTCATCAGCGTCAAGATTGGCTTCTAAGAGTGCTTCTTTGGCATTTGCAGGATTCATTTGGTATGTTTTTTTGTCGCCTGCTTTGGGTGCACTTTGCAGTGCATCGCGAAATGGTCCATAGAGCGCACTGGCATATTTGGCAGTGTATGCTATGATAGAGGTGTCAGTAAATCCTTCATTATCAAGTGCCTGCCTTATATGTGCTACACGTCCGTCCATCATATCGCTGGGGCCTACCATATCTGCACCGGCATGTGCCTGTGCTACAGCCATTTTAGAGAGTATATCAAGGGTGGCGTCATTCACTATTTTGCCGTCTGCATATATGCCATCGTGCCCATGTATGCTGTAAGGGTCCATAGCTACATCAGTCATCAAGGTGATATGAGGAAAATTGGCTTTGATTTTTTTGATGGCTGTGAGATACAAGCCCTTTTCATTGTAGCTTTCTGTAGCCCATGCATCTTTTTTTTCATCGGGGTAATGGGGAAATATGCAATAATTCAGTATGCCAAGTTTCACACAAATTTCTATTTCCTTTAATAAACTTTCTATATCATACCTATATATACCCTGCATGGAAAGTATCTGCTCTGTATTGCCGCCGGTCACAAACATAGGATAAATGAATTGTGATATATTCACAAAAGACTCTTGCACCATATCTCTGACAGGTAGGGTCTTACGATTGCGCCTCGGGCGATGAACTATTTGCATAAATAAATGATAAGTATTACAAAAGTAGGGGTTTTATTCAAAATACATATGTACAATTTTCATGTACTGTCAGGTCTTCTGACCTAAGGTACAATAATAGTTATAAATTTAGAATGAGTGAAAACGATTAGAGAGTATGTACTAAGAATGACTAATATAACGATTGACTATGAGGATGTAAAAAAAGAGGGAATGTGAATTATGAATGAAAAATCTACAAGCTCAAATCTTAAATTTTAAATCTTAAATCTTAAATTTTAAATTTTTTTCTGAGTGTATTGAACGTAGTGGCTGCAAATATATGATATATCATCCGCCCACTTTTTTTGTATGTTAATTTTGTGCAAATTTGAACCCTGTTTTTCATATCCTAATATCTGAAGTGACGTACCAATATATATATATCATCATTGTAGCCATTATTTCGGCTGAGTTTATCATCAACTGCATATTAGAAATGCTCAACTACAGCAAGCTGGATGCTGCCATACCTATAGAGCTACAAGGTATATATGATACAGATAAATATAAACAAATGATAGATTACCAAAAAGCCAATATCAAATTTGGGGTTGTGAGCGATGGGTTTTCTTTTCTGCTCACTATTGCAGTGTTGGTTACAGGTATGCTTGGCAAGGTAGATGTATGGATTTCAGGATATACAGCCATTCCTTTAGTACAATCGTTGTTATTTGCAGGAGTAATATTCATGCTATCTGACATATTGAGCCTTCCTTTTCAGTGGTATGGGGTATTTGTGATAGAGCAAAAATATGGATTTAACAAAACCACTCCTATGCTTTTTATCACCGACAAACTCAAAGGGTATGCACTCACCGCTACCTTGGGAGGAGGTATATTGGCTATATTGATATGGCTTGTGCAATCTATAGGTCAAAATTATTGGCTGTATTTTTGGGCGGTGATTTCGGTCTTTATGTTATTGATTAATATATTTTATACTACTTGGATAGTACCCCTTTTCAACAAACTCACCCCACTGGAAGAGGGCGAACTGAAAACAAAAATTATGGATTATTGCCACAAAGTACAATTCCCGATAGATAACCTCTACGTGATAGATGGCTCAAAGCGCAGCACCAAAGCCAATGCCTACTTTTCGGGGTTGGGCAAACGCAAAAAAATAGTGCTGTACGATACCCTCATTCAAAACCATACGCATGAGGAGTTGGTAGCTGTGCTGGCACATGAAGTAGGGCATTTTAAAAAACGACATATCATCACTAATATATTATTCTCAATAGTACTCACGGGTATTACTTTGTTTATATCATCATTTATAGTATTTAACCCTGAGCTCAGCTATGCACTTGGAGGCACGGGCAACAAAATACATCTTAATTTGGTAGCATTTGGCATATTGTACAGCCCCATATCTACCCTTACCTCGCTTATGATGGGTATACTCTCTCGCAAAAATGAATACGAAGCTGATGCATTTGCAAAAAACACTTACAACTTCAGCGATTTGGTAAATGCTCTCAAAAAGCTATCTGCCAACAACTTGAGCAATCTTACTCCGCATCCTGCCTATGTTTTTTTTAACTATTCGCACCCTACTCTGCTACAGCGCATTCGGGCTATGGGGTGAGTATGTCTTGTACTACAAAAGATTTACATAAAAAAAGTAAATAAATATTCAAAATTGTATCCAAGTATAGTATTTATAACTATATATTACATTTACAAATCAATGTAGTTTAGTTAAGATTATTAGTACATATCTGACATAGTATTTTTCTATTGTGTACAATGTTGCTATGTGCTAAATAATAAAAAAACAGTAGGTACATAAATAACCTATATTTTACTTAAATATATGCTTGGGGCAATAGCTTATACCTGCCACAAAAAGCTTGGTCTCCGCCCTAAATCTGTCATTACCATTAGTGTCTGATATGCCCAAAGGAGTTTTGTACTCCGTGAATATATCTGAGATACCTATTCTCACATATATATCTTCAAAAATATGATAAGCCACATATAACTCAGACTTGAGCATGCCTCTGTCGTTGGCACCAATGAGCAGTGCTGTGAGTTGGCTCACTTCAGTATCCTGTTTGGTTTTTGTATTGTTTTTTGTAAATTCTGCTTCTTTTTGACCACCGTAGCTTACACCTATACCGTCAATATTAAACCCTATATCAAATCTGCCAATCGAATATCTGAACCCTATTAATAATGTGAGATTATTCACCTGTGGCGCACTGATGCTCAGAGTGTCGGATAAATTTCCTTTGAGCCAATATTTGGAGGGGGCTGAGGTGTATATTACATCTTTGGAGTAAAAGTTACTCACTCTCACCCCATAAGTGATTTTGAATTTAGCTTTTTTACCTATTCCTATGTGATGATTCCACATGAGTGAAGTGAGCAAAGTTTTGTCATTAAATGCTGCTGAGAGGTCAAAATGATGATTCACAGACATAATACTCGGCTTTAAAATAGTATCAGATGCTACTTGACCGTAGGAATATTTAGCAATTATGACTAAAATTATTGCTGATATACAAAACTTCATATAATTTAGGCAAATATTTATAATAATTATACAAAATTACTTAAATTATTTACTTTCAATTACATTAATTATAGTAAATAAGTATTAGATGATATGAAAATGTATCTGAGCTATAATATAAATACTAATAGATGAATAAAATATTATTATTGGCATCAATTATTATTTTTTTTGCTGTTGATAGCACTCATAGCCAAGATTCACATTATTGGTCTCAAAATTTTGGAGCAAGACCTTCACTGCTTGGCGGCTCCATAGTAGGTGGCGACCATGACAATAGTGCCGTGTTTTACACTCCGGGTGCCATAGGTTTTATTGACAATATACACCTCTCTATCAATGCCAATGCCTATCAAGGATATGTATTCAGGGTAAAAGACGGCTTAGGGCAGGACAACGACATTACCCGTTCAAGTTTTAATATATACCCTCAAATCATAGCCGGGCTGTTCAAAATTGATAAATTTCCCAAATGGCGATTTGGATATACCTTGCTCACACGCAATTTTTTTAACCTATCGGTAAATGACAGGGTAAGGCTAAAAGCCAACATAGACAACAATAGCAACAATGATTATATAGGAGTATTGGAATATGATAGTTTTCTCAACGAGCAGTGGGCAGGATTGTGCATAGGACATAGATTCAATGATAAATTTTCCATAGGCATTTCACTTTTTGGTACCTATAGGTTTCAAAAACAAAAAAGCTTCAGCTATGTGCGCACTACTACCAACAACGATGGCGAGCACTACAGCTTCAACAATTATTACCTCTCCAGCATTACCGATGTAGGTAGCATTATCAAAGCAGGTCTGTGCTACTTCAGTGGCGGTTTCAGATGGGGCATTGCAATTACCACTCCTAAGCTTTTTACACTGGGGCAGGCTAATGTGCAGCGAGAAATAAGCTACACAAACTTACCCTCAAATACACTAGTGGGTGCTGATGAAAATTTGCTCGGTATAGATGAGCAACGCGAACTTCCTGCAAAATTTAAGTTACCGTTTTCAGTTTCAGGGGGTTTCAACTATGAGTTTCCATGGACTAAGTTAGGCTTTAGTGCAGAGTATTTTTTTGCTATTGACCCATACAGCGTAGTCACTGCCCGCGACAATAAATTTTATACCACCAACTCTACCTTTGCCCATGCCAACGGACTACTTATGCTCACCAGCAAAGACTACATGACCATACGTACACAAGCCGAAAGTGTGCTCAACTTTTCCGTAGGTATAGAGCAAGAGTTGCACGACAAAGTAGATATGTTGTTAGGATTTCATACCGACTATTCATACTTGAAAAATGCAGATATGAGTAGCGAAAACAAAGCCAATATACAACTTCCTGCACATGCATCCTGGGATTTATACCATGCTTCGGCCGGATTTTCTATAGGCAACAATAAAAGAGACTTTGTACTAGGGGTTATTTATTCTTTTTCATCAGGAAACAATGTGCAGGCTTGGAAAAGCTACCTCAATCCTAATATTAATAATCGCTTTGAAGGCGAACCTTATAATAATGCCTCCATAGACTATCACTCGCTCAACTTTGTGATAGGCTACACTCACTTTTTTGATACAGACCAGTAAAAAATGTATAATGTATAATGTAAATAGTATAGTTCATTATATTCTCAAAATTTATTTGTACAATTCAGTTGATACTTCATTTTTTTATAAACCTATTCCTAAAAATGCACCCACCCTTGTGCCTGCAGCGGTATAGACTCATTGGCTTTAGTTATTAATTTAAGCCCCTCCGCAGCCGAGGTCATATATCCTATTACACTTATATCAGATACATTTTGTACCTTCTCATAATCACTTTGTGACACAGTGAATAGCAGTTCATAATCTTCGCCCCCGTGCAGAGCACAAGTCATAGCACTGAGATTGAGCTCTTCGGCTGCCTGCACCATCAGTGGGTCCATAGGTATTTTTTGGTCATATATACTACACCCCGTGCCCGATGATGTACATAGGTGAAACAATTCTGAGGCAAGCCCATCAGAAATATCTATCATAGAGGTAGGTAATATATTGTTTGATAGCAATGCACTCACAATGTCATTTCGTGCTTCAGGTTTCAGCTGGCGCTGCAATACATATTCTTTATCATCAAGCTCGGGTTGCATATCGGGGTTTGAAATGAATACACTTTTTTCTCTTTTTAATATTTGCAAACCCACATATGCACCGCCCAAGTCGCCGGTCACACAAATGAGATCATGCTGCTTGGCCCCTCCGCGCATAGCAGCTCTGCCTGTCTGCACTATCCCTGTCACAGTAGCTGCTATCACCATGCCATGTAAGGAAGAGGTAATATTGCCCCCGACCAAATCTACCTGATATTGGCTGCATGCTGCCCAAATACCTTCATATAACTCATCTATAGCCTCTACTGTGTATTTGCTGCTTATGGCCAGGCTTATGGCTATATGCTTAGACACCCCGTTCATAGCGCAAATATCAGATACATTGGCCACTACAGCTTTGTAGCCCAAGTGCTTAAGTGGAGTGTAGGCAAGGTCAAAATGTATGTTTTCTACCATCATATCCGTGGATATGAGTGTGTGCATGCCACTGCTGTAATTGAGAATGGCAGCATCATCACCTATGCCACAAATAGTTTCTTTATTAATTATTTTTGTATTACTTTTAATGCGATTTATAAGGCCAAATTCGCCTATATCACTAATTTGAGTAAATTTCATCGGTTACCTTTATTTATTTATAAGTATATATAACGTCATTCAATCTTCAAAAGTAACAGCTATGAAAAATTTCTCGTTAAAATTGTTAATAATCTTAGCTGCAGCAGCAGTATTGGCATCCTGCACAAAATATAATCCGCATTGCAAAGAGTCGCACAAACGTAAAGAGTGGATTAACAAGTTGCAATATCAATAACGAAATTACAGTATAATAATTTTTTTGTGCAATTAGTGGTTACATAGCCATAGGTTACGGTGTACTTTGTTATATATCAACAACTTACAATATCTTATATGTTATAAAATATATTACCCATACACAGGTGTGAAGCCACAATCATAAATGAAGTATTTATGAAATTTTATAACCATATATATCATAGAAAAATTAATTCTCTTGACATGGTCATATGTCAAGAGGCTTAGTAAGGCTCCTGTATAGCACCCAAATACCTATGAATATCATAGGTATGCTGAGCAACTGACCCATATTAAATGGTAATTGGCTTTCAAAATCTACCTGATTTTCTTTAGTAAACTCATATGCAAAGCGCAACGTAAATAAAAATACACAAAAAAAACTGAATATAAGTCCGTTAGGTGTTTTTTCTTTATTAATTAAATAATAAGTCAATATAATTGCAAAAAGCACAAAGCACGATAAAGCTTCATAAAGCTGCGATGGGTGCCTAGGCACATAGTCTACGGAAGTAAAAATAAAAGCCCAAGGTACATCTGTGGCTTTGCCTATGATTTCAGAGTTCATCAAATTGCCCATTCTTATAAAGCCACCTCCTAGAGCTATGGTAATTACAAGCCTGTCGAGCAGGTAAAACCATTTGTATTTTTTGCCTTCATTTTCGGGTGCATTGCCTGCCAATCCTATAATTCTGAATGGAAATAAGATGTATTTGTAAAAAAACATATCTGTTTCATACTTTTTATAAGCATACAGATATACCCCCAAAAGTATGCCCACTGTAGCACCATGGCTTGCCAGCCCGCCTTGCCACACATATAGTATCTCGATAGGATTTGTAAGATAGTCCATGGGTTCATAAAATAGACAATGACCCAATCGTGCACCTACCACTGTGGAGGTGAGCATATACACCAGCAAACTATCGAGGTCTTTCATGTCGCGCTTCTCTATTTTGTAAAACCATGTCATAAGATATTGACCAATCAAAAAACCTAAAGCCCAAAAAAGGCCATACCATCTAATGGCAAAGTCACCAATTCTTATAAGTTCAGGATTAGGATTCCAGGTGATAAATAAAAAGAAGGTTGAAAAGTAGTTCATAAAATAATTATTAATGTATGAATGCCAAAATTATCAAAAGTATTTATTGAATAAATAAAAAATATTTTTTTGAAAATAATACCGTCTACATTTGCTTATGATATGCAAATATACTTAGACCATGCTGCCACTACTCCCCTACACCCCATGGCAAAGGCTGCCATGGAACCATATTATGATATAATGTATGGTAACCCATCATCAATACACAGACATGGAAGAGAGGCAAAAGCTGCCGTAGAAAAGTCGCGCAAGAGCATTGCAACCATACTCGGCACTACTGCATCACAGATATTTTTCACCTCCGGTGCCACCGAAAGCACCAATATGGCACTGATACAGAGTATATATATGTATGGAATAAAACATGTACTCACCTCATCACTGGAGCACCATGCAGTGATGCACCCATTACAACAATTAGAAAGGCAAAGTATGATACAGATACACTATGTATCGCATGACAAGCATGGCAATATTGACTTAAATGATTTGGCAGAATTTGTAAAAAATAATAACAATACACTGGTGGCTGTAATGCATGCTAATAATGAGATAGGCAATATTAACCCTGTGCATGAAATAGCCCAAATATGTAAGCAACATCAAGCTATATACTTTTGCGATACTGTGCAAACTGTAGGTTGCTACCCTATAGATTTGCAAAAATTCAAAGCAGATTTTATTACAGGTTCTGCCCATAAATTTTACGGACCCAAAGGAGTAGGTTTTATATACGTGTCCGAAGACATAAAGATAAAACCATACCTTACCGGCGGGGCTCAGGAGCGCAATATGCGTGCAGGCACCGAGAACGTAGCCGGAATAGTAGGCATGTGCAAAGCACTCGAGATAAGTGTGAGTGGAATGACTGAAAACACAAAAAATATATCTAAACTAAAAAATCAACTGATAGCAGGACTTTCGCAATTGTCTGACATTCAATACAACGGTATGAGCAATGTCATAGATAAAAGCCACTACAAGATACTGAACGTGTCATTTCCACAAAGTGAAACTACAGATATGCTCGTATTTAACCTTGATATAGAGAAAATATCTGTATCAGGTGGTAGCGCGTGCAACTCGGGAGCACTCGGTGCATCGCATGTATTAGAAGCAATAAATCCGAGCTCTGAACGCCCTGCAGTAAGATTCAGTTTGGGCATATACAATACCTTGGCTGAAATAGACCATACCATAAGTACTATCGCAAGATTGATGAACGATTGACAAAAGTAGTACTTGTAAGAAATTATATTTTTCGCTATTTTTGCAATTAAAATTAATGCTGTGAGCAAAAAACGTACATACGAATATGTGACAAAGTTGTTAGCACAACTCACTGTGCCTATCATTAATTTGGGGAAATTGAATGAAGAGGAAAAAATACTTCGTAATAAATGGGCTGAGAAAGATAGAATATACAAAGAAAAAGAACAAAAATACAAAGAAGAATCAGAATTGCGATGGGAGCGCATTAATAAAAGATTTGAAGAATTCAGCAAAAAAATATCAGATTTTACTGACACATTAGGTCTATATGTAGAGCATCAGGTGAGACCTGCCGCTATGGACAAATTTTCAAAATATAACATAAATATACATGAGGCGTGTATGGGTCTGGTTCAAAGAGACAAAAACGACAACTTTGACTATCAAATAGACTTATTGGTAGCCAATAGTGAATGCGCAGTAGTGGTAGAGAGTAAAAGCAAGCTAAAAATAAAAGATGTAGATGAGCACATGGCGCGAATGGTCAAAATAAAAGATAATCCTCACAAAGTATTGAAAAATTCTAAAATATTGGGTGCTGTGGCAGGTATGGCAGTGCATGATAATGCGAAAGACTATGACATCAAAAAAGGGTTTTTTGTTTTTGTACCCGCCGGTGAGTCCGTAAAAATAGCCAACAGCAAAGACTTTGGATATAAAATATGGGAAACTCTCAATTAATCATTAATCACTAATCCATATTCACCCATTCATATATTAATTACTAAATGAATATTGACCAAGATACCGTAAAAAAAATAGCACATTTGGCACGCCTGCAATTTACTGATGCCGAGGAAAAGCTCATGACCCAAGAGCTATCAAAGATACTAACTTGGATGGAAAAACTCAATGAACTGAACACCGATGAAGTAGAGCCATTGATACACCTTTCGTCCGAAATTAATGTATTGCGTGAAGATGAAGTGCGCCCACACTTAGACCATAAAAGTGCCTTACTCAATGCTCCACGCAAAGACAGTGACTACTTCAGAGTACCCAAAGTAATAGAATGATGTGGTTTTGGAAATCGTGGGATAAAGAGTCAAAAATCATTTACCTTACTTCATTGGTCATATTATGCGGAGTAATAGCTACTACAATTTGGCTTTTTTTTCTAGGCATTCACTACCCCTTTGGTTGGCACACCATATCCAACATAGAGCAGATACCGGTCACCATTGACAGCATATACAAAGGGCTTCTCACTATACCCGTGACAGCGGATATAAACATAACTTTTCGTGAATATACAGGTGCTATGCTTGAGCCAAATGTGTACTACCTATACATTGCCATAGGCGTCACCTATCTATTTCTAATACTTGCCCTCACTACCTTTAGCTTTTTGAACAATTGGCTCTACTATATAGGTACATTTATAGTAATGTGCTACTATATATTTCAACAACCTGCCTCATTAATAGTCGGTTTTCAACTATATATGTATGTGCAGATTGTGCCAATACTGCTGCTGGGAGGCATATCATATTACTTTTTTGCTTTTCACAAAGGTGCTGGTTTTTTGCTCAGATTTATAGTCATTGCCCTTATCAATGGGGTGTATTTGGGTATCATATCTACATATTCTACATACCAATATCCAATTTTTATGCTTCACAGCTATGCCATATTTGTACCCTGTGTCATTGCCATTGCTTTTATATTTTTTGTATCTTTTGAGATTGTATATTCTTTTTTGCTGATATTGAGCAGCAGCAAATCGGCCGGCAACCAACAAGAAGGCATACATTTTGGCTTCATATTTTTATTATATTTTATTAACCTCCTTTTGCAGCAATTACACAATATGAAAATCATTGATCTGCCACTTTTTTATATTCCACCTATATTTTTTCTGGTCATTTCTACGCTACTTGGTATATGGGGAATACGCGAGCGTAGTGTCATGTTTCAACGCATTTTACCATTTTATCCGTTTGGTGCAGTAATATACCTGTGTTGGGCTGCCATATGTTATGCCACTATCAGCTATTTTTATATCTCAGCCAACGACTCTGCCATTGAGTTAATTGATGATGCCATATTGTACTCACACATAGGCATGGGACTCGGATTTTTCTTATATGTATGGGTAAACTATACACGATGGATAGACAGCGGCTATAAGGTACATAAAATGGTATATACATTTCAGTGGGTATCTTTCTTATCTGTGTATGGCATAGGGCTTGTAGTAGCACTTACTTTATTTTTGTATCAAAATATGTTTCCATACAAACAAGCCTTTGCAGCATATTATAATACACTTGGCGATATATATGTATTTGAAAATCAATATGATATAAGCGAGCAATATTATATGGAGGCATTTGGGTATGAATTTCAAAATCATAAAAGCAACTATGCTCTTGCAGCACTATATCTTGCAAGACAAGATGTAATAAGTGCCCTTGACCACTATAAAAAATCCATTATTAAGCAACCCTCAGAGCAGGCATACACCAATCTATCGAGAGTGCATAGCATGATGAACCATACTTTTGAAGCTATATTTGCACTTACCGACGGATTAAAAAAATATCCTAATTCATACATATTGTGCAATAATTTGGCTATTCTTTATCAAAAAATGGGGTTTAGAGATAGTTGTATATATTATTTACAAAAATCTGAAAAACTTGCCACCGATACAGATAAAGAAATACCACTATCTAACCTATTGGCGTATGGCGTGAAAAATAATATATCATTCGCAAATGCAGAAATGTATTATTCGCAAATAGCTAAATCTAAAGACTACATTACTCATGCCAACGCACTGGCATACACCTATATAAACCCACAAATAAAACCACTGTTGCCCCTGAAATCAGATACAAAAGCTGTACTAAACGATGACAAAATGGCTTATGTCACCAACTATACTTTTTATCAAAATACCCACCCTGATACCTCATGGACAGCCTTCATAGACACCCTCAAGGCATCTGACACTACCTACTCCCATACACTTGACCTTACCTACCTTGGTGCCGTGGCAGGCTACTACTCCGGCAAGGTGGCAAAGGCCATGAAAAGCATAGATGAGTTGCAAATCACCTCCGAAGCCACAGCAGGAAAGTATTTGCATACTTTGGCACTATGGAACCTGCAAAATAATGTACCTAACATGGCTGCAAAAATATTTCAAATGGCAGCAGACAAAGGACACAAAGAAGCCAAAATATACAAAACTGTTTCACTTCTTGAGGCCGGCAGATTGAAAGAGGCCATTCTATACATACAATCAGAAAATCTTGACAAAGACAGCACGTGCCAAGAGGTACTCAACAGCATAAACCTCATATTTTCCTATAAAAAACCTGAAATGGCACTCCTAACCAACGACTTGGAAAAATACAATTATTTACACTATCGTATGCATGAAGTGAACGATGTGATGAAGGGCAATTTTTTCTTTAGCATACAAGATGATGTGTATAAAATGAAAACAGGCATTGACCTTTTTGATTATTATTTCGCAGCCGATAATATGACACGGTGTAGTGAACTTATGGAGGCAATGGCTTCATTGAATACTGATAAAAACCTAAAAGACAGCTATAACCGATGCATGATGTTGTACTTTTACAAGACCCATGATCAAGCACAATTAAGCCAAATCATAAATAAATCACTACACCCACGCGATGAATATGCCAGATACTTAGCCAAAGCACATTTGGCCAAAACCAACAATGACACCTCTTTGGCTCTGAAATACTATGGCCAAGCTTTTCGTGAAAACCCTCTGAATGAATACAATGTATTAGAATGTGCACAATATTACTCAGCATGCCAATTGCACAACCAAAGTTTCAATATGTTGCTCGACGGCATTACCTTGAACCCCGACGCTAAAAAAATAAGTATGGAATATTGTATGGAAGCATTGCGATACGGCATTCCGGGGTTTGCACAAAGCGGTCTCGCAAAAGTGAAACAACTTACCTCCAACAAAGAGTATGATACATTTATGGCACTATACCTAATAGAGAAAGATAAACTGTTTGGCATGATAGAATAACCTAATATCACACCTTAGGTTTGTGCAAACCTATTTCAGGGCAAGACATATCTAAATTATATGCTCAATTTTTTATTTCTGAATACCTCTGCCCCTAAGCATATTACTATCCCTCCAATAAGTAGCCATTGTAGGTTGTTGTCTGAACTGACAGGTACAAAGTTGCACTCATTATCAGGATTGTAGCTGCAGCAGTTTTCATTACACTCATCTTCTGTATAGCACCCTGTTTGGTGCTCATAGCTACTTGGAGCATATACAGTACCTTGTGGGTTGCAGGCATAGGTTTTCAAAGTGCTTATTATCAATATTACAAAAAATAAACATATAAACTTTTGGTTCAACATATCACTCAACTTTCAACTTATGGATGTTTTTATATTTTGCGTTGGATATTTCTAATAAATAATACCCATGTATTATATTGCTTGGCACATCCAATATTTCGGTATCTGATTGAAAATAATATGTTTTTTCGACAATACATTTCCCATTTAAGTCAAATAGTTTGGCTTTCAAGTTTTTATCATCCCCCGACAATAGTTTTATTTTTATCGTGTGCGCATTTACAGGATTAGGATATACACTGTATTGGCACCCACTCAGGTTGCCATAAAGGGTATTAAGTTCTATTTTATCTTGTTCTATTACCTCGGAGGGTACTGTCACTATAGGTTGGGTCATTATAGCAATAGGTTTATTATATTTGAGCAATAGCCTAAATCTTGTGCTTAAAGTAGAGCCACTGTCAGTACCTATATGAAAATGATAAGGGTGTGAAGTGGCGTTTACCAAAGTATCATGCAAATATCTGTCTTGCAGCCAAAATGTAAATGTAGTGTCAAAACTACTGGTATTATTAATACTTATTCGAGGGTTAGTATTCCTTGCCAGCTTTGTAATTAGTTGAAAAGTATCTGTAATACTATTGTCAGGGATAGGTATTGTGTTTATAGCATATTTGAGCACATGGTCATTTTTGTTTTGAATGGATAATGATGTAAAAGCAGCTCCTGTAAAGTTTGAAGGCAATTTTTCGGCATCGTAGTCTCCGTCAAATGCATAAGTGGCACCCTCACGCAGACGCAATAGTATGCCGTCTTCTTCATCGCTATTATACACAGCCACGTTGAGCAGATTAGGCACCTGCTCTATTCGCCACAAAGTGCTTTGGTCGCTCCTTTTGGCTGCCTCCATCACACTTAGAGCTGCACCTGTAGTGGTAGCCTTTATCCAAAAACCCTGTGAGGCAGGTATGCGACCGTTCCAGCTGCCTGAGCCTCCTATGAGGCCTACCCCGTCTACGTAGGTATTGAAAGAGGATAATGTAGAGTTCCAAAGATATATTGCTGCACCTATCCCCGTGCGTGTCCATGAGGTGGCATCTTGCAAGTTGCCGTTTATTTCGCAGTGATAGGGGTTGCCTATAAAGTTCCAACCCGAGTTTGTTTGCGCAGCATTATATGCAATATTATAAGACTGTGTGCCAAATAGCGGATAGCCAACTATGGTAAGCACCTTAGGTACTACAGTATTAAAACCTGCAGTGGTAGTGCCATCTCTCACAAATAGCCTGTAGCCCGTGCGTGGAGTCAGCACATATAAGTTTGACCCTATATTGCGAGGTGGGTATGCTTCATAGTCGGGTGTGGAGGCATTGTATATGAACATGGATGCTCCTGCACTGGAAGATATACCTGTCCAAGCTCCGGGGTTTGACTTCCAACCAAATGCCCCTGTAATATATATGCCTGTAGTAGAGCTGCTGCCTTGCCAGTCGCGCACGATGCCTCCTTGCACACTGGGGGCAAGTTGGAGTACCATATTTTGCCTGTTTACCCCATGCACATACCGCTCTGCCACTACACTGCCGGTGATGGTGGCATTGGTGCCACTTTGGGCTATACGTGCCGTCTGGTCAGAGGTGCTTCGAAGTGTGAGTGCATTGCCCACCACATTGAGCCTGCCACTATTTCCTATGGTAATGCTGCCAAGTATAGTGCCTATATTAGTACTGTGTACAGTACTGCTTGCACCTATGCCCAATGCGCTCACTACCAAGCTGGTAGTGCCTGTGACAGATACATTGGTACCTGTGACAGATATAGTTTCGAAGCGTGGCAAGTAGTTTCCGTTTACAGTAAGGTTGCCATTTACTATCAGGTGGGAGCCTGATACAGTTTTGAGACCTGAGTTTATGAAAGCTACATTGGCATATGGAATATTGCCTTTGACAGATTGATTGTTTGCACCATAGAAGTGAATATTACCTCCATTAAGCGTAAAATTTGTAAACGAAGGTACAAAATTGGTGCCCGCGGCAGATTGTGCAAGCAGTAGTGTGCCCGAGTTCATTCTTACACCTACACCTGTAAGGTTTCTAGTGCCTGCATCAATGCTTCCTGTACCAAGGATTGATAAGTTATTTTCTAAAATAATATTACTCAGCAAGTTGGTAGTGCCTGCACTTAAGTGTACAATGTTGTAAAATGTTTCTTGCCCCGAGATAGGATTTCTTATACTTTGAGTACTTGAAGGATTAAGAAATACTGTGCTTTCTCCTTGCTTAAACTCACTCTCATCTCTAAAATTTACCCAATCTCCTGTGAGGGTAAGGCTACCGTCGGGTGTGCCTGCGGTGCCATCACTTATATCGAGAGTGCCTGTACCTGCTATGGTGATGCCCCCGTTTATGTGCAATTTATTGAGCGGGCTGCCTTCAAGGTTTATTTCTTGGTTGAATAAATATAAGTTGTTGCACCCTGCTATAGAGTTTGCAAGTCCTGCCAATGAAGAGTTGTACCTTATATGGGCATTTTGTGATGCATTTGCATCAAAAGTGACATCTATATTGCGGTCAGGTAGCGTGAGAGATTGCCAATTGCCGCAATCAAACCAATCATTGCTTCTTGTTCCTGTCCACACACCGTCTTGAAAGCCTGAGACCGTAATGGTATAGGAAGCTCCTGCACCTCTGTAGTCTGTACCACCTGCGTTGTAGTTGGCATCAGAGGAATAACCAGTCCAGTTTGCAGAATTATTAAGTCTTAGTATCCAAGTGATTTTACTGGCTGCAGAAGTAGGTCCTGTATATTTTACTTTATCTTTGTTTGTGAGACCTGTCACGTTTGTGTTAAAACAATTAGAACCCGGGTACAAAGCTGAGGCATCAGTACCTCTATCGCTACCATCTGCTGTAAGGTTAGCATCCCAATCTGTGGCTGTCCACCCATATAATACATTACCTCCTACATATTCGGCATTATGATTGCCTGCCGGATTTGTCCAAGTACCACCTTGCATCATCCATATTTCATCTGCATTATTCATATTAAATCCTGCACCGGCAGTCATATTTAGTGATTCGCCTATTGTCCAATTGGCATCATCATTTACTCCACCTACATAAATATTGAAATCTGCATCATCTTCGGCATTGCCAATGGCTTCTATGGTAATGACAGTACCTGCTGCCAATGTGCTTCCTGTACGTGTCAATGTTATTGCTCCTTCCGTATCTCCCCATTCATCATTGTTTTGGCGTTCATACCCGTTGTCAGTAAAATCTATGGAAGTACCTACTACTAAGTCTTTAAAAATAATAAAAGAAAACTCTTCATTACCCCCTGAAATATTTGAGTTCATGGCAAGTATTGCCAAGTCGCCTGATTCGAAATTTGTGGTTTCCAATACATTAAATGAGGTGGTTGTAGCATTGGTTACAGATATGGTATTAGTGCTGTACAATACAAAATTGCTGCCTATTACAGAATGCCTGATGTTGCTGAACGTAGCTAAGCCTGCAGCAAAGGTAGCAGAGTTAGTAGAAGTACCACTCAGCGTACCTGTACTGAAAATAGTAACAGAACCAGAGCTAATAATATCCACATTTCCATTGGCATCTACAGCTTTAAAAACTACAGAAGGAGACATGGCATTGTTCACTGCTACGGAGCTGGCTTGCCCGGTGATAGTAAGTAAAGTAGCTACAACAGATATGGCATTTTGGTCATTTACAGATTGTATAAATGGAAATGAAGAAGTACCTGACCCTGTGCCGCTCAGTGTAATATTGGCATTGGATAAGCTAAATACAAAATCGTCTCCATCTGGTGCATCTGAGGGCAAAGGATTTTTTACGGTAAGTCTCACACTTAGAGTTTTTGATGTGCCATCTGCCACGGTAACCAATGGGCTGCCGGTGAAACTAATATTACTTGCAGTAACTATACCAGATGCTAAGTGAGTAGTTCCATCAAATAAATCTACTGCTTGTATGGCTGTGTTCCAAGTGTTTACAGCGTTTCCTGTACCTTGAGCCAACCTGATATGAGTGACTATAGATGCGTAATTATCGCTATCTGTGAGGTCGGCACCTCCATCGCGTATGGTAAATTGCCACACTTGAGTGCCTTGTACAGAGGTGAGTGGACCGGATGTATTAATAATAGAACTGATACTAACTGCCTCACTGCCGGTAACTGATACTACATCTGTTTCTGCACTGGGTGCTGCTATGATGGTTTGGTTGCCTCCTGCGGTGATGCTGCCTGTGGTATTGCCCCCTACAAAGGTAAAAATAGGATTGGCTACTATGTTAAAGGTATTTCCAATAACTGCAGTGCCTGATATGGAAGTAGTAATCCAAAAATAACCGGTGCTGCCACTATTTATTACTTGAGTTAAACCTGTGAAAGTAGCAGCTACTCCTACGGCGGGTGCAGCAGAAATTGTACTTCCAATTTGTACTGCACTGCCAAAGGTATTGGAAGTGCCATTGTACCAAAGCCTTAGGTTGCCCAAGTTGGTGGCATTGTAGGTGCCTCCACCGTTGCCAAGCGTAAATGCTAAGGCGGTGAGGGTAGTATTTGAAACAGTAACAGCTGCTTGAAAATTAGAGGCAATATGGTTATTGGCAGCTTGCACTACATTTCCAGCACCAATTTGTGAAGGGGATGAAAGCGTAATGACTGATGCTGGTGGTGCTGAGGTAGTAAAGTTTACTGAACTTATAGTTGTGGTTTCGTAGCATATGCCTGTATCATTGTATTCATACACCACCATGGTGTATTGGGTAGAGGGTGTGAGCCCGGTGATGGCTACAGAAGTGCCTGTACCTGTGTAAACGGAGAAATTTGGACCACTGATGGTATTTCCAAGACCATATTGGGTATTGGGCACATAGCCTGTGCCGTTGGTAGGAGTGGCATTTGATGCTGCTGTAGGGCGCAGTATTACCAATAGGTTATTGCCGTTGCCACGCACCCAGTTGAGCGTAGAGGTAGTAGAAGTAACAGAAGTAGCAGCCGAAGCGACGGCTTGTGTGGTGGGGGCGGTGCAACCTGCGGAGGCATAATCTGTCATTTCAAAATCATCTATCATAAGTCTTTCACCAGAAACCCTTCTAATTCTGATAATAATATCATCTGAACTTAAACCAGAAGTATTATTTGTGTTTATTACACCACTAACTTGTTTCCAATCACTCGAACCCAGCCAGGTATTGTCAATTGTTTGGACAGAAGTGTAAGATGAACCGTTATTGATAGAGTACTCACAAATGTAACTTGGATTGGGACTATTATCCCATCTCCTGACATAAAGAGAGAAAGTTCCTACACCACCTGTAGTAATCAATGCTCTCCATGAACCAGTACCACTGTCTTCTAATCGCCAAGAATGGGTAGAACTACTTCTGGTAGCTGGAAATCCATCTTGTGTTGCCGAATTTTGTCTTAATGCACCGTTACTACAACTAAAAACTACTGGTTGTCCTGACTGCCAATAGCCTTTGTCTGTTGTATAAGACCCCATGGTGCCTCCTGTCCAATTTCCAGGGGTATCAAAATTTTGTGTGTATGTTGTCTGCCCCCAGCACAAATTTGCAACAATAAATAAACACAAAAACAATAGGAGCCTGCTTAGCTTCATACACATGGATATCAGTTTATAAAATTAATACATGTATATGTACTTTGTGTTAAGGCAATGTTAAGTTGCTGTTAAGTTTTGTCGTGTTATTAGTATCTGATATGGTATATTCACACTCAGTAGCTCGTGTGAATGCAAGAGACTGAAAAATGGCAAGATGCCCTGTAATATTCGTCACTCGTGTGTACACGAGCGACAATAGGTAAAGATATAAACTAATATTTAGCTTTTTACTAATAATTCTGCACCCCAAAACACACCGACACCTATTATTAATGTTACTAAAATATAAATTATTGCAGCGATATATTGTCCGTTTTTAATATATTCTATTATTTCATAATTAAAAGTAGAGTAGGTGCTGAGGCCTCCGCAAAAGCCTGTAAGTATCCATAGTTTATACCTATCTTGAGTGCTTTGGTATATCCACGCTGCCAAAGCACCGTAAATGGCACAAGCTAATACATTGGCAATGAAAGTATGCAACGGGAAGTGTGCAAATACTTGGCTCAAATATTTATTGAGCAAATATCTCACCACACTGCCTACACCTCCACCTATGAATACTATAAGTATATCTTTGAGCATAGGCTGCAATCATGTGAGTTCAGTGTAATATTTATAAAAATAGGGAATGGTTTCTATACCTTTGAAATAATTATAAACTCCAAAGTGTTCATTAGGAGAGTGTATAGCATCGCTATCAAGACCAAAGCCCATAAGTACTGATTTGGCACCCAGCACTTTATCAAACAATGACACTATAGGCACACTGCCACCTCCGCGGGTAGCCAATGGTTTTTTGCCAAAAGTTTTTTCATAAGCCATAGCCGCTGCTCTGTATGCTTTAGATGTGGTAGGCATAAGATAAGGTTCGCCCCCATGCATAGGGTTTACCTTTACCTTGATGTAAGGTGGAGTAATATTTTGGATGTGATTAATAAATAGTTGTAATATTTTTTCTGAATTTTGATTGGGTACCAATCTCATGGATATTTTGGCATAAGCCTTGGAGGGTAAAACAGTTTTGGAGCCCTCACCCATGTAGCCACCCCATATACCGTTCACATCAAGGGTAGGTCTTATGCTTGTGCGCTCAATGGATGTGTATCCGGCTTCGCCACATACCTCATTTATTTCTAAATCTTTGGTATATTGTGATATAGAAAATGGCACCGAATTAATCATATTTCTTTCATAGTCAGGCACTTCTAATACATCATCGTAAAATCCGGGTATGGCTACTTTTTTATTTGCATCGTGCAGTAGCGATATTATATGGCAAAGTGCATTAATAGGGTTTGCCACTGCACCGCCATATACTCCTGAGTGCAGGTCACGATTTGGCCCTGTCACTTCTACTTCAAGATAGGTTATTCCTCTCAGACCTACATCTATTGAAGGTATGTCGTTGGCTACCATGGCAGTGTCTGAAATAAGTACCACATCGGCTGCAAGCATCTCTTTATGGTCATGTACAAAGGCAGCAATATTTTCAGAGCCTATTTCTTCTTCACCCTCAAATATGCATTTGACATTGCATGGCACTTCACTATGGTTTATCATAAGTTGTAGTGCTTTAATGTGCATATACATTTGACCTTTGTCATCGCATGCTCCTCTGGCATATATTTTTTCGTCTATAATAACAGGCTCAAAGGGCGGATGATGCCAAAGCTCCAAAGGTTCGGCAGGCTGCACATCATAATGACCATATACCAGCACTGTAGGCAACTCCGGATTTGTGAGATATTGACAAAATATAATGGGGTGACCGGTGGTTTCGTAAATTTTTACATCATTTATGCCAATGTTTTTTATGCTTTGCATCACAAATTGTGCTGCTTTTGCAACATCAGGTTTATATTTTGCATCGGCACTTATAGATGGGATAGCTAAAAACTGCATTAACTCATCTAAATATTTTTGCTTATCGTCGGGGGATAATTCATACATAATATTATCAATTAGGGCATGCAAATATGCGTAAATTGTATTACATAAGAATTAATATTGTGATTTATCAATCAACGAATATTAAACCCTGAATCTCAATCTTATTTAGAGTAATGCAATGCCACACATTACTTCATTAATGTGCCCCGCCTCCGTGTTGGTATGCTGCTACAAACTCCGGAATGTATTGCTCTAATTTTATATTGCCCAAAGCAGCGGGTGGATTTTGGCGATAGTGCGCCTCCATTTTTCCCTCTCTGAAAGCTATTCCAAGCTCTATATATCCATTGGCAATAGTCTCCGGCAATCCCATTTGCAACATACCTGCTTTGGCTTGGTCGTCTGGAAACTGCACCCAGTTTAGAGGTTTGCCTATGGCATTACCTATGAGCTTGCATACATCACCAAGCGTGCGGTCATCGCTGGCTATATACCTCACTGTGTGACCATTGAATGTAGGATTGAGCAAATATTCTAAAGCCACATCTGCTATATCGTCGGTGTGGGTGAGTAGTATAGGTGTATCCATACTGCCATAGTTGGCACCCATGATACCCATACCTTTTATCATGGGTATTTGAGCCAAAAAGTTGTAATAGAAAAATGAAGGTCTCAGGTGCACGGCATTTACTGTGGCTAAAGCATCAAGCATTTTTTCAAAATCGCTCAATCCATCTACCACTCCTGCGCCATTGCCCATGTGCGCACCCACACTGCTGAGGTTTACTACATATTTGATGCCTGCACCTGTGATAGCCTGAATATAATTATCGCCTATCATATTTTGATATTTACGAAAATCTTGTGCCGTAAAGTCGGCTGGTATCATAGTGTAGGCTATTTCTGCACCTGCAAATGCATTTTTTACAAAAGTTGCATCTTTGATACTGCCTACGGCAGCTTTGGCACCCAACTGCTCTATGGCAGCTTTGTTACTTTCTTTGGAGGTGACTACTACCACATCATGTCCGGCTTTGGCAAGTGCAGCTACTATGATTTTTCCGGTGTGCCCTATAGAACCCGTGATTACATATTTTTTCATATTTTTTAGTTTTGATTTAGTTAATAGTATAGTAAATAAAATACTCCTACAAAATATAATTTTATAAAGTTCAGACTTTACATAAATTTAACATTGCAGGGGTTATCCAAAAGTTAGATACAAGCAAAAAAATTGAAGCTATTATTCCTAAAAAAATTACATGCCCTCTGTCCACTTGGCACGGTCTGAGGGGGCAAACTTCCAAGGTGCAAAACTTGTTTCCATGTTTTGAAACATCATATTCCAGCTTTGCGGTGCTTGCGACTCTTCCATGATTTTGTAGCGGCGCAGTTCAAGTATTATTTCTAATGGACTGATATTGACCGGACACGCTTCTACACACGCATTGCAAGTAGTACATGCAAGCAGCTCTTCATGCGATATGTAGCTATCTATCAAAGTTTTGCCATCATCTTTGAACGTGCCGTTGAGGTCTATATTTTTGCCTATTTCCTCCATTCGGTCGCGGGTATCCATCATGATTTTGCGTGGTGAGAGTGCTTTGCCTGTAAGGTTGGCAGGGCACACGGAGGTGCATCGCCCACACTCGGTACAGGTGTATGCATTAAGGATATTGTACCAAGTAAGGTCAGTTGCATCTTTGGCACCAAATCGCTTTATATCAGCAGGAGGAGTGTTGTCTGCAGGCATATTGAGCATGATTTTTACCTCATTGGTTATTTCACTCATATTATTCATGGCACCCTTTGTTTGCAAATTGGCATAATAGGTATTGGGAAAAGCCAACATGATGTGCAAATGTTTTGAAAACGGCAGGTAGTTTAAAAACAGCAATACCCCAATTATATGCACCCACCACGATGCTCTTTCTAATATTAATAGAATATTAGTATCAAAATTACTGATAAGAGGCACAAACATACCGCTCACCCAAAATGTACCTGTATCTGCAAAATGAGATATATTTTGCAATTGTAAGGCTTTGTCTGAGGCATTCATTGTCAAAAATGCAACCATAAGTGCTATTTCTATGGTTAATATAAGGTTGGCATCCAGCCAAGGCCAATTTTTAATTTCGGCACTTTGAAATCTGCCTACCTTGAGTACATTGCGGCGAATGAGAAATGCCACACATGCCAATATCACAGCAACAGCCAAAAATTCAAAAATATTAATTAAAGTTGCATAACATGGTCCTAATATTCCCATCAGTACTCTGTGCGTACCAAACAAGCCATCTGTCACTATCTCCAACATTTCTATATTCACCACTACAAACCCTACGTATACACACAAGTGCAACAATGCCGAAATAGGTCTGTCAAACATTTTTTGTTGCCCAAAGGCAACTAACAGCATCATTCTCAGGCGTGCTGTAGGATTATCGTTGCGCTTTTGAGGTTTGCCAAGCAAAATATTGCGCTTTATTTTTCCGAAATTTTTGATGGCAAAATATGCAGCCGTTGCCAATATGATTGCAAAAAGTAAATTTGGAATAATATTTAACATAAATGTAACATTTACTCAAAAAACGTGATTAATACATTAAAAGTTACGACTTTAGTAAATATTTATATTTAATCTTATGCTACCTCCTTTCAATTTACAAAAATGGATAGATGAAAACAGACACCTGCTTAAGCCTCCTGTGGGCAACAGACAAGTGTATGTACAAAACTCTGACTTTATAGTGATGATAGTAGGCGGACCTAATGCCCGCAAAGACTATCACTACAACCATGGCGAAGAACTATTTTACCAATTAGAAGGAGATATGCTACTCAAAGTAATAGAAAATGATACCTTTTGCGATATACATATACGTCAAGGCGATATGTTTTTGCTACCTCCAAAAACCCCACATTTGCCTGTAAGATATGCAAATACCATAGGGCTGGTGATAGAGCGGTATAGGTTTGTGGAAGAGCCTGACAGCTTCCTTTGGTATTGCGAAAACTGCGGAAATAAACTGCATGAACACACGCTGCATGTGAGTGATATAGTGACCCAGCTACCTACAGTAATGAACAATTTTTATGAAAACATTAACCTATGCACCTGCAACAAATGTGGCACCATGATGGAAAAGCCTATACCACCTAAATAGTAATGCAAATTCCTACATATTGAAACTATCCAAAAAATATATTGCCATACTCTTACTTGCAGTGCATAATATCAAAATCACTAAGTATAAGCTGAGCTTGCGCGAGATATTGACAGATTTTTTTCGTGAATTGGTCAATGATAATGTGGTGCACAAGGCACAGGCCATGGCATTTAATTTTACTTTAGCATTTTTTCCGGGCATATTATTTTTGATAAATATCATCCCTTATATTCCCATCCCTGATTTCACACATGAGGTATTGTTATTTATAGAAGACTCCATGCCTGAGTCTATTTATCTGATGTTGCAAGAAGTGATATTAGACATAAACCTGAAGCCACACACAGGGGTAATGTCTGTAGGGTTTATATTAGCAATATTGGCTGCCATGAACGGCACACTATCTATGATGTCGGCCTTCAATGAGTGCTACAACAATGCAGTGGACAAGCGCAACTTCATCACTACCAGGCTCATAGCATTTGTCATTATGCTCATACTGGTAGGTGCACTCATATTGGCCATAGGCTCTGTGAGTTATGGAGGATACTATATAAGTTATTTATTAAAGTACGAAATCATCAAATCAAATTTTGCAAGTATACTGCACATTGTGAGGTATGTGGTAGTGATAGCCCTGTTTTTTACAGCTATATCAGTCATATATTCTATAGCACCTGCGGTGAAAACACGTTGGAGTTTTTTCTCGTACGGCTCGGTATTAGCTACTATACTGAGTGTAGTGACTACGTATATTTTTTCATACTATTTAGACCACTATGCTAACTATAACAAAACCTATGGCTCCATAGGCACTTTTATTGGTCTGCTGCTATGGTTTTATATAGCCTCACTGCTGCTGCTGGTAGGTTTTGAATTTAATGCTGCCATAGATGCCGTAAAAAACAAAGGGCAAATAGTGAACGTGAAAAAAATAAATATGAGAAAATGAAAATATGACTCTATTCATAGTAAAATCTACAGACCCGGAATTATTTCCGTACATTAGTTGTCATTTCACAATAGTGTAAAAATACTGAATCACTAATCAATATCTTGAAACACGCATCCATTATCAGTGATGGTGATACTACCTGTCTTGAGTACTGTGCCTTGCGTGAGCGAATTTTGACTCATAATTTTATATGTATATGTGCCCGGGATAGTTGTAAACTTATAAGTAGTAATACTATTTATACTTGTACAATTAGAAGGAACACCTGATGAACTGTAATAGTATAAGTCATCTTTATATTCGTCATTGATAAATAAATATTTATAAGTATATATACTATTTGATGTATTTCTATAAAATACGCAAGTTCCGGTTGTACCTATCATAACTTGCTGCGTTGATGAAGTCACATAATATTCACCACCTGTATTTTTTTGATATCGCGCCAGTACATAATATGTGCCTGACGGTATGGAAGACGGGATGGTAACATCATCGCTATTGGTGTTTGTACCTGTATAAAAATATAGACTATATTGGTCCAAATAATAATCTGAAATAGAAAATGTATTATCTGTTGAAAGATAAATATTTACAGACATATATCTATCGTTATTTAAGTTAGAATATGTAGAAATACTATAAGAAAAGTTGAATTTTTTGTAGCTGTGGTAGTAGTAAAACTAATGCCTGTAACACTTAAATCAGGCTCTTTTAAAGTAATTTTGCCAGAACTATAGTCCACATAGCTGTAGCTTGATGTGCTGCCGCATGAGTAGTCTGAATATTGAATTCTTACTATCAAATAATAGCTTCCGGGTGTCAAAGCAGAAGTACTGGTGCTGCTTGATGAACTTTTAATAAAAGTAATATCATCAGAAACAGAACTGTTGCCAATATTTACTGTATTATAGCTGTTTGTGACATAAATATCATTTGAAGAATAGAGACTGTCGGTACTGAAATAATAGTAAAAATAAGCATAAGTACTGCTATTAGATGAGTTGCCTCCACCATATAGCACCCCTGTATTCACACTATAATCACTCCCAATAGTAAACTCATTGCCAGACAGATATACTCCTGTAATGGTGTATGGCGATGATGAGGCATTATTTGTAACCTTAAACGAATTGGAGGGCAACGTCATATATACGTTTTTACCTTGGTCGCTGTCATAATAGTAGCCGTACACTAATAAATAATATGTACCTGTAGCAGCAGTGTTAGGTATGGTGATGTAATTGTTCTTAGCTTCTAAATAGTTGTAAATGGTGCTTGAGGTATTGCTTGAGTAAAACTTTATATCCTGTGCATCATACTGAGTATCTTTAGATAGGTATAGGTTATAGTAAAATGTAAGAGAACTGCCTACGCCTGTGAGCGAGGTATAAAAATAATGATAAAATGAACTGCATGATGTCTTATCAGAGATAGGTGTAGAGTAGTTGGAAAGTTTTACTCTATCTGTTTTGCTTTGTGCATTACCTGTAGTAGTGAGTGTAAACTCTACTGATGCAGTCATATTTTCTGTTTTAGAAGGCGGCATGTATCTTGCCAATAAATAGTTTTTGCCGGAGGTGCCAATACTAATATTTACTGTTACAGTTTGAGTATTGCTGCCTGTGGGTATATTTAATGATTGGCTTGTAAGGTACGCATCATCGGTACTATAATTTGCATCTGATGATAAGAAAAAACTAAAAGTGATACTTTGTGATTTATCTGTGGTATTGCTTGTTTTCACAGTTACTTCAGTATTGTCATATAAGTTCACGTTGGTATTAGACATACTAAGTTCTACTGTAATAGGTCCTGATATGATGGTTTCAGGACCCTTGCAGGTACACATAAGTGTCAATATTCCCAATGCTATAGTGTGATATATTTTAAGTATTTTCATGTATATATAAATTGTCAATCATCACTGCTGCAAGCACCTATGGTTGCAGATACTTCTAATGTTTTAGATGAAGATGATGTGCTACCTGAAGATGATGTAGAAAATCTGCCGGACACACTCAATGTGCCATCACTGTTAGAGGTTACAGCCAAATAATTGGAGCTGTTGTATGAGTAAGCATAGTAATATCTGGATTCATAATATAAAGAACCTGTCCATGAAGTACTTGAGCTTGAACTTGAACTGGAATTGTAAACACTAAGGGAAGCACTTGAGTTCGAAGACCCTGTACTAAAGGACATATACCTTGAATCATAATTACTTGAGTTTGATTTTGAGCAACTTAATCGTGTGCCATTGTAAGTGACACCATCTATATTGATTGTGCCAACCACTTTTAGAGGCTTATTTGTAACTTGAGAACTAAGGGCTGAGCATGCAGGGCATGATACGTATCCGCATATTAATGCTATATCATCTGCATCTAATGCTGAAATATCATCTAAATCTAAGCTAGATGTACCATATTGCGAAGGGTTTGAAAGCAGGCATGACAAAAATTGCAGTATAGTGCAGTAAT
This sequence comes from Cytophagales bacterium, assembly GCA_033765235.1. Taxonomy (GTDB): domain Bacteria; phylum Bacteroidota; class Bacteroidia; order Cytophagales; family UBA9547; genus JANRIG01. The sequence continues at coordinate 4,587 of JANRIG010000038.1, read as the reverse complement.
CGTCCATGCTTATTTGACTCGACCTTTTTTTTAATATTGTTTCTATCTCACTCAACATGGGGCAGCTACTACTTGCTGATTCACTGCCTGATACAATAGCACCTCCGAGAGGCTTCACGGGCTGTATAGTTTTGCTCACAGTTTCATTGCCGGGCAATGCATTTATTTGGGTAATGGCATAAGGTTTTTTTCTACTTATTTCTATTGTACTCATAGCATCTAAGCGTGTGCTTTTGTCTTTGGATTTAGCGGCAGTTGAAATCACAATTTTATCTTCGGATACAGTAACACTAACACCACTTAGATGTACTGAGTGAGTTTTTGTATCAGTTGAGGGTGATACTACTTCTTTGTCTTTGGTACATGCAAAAAGCAGTATTAGAAATATTATGATGTATTTTTTCATGGGTTAATTATTATACAGCTTAATTGTTATTTACCAAAAAAATAGTGCAATCCAAATGTGAAGCCAAGAGAATTTACATTAAACAAATCTATTGTAGTTTGGCTTGTAGAACTTTCAGGTATGCTGCCACTGGCTTTTTGGGTGGTAGATTTGCTTCTAAATGCCAATACATTACCCAAAGTAGCATCTAAACCAATTTTCTTAGCAGGGAAAAACATGATGCCGGGGCTAAAGCCAACTGTAATAGTAGTACTGCCCGGCTGGTCTGTTGTTATATTACCTGATTTTGTAGAGCCGCTTTCGAGCGTAAGTCCGAAAGCACCTTGAGCAAAAAAGTAAAATCTACCTTCCTCTGACAATGATTTGTAATATCTTGCATATGGTGATATGACTAATTGTGAAGAACTTGTACCTGACTCTATAGGATTAGAGCCGGCAGATTTTTGGCTGGTAGAAGACACTCCATAACCTAGTTGCATGCCAATACCTATTTGTGGTGATATAAAATATTGACCTGACGGTAATATAATAAAATTAAAACTTGAAGGACCGTCTGCTGATACAGTACCGCTTTTGGCAGATGATGAGCCAAGCTGTATGCCAAATGCACCGCCTACTGCTATAGTGCCTGAACTTAACTGCGCTTGTAATGTAGATATTAATAATAATGAGCTAATGATTGTAATAATATGTTTCATATAGTATATTTTTTTACAATAATAAAATTTAATTATGAAAAAAAAAATTTTACATAAATATTTATCGTAATAATTAAAGATAACATCTATACTAATATCTTTGCAGCATGTATCACATGACTTACCACCTAAAGCAGGTGGGCAAATATTTCATATTTTTATGGTCAATGGTGACCAAGCGCGAAAAATTTGAAGTATATCCTCGCCTTATCATAGATGAGTGTGTACTCATAGGATTAGACTCCATATTTATAGTAATGATAGTATCTACCTTTATAGGTGCGGTATCTTCTATACAGACAGCGCACAATCTGGTGAGCCCGCTTGTGCCTATGTATATAGTAGGCACTGTGGTGCGCGACATGGAAGTGCTGGAACTGGCACCTACCATCACATGTGTAGTGCTATCGGGCAAGGTAGGATCTGCTATAGCGGGCAATCTGGGTACTATGCGCATTACAGAGCAAATAGATGCCCTTGAGGTAATGGGTATAAACTCCTCGTCATATTTGGTACTGCCCAAAATAGTGGCTGCCATGCTCATGTTTCCTCTCCTTGTAGTGGTTTCAGGTTTTTTAGGCCTGTTTGGAGGGTATGCGGCAGCGGTACTGTCAGGGGTAGTCACGGGGCAGGAGTATATATATGGTATAAGGTATAACTTTCAGCCTTATAATGTGATATTGGCAGTAGTGAAGTCTGTAGCTTTTGCTTTTTTGATATCTTCTATATCTGCGTTCAAAGGATTTTTTACCAAAGGAGGTGCCTTGGAAGTAGGCAAATCCAGCACCAACGCTGTGACTAACAGCTGCATAGCCACTTTGGTGGCAGATTATTTGCTGGCAGAGTTGTTTCTTTCATGATACTGTAATAAATATCGCTTGAGTACAAAAAAATAATGGCAAATATATTACTTTTGCGCCCAAATTTTTAGTGAAAATAATATGATATCGTTCAACGTAGGTCCATCTAAAGTAAATCCTGCTTTAGCCCAATATTTGCAAGATGCATTTGACCAAAATATACTAAGTATAAGCCACCGCAGCAAAGAGTTTGTGGCTATTTCACAAAAGGTCATTACATTATTGCACGAGAAATTATACATTCCCAAAGATTATACCATACTCTACACCTCGTCTGCCACCGAATGTTGGGAAATAATAGCACAAGATATAAGTACTCAGTCAGTACATTACTACAACGGCGAGTTTGGCAAAAAGTGGTTTGAATATACCAAAAACATAAATGATGCTGCCTCAGGCTATCCTTTTGATGCACAAAATGTATTAAAAGTAGATACATACCCTATAACACAAAGTGCTGACTTACTTGCCTTTACCAAAAATGAAACCTCTACAGGCACCCAATTGCACGACTCTGTGATAGATACAGCATACAAGATGCACCCTCAAGCACTCACCGCCTTGGATTGTACCTCATGCTTAGGCGGAATATATATTGATACCAAAAAATATGACATAGTGTATGGCTCTGTACAAAAATGCTTTGGATTGCCGGCAGGGCTTGGTATCATGATACTGTCGCCGGGAGCCATAGATAGCGCAAAGCGTAGAAAAAGCATAGTACGCTACAACAGTATATTGAGCATGGCTGAAAAAATAAAAGACTATCAAACGACCTACACCCCCAATGTGCTCAATATATACCTGCTATCAAGAGTATTGGAGCAAATGCCACCCATTGCAGATACTCACCGCATGATAGAGCAAAGAGCGCATGATTGGTATAATTATTTTGAAAACCATAATACATTTAAGCCATATATCACAAACCCTGAAGTAAGGTCGCATACTGTAATCACATTGTCTGCTGCTAAAGAGCATATATCTGCCATAAAAATTAAGACCAATGCAGAAGGATATGAGCTGGGCTCAGGTTATGGACCTCTAAAAGATACTACGCTGCGTATTGCAAACTTCCCTGCCATAGCTGACCAAGAAATATCGGGGTTGAAAAATATACTTAATAATAGGTAGATGAACACTATATACATATATACGGATGGTGCTTGCTCGGGCAACCCCGGACCGGGAGGGTATGGAGTACTGATGAGGTATGGTGGCAATGAAAAAACCATGTCTGATGGGTACAGATACACTACCAACAACCGTATGGAGCTCATGGCAGTGATAAAAGCCCTGCAAGCACTCAAGCGCACAGACCTGCCCATATTGATACAAAGTGACTCAGAATATGTAATAAACTCCATCACCAAAAGATGGGTGTATGAATGGGACAAAAAAAATTATAAAGACAAAAAAAATGCAGACCTCTGGAGGAAGTATTTGGAGGTGTCTAAAAATTATAAAATATCGTATAAATGGATAAAAGGGCACGCCGGGCACAAAGAAAATGAAATGTGCGATGCCTTGGCGGTGAAAGCTGCACAAAAACCAGACTTGCAGATAGATGAAGGTTATGAGCAAGAAGTACGATAAGCCTTTTGTATTCAAGCAATTTCATATTTGGCAAAAATATAATCCACTCAAAATCACTACAGAGGCATGTGTATTGGGTGCTTTGGTACCTGTGGATATACCCAATAATCATGCACTTGATATAGGCACAGGCACTGGTGTAATAGCCCTGATGATAGCCCAAAAATGCCATGCACAAATACATGCTGTAGAGATAGATACTTTGGCTGCTGCAGAAGCAAGCAAGAATTTTTTGAATTCGCCGTGGAACGATAGATTGCATATATATAATATTGACATTCAGCATTATATGCCTGATAGTAAATATTTATTTGATATTATTATCTGCAACCCCCCTTTTTATACAGGGCAATTATTACCCTTGAACGATGGTAAAAAAAACAGCAAGCATACATCGCTGCTTTCGCATACGCAATTATTGTACGCTGTACACAGATTATTATCACCGTCAGGTAAGTTTTATGTAATGCTTCCGACAGATATGATGGATGAGTTTTGTGTAAAAGCTATAGAAAAGGGGTTGTTTTTGACCCAAAAAATAAAGATTTATACCAAGCATGACAAAATATTGAGGATAATAGCATGTTTTGAAAAATCAGTTAATATATTGCATGAGAGCGAGTTGCATATTTGTGATAAAGATGGTAAATACAGTGCTGCCTTCATTCAACTCATGGCACCATATTATTTAGATGTCAAATAAGTGTAGGGTATATAATAACAATATAACAATGGTAGTGAGCATGATATTGTGCATGATGCCCTGTAATATTAGTCAGTCGGCATAGCCAAGCGACTGATTAGAAAGCCATGTCATTGTCACTCTTTATAACTTAGTGACAGGTTGCTTTCTGCCAATATATCTTGTTGTGTAGTAATATCAGTAGCAAATTTTATAACTTTCACTACATTGCCTTCCGCATTTCTCATAGGATTATATATGGCATTGAGCCATACAGTATCGCCGGTGCGCGAAATGCGCTTGAACACCCCTGTGATAGACTCTCCTGAAGCTAACCTTTGCCAA
>JANRIG010000030.1:0-74945 GCA_033765235.1 Cytophagales bacterium | reverse complement strand
AAATTATTGGGCGGGGTTGCAGGGATTTGTTTTGGGTGAAATGTTATATTATTATATGGTAATTAATATGAAAGCTGAATTTGTCACAAATACACCAATGATTAAAACTCACCAAAAATGACGAAGTGGCAAAATTTATTTGCGAAATACCCCTTAAAACTTAATATTTGATTTTTTCAATGTCTTTTTTACAAAATTTTTGGCTGCCTCTTTTACTTTGGTAGTGAACTTTTTGGCTTTGCTTTCTTCGGGGCGAGCGGTAAATATGGTGTCGTTGTAAGTACTATTTTGGTCGCCGTGTGTAGTGGTATAAAAGTAGCTGTAAAATGACTTGCGTGTGATGTGCTCCGGGGGTGATATTTTGCCATAGCCGTGGTATGACTTGCCTGTAGTCTGAAATAAGAGTGCTCTGTTGAATGAGGGTAATACCTTTTGGACACATTGGGTCATGTCATGGTTCCAAAGCTCAGTGTGGCCTTGCCACTCTTCTTGCCAGCCGGGGTTAAAAAATATGAGCAGATTGAGCCTGCGGTACACATTTTGCAGATGGTGCATGCTAAAGTCTATATGTATGTCAAGAAAGCTGCCTTTTTTACCTTGGTGCAAGCCAGTGCCCAGTGCATCATTAGTTACAAACAGGCTTTCGATTTGTGTAATTTGAGATATCCATTGACAAAATTGGGGCGAGGACACCATATTTTTGAGTTCTGTAAAAGCAGGATGAAAATCTTCAAAGTTGGAACCTTCAGCTTTGTATTCATTATATCCTTGATATTTTTTGTTAAATATATCATATGTAGGAAAGTTATCATGCAGGCGAGTGGCCATGTCTGATGTTAAAAAATTGTCTATCACTACGTGTGGATAAGGCTGAGCATGTATATAGCTGTGGCTAAGTGCTTTAATACTATCGGGCAGGAGCAATGAAGGGTTGATAAATTGCATAATATCCATTAATTATGCTACAAAGTTAATAAAAACAATATGCTATTGGGTAGAGATACTAATATTATTCATGAATTGATAATATTTGTGTGTTGATTTGCAATGAGATTTATAGTTATACATATGGCTACTATCCGTATACTAGTAATATTTTGGCTGATGTGTTGCAGTTTATTCACATTTTCTCAAGGTAGAATGTCGAAATGGAATTTTGCATATCAATATGATTTGGAAGATGAATTGTGGGCTAAGCATATATTGCAAACAGATGGAGACTCCATAGCTGTGTGGCTCAAAGTAGATATTAGTATGGAGTCGGGCTTGCTGCAGCAACTGATGCAAAAACAATACTGGTATATATCATACCGTATGTGTGAAAGCTATGAGAGCAAAAATGTAGTATTTCAACACGAACGCACTCTGAAAGCTGCACCATACAGCAATCATGAAATATTACTTAAATTCAAAATCCCCAAGCCCAATACAAATACTGCATACCTGTTTATTAAATATTATACTAATGAAAATGATGATGAGTATATACATGATGCGGCCATAAAAATTTTTGAAAAACATAATTACGGGGATATTATGTTACTGAATCATAAAAATAAATATCCATACTTTGAGCGGTATGTTAATGTGAATGATACTTTACACATACATTCAAACAATAGTACAAGTATAGGAATTAAATATATCAAGTACACCTTTAATATTGCCTACCCTCCGCAATTGATAAATAGCAATGATGAAAATGAGCTAAGTCTTGAGCCCGACAGCACAGCTTCTGTAGATAATGAAGATGAGATATATTTTCATAAAAAAGGCACCTATATATACTGCTCTACAAATGATAATTGTCATAAAAAAGTAATATCTGTAACAGGCAAATATCCAAAACTCACACGGCTCAAAGATGTGGCAGACCCTATCATATACATAGCCACTGATGAGGAGCGAAAGGCTGTGAAAGCATCTACAAGTCCGAAAAAAAAATTAGACGACTTTTGGATAGACATAGGACAAGATAAAGAACTGGCGCGCAGAATGATACGAAACTATTACCGCAAGGTGGAGCAAGCCAATAAACTATTCACAAGCTATAAAGAAGGTTGGAAAACAGACCAAGGCATGGTATATATAATATTTGGAATGCCTGACAAGGTAAAGCGTACTGATATGAAAGAAACTTGGGAATATTACAAAAAGCCCAATATACCTGCGCTGAGGTTTGACTTTATGGCTCGCCTTAATACACACGGCGACTATTATTGGGAGCTCAACCGCTCCAAAGACTATACAGACGTGTGGAATGGCACAGTAGAGCTTTGGCGCAAAGGTATAATAGAAAAATAATGAATAAAAAAAATACATCTGATATCATATACGGAATGCATGCTGTAATGGAATGTATGAGTGCCGGAAGGCAAATAGAAAAAATACTCATTTCCAATAGTTCTAAAGGGTTTGGAGATTTGGTAAAACTTGCGCAAAAGCAGTCTATAAATTTGGCCTTTGTGCCTGAGGCCAAAATCAATGGCATGACTACTAAAAATCATCAAGGGGTAGTAGCCTTTATATCTCCTGTGAGCTATGGGCACCTGCACCATATCATTACCCATGTGTATGAGCTGGGTGAAAATCCTTTTGTACTCATATTGGATGAAATCACCGACGTGCGCAATGCAGGAGCCATCATACGTAGCTGTGAGTGTGCAGGTGTGCATGCCATAGTAATGCCTAAAAAGGGCTCTGCCATGCTCAATGCAGACATGATGAAAACCTCCAGTGGAGCACTCAGTTATGTGCCTGTATGCAAAGAAGACAGCCTAGAGAAAACTATAAAATACCTCAAAGACTCAGGGCTAAAAGTGGTAGCATGTACCGAAAAAGCCACAAAACAATTGTATGATATACCCCTTGACGGACCTTTGGCATTAGTAGTAGGCTCTGAGGAATATGGCATTTCTGAAATAGTGCTTAAAAAAGCAGATGAACTTGCAAAGCTGCCTATGTATGGCAAAGTAGGCTCGCTCAATGTATCTGTAGCTGCCGGAGTAGCCATGTATGAAGCGGTGAGGCAACGCAATTTTGTAAAGGGTTAATTTGTATAATTTTATGGTATTTTAAACCCTATTACCAATATATCATCGGTCTGCGCTGAGCTTATTTGCCACGATGCCAAAAATTGTGAAAGTTTGTATTTCTGCACATCCAGAGGAAGCATATAATTTTGCTGCAAAACCTCTCTAAATCTATGATATTTCATTTTTTCGTCCCCCATTTCACCTCCAAATTGGCTCGCGTATCCGTCTGAAAAGAGGTAGAAAATATCTCCGGCTTCTATTTCAAATGTATGACAAGTGAATTTTGATTTTTTGCCTAATATTTGCAGGCCTACAGAGTTATTATCTCCTTTTTGTATTTCCAAGGTATTATTTTTTATGTAATAGAGTGGGTTGTTGGCTCCTGCAAAGTGTAGTTTATTATTATTCCTATCATACCTGCAAAGTGCTACATCCATACCATCTTTGGATATAGGTTTTTCACTCTCTTGGTGTAATGCTTTTATTAGGTAGTTACTAAGTTTATCCAGTAGCTCATGGGGCATAATATGGTCATTTTCAATGATAATTCTATTGATCAAACTATGGGCTATAAGCGTCATGAAAGCTCCTGCCACACCATGCCCTGTGCAGTCAATGGCACCTATGTATGCATAATCATCATCTGCATGATACCAATAATAGTCTCCGCTCACTATATCTTTGGGCAAGTAGAGTATGAAGTTTTCATTAAAAATAGCATCTATCATTTCTGCCGTAGGCAATATAGATTGTTGTATGGCTTGCGCTGTGTGTATGCTATCTGTCACGTCTTTGTATAGCTCGGCTATTTTGTGCTGTTGAGCTTCTATTTCTTCTTTTTGTGCCCATATTTCTTCTTTTTGGCTCACTATCTCGGCGGTGCGTAATATTACTTGTTTTTCAAGATACTCTTTTTGCTTTTTGATGTTATATGTTCTAAAAAATATAAATGCGTATATACCACCGCCTAATGATATTAAGCCAGCAATGCGAAACCACCATGTTTCCCAAAACGGTGGAAGTATATGTATATTAATGTATTTTTCGTCAGACCAAAGTTCGTTTTCGTTGGCTGCTGCATATATAAATTGATAGTCGCCCGGTGGCAGGTTGGTAAATGAGGCTACCTTGCGCGAGCCTATAAAGTTCCATTTCTTGTCAAAGCCTTTGAGTATATATTTATATTGGTTATTTTGTGAATTGATCATATTGAGCATGGTCATTTCCAAAGCAAATACAGACTGCTCATGTGTAAATGTAATATCTGAGGCATTAATAATATTTTGAGTGATAGACTTATGCTTATCATTTGCTACTACATTTTCGTTGAATAAATATAACCCTGTGAGCTGCACTTTGGGCTTAAAGTTGATATATGATTTTAGTTTTGCAGGGGCAAATTCTATAAATCCTATGTTGGTAGATAGGTAATATTTGCCTTTTGAGGTTTGTAGCAGCAAATCAGGATTTATTCTATCATTGTCATAAAAGTTGAGTTTGGTATGTTTTTTGCTATAAATGTTATAAGAAAATACCCCAAAATGGGTGCTAATACACATATTACTGTCAGAGTATAGATATACACTGGGCATCACCTCTTCCTCGTTGTTGAAATATTGATACTTTTCTATGGATATTACTTTATGTTGCTTAAGCGAATATTTATACAATTTTTGTGTAAACGCAACCCAAAGTGTATCATTCATATTATACATTGAGCAAATAAAGCCCATGCCCTTAACTGGCGGACTTAATGACTCAGTTTCATCGGTTTTTGAATTATATCTAATGAAATAATCGCTGGAGCCCAAAAAAATATCATCACCATACTCATAGTGGCATAGCCTTTCGTGTCCGTTATTTGCTTTTGGATTGATATACAAAAGTTCAGGCTTTCCAAATATATTACCGTCGCGGTGCAGATACACTCCGTCAAATACCATAGCAAATACTTGTCCTTTTTTATTTTTAACGTATCTTAATACTGGTTGTCCGCCATAGTACTTAAAATGAGGTTTTGTGATTTTGAAAGTATTGGGGTCTATCATATATGCAACTCCTGTATTTGCATAATATATCATTTTGTCCAAAGCATATATTACATCATATACCACTCTTACATTGTCGGGGAGTTGCATTTTTTTTAGTTTATTATTTTTTATATCATATATATACAAGCCTTGGGTACCTGATATCCATATATTATGATTCATATCTTCTTCAAGCCTATGTATGTGTAAGTCATTTTCATTAAACTGTGTCAATACATTATTTACATATATGTCCTTGAGGTTGAGGTCGGTCTTGTTAAGTCCTCTGTTGACAGTACCAAGCCACATCTTATTATCGTAGTCTATATGTATGGAAGAAATCACGTTTTCAGTAATGCTCTCTTTGCTTCGGGCATCATATTGATAGTTAGAAAATTTTTTATTTGCCATATCGTAAGTGGTAACCCCCGATAGCAGCGATGCAAACCACATATTCCCAAATTTGTCTCTTGCCATACGGTAATATCCTCCTCTGTGCAATATTTTATCACTTTTGTATCTTATAAATTTGCCTGTTTTTTTATCAAGCCTTGCTAAGTAGTAGCCGCTGCCGCTATAGTCATGTGCACCTACCCATAGCCCTCCTTCTAAGTCTGATGCCATGCCAAAGATAGGCTTATCAATGATGCTGTTGGTGTCAGCTGGGTCATGCAGATAGTGTGTAAAGTCATCTGTGGTAGCATTATATCTGCTTATGCCATTGCTCCAACTGGTGAACCATACCACCCCGTCATCATCTACATGCAGTGAGTTAATGCCACCTTTGAGCATGCCATCGGGGTTATTTACATCATATTTATATCGTTTATATTTATTAGTTTTTATATCATAGTTTATCAATGATTCATCTTTCACAGATATCCACAAGCTCCCATCTGCACCTTTAGCTATCCAGTCTGAACCCTTAGACAGCAGAGTATCTCCTAAGTGCATATTTATGAACCTGTCTGCATCATAATTATACTTTATTATCCCATTATTATGGGTGAGCCATATATTGCCCTCATCATCTTCTATGATTTGCGTAGGTGCACTTTTATATAAAATGCTGGAGTCGTAGTCGGGTGAGCTGAAGCTTTGAAATGTATATCCGTCATATTTTGCCAAACTTTTGTTGCAGGCCACCCACAAATATCCTTTGCTGTCGCGAAATATGTGATTCACTTGGTTTTGAGGAAGCCCATCGTCTATGTTGTAATGCTCAAAAAAGTGGTAGGCATTTTGGCATTTAATAATGTATAAAACTGAAAAAAAGATAACACACGTTAATAAAAGACGCAAAATTTTATATTTGGTTGATACCTTTTACTATAATATTCGAAAAAAGTTATGCTATTAGTTATGATTTAGGATTTAATAATTAATTATTATTGACTTAATATCGTAATCAATGCTTGGACTCAAATACATGTTGCTATAAAAAGAGGTACTGACCAATAAATAAAACTAATATTTCATAAATACCTCTCCTACAGGAAATAGCACTTCATCCATTACTCCTCTGGGACCTACAGTTTCAAAATAAGTGGCAGATGCTGCCCCCGAACGTGCTAATACTTCTATGCTTTTGCGAGTCCATTCTGCACAAAATGGTGTATTTTGCCGCACATCAGATAGTGGCACGGGTATATCATATATATCTTGGGCTACGGGGTTATACCTTTGCCTTAGCGTGATAGGTGTCACATGCACAGGTTTGTTTTTGAACAGATGCATGCAAGTTTCTACTGCATAGGCTTGTGCAGCGGCATTTTCCATAAGTGTGACATCGTCAAAGGCATGTACCTGAGGGTTTACAGAAAAACTGATGAAGTCATACATTTCATAATCAAATACATCACGATTTAGTTCAGCAAAATTGGCATCGCTACCTGTGCCTATGAGTGTGCTTGAATACACATTGCGCAATGTTTTTATCAAAAGCATTGACACATCGGCACTCATGCCTGTCTGCCTAAACAACTGAATATTAATGGTATAAATAAGGTTTGCATTGAGCAGCTCTGCATGGCTGCAAAATAGCTTTATTTCTTCATGATGCTTATCGGGCGACAGGTGCAGTACTAATTCAAGTTTTACATTTAGCAATTTTGCCTGTGTCACAGCTCTTGTAAGTTGTGCTTGCCATGTATTCTGAAATAAGTATAAATCAGCATGCAAATGATTAATATTAAGATTTTTGAGTACTGATATTTCGTTTTCAGAGAGAGTATTGCGATGTGTAGAAATACCTATACCCAAATATATTTTAGGAGCTTTTGCAGCATTACCAGTAATAGACTTAGAAGTTGTATTCACATCATTCAGCACCTTGATATTTAGCCTTATTTCTTGAGCCACCTCATCGCCAACTTGGAGCATGACCGGAAAAGGTACCTCCAAGGGGGTGCAATAGGTTTTATATGAGCAGTCTGTCCAGTTGCGCTGGTCTTCCATCTCAAATATGTCGCCTTCAAAGGTAAGATGTGCCTCTATGCCAAGTTCTTTTCCCCATTTCATTTCTTTGATATTTAAAATAGGCTGGTTTGGGTCAATGTATTTGGGAAACTTATATTGCTTTTGTACACCATCTACATGAGTCACATCGCATATATTGCCTGCACATTCTTCTATGGGGTGCAATATACAAAAGCCTACCCTGTTTTTTTGAAACGATGTGCGTGCTTTACCTTTCATAGTAATGCTAAACTGCCCTGTGTCACTACCTTTCAATTCATAAGCTGCTTCAAATTTGATATGATCTTTTTCATACCTACATGTAAATATTTGATGTATATGTGTTTCTGTGATTACATTTTTGGAATAATTCAATGTGTAGGGCACGGTATCCCAGTTGTGGTCGCGCACTGCTGAGTATATACCTCTTATAATTTCTGTATCATCGTGGTATATGTGGCGTATGAAGCCATCTTCAAGGTTGATTTTATAAGCTCCTAGAGTGATTTTTTGCATAATATCTATATATATTTGGCTAATAAATGGGAAATATAGCAATAATCAAATAAGACACAAAATATTTTTTTTAACCTTGTAATATATACATTTTATCTCATAATGTGTAGCTTTGAAGCATGTCAATAAATAATTATTGCCCCAAAAATAGCCATCAAATATTATTATAAAAAAAAATTTATTATGTTAGAAATATCTACATCACAAGAACGTAACTACTACATTATCAGCCTTGAAGGCGAGCTTGATGCCAGTACTTCGCTCAAGCTGGATACAGCCATACAAGACGCATTACAACAAAATGCAACCAAACTCGTAATTAATCTTGAAAAATTACAATACGTATCGTCCTCAGGTTTGGGAGTGTTTATATCATATTTATCGGATTTTGAAGCTAAAGGTGTATATTTTTCACTGCTCAACGCCAAAGATAATATTCTGAACACGCTCACCATATTAGGACTTGAAAAATTGGTTCCATTAATTTACCAAATACCTGATGAGTAATTTAGATTACAACATGTCATTTTCTACGTTTTGTGCAAAATCAAATCTTAAACTGATACGTGATTTCGTATCATCCAATCTACGTCAAAACCATGTGCAAGACAAAGACTGTCATATGATTACACTGGCTGTAGATGAGATATGTACCAACTCTATCATACACGGCAACCGCGAAAATATCAAAAACTGTGTAGATGTGATGATAAAAGTAAACCCTGTGGAGGTAATCATAGAAATAGTGGACAAGGGCATAAGTTTTGACTATACCAAGTTCAAAGAAAAAAGCCTTGACCAACTCGTAAAAGAAAAAAGTAAAGGCAGCATGGGCATCATGCTTGTAAAACGCATCATGGACAAGATAGAATACGTGAACGAAAGCAACAAAAATGTGTGCAGGATGGTGAAAACTATTTCCGTTATGTAATTTTTTGGCTATATTTACAAACTAATTGTTTGTGTATATCATAGCAATATTCAGAAAAATTGAGAAACGTATATTTTTGCATACTAATATTTTGTGCAAATATTAGCTTGTGTCAAGTTGTATATCAGTCTGTTATGGGCAGAGTGACCGACAAAGATGCTAAATTTGGTCTTGCGGGTGTCACCATAGCTATTGGCAACAATGCTGAAAATATGCTCACCTCCACCACCGATGAGCAAGGATATTATAAAATAGACAGTGTACCTATTGGCAGGCTAAATATACTCTTTTCTTATATAGGTTACAAAACTTTGACCATGACTAACCTCCTGATATCGTCAGGGAAAGCTTTGGTGCTAAACATAGAAATGGAAGAAATAGCACAAGAACTGCAAGAGGTAGAGGTGATTAGCACCCAAAAGCACGGTACTGTAAATGATATGAATATTGTGAGTGCTCGCTCATTCACAGTAGAAGAGGCAGACAGATATCCCGCATCAAGGCAGGATGTAGCACGCATGGCTGGCAACTTTGCAGGTGTGAATAGCAATAGCGACTCAAGAAACGATATTGTAATCAGAGGTAACTCACCTTTGGGGTTGCTATGGAGGTTTCAAGATGTGGATATACCAAATCCTAACCATTTTGCCATAGCCGGCAGCACAGGCGGTCCGCTTACCATACTCAATACCAAATACTTATCCACTTCAGATTTTATGACAGGCGCATTCCCTGCAGGCTATGGCAACGCCATAGCAGGGGTATTTGATGTGAAAATGAGAAACGGCAACTATGAAAAACATGAATTTACAGGTCAATTTGGATTTTTAGGAACCGAACTTGCTGCCGAAGGACCTATTTCACGCAAAAATAAATCTACTTTCATAGTCACTGCAAGATACTCCACCTTCAAAATGCTTGAATTTATGAAAATACCTATAGGCACCACAGCCATACCCAACTATCAAGATATAGGATTTAAACTCAACTTGCCTACTCAAAAGTGTGGGATATTCTCAATTTGGGGCATAGGAGGGCTGAGCACTATTGATGTAATAATAAGCAAATTCAAATCCAAAGATGAGTATGATGAAAGCATAGCTGACCAAGCCCGCGACCAATATTTTACCACCAAAATGGGTGTGGCAGGGGTCAACCATACCATATCTATTGGCAAGCAGGCATACTTCACCAGCACATTAGCACATAGCTATCAATCTATTAATGCGTTACACAACCTTATATACCGCCGACCGGATTATTCGCTGCTCAAGCTAAGCCCAATACTATACACTGACCATGCTGAGCATCACACCTCATTCAACACTTCTATTTCTGTAAAACTAAATATTAGACATACTTTGAAAATAGGCGCATACAACAAATCCATTCATTTACAATTACTTGATAGCGCACGTTTTGACTCTGCTGCATCATTTGTGACAAGAGCCAATGTTGCACAACGATTTTTTGTGTTCCAACCCTATGTGCAATACAGATACAAACCTACCGAAAAGCTCACACTGCAAGCAGGACTTCACGCCCAAATCATTACCATCAATAATAACAGCAACTCCATAGAGCCACGATTGGGTGCCTCATATGAGCTGAATTCAAGGCAAAAAATAAGTATCGGATATGGATTGCATAGCCAGCTGCAACCCCTATATTTTTATTACATGAGCTCCAATCCTACCCTATACCCCGCTCCTAATAGAGACATAGGTGTCTCTCGCAGCCACCACATAGTGCTCACGCACGACTATGTGATAAATCCACATCTGAGACTCAAAGCAGAACTCTATTATCAATACCTATACAATATACCTGTAGATGTGCTGCCCACAGGCATAAGTATGATAAACACAGGTGCTTCATTTTCGCGGTTTTTTGCAGATGCAGCCATGAGAAATGATGGTGTGGGCAATAACTATGGCATAGAACTTACCATCGAGCGATTTTTTCACAAAAACTATTATATCTTGTTCACATCTACACTATTCCACTCTCAATTCAAAGGTAGCGACAATGTGTGGCGCAATACAGACTTTAATGCCAACTATATCACCAACCTATTGGCAGGATATGAAAAACCATTGGGCAAAAAGAAAAAAACCGCATTGGTGACAGGCATCAAAATTACCTACTCGGGAGGCAGAAGATACTCCCCTGCCGATGTGATTAAATCAAATGCCATGCTGCAATATTATCCCAAAACTGACTCTGTAAATGTATTGCAGTTTGCACCTTATCAACGAATAGACCTTAGGCTGGGGCTCAGAATCAACGGCAAACGAAAAATATCCCATGAAATAATGATAGATGTAATAAATATATTTAATACCAAAAACCTGCTCGGGCTCACCTACGACCCTGACCCGTCCAACACTGCTGCTAACCCTATAAAACAGCAATATCAACTGGGGCTATTGCCACTGCTGTATTATAAAGTAGATTTTTGACTTTGGTATATATATCTTTAATATACATAGTTTACTATTGTTGTTCAATGTCGTTGAGTATATATATATATCTGCCTGAAAATTAAACCAATAATTTAGTATTAGGAATTAATGCCCAAATTCATTTATTGGGCTTGTTACAAATGACAAACATATTGTAAATAAAGTACCTGATACAAAGATTACAAAATAAATGTGGGCATTTCAGGCTTGAGCATACCCGATGACATGGCCTACAAAAATCTTGATAAAGCCATAGCCATACTTTGGCAAAAAGATGAAGCAACAATTAGGCAAGTGATACACACCTCACTGAATATAGACATAATATATATGTCAATCCAATAAAACTCCGAATGAGAAATGTTTGCTTTCATTGGGCTTGAGCACGATAAGCCCAAATCCATTATTAAATGCATCTGTGGCGCATGTCATGGGTTCTATAGCTATGGATTTGCGATGCGGAGGAGTGTATATTTGCAAAAAATTATATCCATATTTGCCTACTTCTTGCCATATTCTTAGTTTTATATCTTTTTCTTTATCTTTGAGGCTGGTGGTTCGTGTGTTTTTGCTGTTATTATCTACTACGTATCCCGTGTCAAATGCGGTGGTTTCTATTTTATTTCTTTTTTTATATTTTATACCTACTTTTTTCCGGCCGGTGGGTATCATACGTTCATTGCTCAATAGCTCTTCATTGGTAGGCAACTTGAGCCACAATTCATCTATTCCGGCATTCCCGAGTTTGAAATATGGATGCCAACCCAACCCTACAGGCAGGTTTTTAGTATCAGCGTTAGATATTTTGGTGCTGCATATCAGCCCTTTATCAGCTGTGAGGGTGTAAGTGACCCATATTTTGCATATAAAAGGGTATCCTTCATCATGGCCTGAAGTGGTATAAGAAAGGGTGAGTTCAGCATTATTTTCTGTGCATTTTTCGCTTTCTATGGCAAATGCTTTGTTTGCTGCAAATCCGTGTATGGCATTTTGCATATCAGCTTCATTGATAGGCAGCTGGTAGGTATTTCCTTCAAATATATATTGCCCACCACATATCCTGTTGGGAAATGGAAAAAGTATCATGCCTTTGCAATACTCTGCACCTTCACCAATGAGGTACTCATAATTTGGACTGCCATCTACTATATCTAATAATGTATTATTTTTTGATAGTATAAGCATATTGAGCGTAGCACCATAGCCTGGTATGATTCCCGCCTTTTCGCCTGTGGTATCATTTTGTAAAAATACCTGCTCCAGCTTACCAAAATTAGATTTAGATATTGAAAACAATCAGTTTCAGTTAATTATGAAATGCAAAGTTAAATTATTGTTAATTATGTGCAATAAAATTTAATAATTTCTTAACATTGGACAAGTTTATTTTATAAAAAAAATCATACCCATATGTCTTACAAGATATTTCTGCTCGATGCCATGGCGCTAATATACAGAGCACATTTTGCATTCTCCCAAAATCCGCGAATCAATACCAAGGGTATGAACACAGGGGCAAGCTTTGGCTTTACCAACACCATGCTGGAGATATTGCAAAAAGAAAAACCTACCCATATGGCTATAGCATTTGACACTGCTGCACCTACTTTCAGGCATATACAATATGCTGATTATAAGGCACAAAGACAAGAACAGCCCGAAGATATTACACAAAACATACCTTATATAAAGCGTATAATTAGTGCATTTAATATTCCTATATTAGAATTGGACGGCTATGAGGCAGACGACATCATTGGCACTTTGTCAAAAAAATTTGCCCATGATGATGCACATATATATATGATGACATCGGACAAAGACTATTGCCAGCTAGTGACAGAACAAGTATTTGTGTACAAACCTGCATTTCTTGGCAAAGGACCAGAGGTGTATGACATACCCAAAGTGCTGGACAAATTTCAAATAAAATATGTAGACCAAGTGAGAGATATACTCGGCCTGCAAGGAGATAGTGTGGACAATATTCCGGGAATACCAGGAATAGGTGAAAAAACCGCACAAAAACTTATATCTGAGTATGAAACAGTAGAAAATCTTATAAAAAATGCAGACAAACTGAGCGGAAAGCTCAAAGAAAACGTGGTAAACTTTGCACAGCAGGGTTTGCAATCCAAAGAACTTGCTACCATATTTTGTGAGGTGCCTATATCAGTATCCATTGATGATTTATTAATCAAAGAAATAAATAAAGACGCAGTGGCAGCAGTGTTTGACGACTTAGAATTTAGGCAATTGCGAAGCAAAATACTGGGCGAAAACATTACCAAGAAACCAAAGGAAGCAGTAAAAGGACAAATATCTCTCTTTGATACTCCTGAAAGTGCCACAGTAGCAGAAAAGCCTGAGCATGAAGTGCTTGCAAAGCCACAGACTGAAAATATAGATACAGTGATAAAAAATTATTATTGTATGCACACACTTGATGAATGCAAATCATTGTTAAACTACCTTATGCTGCAAACAGAGCTGTGCTTTGATACTGAAACTACCTCACTCAACACCATAGAAGCCGAACTTGTAGGCATTTCATTTTCATACCATATACATGACGGGTACTACATTCCAATACCTGATGACCAAGCCAAAGCTATGGAAATAGTAAATATTTTCAAACCAGTATTTGAGAATGAAAATATTGTGAAAATAGGCCATAATATCAAATATGACATCATGGTATTGCAAAATTATGGAGTAAATGTGCGTGGCAGCATATTTGATACCATGCTGGCCCACTACATAATAGAGCCCGATATGCGGCACGGGATGGACTTATTATCCAAAGCTTACCTCAACTACGAGCCTATATCTATCACCACCCTTATAGGTAAAAAAAATGAAGAGCAAGGCAATATGCGTGAAGCAGATGTAGCAGCGGTAGCCATATATGCAGCCGAAGATGCAGATATTACCCTACAGCTCAAGCACAGATTTGCCCCAACCCTTAAGCAGTCCGGTCTGGAGAGCTTGTTTTATGACATAGAAACTCCACTCATATATGTGTTGGCAGATATGGAGCGAGCAGGTGTAAAAATAGATACCTCTGTGCTCAGCGATTACTCCATATTATTAGATGGGCTCATGCGCGAAAGCGAAAGCAAAGTATATGAACTGGCAGGCGAAAAATTTTTACTTTCATCGCCCAAGCAACTCGGCGTAATACTGTTTGAAAAACTAAAATTGGAAGATAAACCCAAAAAGACCGAAACAGGGCAATATGCTACCGGCGAGGAAGTACTGTCTAAGCTGGCCAATGAGCATGAAATAGCCTCCAAGATATTGGAATATAGAGAGTACCAAAAACTCAAAAGTACCTACGTAGATGCCTTGCCGAGTATGATAAGCAAAGCTACAGGACTCATACACACCTCTTACAACCAAGCAGTAGCTGCCACAGGCAGGCTGAGCTCTACCAACCCAAACCTGCAAAACATACCCATACGTACCGAAAAAGGCAAAGAAATACGTAAAGCATTTATCCCGCGCAGCGAAAACAGGGTGATACTATCTGCAGACTATTCTCAAATAGAACTCAGAATCATGGCTGCATTTGCAAAGGATGATGCCATGATAACAGCATTCAAAAACGGGGTAGACATACACTCCACTACTGCCTCCAAAGTATTTAAGGTGCCGCTTCATGATGTAAACTCAGAGATGCGCAGAAAAGCAAAAATGGTAAATTTTGGAATTATATACGGCATATCAGCCTTTGGTCTTGCCCAGCGCCTGAGCATATCGCGTACAGAAGCCAAAGAAATAATAGAAGCATATTGGGCGGAGTTTCCATCCGTGAAATTATACATGGACAGAGTGATACACGAAGCGCATGAAAAGGAGTATGTGACTACCATATTGGGCAGAAGGCGATACTTGAGAGATATCAATTCAAGAAACATCACGCTCAGAGGATATGCCGAGCGCAATGCCATCAATGCACCCATACAAGGCACAGCTGCTGACATCATCAAAAAGGCCATGATAGATATACATGAATGGATGACAAAAGACAACCTCAAATCAAAAATGGTATTGCAAGTGCATGATGAGTTGGTATTTGATGCTGCTACAGATGAGCTCGACTACATAAAACCCAAAATAGAACATTATATGAAAAATGCTATAATTTTGGAAGTGCCCATGGAGATAGGCATAGGCACCGGCTACAATTGGCTTCAGGCTCATTAACATACAATATATTAAATATTTGTCGATTTAATATTTAAATGCCAAACTTTAGTATTTTGCAAACATATAGCACCTTATCAATTATGAGATTAATATATACATTTATATTGGTTAATTTATTATTTCACCATGTATATAGCCAAATAGTACCTGCAAGACCATTGGGCATATATGTGACTTGGGGCGCACACGACCAACTATCTGACAATGTGAAACTAACTGACGATATCATTAATAAAGAGCTTGATCAATACCTTACATTGCGCAACTATGGCACCACCTTAGACTATTTTTTGATAGACATGTACTGGTTTGATAGTGCAAACGGCGCTTATGCAGCGTTTGACCCTCAAAACTTTACGTCAGGCATAGACCCCATTTTGGATAAATGCAAGCAAAACAATGTAACCTTGGGACTATGGATATCACCTAACGTATTAGGCTGGAATGACAAAGTGAAATGGATACAATACCAAGACAAATGGGCCGATGCAGCCTCCAAAAACAAACTGCAAATGGCCATGTACACAGGCAGTTATTTGCCCGAGGTAATAAAAAATATGCAAATGTGGTATGACAAAGGCATAAGACTCATGAAGCTCGACTTTGTAGCACTATGGGCTGCCAAAGCGGGCGATGAAACCAAATATACAGAACTGCAAATACGCAAAATGAACGAGGATGCGCTCTATGCAGCACTTACAGCATTTCGCAAAAAAAATCCGGAGGTAGTGATGATAGGCTACAACGGCTTTGACACAGGTACAAAACCGGCTTGGCCTGATTGGGTAAGCGAAAAAGAAATAAAAACCTCTGTGAACCCCAAATGGCTGGATGTACTCCATGCCATGTTTTGTGGCGACCCTGCTTTTGGCAGAATACCTACCTCCTCAATGTGGAGGTCTATGGACTACTACAGCGACCAAATGCTCAGAGAATTTCACTTCAACAAAATCCCGCTGCGCAGGATAGACCATTCATCATTTTTTATAACCAACACAGGCACAGGCTATTGGCGCAAAACATCTGCATGGAAAGCTATGCTAGTCTTGGCACTATCCAGAGGCAGCTATTTCAATACCTATTACGGCAACTTGGAGCTGCTTTCAGATACTGACAAACAGTGGTTTGCACACGCACAAAGCCTTTACTTTGAGGCTTTGCAATCAGGAAATACTTCAGTTTGGGGTGCTTTCCCCTCAGAAAATCAGCCGTTTGGCTATATCACCAAGACAGGTATTGGGGAGCTGTTCACGGTATGCAACCCTTCGCAATCGTTCAAAAAAATAACATTGCCTGTGAATACCTTAAAATACAAAATATTATTTGCAGACAAAGGCTATGTGCCTGCCGTAGAAAATGGCCAACTGTCATTAGGTCCTGAGCAAATGGCTGTGATAGGGCTCAATGAATATGCTCAGGACAAATTTGTACTGGGAGTGGAAGAAGATATTATCATTCCCAAATATATAAACCCGTTGGCTGCCAACTTTACACGTACTGCCAAAAACACCTACGCAGGTGAAGTGAAATGCACGGCTAAGTCTGACATAAGGGTGGTGATAGAGTTTACTGACTCTTTGGGCAAAGCTGTAAATATAAAGTCTCTAAAAGATATGACACCTATGAGTGATAACATCATTATTACAGCAAAAACTCTCACAAAAAACATACCTGTACAGATAAAACATAATAAAATAATATGGTCAGGGCTCAATTTTGTATGTGTGGAATTGAAAAATACAGATTTGAGCGGCGTAGAAACATTTAAACTCGAATGCAAAATAAATCATTACAATAAGTATTTTATAAAACCCTCAGTATATGAGGTGAAGTATTAAATATTGACAAAAATACATTTGAATAAACCCATAAAGAATATACTATTTTTTGGCACAATAAATATTGCATTAATAACCATATACTTCATAAAGTTCTATTTTGACAACACCTCATTCCTCAACGAGTACTTACTCTATCAAGACCCCGGATTTTCATTGGCGGTATTGCGCGAAATTATAAATGGCAAAATGTTAATCAAAGACGTACACATTCAATATGGACCTGCCGGGTATTTATTGCTGTATCCATTGGTTTCACTTTGGGGTTATAATCTTTTCAATTATTGCCTTTTCAGTTTTTTACTCAGCCTTTTGGCATTCAATATATTATTGTATTTGGTTAATAGCAAGTTAAATATATACTACGCTACAGCATTCGTATTTTTTACTTACGCCATTATCATCAAGTACCATCCATCGCCTGTATTTTTTATTTCAGACCAAATATTTTTATTCATGACTATATTATGCCTAAGCTCAGCTATGACCTCAAGCACCTACACTCCCAAGCATATAGTGCTCGCGGGGGTATTCAGTGCCATGTTGCATACATCAAAATTTGGGCTTTCTGCATCCACTTTTGTGGTGATAGTATTATATATTTTATTCAGTGGGCATTTTGATAAATATAGGTACAAATATATCATGCAATATGCATTAGGATTTGCAGCCATCATATTAGTTTATTATTTGGCATTGTGCTTTACATGCGGATATAATATAGCTGCAGACATGGTATTCCCCTATTACTTAAAAGACCATTATAAAATACAGCATTTGAAATCTGGCATGTTTGCTTTGCCCTACACCTATTCAATCAACTATTTTTTGGGAGGAGGATACGTACAGTTTTTTGTGATAATATTCACAGCCCTGTTTTTTATTATGCAAAAAATATTAAACCCTACCGCAAGAGTGCCTATTTGGATATGCTTTCCTATGATATACATCATATCAGCACTTTTGATATTTCGCACAGAATCGCACTATTTGGGTTATTTTTGGATATGTATGGCCGGGATACCACTAATAATTGAGTTGAACACCTCAAAAATAGTTAGATTTACTATCATAGCTCTATTTTGTGTGCCCTATATCATTCATGTATTATCATTTGTAAAAAACAATATGCTCACAAGCAAAACGTTGAAAATAAACAGCATCAAATATCCTAACGGGGAAACATTATATTTCTCAGATGAAAAGTTGTATCTGAGGCAAAAGGCACTATATGATAGTTTGAATAGCACCGGAATAAAATTTAATAATGCTACCACCGCTATGGTGTTTGGCAGTGCACCCGGCTATGTATATTTTTATGATTTAGTATTCAACCATAGGATTATATACCCTGCTCATTTATTTATTAGACCTTATGACATGAAAGCTTTTGATAAATCACTGAAAGAGAGCAAAATATTATTTATTATGAATGACAACCTCACGTCAAGAATAGACTCTGTGAGCACCAAAGCAGATTATGACTTTCGAAGTTGGTACCCCGTGAGAGATTATTACATAGACCTTAACAAGTATTACAATAAAAAAATAATAGTGCAAAACCTCGGGGTAATACTCTTAAAAAAATGATATAATATTTGGATATTTTTTACCTATTTCATACATTTAAAAAAAAATCCATGAACTATAGATTTATATCCTTCCTTATATCACTCCTTAGCTGTATAATATCCTACGCAGCAGATATTTCAGTAGCCGTTGGGCCTTCATTTGCATTTGCACCATCATCATTCCAGATAACTTTAGGAGACAAAATCACTTTCAACGTGAGTAGTGGCAGTCATAATGTAGTATTCTCTTCAGTACCCAACAATGCAGACCAATCTTTGGTAAGTGGTACTGCCGGAATAGACCATACTTGGGAATTTACCCCTACTGTGGCAGGTATATATAATGTAAGATGCGGTGTGCACAGCGGCATGACAGCTTCTTTTACCGTGGCAGGGGCAGCAGCAGCTCCATCCATCAGTACTACCGGTGTGTCATCACTCACTATATGTGGGGGCAATATCACAGTTTCGTACAGTGAGGCAGGCTCTTTTAATCCCGGAAATATATTTTCGGTACAACTATCAAACGACAACTTCAATACCACTACCACGCTATCTACGGTGAGCACATCCTCAGGGAGCATAGTAGTGGCTGTACCGAGCAGTGTACATGGTAATACCAACTATAGGGTGCGTATAGTATCATCTGACCCGGTGGTAACAAGTGCAGACAATGGCTCAAATATTTCTATAAACTACTCTCCTGCAGCAGACTATGATATAGATGTTACTCCGGTAGGTGCCGTATGCACAGGCAACACCATTACTTTTGCTGGTACTTCCACCAATTTAACCAACCCTTCATTTACATGGATGGTGAATGGAAGTATTGTGGGCACAGGTACCAACTCCTATGTAAGTACTACCTTACAAAACAACGATATAGCAAGAGCAGTGATAACAGGCACTACACAAGGGTGTAACTCAGCAGCCTACAGCCAAACCACAGTAGGCTATGTACTCACCATGACATCATCTGTGACTCCTACATTGGTGATACAGTCAAGTCCGGCTGTGAATTTATGCTTTGGTGCTACATTATCCATAAGCGGCACCCCCAATGGTGGCGGAGCCACTCCTGTATATGCCTTGTATATTGATAATGTATCTGTAGCAGGTGGCACATCTACCTACAAAGAAGTAAGCAACCTCACAGTAGGCACGCACACTATTACTGGTACATTAATAAGTTCCTTAAGTTGCGCCACTGTACAGAGTGTCACATCCAACACATTAATAATCAATGTAGTAACAGTACCTTCTGCCCCTGTTATTACTCAAAACACCCTCGCTTGTGTGACCACACCATGCCCTGATGTGAAGTACTTAGCCTCAAGTGTTGTGAATAATATACAATGGTACTCTGATGCTCGAGGCATATTGACTGGTGCTACAAGTGCCAGCTACACACCCACTGTGAGCGGTGTATATAAGGTAGTGGTAAATGTAGGTGGCTGTACAGCTACATCTACAGGTTTTACGTTTACCTATGTAGCTCCTACGGTGACAGGAATTGCCATACAAGATACTGAAAATGAGAAAATAACAATTTACCCCAATCCTGCTAAAGAAAGAATATTTGTAAGTTTTGCAGGTGGAATAAATAAGAATAACGTGAGCATAAAAATATATGACAACCAAATGAACATGGTGATACACACGCCCTATACCCAATCTGTATGCAAAGGAGGCAAAGCAAAAGCTTGCTTATGCCCCGGAGTAATGGAGATAGGTACAGATGCGCTATCAGGGGGTATATATATTGTACAAATATATGATGCTGATAAACTCATGGTCACCCAAAGAGTAGTGATATTAAAGTAGAAGCATCGCGCTAAATATTATTGCTAATAAACTTATTTACAGCCTCTGTGAATAAAATTGGTTGGTCAGCCTGCACCCAATGCCCACTTAGGGGTATAGTGACTACCAGATAATGTGCAAAATTGTCATTTATTGTTTCCAAATCGTGTGGCTGTATATATTTTGAATTTTCGCCACGTACAAATAAGGTATCTGTTTGGCACTTGGTGTCGTAAGTAGTGGCTTCGCCAATATTATTAATTTCATTAATAATGGTATTTAAGTTAAATCTCCATGCAAATAAACCACTGTCATTCCTATATAGGCCTTTGAGCAAAAATTGTCTTACTCCTATTTCAGGTATCTTGCGAGCCATTATATCATCGGCTTCTTGCCTTGAACCTATATTGTGGAGAGGTATAGATAGCAAAGCCTCAATTTCTCTGCTGTGGTGTGGGGCATAGTATCGTGGTGATATGTCCACAATCACTGCTTTAAGCACATTAGCACTATATTTTTCTAAATATTTCATCACTACTTTGCCCCCCATAGAGTGCCCAAGTAATATTACATTTTTGAGGTTGTGCTCATGTACAAATTCATACACATCAGCCGCCATGAGGGCATAATTATGCTCAGTGCTGTGCGGCGATTGACCATGATTGCGCATATCTAAGAGATATACTGAGTGTTGCGATGTAAAACTTTTGCAAACAGTGAGCCAATTGTCGCTACTGCCAAAAAGCCCGTGTATCACTATAAGAGGAGTGCCTTGCCCAAAATGTCTGTAATATAACTTCATCTATACCAATATTATAATACATGAAATAAGGTTTGTACCCCAACTGCATTGGCTTTCACAAAGCCCTCACCGTACATGACACCTATGGCATGCCCCATTTCCACAGCCCTGGCTTTGATATATTCCAAATACTTTTTGTCGGATATATAGGTGTTGCTGTATTCACTGCTTGGGTCGTAAAATTGTGATTTGTAGGTCATTATACTTTGCATTTTTATATCAAAATGTGATGATATATCTACTATCACATTTGGCTTAATGTAAGTATCTTGTATGTAGTGATACACACTTTTGGGTCTCCAAGGTGCTTGCTCGTGCGTTTGGTATGTGGTTTTTATCTTAGCCAATCCACTCAAAAACTGTGCATTCATACACAGCTCGGCTGCCCTTGCATGGTCAGGGTGCCTATCTTCTGTAGCATTGATAATTAATATCTCAGGTTGGTGACATCTGATTATTTTTATCACATCTATTTGCGAAGCTATATCATTGCTTATATATCCGTCCATTAATTTCAGATTTGTGCGGCATGATAATTTTAATATTTGGGCTGCTTGTGCTGCCTCATTCATTCTAATCTCTGCAGTGCCTCTGGTACCCAGTTCGCCCCGGGTAAGGTCTGCCACACCTACACTATAGCCTTTGCCGGTGTGCAACGCTATGGTGCCTCCGCAGGCCAGTTCTGCATCATCAGGGTGGGCAGCCATTACCAATATATCCAATTTCATACGGCTAAGATAGGTATTGTGGTGCAATAGGGTACATTTTACAGATAAATTTTGGCAAAAAAAATCTAATATACACAGATAATCGTAAGTATTTTGATAATTTTAAACCCAAATAATAAAGGGTTTTGAAAGTATTTGAATTAAAAGTAAGTGAAGATGAACTTATTATAAGGCTCAAAAAGTTAGAGAAATCTGCTTTTGAAATGCTTTATAATACGTACATAGATGCATTATTCGGAGTCACTTTACAGATAGTTCGTTCGGTGCCTTTGGCAGAAGATGTGATACAAGACTCGTTCATAAAAATGTGGAAAAATATTGACAAGTACGATGCAAGAAAGGGCACACTATTCACATGGATGCTCAATATCACACGCAATACAGCCATTGACAAACTAAGGAGCAAAAGTATGAAAATGGAGCATAAGTCAATTGATACAATAGAAGAGACTGAAAGCGTAGAGCACAAAATAGAGCATATTGGCATCAAAGAAATAGCGCAAAAGCTTGACCCTCAATATTACGAGTTGATAGATTGGGTATACTTCAAAGGCTATACCCAAAGCGAAGTAGCACAAAAACTTAATATGCCTTTGGGCACCGTGAAAACAAAAATAAGAAGTGCCATCATGCAATTGAGGCAAATATTTTAGAAAAATGAATAAAAACGAAATTATAGAATCAGGACTTTTAGAACTTTATGTGCTAGATATGGCTTCAAAAGAAGAGTGTGTGCTGGTAGAAAAAATGGTAAATGAAGATGAAGCTGTAAAGCAAGAGTTACTTGCCATACAAGCCGGCATAGAAAGTTTATCTCTGATTACAGAGCAAAAGCCTGATGCTAACCTTAAAAATAAAATTTTTGATAAATATTCAGAAAAAGAGCAGCAAGAAGCACACATGATAGAGCTCATATCACACAAAGCACAAACCATACTTGACCAAACACTGCCAAACTTCTGGAACCACCCCTACACCATTGCAGCCACCTATCTCATACTTGCCTCAAGTGTATTTTTTGCTTATAAGCAATATGATAGTCGCAAATCTGCCGAGCAGGCACTCACAGAATATAAAACAAAAACAGAATACCTATCGCTGCAAAACACCATTTATAAAACCAATTACGAAAAAATAAATATAGAAAACCAAATATTGGCCAAGCCCGGCAACAAAGTAATACAACTCTCAGGCACACCTAATGCACCTGATGCAATAGCCATTGTGTGTTGGAACACAAATACAGGAGAGGTAAATATCAAAATAAAAAATATACCTGAGTTGCCATCGCAAAAGCAGTATCAACTATGGGCTATGGTAAACGGAAAACCTATAGATGCAGGACTAATACCATTAAATTTGACCAATAACTTGGTAATAAATATGAAACCATTTGCCAATGCTCAGGCATTTGCCATATCACTTGAACAAGTAGGCGGTAGTGCAGTACCTGATATGCAACAAATTTTTTTGATGGGTAACGTATAATATGATATTTTTGTGACTTTATTTCTTTAAGATAAATATACAATTTGAAAACTGCTCTCATCACAGGCATCACCGGACAAGACGGTGCATACTTAGCCGAACTATTGCTCACCAAAGGCTACGAAGTACATGGTATCAAAAGGCGCTCATCCAGCTTCAATACTGAGCGTATAGACCACCTATACCGCGACTTTCATGAAGAAGGCGTAAAATTTAAGCTACATTATGGCGACCTTACAGACTCTACCAATATCATCAGAATCATTCAAGAAGTACAACCCGATGAAATATATAACCTTGCCGCACAATCGCATGTGAAAGTAAGCTTTGAAACTCCTGAATATACAGCCAATGTAGATGCACTGGGTACTCTTAGGATATTAGAGGCAGTAAGGCTTCTGGGAATGACCCAAAAAACAAAAATATATCAAGCTTCTACCTCAGAGCTCTATGGCTTAGTGCAAGAGATACCTCAGAAAGAAACTACCCCATTTTACCCGCGCTCACCATATGCAGTATCCAAAATGTATGCCTACTGGATATCTGTAAACTATCGTGAGGCCTATAACATGTATGTGTGTAATGGCATATTATTCAACCATGAAAGCCCACGAAGAGGAGAAACATTTGTAACACGAAAAATCACTATGGCAGTGGCCAAAATGGTGAATGGCCAGCAAGAAAAATTATATCTTGGCAACCTTGATGCCAAGCGCGACTGGGGTCATGCCAAAGACTATGTACAGGCTATGTGGCTCATATTGCAACAACCTAACCCCGACGACTTTGTGATAGCCACAGGTATTACTACCAATGTGCGCGATTTTGTATCAATGGCTTTTGCAGAATGTGGCATAGAGATAGCCTATAAAGGCACAGGCAAAAATGAAAAAGGATATGTAGCTAAATGTACAAATCCACGGTATCAAATACCTGCGGGCAAAGAGGTGGTGTGTGTAGACAAAGAATATTTTAGACCTACAGAAGTAGAGCTACTCATAGGCGACCCTGCCAAAGCCAAAAAAATACTAGGATGGGAGCCACAATACAACCTCAAAAGCTTAGTACAAGAGATGGTAGCCGCAGACCTGAAAGCAGTAGAAAAATAAAGCATCTTTATTACCTGCCGTAAACACTTTTTTGCTCATAAACAAATATTGTACTTTTATTGGATGCACATGTCACAGACTGAGGGTTAAATTTTATACAAAAAAGTCAAATATAGTTGACCCCTGTTAATGTCAAGCTGAGTTTATCGAAGCATAAGCAATAATGTCACATTTCGACAGGCTCAATGTGACATTAAACTTAAAATTAACTCACTGAAAAACAATAAATTATATGTACTTCAATGGTAGTTAAGTGAAAATATTTTTTTGATAAATGTTATTTCTATCAGTGTATCACTTTGGCGCGTGAAAATGGTTTGTTTGTATCAAATATATACCTGTATGTTATATGTGTTTTTACTACATGAGCACCTACTTGCTCTATTAAATGTATCATTTTTGGGTTAAAATCTCCAATCCAGTTCATTTCAAATATGTCGTACCTGGCTTTGGGCTGCACAATTTTTGCAGCAGCCATTACTATGGCGCCTTCTAAGCCTTTGCCTTGATGCTCCGGAATGATGCCAAATGCTACACCAAACATTTTTTTGCAGGTGTGCATCCACTGGTGATATACAAATTTTATCTTCCCTATCCAGTCTAACTTACCGTTCAAGTGTTTAAATATTTGGTTTAGCTCGGGTATCATGATAAAAAAACCACATGGCTCATTTTCATAATAAGCAAACCATATTATTTCTTCGTCCAATATTTGGTATATTTTCTTAAACATAATCATGGCATGTGCTTTGTTCATCCCCCTCACGCCATCATGTTTGCTCCATGCTTTATTATATACATACAAAAAGTCGTCCGAAAATTTTTCAAGCTGTTTTTTATCAAAATGCTTAAAACTATATAATGGATTTCGTGCTATCCTATCTGCTTTTTGTTGGTATATTTCAGGCATCACTGTTTGCACAGGCATGCTATAGGTATATTGCTCAAAATAATTTTTAAATCCAAAATTTTCAAAAAGATTTTTGTAATAGCTAAAATTGTAAGGCATGCAATAGTTGGGCTCCAGTTCAAAACCATCTACTAAACAACCCCACCATTTGTCGCGCTCCCCAAAGTTGATAGGACCATCCATGGCCTCCATACCTCTGTCCATATTCCACTTTTTGCATGCATCAAAAAGCACTTTTGCTGCTTCATAGTCATCTATACAGTCAAAAAATCCCAAACCACCTGTTTTGTACTCGGTAGCTGAGGCTGTTTTATTATTAATGAATGCAGCTACTCTGCCAATAGTCTCATTCTGAGAGTTTTTCAGTATCCAGCGGGTACACTCGCCGTGCTTGAAAAATTTGTTTTCATTAGGGTCAAATACTTGCTGCACATCTTTATCCAATGGGCGCAGCCAACGGGGTTCATTTTTGTATAACGTGATAGGAAAGTGTAAAAATTGCTTTTTGTGCTCCGGCAAAGTAACTTCGATTAGTCGCATGCTCATGACCTGTTATATTTTTTCTTAGCTATGGTTTTTTTTTCAAAATCATCTGATTGTATGTTCATTTGATTTATTTTGTTTATCATAAAATTATCTATTGACATTTTAATATTCATGGTTTTAGACCAATGACGAGTTTTATTGAGTTTTTTGTAAAAAATTTCGAGTTTTTCTTCTTTAGATAAATCGTCGTATAAAGTAGGTATTGGAGGTGCCTTTACAGGTGTAAACTTAGGTTTTTTTTCTGACTTCAACTGACTCATGTATTCTTTTTCGCCAATCTCAGTTTTGTATTTTTTGGTACTTTTATTTACTATAATTGTAATGGTGTACCACAATATACCTTCTAGCAATGTAGTGTTGTATTTACTATCATTCTCATAATGCACTTGATATTCATATAACTTTCGTATATTGTATTTCATAGCTTGCGGACTGCCGTCAAAAAAAGATTGCACTAATGGGTAAGTGTTTTTGCGGAGCAATGTATTGTTGACATAAAGATTGCAAAGCCATTGAGTGAGTTCATTGCTTTTTACAGAATTTATAAGGTTCAAAAATTCTATAAATTTATGTGCAGAAATATACAGATGCCCGTCTGCTTCTATATCATTGGGTTGAGATTTTACAAAATTTTCATACCATTGAGTATATTTGGAGTATTCTTTTTGTAATTGTTGTAAAAAATTTGCCTTAGGATTTAGTTCAAATATTATATCTACTGTAGATACAAAGTCGAATACCAAACCATTAAGTGAACTGCTAAATAAAATTTTAGGGTAAAAATATAATATAGGTTCAATTTTACGAGACATTACTAAATTAATCTAACCACAAACGTGATATATTAATCAAACAAATATATTATTCTTTGGTGAAAAAGGCTACTAATTTTTATTTCAAGGGCGTTTTCACTATATTTTCAATACTTTTGGTATCTGCAAGCCCCGATTTGCCATCTACATGCAACTGTTTTAGAGACGGGGCTATCACCAGCGATACTATGCTCATGAGCTTGATAAGTATGTTCATAGAAGGTCCAGAAGTATCTTTGAATGGGTCGCCTACGGTGTCGCCGGTCACAGCTGCTTTGTGAGGTTCAGATTTTTTATAATAGGTTTGCCCATTTATCACTACCCCTTTTTCAAATGATTTTTTGGCATTGTCCCATGCACCACCTGCATTACTTTGGAATATTGCCATAAGCACCCCTGATACTGTGACTCCTGCGAGCATGCCTCCTAATACTTCAGGTCCAAAAGCAAAACCTACTACTAATGGCGACAATATGGCCAAAGCTCCGGGCAGTATCATTTCTTTGATGGCTGCATTGGTAGATATGGCTACACACTTATCGTATTCAGGCTTGCCTGTGCCTTCCATGATGCCGGGTATCTCTCTGAATTGCCTTCTTACCTCCTCTACCATGCTCATGGCGGCTCTGCCTACTGCACTTATAGCCATTGCAGAAAATACAAACGGTATCATGCCTCCAATAAAAAGACCTGAAAGCACTTCTGCCTTGTATATATCTATAGAATTGATACCTGCAAGTCCTACAAATGCAGCAAATAATGCCAGTGAAGTAAGTGCAGCCGAGGCTATGGCAAACCCCTTGCCTGTAGCTGCTGTGGTATTGCCTACGGCATCTAATATATCTGTTCTTTCACGCACCTCTGCAGGCAGGTGACTCATCTCTGCTATGCCTCCGGCATTGTCGGCTATAGGTCCAAAAGCATCTATGGCAAGCTGCATGCCTGTGGTAGCCATCATACCGGCGGCAGCTATAGACACTCCATAAATGCCTGCAAACATATAAGATATGTATATGCCGGCTGCCATCACTATCATAGGCATGGCGGTAGACATCATGCCCACGCTCAACCCTGCTATGATATTGGTGGCATGGCCTGTAGATGACTGGCGTATGATGCTGAGTACAGGAGGCTTGCCCATGCTGCAATAGTACTCTGTGATGATACTAATCAAAGCACCTACTATAAGCCCTGTCACTATTGCCAAATATACTCCTGTGGAAGTGAAGGTGGTGCCTCTGAGTGTGAGTGTGTCCGGCATCACGTATTTTACCACTATGAATGCTACCAGTGCTGTGAGTATGATAGACACCCAATTGCCTGTGTTGAGGGCTTTTTGTACATCGCCACCTTCTTTTACTTTTACAAAAAGTGTGCCTGCCATAGAGAATATGATACCCAAGCCTGCTATGAGCATAGGCACCAGCATAGGTGACATGCCTCCAAAATTGTCATTGGCAAATGTTTCTCTGCCGAGTACCATGGTGGCCAGCACAGTGGCTACATAAGAACCGAAAAGGTCGGCACCCATGCCTGCTACATCGCCCACATTGTCGCCCACGTTATCAGCTATGGTGGCCGGGTTGCGAGGGTCGTCTTCAGGTATGCCTGCTTCTACTTTGCCTACCAGGTCGGCACCTACGTCTGCTGCTTTTGTATATATGCCTCCGCCTACTCTGGCAAATAGTGCTATGCTCTCAGCTCCCAGCGAAAAGCCTGTGAGTACTTCTATGGCACGCTCCATTTCTTCGCCATTGGGCGCAGCCCCATTTACAAAAGAATAATAAAAAATGATGAATAAGGTGCCTAACCCCAGCACTGCAAGCCCTGCTACCC
This sequence comes from Cytophagales bacterium, assembly GCA_033765235.1. Lineage (GTDB taxonomy): Bacteria > Bacteroidota > Bacteroidia > Cytophagales > UBA9547 > JANRIG01. The sequence continues at coordinate 45,856 of JANRIG010000030.1, read as the reverse complement.
CCATACCCATGACACTGCCTCCTTTGAAAGACACGTCAAGGGCTTTGGAAAGGCTGGTTTTGGCTGCCTGAGCGGTGCGCACATTGGCCATGGTAGCTACCCTCATGCCTATAAACCCTGCTAGTGCAGAAAATACTGCCCCCACCAAAAACGAACCTGCTATGACAGGGTGCGAATTGTGGTTAGAAAAGCCCAATATGAGCAATAGTATCATGGTAATGATGGCAAAGTAGGAAAGCACCTTGTACTCTGCTTTGAGAAATGCCATAGCCCCTTCGGATATGTAGGTTGCTATGGTCTTCATTTTGTCATCGCCGGCATCTTGTTTTGATATCCAACCGGATATTATGAATGCGTAAAGCAATGAAAGTATGCCAATAGCGGGAATGAGGTAAAATAAGAAATGCATAAATAATGGTTAATAATCTTAAAAACGTTCTTTTGAAATTTGGGACGCAAATATAAGTGTACATTTTATATTGCCCAAATTATGTAGCAAAAAGTAGGAAGTGGAATAGTTATATCCTGCTACATTGATGTTGTATGATATCTTTTTTGACTATATTACCACTTCAATTATTTTACTTGTGTCAATTCCTAAAATGTCAACCACTTTTACCATCACTTTATATTTACCTTCTTTTGGATATTGATGCGAAATACTAGTAAACTCTAGGGTTGGGTTTTGCTTGGTACGGAAACTTTGCCACTCGTTTTCAAAAATATAATTGCCTGTCCAATACTCAATGTCTGCATTAGGATTTGTGGGATTAGTGGATGGTAGGATTTTTTCGATTTCGGTATTCTTAATCTTTTCATCTTTTAATCCTGCGAATCCTAATCCTGACGGTATTTTTATGATTTCTTTTTTGCTTTCATAATCAAAATCTATGGCCCAATAGTCAATCCAATCAAACCAATTTTTGGTTAGAACGGTGCGGGTGATGATTCCGTTTTTATCTTTTTCAATTTTGAAAATTTGACCGTCTTCAATGACTACTTTACTTCCTGCTCTCATGGTTTGCTGTAGTTCTTCAATATCGTCTTGGGTGTAGTGAGTTACAAAGTCGGTAAGTTCAATTGTAATGGATTTGCCTTTTACTTTTTCTTTGGTGTTAAGGTAAGCTACATCAAAGAATTTCACTTGTCCTTTTTCAACGGCTCGTTTATCAAATACATCTTTGGGAATGTATTTAAGTGTTACAGAAACGCCTTTCTCTTTAAGCTCTTGGATAAATTGTGGCGTAAGTCCCATTTCAAATTCAAAGCCCAACACATCAACTTGGGTATAAAGTTTGGTGCGGCATTCTTCAAAAATATCCATCAAACGGCTTTGCGTTACCGGCACATCCAAAGGACCAACATTTACAAAACGTCCTGCTTTGCTTCCGTGTAATGTTGCGTGACCGTCTATTCGTTTGGCTTTGTAGGCTTCTAAAATTAAATCAACATATAAATCTTCTTTGGCTTTGCGTTTACCGTTGGTAAGGTCGTCCATAAAAAACTGGCGTTCATATTTACCAAGGTTGAGCAATTCAAAAGCCCTAAAATCTTTTCCGCTTTCTTGTAACTCTCTTTGAACACCAATTAAACGTTTTCGTGCTGTGTGAACTGAAAATCTTCCTAAGTCTGTTGTAATCCATTTACGCCCTAATTTTTCTGCTACTGCTGCTGTTGTTCCGCTACCACAAAAGAAGTCGGCAATTAAATCGCCTTCATTGCTACTTGCTTTGATGATGCGTTCGAGAAGTGCTTCGGGTTTTTGGGTGGGGTAGCCCACACGTTCATTGCCTACTGGATTAATCATTGAAATTTCCCACATATCAGGCATTGGGACACCTTTTGAAATTTCGTCAGTTAATGTTGAACGTCTTACACCATCTTCACCAATAACACTTACCCAAGCCTTGCCATCTCCTGAAGATTTATCAGATTTAGGAATATATTGTTGATTAAAAATGTGTTTGCCTTTTGATTTTGAATAATAAAAAATTGTATCCCAGTTTTTCGCAAAAGCATTTCCTGCAATATTCCATCTTCTGTAATACCAAGCAATTTGATTTACTAAATTGTCTGTACCAAAAATATCATCCAAAACTAATTTTAAATAGCTACTTACTCTACCATCAACGTGAACATACATACTCCCATCCTCGGCCAAAAGGTTATGCATCAACTTCAATCTCTCATACATCATTGAGAGATAAGAAGAAATACCTTTTCCCCAAGTATCTCGGTAGGCAATTTCTTCGATTATGCTTTGTTTCTTTTGTGCAGTTTCACTACCTATTTGAATGTCAAAACCGAAGTCAGCACCAACGGCAAAGGGTGGGTCAATGTAGATGAGTTTTAAACCGCCTTCTTTTTCTATTTCATCACGAATAGGGCCATTTGCCAATGAGGAAAGTATCAATTTATTATCACCCCATATTAGTTTGTTTGTCCAGCCCTTTAGTTGCCTGCCTCTGAAATCGGTTTCAAACATGGAGAAGTTGTCTCCTGCTTTTTTGGCTTCTTTTCTTGGCTCGTCAATATGTTCAATACTGTGAAATGGTAATGCAATATTGGTAACCTCTTCTTTTCTTCCGTTCCAAAAAAGAAATACATCTTCTTCGTCAGCGAAAAGTTTATAGATGTATTCTTTGGGGAGTTTTTCGCCTGCTTGTATGAGGTCAATTATTTTGTTTTTATCTGTATCGTTCATTTGTCTATTTATTGTTGTCAGCATTAGGATTTTTAGGATTACAAGATTGTAGGATTTTTTATTTCAAAAAACCTATCATCCTTTCATCTTATGAATCCTAATTTTGACGGTTTTTGATGTATTCCTTATTCTCGGGATGGTTAACATTGTAAACTCTTTTAAATTCCAAACTTTTTGCACCAAAATTGATTAGTAAACCAATGGGTAAATTATATGCTTGACAATAATTCATTGCTTGAGCCAAATGAACATCTTCCAACCTTATCAATGCTTTGAGTTCAACCATAATATTTTCTTCTACAAAAAAATCAACACGCCTTGTTCCAATATCAATTCCTTCATAAAAAATTGTCATTTCCATTTCACGCTGAAAACCCAGCCCTTGTTTTTCCATTTCAATAGCCAATGCCCTTTGGTAAATTACTTCTTGAAAGCCATTTCCCAATGTGCTATGAACTTTCATTGCACAGCCTATTATTTTTCTTGTTACATCTTCAAATTTCATAATTATATTTATTTATTGTCAGAATTAGGATTTTTAGGATTCGATGATTGAAGGATTTTTTTAATCCTATCATCTTTAAATCTTGTAAATCCTAATTCAGACATTTTATTCTGACACTTTAAAAATTTTAATTACATCGCTGAATGACTTTAAATCATTCTTCACTTCTTCCCATTTCTCTTGCTTCACATACACTGCTGTATAAGTGTATTCCTTTTGTGCTGTGTTTATGTCTTTGCACCAAGTAGCAAGGCGTTGAATTTTGCGAATGTCGTCTAAATCTTCACGCCCTTTGGTTTCTACAATATAAAATGTTGTTGGTGATGTTTTGATAAAAAAGTCGGGAAAGAACGGTGCGATATTTCCATTTTCCTTTTGGTATTCAATGCTAAAGTTTACGCCACCTTCGCCAAATGTGTTTTTAGCAAATGAAACAACATCATTGAACCTGCTTTCACAGTAAGAGGAAAATTCTAATTCAAAAGGATTGTCGCCAATGATTTTGTTGAAAACCGATTTTTTAGGCACAAGGAAAGGTTGGTTTTCTGCAACCTTCGGTTTTGTTAGTTTTAGTGAAATGAAGTTTTTAACCTCTGCTGTTCCTTTGTCAGTAATGGTTAATTCGTCAATGGCTTTTTTGAAAGTGGTTTTCAGTATTTCTTTTGGATGAATTTCTGAAAGGTTTCTCATTGTTTGCGGGTCGCTTAATTCAACCTCTTTTGTAAAAAGTTGGTATTTGATAAAGCTTTCCACTTTTGGGTAAAGAATATTGAAGCCACTTACCAAACGGCTGTCTTTTAAAATGGCAGCAGTAAAAAAGCCAATTACATTTCTGTAATCGGGTGTTGTGTCTTTAAAAACTGTTTTATGTGAAAAATCTCCATCAATGTCATTGAAAACAATTTCCTTCAATTCATCGCTGTTGAATTTTTTCTGTTCTACTTTTTCGTTTTTGAATTTGCTGACATCAATTAATTCAAGGTTTTTAAACTCTCTGTAAATTCTTGGGCTCATTTGCGGAATAGGAATATCCAAAGCTTCTAAATCTTTATTTGTATTTTCTTTGTCCACTTCCACAATTACAGGCGATTTGCCTTTAGAACCTATGCCCATTAGGCTGTATTGAAATTCTACCCCTTCTGTTTTCAGGCTCTCAACAAATTCTAAAAACGCGGGTGTTCCAACCACAACCAATTTTTCGGGCATATCCAACGAATACATTTTTCGTAAACCTCTACCAATAGTTTGCTCGGGAAGGATTTTAGAATCAGCACCAAATGGGCGAAGTCCAACTATGGTGGTTACATTTCTAACATCCCAACCTTCACGAAGCATTAAAACCGAAACAACGGCTTTGTATGGCGAATGGTCTTTGTCTATTTCATCTGCTGCTTTTCTTAATGCTTCTAATTCTTCTTTGTCTTTTTTGCTTGATGTAGTTTCTTTTATTTCACCCGAATTGTTGGTATGAATAGTCAGCACAGAATTTTTCATTGAAGGATAATTGCTTTCCAAAAATGCAGCCGCTTGGTCTGCTTCTTTGGTGCTCATCGTCATAATGAAAAGGATAGGCGTTTTAACGTTTTTGAGATTCTCATATTCTTGTTCCCATTCCAGATAGCCTAAATGAATATAATCTCGGTAGCGTTCTACAAAGTCAGAAGAATCTTTTTCTTGAATTCTTTGTCTTGATGCTTCATCAGGCAATACAGGCGACTTTACTACATTTTGTTTGATAGCTTCAACCAAAGGGTAATCGCAGATGGTCTGAACGAAAATAGCACCGTTGTTATGTTTAGGAGTAGCGGAATAGTCTGCTTGTAGACTTATTCCGTTACCGTTTTTCAATTTTAATTTGTTGCTAATGTCCTCAATGTTTTTGAACCAAGCCAAAGAACTGTCGTGTATGTGATGGGCTTCATCATTCAACACAACCAAATCTTTAATCTTGTCGCTTCTCATCACCTTTCCAAGGTCTAAACCTTTTGAAGTGTCTGCATCGGGTTTGGGTTTAACGCCTAAAAAAGTAGTTTCAAAATTTTGTTCAGGTTCTTCGTTAAAGAAAACACGATGAATGTTGGTCAAGAAAATATTTCCCGATTCTGTTATTGGTTTTAAATCGTCTTGAATGTGAAGCGTTAATTGAAAGTCGTTTTTCCAGTCTTTGTCGTTATAGCCATTGTCGGGGAAAAACGGTTCATCAAAAAACATCTTAAGTCCGTCAAAGTCCTTGCGTAAACGGTTTAAAACAATAATGTTTGGAGCAATGACTAAAAAGTCTTTTGATAGAGTGCTGTCCGCCTCATAAAGTTTATGAAAGTAAGACCAGACCAAAGTCAAACCCATTACTTTTGTCTTTCCAGCACCAGTCGCCATTTTAATAACATAACGTGTCCAGTTTTCATCAAACATACCTGTGCTGACACGTTGTGAAGAGTCAAATTTCATTAACTCATATTTGTCCTTTGCCTTTGCTATTTCATATAAGTAAATGATTGATTCAATGGCTTCACGTTGCGAAAAGAAAAAACTGAATTTTGTCTGTCCGATAAGATGTTCCTCATTAAACCAAAAGTTCAATAATGATTTTGAAGTTTCAGAAGCACCTTTATAGCCTTCTTCCCGCCATTTTTCAACTGCAAGTCTGATTTTATAAACCAAAGGTGGTAGCAACTTTTCATAGGCATTCTGAAAAGCGTCCATTTGGCTTTGTGTCGGAGCCCACCTTTCATTTGGTGTCAATATTTTAAAAGGGTCTGAGAAGTTCATAATAATATTGTATTTCTAAAATTAATATTTAGTTCTATTTCGTCCGCCAATTGCAATAGATATTTCAAATGCTACTGCATACTATTTCTTAAAAATCCACCTACTTCCTTTTTAGCGCTTTCTGTGCCGCTACTACTATATTTTGAGCGGTGAGGCCGTATTTTTTCATAAGTTCGTCGGGGGTGCCGCTCTCGCCAAAGGTATCTTGCGTGCCTACAAACTCTTGAGGTACCAATATATTGGTAGTGAGTATGTGTGCAATGCTTTCGCCAAGACCTCCGAGTATGTTGTGCTCTTCAGCCGAAACGCAGCAGCGTGTTTTGCTTACAGATTTTATAATAGCGTCTTTGTCAATGGGTTTTATGGTGTGTATGTTAATAATTTCGGCATCTATACCCATTTGCTCCAATATTTCACCTGCTTGTATAGCTTCCCATACCAAGTGCCCTGTAGCAAATATGGTTACATCTTTGCCTTCATTCACAGTCCATGCTTTGCCTATCTCAAATTTTTGGTCAGCGTCTGTGAATATAGGCATTACAGGTCTTCCAAATCGCAGATATACAGGACCTTGATAAGCTGCCACAGCTTTGGTAGCTGCCTTAGTTTGGTTATAGTCACATGTGTTTATCACGGTCATGCCGGGGAGCATTTTCATAAGACCTAAATCTTCGAGTATTTGGTGTGTGGCACCGTCTTCGCCGAGTGTAATGCCGGCATGGGAGCATGCTATTTTCACATTTTTGTGAGAGTAGGCTACCGACTGCCTTATTTGGTCATATACTCTGCCTGTACCAAAATTGGCAAATGTAGTGGCAAATGGTATTTTGCCTCCTATGGTAAGGCCGGCTGCTATTCCTATCATGTTGGCTTCGCCTATGCCACATTGTATGAACCGCTGAGGGTTTTCTTTTTCAAATGTTTCCAGTTTGAGTGATCCTGTAAGGTCTGCACAAAGGGCTACAATGTCAGGATTTGTGCGACCAAGTTCGGTCATGGCATCACCAAAGCCTGAGCGCGTGTCTTTTTTATCGGTATATGTAAATTTTTTCATCAAACTATATTTTTGAGGCAAATGTATAATAAAAAAAGTTATTGGTGCGCTGTATATATTTGTTATTTTTAGATAAATTATAATAAAATAGCTGCTGCTATTATTACATTATTTTATTATGAATATAGATGATGTTGGTAACAATATTAGTACAAGATATCACATGTTAATATAATCATTAAGATAGGCATATCTGTCAGTAAGCACTCCTGAATTGAGTATGGTGGCTTGACTAAGCAGCTTTGATTTATTTTTTTTATACAACTCAGGTATCAAATGTTTGATTAGTTGCAAGCCAAAGTCTTCGGAGGCATCGCGTGCAAGTTCGCATGGGAGGTTGTCTATTGCCATCACAGTAATGTTATCAGGCTTATTATATGGCACTTCTAAGTCCATAGTGTCAGGGTTGTAGTCATACACAGGATTATCTATAGAGGTAGAGCGCAATGTAACAGGTATGGAGCCATTCACATCACAGGTAATGTCTGCTATGACTTTGATATGAAAATCAGGAGATTTGGCATCTTGTTTTGTGAATAATGGAGGTGCACCGGGGTTCCAATAGTGGCATGAGATGAGCATATCTGCATGCACGGCATAGTTCATAAAGTGTGATACATAGGCTGCAGGAGAAGTATAAAACTCTGATTTGTCAAATATATGGTGATTTTGTTTATGATAATAGTCGGCTGAGTGTAGCCTGCAATATACAGGTTTATCATATTTATTTTTTATAAAATCATTAGGTGATACTTCTGTAATGTGCATATAGTCAAGTACTTTGGCGGCACCACCTGCTACTCTGCCTCCACCTGTAAGTATGATTTTGAGAGGAGGCAATGATATCCTCCGTTGCCACGCTTTAAACTCTTTGAGGTTGATGCATTGGTGTGCAGGTTTCATCACAAAAAGATGCCATTTGTGCCCATATGTTTTGATAGCGTTGTAGGCTCCTACCATACCTGCAAAATGACCAAAAGATATAGTGCGCTCACCCTTTTTGTTTTTGATACATTCATAGTCAATGAGTGAAATGTGCTTCTGAGCCATTGCTTTGAGCATACGTTTATTTTCAGGTTGCTTCTTGATGGTGTGCGAAAAAATAAAATAAGTTTTATTTTCTATCATATCGCCCGGAGGTATTTCTTTGAGCCCAAATAGATAATCGCAGTCATCGAGGTCTTCTTGCAGGGGTATTTTGTTTGCTTTGTACTCCTCATCCAGTACTATTCTGATTTTGGAAGGTTGCACCACTATTTCTATTTCAGGAAATTTTTTCATGAGTGTGAGGCAGTTTTTGGGGGTGAGCGGGGTGCGCCTCTCAGGGGGTATTTTGGTTTCTCTTATTATTCCTATTTTAATTTTTTTCATAGATATGTACGCTATTGTGCGGCTATGAGTTGGTATCCTATGTGGCATTCTATACACCTCTTGTGCATACAATATTCATTATACAGCTCTATCAACCCTTGACTGTCGCTAGAGTTTTTGGATGGAGTACCCAATTTCTTCCACTTTTTAGTGATGATATTATTCTCAGCATCAATGTTTTCAAGTATATTTATGGCTTTGTCCATAAACCATTGGTGACTATGGTATTGAGCATAAAATACCATCACAGGTACAATGGCATTGATTATAAGGCTATTAATGCTTTCGGAGCCCATGTTCAACTTTTGGTTATCAATTTCAGAATCAAAAATAGCATTTTTCTGCCAAAAATCTGAAACCTCTGACCTCATCATGGTTTGCAGGCTGTCTGCCAAGTGAGGGTATGACACTATATCTACAATATGTGGCATATGATGAAGCAGTGCTGCAAGCTGTACCAAGCGTACCACAGGCAAGTTGGCCGGGCGCAGCCTTAGCAGGTTCCAATGGTGTCTGTGCATTTGCACATCATGCAGCGAATATTTATTGCACAGGTATTTCCACTCAGTAAATAATTTTTGCCTGTATTCATCTTTTGCATCATATATCAATCCTGAAATACCTAAAAGCAATGCTTCTAATTCAAAAAGGTTGTGTGTATGTTTGGCAATGATTTTGTAGGGCAACCTTTCTGCCAGCATGGCAAATGCTTCATTATTGACCTTGTAACCCATGTGGGTACATATCATGGCATAAGTAGTTTGTTGCCAGTCGTTTATATATTTATTAAAAATAGTTTCTATGCTTGCAGCTTTCCGCTTTAGCCGCTCTGCCATGGCTTTATCTATCATGGTATATTTCACTACCGGCTCTATATCTTGCCATTGGCTTTGGCATGGTATATCGTCACTGTTTTTCATAAGCCCATTTGCCCTAAGCAATATATCTGTACGCACTACATTTTTGAGCAAAAGGGTAGGTATTTGTGTACCGTCAGCCCTGATGATAGTATGGTCATCGTGCCATACTACATGCAAAATCACTGTCTCATACATGGCATGCAGATGGTGCTTATGACTGTGCCAACCCGATGAGTACAGGTCTATCTCCACGCTCCCCTGCCATGCTACATTGCCAATGGTAATTTTACAATTCACAAAATCAGGTCCTTCATTGCCATTGTGAGTACCTACATGGTGTATCAATACCTTTTCATGTGAAGTAGTATATAAGTTAGTAGCATCAAAAAGTGCGTTTTTCCATATAAAGTGCAATAATTTTTCGTCCAAAAGATTAATATTTATAAACAGTGCGGGTGCAATAATAGGAATAATACTATTTTTAGTTACATTTACAGAGAAATTGTATTTTTATTAATGACGATAATATAATAATATGAATTTGAAAACAATAGCCACTTTTATTATAGCCACATTATGTGTGTATGCTACACTGGCTCAGGAAGACAAAGCCACCATAAAAGAGTGGGAAAAAAAGAAAAAAGAAATGTCCGGCTTAGAGTTTATGAGACTTGTGAAGCGCAGCGACAGTCTGTCAGCCGCCTTGGCTGCCAAAAACAACTCTATTACCGACCTTGAAAACAATGTAGCCCAAAAGACTGAAGAAGCTAGGCGCGCCACAGAAGAGCTTGCTAACCTAAAAAATGAGTATGAAAATTACAAAAACTCTGTAAATACTGCCACCGAGCCTGCCAAAAATGAAACAGATGCCACTGTGACTACCCCCGAAAAAAAAGAAAAACTATACAAAGGGGTGATATTTAAGGTACAAATAGGTGCTTTTAGAAACAAAGACCTGATAAAATACTTTGAAAACAATAAAAACTTTAGTGGCGATGTAGACCCTGACGGTATAAAAAAATATACATTAGGATATTTTAACGACTATTGGGAGGCCGAAAATTTTAAAAAATATCTTCGCGAAATGGGAGTGAGAGATGCATGGATAGTGCCTTACAAAGACGGCAAGCGCCAAAATATCCGCGATGTACTGGAGGGACTATTGTAGAGTGTGGTTTGTAGGTCACAGCACAACCATTGTGCTTGCAATACACTATGACTAAATATTAATAAGTTTATTCCGCATTTTGGCGGGCAACAATATGCTTCCAGCCATACCTGTAATACCATTTACGCTCCTCAGTGGGGTAATGGTGCATAACAGCCTTGGGTGCTTGCACTTCATGTTTTGAAGGCAGTATTTCATACTTTTCAGTGGGTAATCGCAGGTGAGGCTTGCCTTGCAAATACATGGCATACACCGCCTGCTCCATGAGGTAACTGAGTGGTCCATTTTGCAAATATGCAGCTACATGTTTTTCTATCTGTTTCCAGTCTATTGCATTGTTATCCATGCCTATGATACCTGTATTTAAGTTGGGCAATATCAAATCATTGTGCATAAGGTACTGTGTTTGAGCACCATATATAGTATATTTGTCGTGCATGAATACAGGCAAATCAGGGGACTGCAACCATTGAGCTATCTCATGCGGGTAATGAAAAAATAGCATGTCTGCATCAAATAGCAATACATGACCACTAAGCAGAGCTCTCGCATGAAATAGTTTTTTGAATACTACAAATTTGTCGTAATATTTTTCGCAAGCAGATAAGTGGCGACCGTGCAAAAAATTTCTTATTATTTCATTTGTGTCTTTGTGAAGTAATATTTGTACATGTGGTATTAGGTTTTTGATATGTGCACAAAAATTATCATCTATAGTACCATCATCTATTATTACTGTATTTACATTTTTTTTTAATTGTGTAAAAAAGCTGTAGAGGCAAAATATCATCTGGTGCCAATTGTACTTGCCGGCAATGCCACAAACAGTTACATCACTTATAGTATGCTCAAATACAGGTATTTGCAACGATTTAGACATGGATTTCATATGTCGAATATCTTGCTCAATGAGTATATGTTGCCACAGTCCACCGTTTCTTTTTATTAACCCTACAGGTTTAAAAAAATGTTCATACAACAATGTACCTGCCTGTGACATAGCTACTTACTTTTGCATCCACTCTTGATAGCGGCTTTTGTGAAATAATTTGCGTATCCATGATACATTGCGCAAGCTATTGCGCAATGTTATGGGTAATATATATTTGAATATTTCTTTTATGATTTGCAAGGTAGCCTCAGCCCAAAGTTTGTACAAATCGCCGAGAGGCATATAATCATGCACAGCTACCTCAAAGCGAGGTACATAGGCGCGATGCACCGCTATTTTATTCATTCTTTTTTCCAAAAATGCCATATCACCAAAGTTGCGACCGTGGAATACTTTTACGGGCATGATGGCAAAGTTTGTAGTAAGCGGCCTGAAGTTGTACTCAGGGGGCAACACGGTGTGGCGCAAAGTGCTCATGTATAGGGCTTCTCTAAAGCTTTTTTGGTCGTTTACCCAATTTTCTGCACCTAGATATTTGTCAAAAATATTTCGCCAATTGTCGCAAAATTTGGCAAAATTGTTGTTATTTACAAATGCTATTACTCCTGTATTAAACTCCGGAAAAGCATGGGGTATGTGGGGCATGTGGTACTCATGGCCTTCAAAAAGTTGGTGAGCAGCTACATCAAAATGTGTCAAGAGCACAAATAGTTCGCTGATATCGCCGGCTATATAGGTGTCTGTATCTACAAATACGGTATGCTCAAAGGGTGAAAGGTATAGGTATGTCTTGTCGCGGAGGTTGTATGAAGGTTTGTCAATGAGTATTGTTTTGGCAAATATATCATCATGTACTTGGGCATCGCTGATAATGGCTATAGGAGTATTGGGGTGGTGCTTTTTGAGAAAATGTGCAGATATAACCGCTTCATTCACAAATTTTTTGCCCGTGGCCACATATACAAATCCTTTTGACACACTCAATGGTACGGTGGTTTAGTCTTGATATAATAAATCTTCGATGGCATACTCATAAGTAAGCTTCATATCCGGCACTGCTCCATAGCTTTCATCGTCTATCACAGCACGTATTCCTGTGACAATGCCCAGATAGGTATAGTCTGTATGCATTTTTTCAAAATATCTTGTAAATGCTTCTACCTGTGATGGTTGTACACTTACCAATACTCTACTTTGGCTTTCGCCGAATAAGAAAGCATCTTTTCGGTATTCGCTGTCTGTGTATATTTCAAAGCCAAGGTTGCGTGGCATGGCACTTTCCATGAGTGCTATCCAAAGTCCGCCGTCGCTCACATCATGGGCAGAAACAATTATCTTATTTTTTATCAGTATTTTCAGAGCATTTTGCATTGTGTATTCTTCATCAAGGTCAAAATTTGGGGCAGGACTTTGTTTGATTTTTAAATAATTGTACAAATATTCTGACGATGATATATCGTTTTGCGGAGCACCTATCAAATAAATATAATCACCTTCATTTTTAAAATCAAGTGTCATATGATTAGCCGTGTCTTCCATAATGCCCAACATACCTATGGTAGGAGTAGGAAATACAGGGAGCTCCACGCCGTCTATCTTGGATTGATTATAAAAACTCACATTGCCTCCCGTTACCGGAGTGCCAAATTTTTCGCAGGCTTTTTTCATACCTTTTACAGCTTGTACAAATTGCCAGTATACTTCAGGATTGTAGGGGTTGCCAAAGTTAAGATTATTGGTAATGGCCAATGGCTCACCACCACTGCATACAATGTTGCGTGCAGCCTCAGCTACCGCTATGGCGCATCCTTGCTCAGGGTTTGCGTGCACATATCTGCCATTGCAGTCCACATTTATGAGTAGTGCTTTTGAGGTGCCCTTTATTTTTATCACTGCCGCATCCGATGGTTTGTTGGTGGTCATATTCACTGTACCTACCATACTGTCATACTGAGTAGATATCCACTTTTTGGAGGCAATATTTGGCTGCGCCAATAAAAAATGTGCTATTTCAATATAATCATCAGGAAGTGGTATAGTATTGATATTGAATAAATTATGAGCCATTATATACGCAGGTTCTTTGTACTCGCGATGATACACAGGTGCCCCACCTCCGAGCACCAAATCGTGGCATGGCACATCGGCTACCCTATATTTTTCAATATTTTCAAATGGTATTTTATCAAATTTACCTGCAAGCATATCATGCATATAGCTATGATATTCTATGGGCACTGCGTGATAAAAATGCAGCCTTTGGGTATCTGTCACCACTCCTATTTGTGCACAATTAAGGTCCCATTTGTTGAAAATATTGATGATTTTGTCTTCCTCTCCATTTTTTACAATCACCAGCATTCGCTCCTGCGACTCTGAGAGCAAAATTTCCCAAGGCTGCATATTTGCTTGGCGCATAGGCACTTGGTCGAGCCATATGAGCATACCATGCTCGCCTTTGGCACTCATCTCTGAGGTGCTGCAAATGATGCCTGCTGCTCCCATGTCTTGTATGCCAATGACTGCACCTGTATCCAGCACCTCGAGGGTGGCCTCGAGGAGTAGTTTTTCCATAAATGGGTCACCTACTTGTACGGCGGGCAGGTCTTTAGTAGAGTTTTCAGTAAGGTCTTTGGAGGCAAAAGCAGCGCCATGTATTCCATCTTTGCCTGTGCCGGAGCCTACTATGAATACCTTGTTGCCCACCCCATAGGAGGTGGCTTTGGCTATTTTATCTTTTTTCACTATACCTGCCGAGAATGCATTCACCAGAGGGTTTATGGCATAACAATCGTCAAAGTATATTTCGCCACCTACCGTAGGTATGCCAAAGGCGTTGCCATAGTCGCCTATGCCTTTTACTACTCCTTTGAGATGCCAGCGTGATTTTTCATGGGTAAGGTTGCCAAACCTGAGAGAGTTAAGCTGTGCTATAGGTCTTGCCCCCATGGTGAATATATCGCGATTGATACCACCTACTCCTGTAGCAGCTCCTTGATAGGGCTCCAGTGCAGAGGGGTGGTTGTGCGATTCTATTTTGAATGCACACCCTAAGCCATTGCCTATGTCCACGATACCTGCATTTTCTTCTCCTGCTTTGGCCAGCATACGAGGGCTGTCTTTGGGCAATGTTTTGAGCCATACTATGGAGTTTTTGTAGCAGCAATGCTCGCTCCACATTACGGCAAATATACTGAGCTCATTGAAGTTGGGCTTTCTGCCCAATATTTCGTTTATTTTGTGATACTCTTCTTCCAGAAGTCCTAATTTTTGGGCTGTTTCTAAGCCGGGCATTGCTTCCATGCATTACATACTTTATGATGTAGCAAAAATAAGTCAGATTTTTTAGAAATATTATTTATTATTTCTAAAAAATAAAGGTTTGAAATAGTGGACTTATTTCAAAAAAAACAACTACTTGGTTTGTGACTCATAGACCGTTTAACCTCGTTCTGTGTGACACAGAACGAGGTTAAGGAAATTTTGTATGATATTTTTTACAAATTAATACTATTCATTTATTTTGATATATCTTGCTTTGTGAAGAATATCAGAACCTCAATCATGGTTATTGTGTTATTTAGAATATTTTATATTTATTACCCAATTATATAGATTTAATATGTTTGACAATTTATTTCAAGTCGGGATAAAACCTGACCATGAGCCTTGGCTCAAAGACCGTATCAATGCAGCCAACAAAGTATTTGTGCTATTGGTGGTGATAGTAGTATTGAATATTTTTACATCATTCAGTCTATTTTCTACTATTATCATATCCTATTTAGTGATAGGATTGATTGTAACATTTATGGCTGAATGGGCACTTTATGCGGGTTTTCATGTAGCTGCACGCATCACTATGGCTATCATTCCTGTATTTATCAGTAGTATTATTCAAGGTGCAGTACAGCAAGTGGGTGGGCAAGCCAGTGCTCAATCATGGGCATTTATATTGCTCTTTCAAGCCATGCCATTTGTATTATTTGCCAGTCAAGAAAAAACATACAGGCGCATTACCATAGGTATTAATGTGGCTTTGGCATTGAGCTATGAATTATTCAACCAATGGATAGAAACTGAAAAGCCATTGCCTACGTCATTCATTGAAGGTTATATTACTTTTATCACCGCTATATTTATGTTGATAGGTTTGCTATTCTCTATGGATTCTATATTTGAAAAAACTCAGAGCGGGGTGCTGGAATTGATAAAAAATATAGAAAAAGAAAAAGAGGAACAACGCAAAGCCCAAGAAGAGCTGAACAAAACTCTTGACGAACTCAAAGTAGCCAAACTTGAAGATGAAAAACGCACATGGATGAGCAATGGATTGGCAGACTTTTTGGCTACCATGCGCAAAGACACAAATATCAAAAATCTGTATGATATATTGGTGCCACACATTGTAAAGTTTGTAAATGCCAATCAGGCAGGACTATTTGTATACTATGATGATGAAAAGGTGCTCAAGCTGGTGAGTGCATATGCCTACAGTCGTAAAAAGTATATTGAAAAAAGTATAAAACCGGGCGATGGGCTGGTGGGGCAGTGCTATCTGGAGAGGGACAAAATATTTATGACACAAGTGCCTGATAATTACATAGAGATTACATCAGGGCTTGGAGAGTCAAATCCCAGATGTATTTTACTAGTACCTCTCATCAATAATGATAAGGTAGAGGGCATCATAGAGCTGGCTTCGTTTCATATATTTGATAAGTATGAGATGGAATATTTGGACAAGGTGGCCGAAGCCATGGGCTCATTTATATCAAACGCACGAATAAGTGAGCAAACTCAAATACTGCTCAAGCAGGCACAAGAGATGACAGAACAGATGCGCTCACAAGAGGAAGAGATGCGCCAAAATATGGAGGAGATGCAAGCCACCCAGGAAGAGTTTTTGCGCAAAGAGCAAAATTATATACAGAAGATTAATCAACTGGGGGGAAGTGTATAACAGATAATATGTATTTATCTTAAATATATTTTCACAGTGGTGCCAATACCTTTTTCGCTGGTGAGTATGATTTTGCCTCCAAGTTTTTCAACATTGCTTTTGACCAAATAGAGCCCCAAACCCGAGCCCTTGGCTTCGGTAACACCCCTATAAAATATGTCGAATACATAGGGTTGTGCCTCATCTGATATGCCAATACCATTGTCTTTGACCACAATTACTTTCATTTGGTCATTAATGATGATTTCAATATCTATATAGCACTGTTGCGCTTGTTTGTTTCTATATTTTATACTGTTTTCTATCAGGTTTTGCAATATGCTTTCCATCAGTACTTTATCTGTACTGTAAGATGTTTCTATCTTTGTAATGATATTTATTTTTACTTTTTTATATTCTTTGATATGGCTCAATCCTGATAGCACATCGTTTAGCATGGTAGTCCAGTCTATGGGCTCTATGTTGAGTACAAAGCTTTTTTCTTCTTTGAGCACCTTTAATAGTTCGTTTACCATATTTTTCATACGTACAGCACTTTTCTGTATTTGCAACAAATACTGTTTGGTGTTATCATCTGTGTTTTCGTCAATGGCTATGTTTGCCAGTCCTATCATAGAGTTCACAGGGCTCTTCAGGTCATGTGATACTTTGTAGGTGAAGTCTTCGAGCTGTTTGTTTTTATACTCCAGCTCATGACCTCTCTCATCCATAAGTTTGCTTAGGTTTAGGTTGAGCTCATCTTTAAGCTTTTGATTTTCATTTAGTTGCAATATGATATCGTTTTGTCCGGCAATTTTTTCAGAGTTAGTATTTTGATATTTTTTGATAAAAGCTATTGCTACTAATATAATCTGAATCAATACGCCAAATTCATCGCCATAGGCTAAAATATGGCGATATAAAAAATGTGAATTGTCTAATCCTATCACAGAGTCTAATATATTTACTGTAAACCAGTATTGTACCGTGTTGCTTAACAGGTTAAAAAAAATGTAAGTAGCAAATGCCAAGAGATAAAATACCACATCGCTGCTTTTGTTTTTTTGGAAAAATATGCCAAATATTATGGGCAACGACATGAATATACCATCAAATGCATAATATTTATTATGGCTTAGTATAGGAAATATACAAGCCAATATCATATAGACAACCTTGTAGCATATAAACCCAATAAGTATTTTATAGTACCCCGGTCCTGATTTATTAATATTCATAAATGTAATACTCGATAATGTGCCAAATATTATGATGAGGTTGAAAAGCACAGTTTCATAGTACTTATTTACCCAAGGCATATCGTACCAAAAATATTTGAACCCGAAGCCATCAAAATGATATAAAAATTGGCACAATATGAATAAAAAATAAAACAAGTAACTTTTGTCTTTGAGTATCAAAAAATTAAGACCATTAATTAACACAGTAAATAACAATGCCCCATAAAATATGCCTAACAAAAAATGTACATTGTAGGTGTAATTGAAAAAAAAGATGTCAGAAGATAGTATGATTACGGGAGGCTCTGTCATGAAATGTGCATACCTGAAATAATAGGTTTTTACCTCATAAGGTAATAATACCGAATTGACCTGGTATGCCCTCTGCTGATAGTCTCGTGTGTAGAAAGGCATATTTGTGCCAAATGATTTTATTTCATATTCAAAGTTGGTGATAGGGTTGTAAAATATATAGTCTTGTAGTTTGTTATTATAGTTTTCTATAACTACTTCATGGGTCTTTGGAGTTGCATTTTTGATGGTAAACCGTACCCAAAGCGCACCCGGCCATTTGGCTTGATAGTCTATCACCTCTGAAATAGGTCTGAAAAGGTTATCGTACTTAGAGCTTTTAATAGTTGCGAAAGGGATATTTATACTATCTGCCACTGCCTCCAAATGCGACATAATATATTCCTGATCAAAAGTACGTGTAATAAATATGGGGTTGGTTCCCGCACTTACCGTGATATTACAAGCAAAAATAAATATAATTATGCGTAATGATTTCAATTATATATGTTGTAAAGTATTAATATCCAAATTGCGACAAATGTAATTAATGCTTTACACAATGTATGTGAAAAAAGCTATGTATTTGATGTAATATATTATTGAATTTTACTGATTTTCATGATATAGAGTGTATCATCAGTTACTTTATATCTATCATCTATCCTATGGCCTGATAACCAAACTATTGAAGTACCTGATACAATTACAAACAGGTGCGATTTGAGTGGCAAAGGTACTTTTTTGTCTATTAAAAAATCGCTGATTTTTTTTTTTCCATTCATACCATATGGTATGAACCAATCTCCATCTTGCCACCTGCGCACAATGAGTGGGTATATGAGCTTGCTCTCGTCTAAATATGCTATGTCAGGGTGTGTATTAATGCGTAATCCTCTATCATGTATTTCTACTTTAAAAGTGCTATCGCCAAATATAAATTTTGTACTATTTTTTTGTACTTCTGCCATAGGGGTGTATATCTGCGCATGGGCAGATATGTACCACCTGTTTCTGTCTATACTGAGCATGTAAAGATGTGAATAAAATTTACTGCCTGCAACATGCTCTTTTTCAATTATTTGTTCGCACTGTTGCCAAGCAAATCCTATCTCTTTCAGATACTTGTAATAAAATGACGGCGATATACTTTTGCTTAACTCTAAGTAATATAGGGCACCATCTTTTTTTAGATATTCATTCTTGAATTTATTATATTCATTATCAAAAAAAATTTCAACATTTCTTACCTGCTTTACCGTATCGTTAATGGTATTCTCAAGGTTTGGATTTATTATTTTTAAAGCGGGTATCACCTCATGACGTATGAGGTTGCGAGCATAATGACTATGTGCATTGCTACTGTCTTCACGCCATGTAAGATGATTTTGTGCTACTATATCTTGGATGTCGGCTTTGGTAAATGCCAGCATAGGTCTGATGATGTTACCTATTTTGGGGTATATACCATGTAGTCCTGCTATGCCTGTGCCTTTGGCAAGGTTGTATAACACAGTCTCCAAAGTATCGTTTTGGTGGTGTGCAGTGAGTATGTATGAATAGTTTAGTTTTTGTCTGAGTTCTTCAAACCATGCATACCTGAGGGTGCGTGCTGCCAGCTGTACCGACATCTTATGGTCATTGGCAAAGTTTTGAGTGTCAAACTTATGGGTATGAAATGGTACTTTGTATTTTTTGGCAAGTTGTTGTACAAAATGCTCGTCCTCGTCTGACTCTTCACCCCTGAGTCCAAAGTTGCAGTGAGCAATGGTAAACTGATAACCACATTTGTGCAAAAGCCAAATCATTGCCACAGAGTCTATTCCGCCGCTCACGGTAGCTATTAGTCTGTCTTCAGGTACAAATAGTGCCTCTGAGGTTATATGTTTTTTGAATATTTCAATAAACATTTTGAAGGGCTGTTACAGTCAGGTTGTCATCGCACTCTTGGAGTAGCTCTTCATTAGTGAGTTTAAAAAAGGGATGCATAAAATGCGGAGCTATCTCCACCAGCGGAGTGAGCACAAACCTGCGATAGGGGAGCTCTATATGTGGTATGGTGAGGTAGTCCATATCCAATATGAGATTGTCATAATATAGTATATCTATGTCAATAGTTCTGGGTCCCCACTTTTCAGTACGAACTCTACCCATTTTGTCTTCAATATTCAATAGGGTTTTGAGTAGTGTTTCGCATGATTGTGCTGTGGTTATTTTGATTACGATATTAATAAACGAATCTTGGTCACGATTGCCCCAAGGCTCTGACCGGTATAGTGAAGATTTGGTGGCTATGTTGCCTACTTGCTCCGATATGAATGCGAGTGAACGGGTTATATTTTCAATCTTATTACCTACATTGCTGCCTACACCCAAATATGCTTCATGCGGATGTGGCTCTGTACTCATAGTAAGTAAATTATTTTGGGGGGGGAAAGTTACTTTGCAGAGACTAAGTTGCTTTCAACTTGTTTTCTGAATGTGGCTGCTATCTCCGC
Source organism: Cytophagales bacterium (assembly GCA_033765235.1). Classification (GTDB taxonomy): domain Bacteria; phylum Bacteroidota; class Bacteroidia; order Cytophagales; family UBA9547; genus JANRIG01. Next base: position 25,561 of record JANRIG010000030.1, on the reverse strand, counting down.
AGACTCAGGAGTAGTGTTGCCATAAGTATTTTTGAGTTGGCGAGGTGCACCATTTACGTCACCATACACATATTCATCTTTAGGCCTTGCATCTTCTATTTTTACCTTAGCATATTGTGCGCCACAAGAGCATAGCAAACTCACACACAAAACAGACAGAAGTATATATGTATTTTTCATAACCTTGTTAATTTTTTCAAAAATAGAATATTGATTGTTAAAACTAAAAAAAAATGTGGAAATATTTATACAATGGCAACCAAATATTTATAGGGTATGAATAATAATAGATGTCTTACACTAAGAAACATAAGCAAACTGATGAATTATACTACTGATTTGCGATTAACTCCAAATATTTGCCATATATTAATAGGAAGCCAAAGACACTATCGGACTCCCATACTTGCTAAGCCTCTCTCTGCCTTCCAAAAAAGTGAGCTCGACCAAAAATATATACCCCGCCACAGTAGCGTTTTGTATTTTTATAAGTTCTGATGCAGCAGAGGCTGTGCCTCCTGTAGCCAATAGGTCGTCATGCACAAGCACTTTCCATCCTTTTTGAAGTGCATCTGAGTGTATCTCCATAGTGGCTTTGCCGTATTCCAGCTCATAAGTATATGAGTTGGTTTCATAAGGCAGCTTGCCCAACTTGCGAATAGGTATTAAAGGTATATTTAACCTTTGAGCTATGGCAAGTCCAAACCAAAATCCACGGCTTTCGATACATGCTATGGCATCGGGCTTGATATCTGATACATTATCACAACATACACTTACTATCTCTTTGCATAGCCCGGGTGATTTGAGTATAGGGGTGATGTCTTTGAATACAATACCGTCTTTGGGAAAATTTTTCACATCCCTTACTGCACTTTTTATTTTTGCTTCTATGCTCATAGCTCTACAATACGTTAATCTATTCTATTTCATTAATATTGTAAAAATAAATGCTAATTATCCGATATACAAATATTATATTGCCTCAACAAATATTACTCATGAAGTATATAGCAGTATTATTTCTTATACATAATACAACAAATACATTTTCGCAAAAGGTGAAAAATGTATCAGGGGAGTTTCAGCTCAAAATGGAAAGCTCATATACCATAGAACTTGCCAAGCAAAAAGCATGCGATTATGCACGTGTACAAGCCATGGAAGATGAATTTGGCAGGGTTGTATTTCAGGGCAACAGCACCATGCTTGAAAACAAGCAATCGGGCTCCAAAGTAGAGACCAAGTCCGTATTCAGCATGATAGCAGATACCCACGTAAATGCCGAATGGATAGAAGACACCGAAGAGCCTAAAGTGACCAAAGAGTTTGTAAAAGATGAACTTTGGGTAAAGTGCAAAGTAAATGGCAAGGCGCGTGAGCTCACCCGCGAAAAAATAGATATAAAAGTACAAACCATGGCCATACCTGACACAAAATACAAAACTACAGATTTCAACAACGGGCAAGATCTGTACCTAAGTTTCAAATCGCCTAAGAATGGATATGTAGTCATATTCCTCGATGACCGCAAGAGTGCCTACTGCATATATCCTTACCAAAACATGCCTTATGAAGAGTATGCCTCTTTTGAGTTTCAGGCACAGACTGATTATATATTTTTTTCTGAAAAAAATAAATTTAAACCGTCATGGACATGGGTAGACCATCTGCAAACCAGCACCGAAAGTGACTATGAACAAAACAGGATTTTTGTACTGTTCTCAGTGAATAAAATAAACCTTCCTGTACTCGAAAGTGCTCAAAAACAATCTACCGGTCTCTCGATACCACGCTCGGTCAGTTCAGAAGACTTTCAAAGATGGGTACAAAAAATACGCTCCAAAGATGACAAAATGCAACTTGAGATTGTAGATATCACCATAAAAAAGCAGTGAGTTAGTGAATAAGTGAGTTTAATCTTAAACTTAATAATTTATATTTTACATTCTATAAGTTGCTGTATTTAGCTATAATGATTATACTCGACACTGCGAGGCACGAAGCAGTCTGTTATAGCTTGGCTTTTTTGAAGCTCTATGATGGCTGCTTCTATACGGTCAATTCTTTCCATACAGTAATATATTTTATAAAAAAATTGTTAAAAATAATATCATAAAAAAAATGAAACAACAAGATAGCAGATGCCCAATGAGTTAATAATACTACAAAAAAATCAATCAAAAATCATAATTACACCACATTCATGATTTCTCAAAATGTAAAGGTATATCCCGAGTTGAATGTGAGCTCTGTGTAAGATATTGACGTCTCTTGGAGGTAGGTAATCCTATGCAAAAGCGTAATATAAGTATTAAAAGAATGGTGATTTCCTATTGCGTATGTACCGCTAATGCGAGTATTAATAATGTCACTGGTTTTTTGGCCGTTTGCCAAGCCATTGAGCCATGATGTAGAGATGGTTAATTTTAATTTTTTTTTGAAAAAACTTTTGTTGCCACTCGCCACAGGGCCTACTGTGGCACCACTCGACTCTGCCAATGTATATAGGTTTGTATTAAGCTGAAATGTAAGATTCAAATTTTTTTGTTTATTGCTTCTTATATATCCGGCCACACCTGTATAAAACCTTGACCCCGTGGCTACACGCTGGTTTGATTGTCCTGCATTGCCTATATCTTGAGCACTTAATGAAAATGAAAATTGATTTCTAATATTTAGGTCGGCACTTTGGGGAAGGGTATATAGTGTAGAAAAGTTAATTTGTTGAGTTAGTTGTACAAAATCTAAGCTATTGAGCTGCAAAGTATCTTGTGGTGTAGCATAAGTGTATCTTTCATACACTGGTCTTATGCGTGTAGATGACTGAAAATTAGAATACCCTAATGTAAAAGTAAGACGCTCTGTAGCTACTAAGTTGGCATTAAGCATGACTATATAGCGTGCAAGTTGTGATATTTTGTCATTTTTTAAATTATTGTGTTGAAATCCTGCACGTGCATTTAGTGACAATTTTTGGTTCAATAATTTTGCTGAGCTGTTAAGTGTGTAATTGCGCATATCGTTGTTAAAAAAATAGCTTCCCAAAGTTCTGTATCCGGGGTCTATATTTTCAAAAGTAGCACCTATGGTGTATTTGCCGGCATGATAAGTAAGGTTTGCTTGATATGCTTTGTAGAGGCTGCCACCTGCTTTTTGTATGTAAAATGGGGTATTTCTCAATACCAAATTATCAAATCCTGCAGTGTTTGCATCTGTTAATACATTATTTTGAGCATTGCCATTGAGTGCACTCAATGCATATTCGCCTGTAAATACAATGTTTAAAGGCAGTTGCTTACTTACTATCAGTGCCATAGCAGTGTTTTCGGCAGGTGTCACTACAGCTTTCACGGGAGTAGGTATAGAATTTGGATCATCTTTGGCTGTGAACAATACCATATCAATGGCATTGTTTTTTTGTCCTAAGCCAATTTTTATTCCTCCACCCCAACGCTCATAATAGGGTAAATTTCCAACTAATGTATCTTCGGCAATGGCTCTAAACAGTCTTCCATAAAATACAGTAGCTCTACAAATGCCGGGTGTAAGTATAATTGCTCCACCCAAATACATATGTCCGTTCATGGTGTAGGGCGATAAGTTGAGACTGTTGTAACCTAAATGCATTTTTGCCCATCTGTAATATGGCTGTGCACTGAATTGATTAAAGGGTTGCTGAAATTGTGAATTCTGGTTGGAATAAATACCTGATACAGGTATATTTAGTCCATAAATATTAACATTAACATTGCCTGTAAAAAAATAACTGTATGGTGTGCGTCTGTTTTGTATGCCAAATGCTTGATAGTAAATTTGATTTGCACCCAAGTTCCCATTTATTTTAAACCATTGTTTGTCTTTGCCTATCCGCTCCAAGTCTTGTGCATGACTTTGGGTAATGATCATAAGTCCTATACCGCTAAGTAATAAATATTGGGCAATATTTATACATTTTACATTCAAAGTGCTACGGGGTATTTGGTTTTATGAATTTTTCAGTTTTCTTCCACTTTCTGTTAGTGGTTTTACTTTTAGACTTTTTATCAGTCACTTTTGAGGGGTCTTCGCTGTGCAACATGTCTGATTTGGTGTGGTCTTTGTGCTTGCGCCTCATACCCAATGCTTGGTAGTACCCTAAGGTAACTTCATAAGCTCCTGATGCTAAAAATACTTCTTGGACAGGTCCTGTGTATATATCATAGGCAATACCTGCTTTCCACTTATGATATCGTAACTCAAAACCTGCTATGACAGCTCTCAATGGCCACCATCTAGCTATAAAATTGAGGTAAAAATCGTCTGACTTAGTCTCATCTTTGCCTGATGGTATATGGTACTCTGCGCGCCCCCCGGGCACTATTATGAATAAATCTTGTGAGTAGCTTACAAATAATTCGGGCTGAAAGTGCCATTGGTGATGTGCCTTAAGTCTATAACCTGCATGCACATTTACTTTAGGATACACTTTATTGTACCCTCCTAAAAATGTGGTCTTGGGGCTAAGAGGATGATACAATCCTGCAGCTACAAAATAATGCAAATCTTTGTATGTCCTGTCTTTATTGATACTCACCCCTATGGCAAAGTCAAGGTAGGTGTCTGATCTGCCATATATTTTCTCATTATTTGGCAAATTGGGGTTAAACCCTTGCAAATCATTGTATTGGCTGCCTGTGTTAAAGTTGCTGTTACTTATGCTGTAAAAATTATAACTAACCAAAAAGCCTGCTTGAGCATGTAAATTGTTGGCCAATAGTAAGTTGTGTGCGTAAGCCACCTGCGTGTTTTTTAAAGAAATTATCATTTCAGGTGAGCTATGGTCTTGAGATGATATAGTCATGCCTACCCCACCCCAACGGTGTAGCTCCAATTTTTTGCTGGTAAGTGGCATAACAGCGGTAGCTGCATAGTTCAAAAAATTTGGCACTCCTATCCTGTATATATGCCTGTATTGCAATATAACTTTAAAATCATTGTCACAGGCAGCCAGTGAAGGGCTTATTTGCAATGGGGTATTTTGCAATTGTACAAAAAAAGGAGATTGTCCGTTAATTTGCTGACAAATATTGAATATCAATATAAAAAAATAATACTTATAATAGGTGTATTTGTACATTACCTCAATATATTTATTGTACCTTTATTTTTACCATGGTATGTCAATGACATTCCATCAAATGTTTGCCCTGAGAATTGCCAAATATATTGCCCTGAAGGCAACTCTAAATCTCCAACTTTTCCGTCCCAACCTATATTTTTTAGAAAAAATACATCATCAGAACTAAAAACTTCTCCCCCAAATATGTCATATATTTTAAAACTAATGCTTTTGATTCCCAAGCCGTATATTTTGAATACATCATTGTTGCCATCGCCATTGGGTGAAAATAATGTTGGAATGAAAAATTGATTTTTTACAAATACTTTGGCAGTATCAGACATTACACAGGTGTTGGAGTCGGTCACGGTTACTATAAAATCTGTAGTTTCTGGAGGAAATACATGGGTTTGCTGGCTGTCTGCATCTACACAATACTGTGTAGGATGCCATTGGTAGTACTTGCCTCCGTATGCTTTTAGGGTTCCTGTTTCGTTTATTCCAATATATATGGTGTCTTTTTCAAAGTAAGGTATGGGTAGCGGATTTACTATTACTGTAACATAACCAGTATCTGCTGTGCAGTGGTAGGTGCTCACTATCAATGTATAAGTAGTAGTAGTGGTAGGGTGTACTGTAGGATTGGCAACAGCCATATCACCCGGCAGCCAACGATATAAATATGGAAATAGGCTGTTTTGGGCTGAGGGTGAGCCTCCTATTTGGGTACTGTCATATATACAAATAGGCCTGTCTTTGCCCGTGTCAATTTTTACTTTTGGGTTAATGGTAATTTTACTTGTGTCAAAAGCAAGGCAGTTATATTTATCAGATACTTTTAAGTATATGTATGAATTTTTCTTAAATATTAAATTTGGGTTAGCTATTATTGAGTCAATGATGAGTATACTATCGCTGCTCCAAAAGTAGCTGTATGGTGGTGACCCTAACGTAGCTGATGGTGTACTGCCCAATATATGTGTATCGTTTATACACAATATAGTGTCGCGCCCTGCATGTGCTATAGGCAGGGGGTGGTAGCTTATCAATGCAGTATCTGCAAATTTGCAACCTTTGTTGTCTAAAGTATTAATGGTAATCCATAACGAATCTGTTATAGAAGCTATGCTAAGTGTATCTTTGTCGCTCAGCAATGTGCTGTCATGCAGCCACTTATATTGGTATGGAAATGGTAAGCTAAGTTTTACACCATATCCTTTGCACACAAAGGTATCGCGCACTGCTATGCGTGGCAGGGGCAAGGTGTCTATACGTATAGAGTCTTGAATAATACATCCGCGAGGTGATATAATGGTGTAGTACTTAGTGGTATTTTCATTGGCATATCCACTTATGGTAAGTGAGTTAATTTCAAATATTTTCTCTGCGGTATACCACATCACAGTATCGTGAGCAGTAGTATGTATGATATCATATTTCTCAAAATGACATATTTTTGCGGTATCTGTCATGGTAGATACAGGCAAAAGATATGCAGTAACATGCACAGAGTCAGACTGTAGGCAACCAATCTCGTTGCGATACCATATCCATACATTTTGTGTGGTGTCATTGATGTGAGCATAGTCAAAACTGTTTGGCATTACTAGTCCTTTGGCTTGGGTATACCAGTCTACCCTAGTACCTGGCTTGCCAAATTTTAATGCAAGGGTATCATGTATGCACGTAGCTGTATCGTTACCCAAATTAATGGGTTTACATATCAAAAAGCTGTCCATTGGTGCAAATTTTCCTGATTTCTTATATTGATCTATGCCTTGTACAGACCAGTAATATTTGGCAGGAGCAAGTTTTTTTATCCAGCCTGTGATGGTATTAAAATATGCACCTTGACCATATATTCTGTGAAATCCTGTAACCGTATTAGATGGAGGGTTGAGTATTGTAACACCTGAGGGTGAAGTACTTACCAAAACATGGTAAGTAATAGCCCCTTGCGTGGTATTGTCATCAGTGGCATATTGCCACGATAGTTTTACAGAGTCTTTCTCCACTTTTGCACTCAGTCCGCTCACTGTGGGCGCATGGTTAATGTAATTTAAGTTATTATTATAAATATGTGTAATGGGTCCTGCCTGTGCCAATCCTGAAACGAAGAGTTCTTGGTCACCATCACTATCAAAATCTATCCAATTTACTTTTCCGTAAGCAATATTTTCAAGTACTTCGCCAGATATACTATATGTATTATTTCCAATATTTTTGTAAATAACAGTGCTGTATTGTGAGGGTGAAATTCTACCGCAAATAGCCAAGTCAGGCAAATTATCGCCATCTAAGTTGCCCCAACTTAAGCTTACATGGTCTAACCCTGTGAAAGGTGCATTTATAGGTTGAAATGCCAGTCCAAAATTGTTTTTGTATAATAATGTATGTTTTGTACCATTGCTTTTAGAGCCGGACAATGCAAGGTCATAATAACCATCGCCATCAGTATCCGATACATCTAAGGAGCCGTTTGCAAGTGCCTCAAAACCAAAATATTGCCTCTCAAATACGCCGTAGCCGTTGCCATAATATATGTCAGTAATATAGTTGGCGTTGGGTAATATTCCCATCACGGCTATGTCAGGGTAGCTGTCTTTATTAAAGTCTGCAGTTACAGCATTGCCATATGATACTGCGGGCAAGCCATGAGCATGAGCTTCTGTGAATATCCCGCCTTTGTTGTTATAAAGTTTTGATATTATGGTGTTAGAGCTACCCGAAATGCCTGAAATATATAAATCTTTATCCCCATCCATGTCATAATCTATCCATAAAAAAAGATTTCTATACAGGTTTTCAACCATAGGGTTTGCTACCGTGAAAGTGCCATTTCCATTATTTTTATATATTCTGGTAATTATATCCAAATCTCCTGTGATGCCCGAAATTATAAAATCTGCCTGTGTGTCTTGATCTATATCTGCTGTGGCAATGGCCCCATTGAGCAACGGAGGTATGGGTGTGCCCGTTTGGGAAAAAGTATTGTTACCAGTATTGAAATATACTCTATTTATAGATTCGTTTGATATGTCATTGCCTTGGCATACTATATCATAAAGCCCGTCATTATTAAAGTCTGCTATGGCATATTTAGTATTACCCAAAAATTCAATACCAGTAATAGTAGGGCTTACAGACACTAATTGTTGGGCATAACTGCATTGTATACACCAAATATGTGCTAATATAAAAATCAGGTATTTACATGAATGCAAGTAGTGCATTGTGCTTAATTAAGATTCTATTACAAAGTATGGTCAATATTTTATGGTTATTTCTTGGGTAAACGGGCTGCTTTTACCATTGATACCTTTTGCCCTAAGGGTATATGAATAATTGTTGTTGATAAATACAGTTTTATCATTGTATTCATACATATTGGCGGGCAGTGTTTTATATAATTTGAGGGGGTTATTATTTTCTTTTTTATAAAGTAAATATGCTGTGATACTGTCTTTGGAGGTATATTGCCACGATAAAGCCACTATACCTTCTTCAAATTTAGGGGTCACCTTAAATTCTTTAATTGGATTTAAATAATAGTTTTTGGGTGTCAATACTTTTACAGCAGGTGATAGTACAGACTTAAGATTGCTCTCGTCAATGGCTCTCATGGCATAATAGTAGGTCTGATCTGTATTTATTTTTGTGTCTACATAAAAAGACACTTTATTTTTTGATACAGTATCAATATATATTATGGTAAAAATTGAGTCATTTTTTTGTTTGCGCAATAAGTGCTGATATGCTACATCATTGCTGCTGCTATTAGCCCAAGATAGCTTAACGCCAGATATACTGATGGTTATGTCTACTATAAGAGGTGATGTTGGAGGTATTATATCAGGGCGCTTGAGCTCCAGCATGGCAGACCAGCCTGAAAAATTAAAATGGTTATCTACTGCACCAATGCCATAATATATTTTTTTGGTTAATGTTTTGATATTTATTGAGTCTACATAAAAAGTGTCATTAATAGTAGGAAAGGGGTTGAAAATACCTTCATCAAGATTATTAGTATAGCACAACCTGTACCCTCTGAAATCTTCTTCTTTATTACTATTCCAATAAAGATATACTCTGCCTGTGCTATCAATTTTGCCTCTGAGACCAAGTGGTACAGCGGGAGGAGTGCTGTCTTTTAAGGCATAATAATGTATGGTGGAGTTATATTGCTGGCTGTCTACGCCTACCCCTTTTATGTAAAAATAGTTTACTTTTAATGGATTTTTCACAACAAATTCGCGTTGGTTTTTGCGTGCTTTGCCTATCATTTTATATCTTCCTGTCGACTTTTTTGATTGATAAATTTCAAAATGTTTTATTTTTTCAGTATATTGTTCTTTAAAATCCCAACTAATAGTGAGCTGATTATTATTCAATGGTACCACACCTAATATGATAGGCAATACAGGCAGCCTTCTTTTGCCCATGCCTTTTACGACAGGCGACCATGGACCTCTTTGCCCAAAATAGTTGATACCGCATACCCTATAGTAGTACAATTTATTGTTTTGAGGCAATGAGTCTGTGTAATATATTTTATCCATTTCTACATCAGAGGCGCCTTGTATGATAGGCTGTGTATGCAGTGCAACCCAATTTTTGCCATCGTCGCTGCGCTCTATGTACCACCCTGAATAATATTTTTTATAATCACCTGTGTACCAATATACTTCTGCAGCACTGTCTTTAAAGTTTACAAATATTTCCTTTATTTTTAAGTGCATGGTTTCTACACCTGCATCAGCATATACAAAACCTGTATCTGCTTTGGCTATGGTATCAGGAGCGCATAATATTACTCTGTACAAGTATTTTTCATTAGGCATCACGGTGCTGTCTACACCCGCAAGTCCTGACAATATACCTGTACGGAAAGATTGGTCTGCACAAAATATAGCCATACCATATCTTTTTTCAAATAGTTTTGATGCTTCTACTATTTGTGCAATTGATGCATTTGCAGGTGTTTTGGTAAATTGCTTGCCATACATGAGCTCGTAGGCCATGGGTATATATTTGTCATTTGTAGCATTGTACATTGCTTTCCATGCAGAGTCAGGATATGGTTTGGCACAATTAAATATTATTTTCATAGGTTGAGGTATAGGTAGTGCCAGGTCATCTCTTACCATTGTATATCGTTCTATTTTGTACCCGTATTTCATGCCGGCTATCCATAGTTTGGGCTGGTCAGGCGCCCACTTGAGCAGTATATGTTTTTGATGCACCTCATGTGCTATTCTCACGCTTTGAGCAAAAGTGGTGTATATAGGTGTAAGCATCAATATCAATATGATGTATGTAGTATCATAAATAACTTTGTATAATTTTTTGTTAATAAATCTGTCAATTGTCATTTTTTATTTTTACTCTTTTATTGTGCATCTATAGTAATGGTGCCCCCCGGCAGTGCTTCATCATTATTGTTGATAGAAATATCTGCAAATGTGGCTTTGATTTTTACAAATCCTAACATGGGCACTTGCAGGTAACCACTACCTGTGAATTTGCCTCCTGCACCTGCACTCACAGTGGTAGCAGTGAGCCAAAGCCCATTTATTTTGAACTTGTCATTTATATTAAATGTGGTTTTCACGGCAGTACTACCATTTATACTGGGGGTAGCATTGGCATCACAGCTAAAATTATCTACAATCGATGTCAATGTATTAAATGATTGTATTTCAGAATATTCGCTTATCAATGTTTTGCAACCTGCCATTACTCGATATTCATATTTTTTGCCCGCTTCTAAGTTTGATTGCACTGATTGAGAAGTGTTTAGTGATGCAGAGTGCCAATCTGAGTCTTTGTATCCATCTATGGCTTCTCGCACATCTACGGTGTAGCTGTCGTTTCTATCGCTGGGTGTCCAGCTCAAGGTGGCACTGCGTTGCGATATTTTAGTTGTTCTAAATACAGTAGGAGGCAGGCAAGGCTGCCCAAATACAAACGATAACACTTCGCTATAGCCGTTGTTTCTAAAAAGTCCAAAGCCTGCATTGTCCACTGCTTTTATGCGTATGGCATATTTTCTGCCGGGTACCATAGCTTGCAACGAGGGCCCCAAAATAACGGAGGTTTCTGATGTGGTTGTGCTGAAAAATGGGGTTTGTGATTGTGAATTAATGGCATCGTTAGGATTTTGATTTTCTGAGGCTAACTCTACCATAGTCACTTCATATTGGGTGGTAAACGATGAATTGGGAGAGCCCGTGTGCCTTGGCAGCCATGACACCAATACATTTTGAGGATTGGTAGCCTCTACTACTTCATTATTGGCCGGAAATGTCCAAATAGGAGGGTCGTTGAGCTCTAACACTGCCAATGTAAGCGCTATATTTGAAAGTATAATATCGCGTTTTGCTTCATATACTTCTACAGCAAACTCATATATTCCTTCGGGCAATTTTTGAGAAGTAGTATAGGCTTGTTTGCTATAACCTGTAAAGTCAAGATTTTCAAGATTAAAGTATCCTGCCAAGTCTGTACCATCAAGTATCTCTACATCCCCGCCTGAGAGCTGTATTGGTGTAGGTATATAGGTACTTTTGGATTGAATACTTATTGAGTTGCTTTTGATTATCAGTTTCAGTTTTAGTTGCAATGGTGCAGCATCTGCATCAGGTACTCGTAGTGTGATATTTATTTTTGACGGGTTATTTACATAGTCGGCCAGTGTGAGTGAGTATGGGGGCGAGAGCTGTATGGAAGTAGAGACTGGGAAGTCTACTTGTGCTTTTGTGCAGTAAGGGGCAAAAATTACTATAATGATAAAAACAAAAATAACAATATTTAAATAGATTTTTGTCCTAAAACAGTCAGTATTTTTAATAAATAAATCATATATTTCCATACATTTTTATTGATATTTTAAGATATGGGTTGCTATGTCTGCTGCAGGCTTGCCCGGCAAAGCGTATTTTACTTTTATGGGATATTCGCCTATTAAGAAGTTGGAGTAAGGCTTTGTTAATAAATTATTTATATATGTGTTACTATACCTCAGGGCATGGTTTGCACCTCTGTTGCGAAGGTCTACATAATCATTATAGCCTGTAATTACAAGATGATAGTGAATAGAGGTGCCCTCGAGTGGTGCGCTAAAAGTCACATAGCCATGCTCTGCCTGAGTCAATACTTTGTCTACACATGGAGAGCTGAGTTGATAATTTACATATACATCTTTCTTAGGAAAATAGCCTAATTTATTTATGTCGCGGGTAAGGTATAAGCCTGATGCAATTGGGTATGAGGCCGGGTATACCAAGCCATTCACCTTATCTGTCCAGCTGGGTGACCCATTTACTCCTGAAGAGCCTTCTGCCTCAAATTGCAACAGTCTGTCAAACTTGCCTTCTATACCACTCACTTCATATTTGTCAAACAATTCATCGCCTATTATATTAAAACCTACTTTGTCTACCCCAGTCATGATAGACCATGTCCATGCATTGCCTTTTTCTACAGCTTTCCATTTGTCGGCAAAAGTATCGTACTTGCTTGTTTTAAATCTAATGTTGTAAATAGAAACTTCGTTTTCGCCCAGTAGTGAGCTTGTTATCTCTTTGGTAGTGACAGATACTACACTGGTTGCCACACTTACTTGCGACGATTGGTCTTTCACGTTTGTTATGGCGGTGCTGGTTTTGGGTGTAGGTCTTTTTACCAACATAAGCTCTTGTGCTTGGTTTTTCTTTATGTCTGAGGGTATTCCAAATGTTACTATGTTTTCGCTGTTGTTATAGTTAAGGTTTATATATTTTACTTCACCATCCGCACTTCTGATTTTGCCTTTAAGCTCAAAGCCTGCCGCCAATGCAAAGGGCTTTACCACTTCTTTTTCTAATTTTATATATCCTGTGCTTGACTGCCTCGGGTACACATTGAACTGGGCAGGTATGGGGTATGCATATAGTATATTGTCATCAGTGATATACTCAGGCTCTTCACCTGAGGTAAAGGTATGCTCTTTTACTTCTTCTTGTACTTTGTCTTTGTATTTTACTACTTCCCAAGTAGTACCTACCTTTTTTTCAAAATACACCCTTGCTTTTACCGTTATTTTTTTATATTCGGGCAATACTTTTGTAGTTTTTATTACCAATGATGTTTTGTCAGTGTTCCATTGTGGTGTGGTGGTCAGCACAGTTTTGTCGTCATAAATATTAAAATAATCAAATTTTAAGCGTATGGTATGTGTAAAATCATCATTATCAATGTATTGAAATTCTTTATCAGGTTTTATGTTAAATGATATCTGGGGCGATGTAAATACATCTACTTTTTCTGAGCCTGCTGCTGGTTTTATTTCATTGATTATTTTTAGCTCGGACAAGCTTAATCCACCATCAATTATACATTTTTCGCCTAAAGTAAAATTTACATCTTGCTCTCCGGATATGAAGCCGTCAAACAAATTGTACTTTACATGCACATCGCCCTTCACAAAGGTAGGGTTGGGTAGCTCACCCCGCAGCAGTGCTGCCACTCTTATATCCATTACTTCAAATTTGCCGGTGGCTATAAAGTTATCTACCGTCATGCCTGCTTTGCCCATAAGGTATGCATACAATTGCCCCTTGGCATAAAAGCCATTAATGCCTATCAGTCCTGTTCTGCCTTTGCAGGTCACTTCGCCATAGTCTTTCAGCATGATGTCAAAGCCCATACCTGCCGCTATGGTGAGGTAAAATATACTATGTTCTGATTTGATGTTTGCCTTTAGCGATGCTCCTATGATAAACCCACCACCTTTTATAACCTCCATACGTTTATCTGCATCTGACCCTTTGGCTAACATCTTGTCAAATACTTCTTGCATTTCGCCCCCATCGGGTGCAGGCATATCTGGTATAATGCTCCCAACGCATAGGTATGCATTCATATCAAACATGCTCATCACATTTACGCCAATTCTTTTATTGGGATCAGGATGACCTATATATACAAACCATTCTTTTTCTGAAAATTCTAAGTAGGCTGAGCCTGCTAAATTACTGCCTTTGTTGCCCACTATGGCAGGAGGCATGTTTACATATATATGAAACTCACCGTTAAGCTTTGATGCTTCCACATCATATTTGATAAATACACTGGCATATACAGGTGCAGAGGTGCTGCCCTCCCCCAAATTTGTCATTACGTAGGCATCGCCTTGTATAGAAAACATATCTATTCCATTGTTTCTGTTAAATGATATCTCTAAGGTAGCTTTGCAGTTAAAAGGCTTGGGGACCAGGTATGTAGCTACTACTATGGTGGCTTTTATACCTAAGTATGTATTTTTGTCGGGCACATATTGTATGCCTGTAGGGCATACTCCGGGTACTGTAGTGTAAGTACTGGGGTTGGCATCTGCACTTGTGGGCAGTGCTATGTTGGTTTGAGCTGTTACTCGCTTGCAATGGTAATACACTCCACCACCTAGTCCATATAAGCCTATGCCCGGAAACACTTGAATGCCTGAGGGCAATATTAATAAAGCGTCCACATAAAAATAGTCAAAATTATTCACAGTACCAAACATGGCTGTGGCTTGCACTACCAATTTGGGTACAATAGTAAGTTCCATACTGCCCTGAAAGCCATTGCCGTAGGTGGCATCTTCGTTGTATACTATCACACTGCCTTTTATTTTAAATGCTCCTGCATCTGCATCTAAGCCCAAGTCTGTAAATGCAAAGCCGTCACTCTTAAATGTCCAAGCATCGGGTATGGTTTGCGATTGTCCGGCTACCACTATCACTTTGCTTTCTTGTTTTAATAATGCTTTAATATCTATGCCTAATGTGCCTGCTATGGCTAACCCACTAATATCCAATAATTTTACATCTGTTACAATATTAAGTTTTATGCCACCATTGCCATAGCCACCCAACCCCATTTTTTTGAGTGCGCAGTTGAAGCCATTTGCCTTTTTTTCGGCAGATTTTTTCTTTTTGCTAACCTGATTGTTGAGTACCTCCGAATCTAAACTAAAATCTTGTACACTAAAGTGGGGTGCTTGTGTACTTATTCTCATTTCTTGAAAACTCAAATTTGCAAGACTGGTAGCACCTTTTTCTATGCTTATGTCGCCGTTTAGCAGGGCTGTAAGTTCAAAATCACTGCCTGCCAACATTAGTTCAAAACTGCTGTTGGGCAATATATTTACCTTTGCAAAGTAAGCACTCATTTCTACATTTTCTGTAGTAGTAATCTGAAAATTGTACTTGGCACTGTCTTGAATAATGGCTTTGTAGTTTTGTGGTGTATCAAAGGTAGGAAGCGTAACCTGCCCTTGCAAAGCAGCATAAGATATACTGTTTTGGTTAATATAAAACTGGGCACTATTAATAGAGAAGGGCAATTTTTTACTGGAAATACTGCCCCCGTTCAGAGGTATCAGGTTGCTGCCGCTCAATGAACCTGTAAGACCAAAATCATCAAGTATTATATTGCTTGCACTTATCACCGGGCGTGTGCCTCCGCTTGATTTGAAATAGTCAGGAAACGTAAGGCTGGCTGATTTAATATATAATCCCCTGAAAAGTGGCGAGCCCGGACCTTTCATTTCAGTAGATATATATGATGTAGGAAATGTAGCATCATTGGTCTCTTCTGAGTTGTCAAATACTATGGTAGACGCTCCTATGATAAAGTCGGGCAACGTCTTTATTTGAAAACTATGATTAAGCGATACACTTACCAACATATTGCTTATTTCTGTGGCTTCTACTGTGAATGATGCTTTCAACTTTTCATTGGGTATCACCCCTCCTGTGCTGTTCACAGGTTGTGCCAATTCAGGGTTTAGTTCTACATCCCCATGTATTTTCATTTTTTCAAAACCATAACAACCAGCTTGTGCATAACTGCCTTGCTTTATAGTAAGCTTTATATTATCACCCACATCTATGTTCACATTTTCTACCAAATAAAACCGAGCTTGCCCACTCAGACCTTTGTCGTGAAACACTATATTGTCGCCTTTGAAATATAGTCTTTTGCCGTCAGGGATTTCTAACCTCATAAAGCCTGAAAACTTGGCTGTGCCTCCGGGTGTAATGGACATACTCTCTATCACCAACATATAATCTACCCCATTGATAGATTTTGAAAGCACTATAGGGAGGCTGTATTCTGTTTCAATATTCATGTTTTCTAAAATCCTACTCGGTGTAGCAGCTATGCTGGTCATCACTGCATCGCAATGCGCCTTTATGGCATCAGCCTGTGCTTGGGTATAGGCAACCACTTCAGCAGCTTGCTGTTGGGCATTGTTTACATTATTGTTTATCTGCTGCTGAGGATTGCTTTGAGCATATACACAGGAAGAAAATATTATAAAATAAAAAAAAAAATACTTATACTTAGTCATTAGTTTAGGTTTTGAATGTTTTAAGGAATGTTAAATGTGTTTTGAGTGGATGTTATTTGTGTTTGGTAAAATAAGGTACAACCTAATAAGCCCTGTATTATAAAAATAATATGATAGGTTTTATGGCGCATGAGGTTATACCTTTATTACTATTGGTTTTATGGCATTGTCATTATTCTACAATTACTTTTTTTACAGTTTTATACTTTTTGCCATTGCTGTATATCTCTATATACATACCGGGCAGGGTAGAGGCAGTAGGTTTGCCATCTGTGCCAGTGCGACTTATCAATTGCCACGACAATGATGTATCATCTCCGTAAATGTCTGTAACAGGGCTGTCAGTAAAAGCTATTTTGGAGTTTATTACCGAGGGGCAACCTTGCGCATTGCTATAGTTAAATGCTATTTGCACTGTAGCTACTATTTGAGGGGCAGTTACCGTGCCGTTTACAATGCCAATACCTGTGGCTGCAATGGGTGCACCGCCTGTAAGCGCAGTTAACCCCGCCGCTGTGCCCATGGCATTGAGGTCGTGTGTGCCTGAGTTAGTAGGTACTGTAAATCCTGTATGCTCAGCCGGCAAAGTAGATGATTTAAGTGTGGCTGTTACATTTTCACGGTTTGATATACAGTTGTACTCATTTTGTGCATCTACATAAAACGATGTTTCGCTCAACAGCTGCGGAGTTAAATACGTGCTGCCTGTAAACACAGGCACGGTAGCACCTGCGGTACTATACCATTTGTAGCTGTGACCTGCCTGCGGCGATTTTATAGACAATGTACCAATTTTTTCATTACACAATATGCTAAAGCCTATATTTCCTGCAAGTTTGGGGTAAGGTTTTACAAATATATCTTTCTCAGCTTTGGATATGCAGCCCGTAAGGGTATTGGTATAAGTGTATTGTAATATATATTTTTTTATCCCTGCTGAGTCGGGTGATAAGCGTGGGTTAAATGTACCACCACTTACCAAGCTGCCCGTCCATACACCGCCTAAAGGTGATACTGAGTTGTCGTTGAGGCTCAGCGTATTATCATTGCCGCATACCGTGTACACCACTCCTGCATTCACACTGGTGGCAGATACTACCATGATAGGCTTGGTACGGTTATACAAGCAGCCGTAGCTGTCATATATGTTATAGTCTACAAACCTCATACCCAACAGGGTAGTGTAATATGCCCCTTGAGCACTTAATATACCTACGCCGGTAAAAGTACCCCCCAGTGGCATAGGCCCCGTAATGGTGGTAGGTATGCCTGCACATACAGTAAGGTTTGGCCCTACGGTGAGCCCAAACAAATAAGGGTGCACTGCCACATCATTGTAGCTGCGTATTTTGCAACCGTCTGTTTCGTCTGCATAGGTGTAGTGTACTTTATAAGTGCCTCCTGAACTGCTATAAATGCTATTTGCATTAAGATAAGGGGAGCTTACCGCGTTCTGAAGCAGCGGTTCATAGCTTGCAAATGTACCTGTAGTAGTACTTGCACCCTGGGTAAGGTAACTTTGCAGATTAATAGTGCCATTGCCACATACAGTAGGCAATGGTGTCCACAGCTGTGCGGTGGTGTCTTTCAGGTAGTTGCTGCCATGCACGGTAATGGTTTTGTAGGCTCTGTAGGTACAGCTATACGCATCGCGGTGGTTAAAGGTAAGTACATACATACCCACACCGGGCACACTGTACACTTTATTGTTTGCTGTGCTAATACCTATACCTGCAAATGTACCCACTTGAGGCACATACCCTGTGAGTGTGGTTTCTGTTAGGTTAGCACACAATGTTTGGGCTGCACCTGCTGTAACAGCCAAGTTAGGCGACTGAAATACCTGACCTGTTTTTTTACTTTTACAACCTGTAGTAGTATTGTTGTAAGTGTACAGCACAGGCCATATAATACCCGTACTGCTTGGGGTGATATTTATCATACCCAAGGTAGTGGAGGCATTAATTGTAAAAATACTTGATGAGTTGATATACTGGGGTAATACAGTATTTTTCAAATCATAGGTTGTAGCATTGCCACATATAGTTTGCAGGGGTTGAAATGCAGTAGTTATAAGTGTATCATTTAAAGCAGCTGTTACTGTTTTTACCATCATGCCGTTTATGTACGATTTTCTGATGGTAATTACAGATGAGCTTCCGGCTATTTGTGCAGGTGTAAAAGTGTTACCACTCACACCCAATCCACTAAAAGTAAGCCCCGCTTGCGGGTACATGGTATTTAAAGTTACAGGTTGGTTTTTGCAAGTGGTGAACCCTGTAAAGGTGAAGTTTTCTATGTTTACGAATTTTGTAATACTACTTAAAGTGTTGGAATATGTAAGGTCTGCATCATTTGTCATATTATATGCATCAGAATAGGTAATTACATCAGGAGCTGAACAAGGTGATGAAGAGTTAGGAGTACCTGTAACAGTACCTGAAGAAAAATGCCTAGTAACTGTAGATATTACAGTAGTTATCTCAAACTGACCCGGAACAAATGGTTGTATAAAATGAGGTGGCCCCGCTATTGTTACAGGAGCTTGAGTTATATTGAGCGGGAATTTTACAATTAAGTAGTTTATTACCACTACATTTGTTCTTCTGTATCCCATGGTATAAAAATTTTGAGTACATGATAACGAAGATACCACCGTACTTACATGATGCACTACAGGGCTGCCTGTAGCCAAATAAGTTTCTGTAGTTTGTGCCCTCATGGCCATGCTGGCGCTGAGTATTATGGCAAAAGTAAATAGGTTAGGTTTCATTTTGTTAATTGTTTAATTGTTTAATTGTTTAATTCATTTTAATTCTTCATTCATAAATTATAAATCAAAATTCATAAATCCCTCCTCTCATTCTCTCATCACTTTCACCCATTTGTTGCTCTCTGCGGTGGTGGTGCTGAGTATATATATGCCTCGCGGCAAATGCGATATATCTATGCTGTGTTTGTACTTTTTACTGTCTGTGAGCACAGCAGCGTATAGCGGCTCGTGTGCCACCAAGCCGTACAGCCGCACCTCACAATTGCCGGGTTCTGCCAAGGTTATTTTTACGTTTACCTCCTCAGTGGCAGGGTTGGGCCACACCTCTAAGGTCTCTATGCCTTTGTAGCCAAAGAAAGGGTCGCTGCGCAGGTTACTACTATCAGTACGGGGTGCTACTATGATGGTTTGCCACACCTGGTCTGCACAGTCTGCCAAGGTGGCACGCAAGCCCACCTTGTAGCTGCCCACACTGTCGGGCACTATAAGGGCATACTCTGCCCATTTGCGCACCACATGCAGCCCTTTGGGTATGTACCAATCTATCTTAGAGGGTGCAGGCCACGATATCTCTACCAGCACTATGCTATCGCCTACTTGCACATATTTGCGCTTGCCAAAGCGTGCCTCCAGCAGCACTTTGGAGGTGCGCAGCTTTATGCTGTCAGTGCCTATGCATCCGAGGCTGTCAGTAAGGGTGAGCTTGTACATACCTGATACAGACACAGGTGCAGTACGGGTAGTGGCTACTGCATTGCCATTTTGCTGCCACAGGTAAGAGGAGGCATTGCGCCGTGCATCTAAGGTGTAGTATTGCCCTTCGCATATCAGTGCGGTATCGGCCACTAAGCTCACTTTCACAGGCTGTGGGTTGTACAAAGTAGCCTGCCCAGTAGCGGTGCAGAGGTTATAGTCCAAAGCCGTGTAAGCATAACTGCGCTGAGGTGTAGTGCCTACATAGGCATTTAGCCCGCTTATGCTAAGCGTGTTATAAGGCTGCGGTGTATGCGCCCACTGCACTTTGTAGGGCAGCGTGCCTCCTGTGGCGGTGAGCACCATGCTGCCATCTGCGCTGCGGTAGCATACAGGATTGGAAGTGGCATTTACCCCGGCTACAAAAGGCTCAGGCATAGGTACATACACGGTGTCTGCACCCAAGCAGCCGTCACTGTCTATAGCATAGCCACTGTATATGTGCCCGCCATACAGCCCTGTGGCTGCTGTGCTGCGGCTCACCGTATCAGTATATACCCATCCTGCTTGGGCAAGGGGCGAGGTCATTTTTATAAGGTTTAATTTTACTTCGCCATCGGCACGGTAGTGGCAGGAGGCAGGTTTGCTGAGCATACCTGCCACGGTAGGTCCGTTGCGGTCGGTCACAAAGCCTGCCATGGTGTGGGTGCACAGGTTGGCATCGGTAAGCAGCACCCGGTACAGCCCTGAGCGCAACTGTGTGGCACGCAGCTGCACCGTATCAGTATATAATGCTTGGGCGTGAAAAGCCCCTGCTATGGTAGTGAGCCTGTAGGGGCGCACGCCCCCTTGCCCTGCCACGGTCATGCCTCCATCGGCCTTGCGGCAGGTACTGGTATCTGTACGCACCAAGGTGCTGAGAGGCTGAGGCTGAGTAACTTGAATATTAATAGAAGTGACAGGGCAGTGGTTGGCATCTATC
This sequence comes from Cytophagales bacterium, assembly GCA_033765235.1. Lineage (GTDB taxonomy): Bacteria > Bacteroidota > Bacteroidia > Cytophagales > UBA9547 > JANRIG01. Next base: position 4,635 of record JANRIG010000030.1, on the reverse strand, counting down.
ACGGTGGCAGTGTAGCTGCCTACCCCCAGCCCTGTGAACACCCCTTGGCGGGTAGCTGTGCCCACGCCCGGCATAGTGTAGGTGTAGGGCAGGTTGCCCCCTGTGGCGGTTACTATCAGCTTGCCTGTGGCACCACCATGGCACAGCACAGGATGGCTGTAGCCACTGAGGCTGAGCGGCTGTGGCTGTGCTATATACACCCTGGCTTGGGCATAACATGCACCTCCCAGGCTGGTAACCTCTTTTACATACAAGGTGTGGTAGCCTGCTGCCAGTGAGCCAAAAGCTTTGGATGGTTCGTTATGGTATTGGGTGCTATCGTTTAATGCCATGTAAGCATATTGAGGCTTGGACGATACCCAGCCACCGTGCATTTGTGCATTGACTGCCCCATCCCGGTAGCCGTGGCACTGGGGTGGGGAGGTAATGGTAAGAGTGGCTGTTAACGGATCTTTAGGACCTGTTACTTCTAATGGACCTAAGGATGCAAAGTGAAGGCCCGGCACTGTACTATACCCTGTGAGGGTACCCAGCTGCAGGTTGTAGCACCCATGGGCATCTGTTACTTGCAGGTCGTACTGGTTTTTGCGCAAGCCTGTTACCGTGAAGGCTGTGCCTGTAAAAGTGCGCCATGGGTTATTAATATCGTCTTTCATGCGCAATAAGGTAATGTAGGGTGCGGTGCCGCCGTGGCAGGTGTAGGCTACTTTGCCATCGGTGCCGCCGGCGCAGGCCACTATGCCTCCGTGCTTGGCTACGTCTATGGGCTGGGGCTCGGGTACTATGATATGGGTATGGGTGATGTAGCACTCGTTGAGGTCGGTGACCACCCCTGTGTAGGTGCCGGCATCCATTGCTATGGCTGTGGCATACAGGCCTGTAGTGGTGGTGGTGAATGGGTCGTAATACGCAGGATTTTTGTACTGCCCGCCCATGCCATTGTGCACTTGGGCTGTTTGGTAAAATTCAAATATTTTGAGGCCGGGGGCACCGCCTGTAACGGTGAGGGTGGCACTGCCGTTTTCATAATAATAGCAGGAAGGCATGATAGGGGTATAGCCGGTGAAGGTGAGCAGAGGGGGCTGGCGCAGCCAAAAGGTGTCTTGCAGGCTGCACTTGTTGTCATCGGTAATGGTGTAGGTGTGGCCGGCGTGGGTAAGGTTGGCAAAAGTGTGGCTGTGTATGCCCGTGAGGGTGTGTATGCGTGTATTGCCGCTGTTGGGATGTAAGTAGGACTTGTAAGTTGCCGTGTAGGGCAATGAGGCTATGCCCCCGGTGCCTGCGATGGTAACTTGCCCGTTGGCATGGGCAGAGGGGTTGTAAGATACATTGCCGGTGTGGCAGCCTGTGTGAAAGCCCCCTGCGTGCTGCCGCTTGAGCTTGGAGGTGACGGTGAGGGGTGGAGGTATGTGGGTGAGGGTGAGCGAGGTGGTGGTGGTGCAGCCGTTGCGGTCTGTTACTGTAAAGGTGAGCGGGGTATGCGAGGGTAGGTTATGGAACACGGCTGTGCCAGAGGTGGAATTTACACTATATATACTGCCCTGCGTAGTGCTAAAGGTAAAGTGCTCAAGGCCCGAGGCGGTGGTGGCTACGTATTGGAGGAAGCCATCTGTGCTGCCGTGGCAGCGGGTATGGTAGCCGTGGTAGGTGGGGCTGTTTGACATGGTTTTGGCAGGGGCGTAAAATTCATTGGCAGTGGTGTTGTGCCCGGGCAGGGAGAGGGTGGTGAAGGCTATGGGTGAGGGCTCGTTGAGGGTAATTTGTTTTAAAGTATCTACACACCCTAAGGCATCTTTAACATACAAATCATAAGTGCCGTTTGCCAAACTTGAAAAAGTACTATTTTGGACGTATGGTACATTTTGAGTTTTCCACTCATTAGTAGTAGTGTTATGTAATTTATATTCATACCAACTTACATTGCCACGGGAGGGTGATATATAGCCTGTGATGCTGCCATTGTCAATGTAATGGCATTGCACGCCATAGCTGTTGAAGTTAGATAGATTGGCACCCAGTGATGTATATATTATTTCTATACCATATTTTATTTTTTTTGCCCCTGCAATATTTGCTGTAACATAGTTTTCTGACTTACACCCCTTGTTGTCTACAGCGTAAATTCTATAATTTTTGCTCCATGTGTAGCCTACAACAGAGGTAGCTTCTTTTGATGCATCAATGCTTAGGTTTGAAATTTTATTACCTGCAAATGAAAGCCCTGATATTGATTTGCCGCTTATATGGCCTTCCACATAATAGTTATCACCTCCAAAAGAGTTGGTAAGCGGTACGCCTGTGGTGGCGGTGTGGGTAGCGGTAGCGGATATCTCGGCATCGTTGTAAGTGCAGGTGGTGTGGTACTCGCTGGTGCCTTTGGTGTGCAGGGTAGGGGTGTTTATTTGAAAGGCGTCGTAGGGTTCGGGGACTATAATTGTGCCCTCAATATAGCACATGGCACCCAAACTACCATAGTAGTTTTTAAGTTGGTACCCATAGGTACCAGCTGTCAATAATTCAACATCTGGCATTGATTCAACATTGGCTGCATCAATGGTAAAAGTATAGTTTGAGGTAGGTGTTGTGAATTTGTAGTCTGTTTTGCTTCCTGTACCTGTCATGGTTACGGCATTTTTCAATCCTATACCTGTTTCATTACCTGGGCTACTTATTTTGGCAATGCTTATGGAGTACCCATCTATCATGCTCGCATTATTGCCGGGCTCGGCAAACTGGTTGGCATATCCTATAATGTTAAATTTAAGCTCAACACCTTTCTTACCTTTGCAATCTGCCAGTTTTAAGTCTATACCCAATAAGCTTGGGGGCGGATGAAATACAAAGGCTGCTGCTGACAGCGGTGATTCATTATTTGCAGGGGTGTGTGCAGTGGCAGCTCTTACTAATCTTGCCCAAATCGTACGTTCGCTGCCTGAGAATGAGGAAAATGGAGGTATTGTAACCGGGTAGTCAAATACACCTTGCTTGCTGCCTAAGTTGTAGGTTTGAGAAGGCATTTTGAATGATGTGTGTGTGACTAACTGAAAGCCACCCGGAAATACGAATTCCCACTCTACTGTGCTGATTAGTGGGTTGCCATAATATACATCTAAGGTGAAATCTTCTGCAACATTGGGGCATGAGCTGCTGCCGCTTATGGTAAGCAAATTACCGGGGCATAGGTTTACAGAGGCACTGCTGTTAAATTTTGGTGCTTCAAGATTATCGTTATAAGTCCATCTTTTATTTACCGTTACCACCCATACATAATCTGCTGTAACCCATACAATATATTGCTTGGTCCAAGTACCATAAGGTATATCGCTGTAGGTGATATTGTATTCTTGGGCAAATTGGTCTGAGTCACATCCATCCCTTGCACACTCCTCTCCACAATCATTTTCCCAAGATATGATGCCTAACCTTAATGTCTTTTCTTGGCTGCACCATGTTTTAGTATAGGTACGGTTGAAATTAGGGGAAATATTTTCTGTAAATTGCAAACAACCGCTTGAAGCATCGCTACCATCTGCGTTATAGTTTTTGGCTAATAATACCACTCTGTATTCTGGTGAGCCGATAACGAAATCAAGCACCCCTCCTGTGAGATAGCTGATAACCGGACCCGCATACACGGCTGTCAATATGGTGCCTGCGGTATAAACGATATCTAAATCATCCTCTATTTTGGCCTTGTCTATACAATTTATGCCTTCTACATTCATTTGAAGGTAGATATTTTTGTTTTGTGCAATAGATAAATAACTTGATATGGCAATAAAAATGATGATATATGTTGATTTTTTAAGCATAATGTATCAATCTATCCAAATTTTTTTGACGAATGGTGTATTTTCTATATATCCTCGCACTAATGCTATGCCTTGGTAGCCTGATATTATGGTGCCGTCTTGTGTAGATATGTAGCGCCCTTGAAGGTCTATCACATCAAATTGTGGCACAGATATGCCATTGATAATGAGTTTATTATTATTGTAATTGTATGTATAATTGTTTTGTGCTACTGTTTCGTTTACCAATGAAGTGTATGTACGATAAAGTTGGTTGCCTGTAAAAGTAATACTTGGCATTTTATCAGCTTGGGCACATGAGGGGTATTCGCCATTTGGTATCATAAATGTATACAGTACCAATTTCCATGATTCAGCACTGCTGCCGTAGTCCCAATTAATACCTAACGAATAATTTCTACCATAAGAGGTGGTAGAGCCATAAAAATCTGCATATTGTTTGTTGCGTACTTCATTTACATAGGCACCATAAGTAAATGGATATTTTGAACCGCCCAAAATAGTAGTGAGATACCGAAATGAGTTAGAATTTGGGTATAAGGCTGTGACATCTATGCCTGTGATGGTAGGGTAAAGGTAATAATTCAAATTAATTTTCCAACGGTTGCTCTCGCATACATTGAATGATGATACGTAGTAAGCTATAGAGTTATCATTATAAGGCTGAGGAGATTGAGCTTGGTACACCGCCGCTGTGTGAAACGCCACACCACCCACGCTTTGGGTGTACCAGCGGTAGGTGGTGCCGGGTGGGTTGGTTTCGCCAAAGGCGGAGCCCATGGCGGTGAGGGTGAGGGTGCTGCCGCATTTTTGTATTGTATTC
>JANRIG010000029.1:0-13643 GCA_033765235.1 Cytophagales bacterium | reverse complement strand
AAATTATTGGGCGGGGTTGCAGGGATTTGTTTTGGGTGAAATGTTATATTATTATATGGTAATTAATATGAAAGCTGAATTTGTCACAAATACACCAATGATTAAAACTCACCAAAAATGACGAAGTGGCAAAATTTATTTTGTGCTCCATTTTGCATTTACACTATCCGGCTTGGCTCCATGCTTGCGATAGTCATACAGTACTTTGCCTTTGTCGCTAAACTCGCGAGCTACATAGGGAGGAGTAGTTTTGTCAAATGGATCTTTGGGGTATTGTATTTCTGACTTTTTTTTGCCGTTTGTAAAATATTCATACCACATGCCTACCCGTGCATTTTCTTTATAAAGGCCGTATTTCAGCAAATTGCCGTCATAATCATAATAAAAGTATTCGCCTTCTTTGGTACCCCATTGAATAGGTATCACTTCTTTCACCTTTTTTTGGTCTATATCATAATAGGTGATTTCTGAGTCTGTGGCAAAGCCTTTGTAAAAACGCTTTTTATCTACTAAAAGGTTGTTTTTATCATATTTTACCCACCGTCCGTGTTTGCTTCCTATAAAAAATATGCCTTCCTCCATTATTTTTTTGCCCTGTTTTTTTAGATAAGGTCCGTGCAGAATTTTGGCATTTTTCATATCTGCAGGTTCTATTTTGCCAATTTTTATCATTCTTTTTCTACGGTCGTACCAATATAGATCTTTGGTGTATATAGAGGGGTCAACAGGTTTTTTGAGTACATAGAAAAGTTCCCATTCGCGTTTGTTATTCTTGCCCTTTTTGGCATATGCTCTTCGGGTTTTGAAACCGTAAAACACAGTGCGACCTATCTTTTTTTTACGCTCCTCTTCTTTTTTTTCTTTTTTGCGAGTGAGTTCGAGGGTGGGTCTATTTACAGTATCAATAGGCTGGTTGCTGCCATCAAGCTCTGCTACAGCCTTGGCATACAGCTCTTTGAAGCGCACTTTTTTTTGCGACTTGCAGCTGTAGAGACCAATAATAATGAATATTATAAAGAAAATATTCTTATACATTTTGCAAAATTAACTAATAAACGTGAAAAATGTGACAATAGATATGTATGTAAACAGATGATTTCTATTCCAGCAACTTCGATATTAAATTATTAGTTTTTTTGGGGTCGGCTTTGCCTTGGGCTTTTTTCATGACCTCACCTACAAATAAACCTATGAGGCCTTTTTTGCCTGCTTTGTACTCGGCTACTTTGTCAGGGTATGAAGCCAATACTTCATTGATGATGGGTAGTATGAAGTCATCGGTTCCTTGTTGCACGAGGTTAAGCTCATTGGCTATGTCTTTGGGGTGCTTGAGTGGACTTTCGAGCATAGCAGGGAATATTTTTTGAGCAGCAGCGGTATGGCTTACTGTGCCATCTTCTATAAGTGCTAAGAGTGAAGCAAGTGATTCAGGTGATGTAGGAAAATCTTTAATTGAAAGTGTTCGTTCATTGAGGTAAGACTTTACCGGACCCATTACCCAGTTCGATGCTGTTTTATAGCTCTGTGTATGCAAACATACCATATCAAAATAAAGGGCTACATCTTTGGTATCGGTAAGTACGCCGGCATCATAGTCGGGTAGTTTGTAGATGTTGGTAAACTTATCAAACAACTCATACGGCAATGGGGGCATCAGTTGTTTTACTTCTTCAAGGTACTGATTGGTGACTGTAAATGGTTGTAAATCAGGCTCTGGGAAGTATCGATAATCATTAAGGTCTTCTTTGGTGCGCAGGCTGTAGGTTTTCATGTCAACAGTATTGAATGTGCGAGTTTCTGAAATAATATTTTCTCCGTTTTCGAGTATTGTAGTTTGCCTGTCTATCTCATACTCTATGGCTTTGCGCACAAAGTTGAATGAGTTAAGATTTTTTACTTCTACTTTTTTGCCTAATTGATGAATGCCTATTGGTGCCAATGATATATTTACATCGCAGCGCATAGAGCCCTCCTCCATATTTCCATCGCCTATTTCAAGATAGCGAATGAGTTTGCGTATCTCCATCATAAATGCTACTGCTTCATCAGCATGGTGCATTACGGGGTCTGTCACTACCTCAAGGAGTGGTACTCCTGCTCGGTTTAAGTCTACCAGACTTTCTGATTCGCCCTCGTGGTGGTGAGACTTGCCTGCATCTTCCTCCATGTGTATTTTGGTGATAGATATTTTTTTGTAGGTATCATCTTTAAGTTTTATAGATATATATCCTCCTTTGCAAATGGGAGTTTTGTCTTGGGTGGTTTGGTATCCTTTGGGTAGGTCGGGGTAAAAATAATTTTTTCGGTCAAAATACTGATATTGTGAAATATGGGACTTACAAGCCAGACCTAATTTTATGGCATATTCTATTACTTTTTTATTGAGCCTGGGTAGGGTGCCTGGGTGAGCAAGGGTGTGCACATCTATATTAGTATTTGGCAAGTTGCCAAATTCGGTAGAGCAGCCATTGAATATTTTGCTTTGTGTGATGAGCTGTGTATGTACTTCTAAGCCTATAGTAACCTGATATTTTTCTTCTTTAGTCATTAACTTGATTTTTGACGCTTTTCTATGAGCGCAAATATATCAGATTTTATGTTATTCACATCTGTCAAAAGGCTGTTTAATAACTCAGTATTTTTTATTTTGCCATCGGCTATGTGGTCTATGGCATCGCTTTTTACAACATTAAGTTCTTTGTTGAGCAACTCTAAGTCAGGTATAGATACTTGTGTGTCAGATGTTTGGTATTGAACCAATTTTTTTTGAATGATATTCACCCGCAACAGATAATTGTTAAGCCCTATACCTTTGCGAGAATCGTACCATCGCCAAAGGAAAAACAAGGCCACTACTAATGAGAATACAAAACTGCGAAAATTTTCAAGGCTTTCCATAGTTTCGCTGGTGATGGCGGGGTTGAGCCTATTTTTGTACTCTACCACGCCCGGGTGCAGCTCAAACTCTTCTATTTCTGCATATTGTTTTAGTTCGGAATATTTAATATTGGTCTGTCTAAAAAATTCTCCTTCGTATATTGCTTCTAATATTGCCTTTACAGCTTCTTTGGGTACATTGGTGTGGGCTATAAGCAACAATTGTGAGCCAATAGTTTTAATGGCTCTGGCAGGATTTGGAGGCACTACCCCATAGGTGTATTCGGGAATGTTGAGGTCTTGCACCCCTAAAAATTGCATGGAATAAGCATGCCCAAAGGGTATTTCTATCAGTTCATAGCCCATTTTATTAGTCAAATTATATACTTGTTTTGATGGTAATGACGACACCATAAAGAAAGCATCTGGAAGTGAATCAAGGGGAGTATTGTCGGGTATTTTATCTATTTGCCCGTATGATAAGTTAGTCTCGGTATAGTCATGATTATTTAGCCCTATAAAATCCAATACATTGTTGGCAAGCATATGTGTGCCGCTGCCCTTTGAGCTTAGATTTATGGAGCGTCCTTTGAGCGATTGTATGCCTGTAGTTGCAAATTGTTTTTTTACTATCAAATGTAAAGGCTCATGATGTATTACTGCTATTTGAGTCACATTTTCGGCAGGGGGCAGCCCGCCTTGTATGAAAGCTAAGTCTATCTCACCTTTAGATACCATTTCCAATGCCTCTACGGATCCTTTGGATTCTACAAATTCAAAATAAATTTTCTTTTTACTACACTGAAACTCAAGTACTTTAGCTATCTCATGCCTGCGCCCGTGAAAGCTGCCGGCAGATATTTTGAGATGATAGTCATTTCCAAAATTGTCTTTGTAGAATAATGCTGCACTTACTATTATAGATAGCACTATGAGTATGATCCACGACCATTTTTTGTATTTTTTCTTAAAAAAATTAATAATATTCATATGTAATATATTTTATATGTAATTAAAATGTAATACGCACAAAAAACATGACTTTTTGAGTTTTTTATAATTTAGCAATAAAGGCAAAAATTTATGATAGTTAAACAATTTATTTACAATCAATTAATCAATTCATATACCCCGGCTACCCCTTGCCCGCCACCTACACAGGCAGATACCATGCCATATTTGAGCTTGCGGCGATGCATTTCGTTAAATAATTGTACAGAAAGTTTTGTACCTGTACATCCTAATGGGTGCCCGAGCGCTATAGCTCCTCCATTCACATTTACTATATCTTGATTGAGATCTAACTTTCTGCATACTGCCAATGCCTGTGAAGCAAAGGCTTCATTGAGCTCTATGAGTTGTACTTCGTTTTGTTTTAAGCCTGCTTTTTTTAGTGCCAATGGTATGGCTTCCACAGGTCCTATACCCATAATACGCGGGTCTACTCCAGCAGCAGCGTGCGACATCATGCGAGCTATAGGTTTGATATTGAGCTCTTTCACCATTTTTTCTGACATTATTACCACAAAAGCTGCTCCGTCTGATGTTTGTGATGAGTTGCCGGCTGTGACAGTACCGTTGGCTGCAAATACCGGTTTTAGTTTGGCCAATGCATCCAAATTAGTATCAGCGCGCGGTCCTTCATCAGTATCTACTACGTATTCTTTGGTTTTTCTTTTGCCTGAGGCATCTACATAAGTTTCCGTTACTTTGATGGGTACTATTTCCGGAGCAAACAGACCTGTTTTTATGGCATTAATTGCTTGCGTATGAGACCTTAATGCAAACTTGTCTTGGTCTTCTCTGCTTATGCCGTAGTCTTTGGCTACAGCCTCAGCTGTAGCTCCCATAGAGCTGTACCAATCAGGATGATTTTTTGATATTTCATAGTTGAGGGCTGTTTTCCAACCTGCTACGGGCACCATACTCATGCTCTCGACACCGCCTGCCACTATGCAATCTGCCATACCGGCATGTATTTTGAAACTTGCAAGAGCTATAGTTTCCATGCCTGAGCCGCAATATCTGTTTACCACCATGCCCGGCACATTAAGTGGCAAAGCCATTAGGGCTATCATACGACCTACTTGCATACCCTGCTCTGCCTCAGGCACTGCGCAGCCTACTATGAGGTCGTCCACTCGTGCAGGATCCAGTGAGGGTACGGAAGTCAACAAGTGTTTTATGACTTCGGCGGCCAAATCGTCGGGGCGAGTAAATCTAAAATTGCCCCTCGGGGCTTTGGCTACTGCGGTGCGAAATCCGGCTACTATATATGCATCCATATTCAGATTTTATTTTTTTACATTTGTACGTGAATGTTGATAGTTTGTTTTTCAAGGTTTAGGCAAATCTGACATTATCCTATCTGCCACTTTTTGCATATTGTCTGACAGTATTTTTTGTATTTGGTTGGTATTAGAGTTGTAGTCTGTATATATGCGGTTGCCGGCTACTTGTTTGCCTGCTTTGTCAAATATGGAGTAGTGGGTAATAAATCCTCTTTCATAGTTGAGCGTGGCTCTGTCAAGACAGTTGTCATAGTTGGTTTTTACTTCAAATTGGTTGATAAAGAGGTAATAATCTACCTTGTATTTATTGTTGAAATAGGTGTAGAAAGCGGCATTATTTATTTTCACTCCAAAGTATTTATTGCTGTCGGCGTTTTTTTGTTTTTTGGTATTATCATTTTGCGATGCAGAGAGTTTATCTTTTTGTTTATCAAACCATGATTTTTGAGTGGCCAGTGCAGGGTCGCCTTGTGTTTTGGTTATGCGAGGGTTATATTCAGACTCCAATATGTCTTGATAGTTGTATGTGACTGAGCTGTATATTTTATTCAAGTCTGTGATAGAGTCTTTGGCTTTGCCTCCGAGCAGGTGTATAGTTTCATAGCCGGGAGGTTCGAGCAGTGCATTGAGTCTGCGTCTAAATGCTTGCCGCACTTTGGTGCGGTTTATTTTTGAGCCTGCGGCTATTTCATCGTCTGCATCAGAAAAGTACAGGTATGGGTCAAATGGGATAATGAGCAATTGCTTTTTGGTATTATCATAGGCTATGGGCTCTTCAGGCACGGTGGACAGGTCAGTAGCGGCGTTGTCTATGGCTGCCTGTTGGGGTTTAGCAGGTTCTGATTTGGGCGGTATTGTTTTGGGGGCATCTGGTTTTGGTTCGGCAGTTGGCTGCGATTTTATAGTATTATTCACTATTATTTTTTGTCCGGGTTTCAGCTCTGTGCTGTTCATTTTTAATAATTGCTCAACACTAAGGTTGTATTTTTTGGATAGGGAGGAGTAAGTTTCGCCTTGCTGCACAGTGTGTAGCACTCCATTGGATGTGATAGAGTCTGTATTGGCAGGGTCTGGTTTTACATATTTTACTACCGCATTTTCTACTTGCTGCTCTATTTTGTCAGGCTCGTAGGGTATGTTGATTATTTGCCCTGTTTTAAGGCCAAATTCCAGCTCAGGATTTATCTCCATCAGGTCTGCGATGGAGATTTTATTTTTGGTAGAGATGCGGTATATAGTTTCCCCGGGTGCTACCATATATCTGATATGAAGCCTTCCATTTATTTTAGTAACTCCTATGGAGTCTTTATATTCGGCTACTTTAGCACTCAATGCTAAAGCATTGATTATTAACATAATAAATAAAATATATTTCATATATACGTTGTAAGAATGCAATATGGAGATTGTAGAGAATAAATTATTCACATATAGAAATAATGTAATGTACATTGGAAATAGCTATATGTTACCTGTGGTATTTTATAAATTATTTCAAAAAATATTTCATATTTATCCAAAACATGGCTACAAAATATATGAAAAAACGCAATGAATTGGCAATAGGAACGACAATAATATTATCCAAACCACTGTATATCAATATGCTGATGAGTAAGATATAGACTAATGCAGAAAATGCTTGTAATGCCAGGTAGGCTTTGGTACGCAGCTGTGCCATCATCATAAAACCTACTATCCATGCAGGAAATTTGAAGAAATCTCCTATAAGTTGTATTCTGAGCATGTCATTGGCTGCCACAAAATCTTGGTTATATAATGTTAATAAAAAATATTCAGGACATAGGTACAATACAGCCAAGCCAAATGCACAAATCATGGTGACTAATCCTGCTACTTTTAATACTTCTTTTCCAATATTATCATTTGCTAAGCCGGCAAACTTGCTTATGAGCAATGCACCTAATGCAGCACTAAACACTGTGCTGTATCCGTCAGATATTTTGACCACGCCATGCAACAGTCCTGCCTCAGTGAGCGAAAAATGAGTAATGACAAATGTACGCACATATAGGTCTACCAATCTGCCAAATACTATGCCACTCAGGGCAATGAGTATAAACTCCACCACGTGCTGCGCTGCTTTCATATTCAAAGTATATTTGAAGCCGACAAACATATTTTTTTCTTTCACATATAAATAAATTAACATAGGTACCAGCATCACATTTATACCCAACCCTACTGCAAATATGCTGTAGACTATGCCTTTATGGTGAAAGTAATAAGCCAACATTGCCACACCTGCATTATTCAATACACTAAATACAGTGAAAGCAGGTACATAACCTCTGCTGATAATGAGGTTCACCGCTGTCACGGTGATGATATGCAGCAACACCCCCAAAATCAATATAGCAACACCCGGCCACTGTATGAGTGCCGGAGGAAGTACAAACGCATAGCTCGACGGTGTAAGTGCAAAAAATACTATTAATATGATAAATATAGCAGCATTGGCAGCCAATACCCATGAAAAATAGTCGTTGAAGGTGCTTTGAGACGCCTCTTTGGTGATAAACTTATTTACACTGCGGTTGATACCATCATTGGGTATGGTCAAAAAAATGGCTACAATATTTTGAAAATGCCCCAATATACCTACACCCGCTGCCCCAAAATATACAGAGAATATTTTATTCACCGCCAGGCTCGATGCTGCAAAAGATAGTGAGGCAATGCCTGAAAGTGAAATTTTTTTAAAAAGGTGCACCTTAAATTATTATTTTACAAATATGAGTTTTTAATATATTACATTACCATGCGGTAATACTTTTTTAGTATATTTACTGATGAAAAAAATGCATACCATACCTTAACCTCGTCCTGTGTCACACAGAACGAAAAAAAATGGTTAGTAAAGTCAAAGTCCAAGGAGTAAAATATAATAATAGCCATCAATCTTTCAGTTAACTATACTGATAGTGAATAATTATATCTGAATTGCCATAAATCAACACAATCTATTTTTGCCCTTGCTTCTATGCACATATTTCAATAACTTTGTATAAATGCACTTACTAATATTATTATTTCTATTTTTTATCCCATTATGTATATATCCTGCCAAGCCCAACTTGGGCTATGCCAGTAATATCAAATATATTGCCAATGCAGGGCAATGGCAATCAGGCACCATAGCCAAGGCAGAGATTTCAGGAGGATATGTACAGCTCAACAAATCAGGCTTTGTGTACCATTTCATAGATTTTGAAAAACTGCACCAAATCAAACATCATGAGCATTCTGATGCTACTTATAGAGAGCATTGGTACAATGTGAGCTTTGAGGGTGCCAACCTCAACCCTGCCGTGACTATGCAATATCCCGATGTTACAATTTATAATTTTTATTTGGGAAACGATGCTACTAAGTGGGCTACAGGCGTGAAAAGCTATGAGCGAATCACCTACCACAATATTTATCCGCATATAGATATGTATGTATATAGCAAAAACTATGATATGAAATATGACCTTGTCATCAAAAAAGGTGCTAATGTGAATGATATAAGACTGCGCTACAGTGGGTTAGACTCCATCTTGATTGATGCCACAGGCAATGTTAGTATTAACACTGCACTCGCCAATGTTACCGAAAAAAAACCACTTGCTTGGCAAATCATAAATAATAAAAAGTGCTATGTAGCTTGTGACTATATATTTTCAGACCATACACTTACATTTGACGTAAGTACATACAACCATAATTACGACCTGATTATTGACCCTCAAATTGTATTTTCGTCATATACAGGCTCACAAGCTGATAACTGGGGCTTTTGTGCCACCTATGATACCAGTGGCAATATGTACACAGGAGGTATAGTATACGATGTATTTTTCTATCACGACCCTATAAATTATCCTAATTTGCTCATGGACCCCAATGGCTTTCCGGCATCGCCAGGAGCATTTGTACGTACTTTTAGCGGCGGACGTACAGATGTTGCTATTTTTAAATTTAACCCTACGGGCAATCAAAGATTATATGCTACCTATCTTGGGGGCAATGATTCTGAAGCCCCTCATAATATGGTAGTAAATTCTAAAAATGAACTCATAGTATATGGCTACACCGCCTCCAATAATTTCCCAATCACTTCATCAGCTTTTGTACGCACATTTAGCGGAGGCACTCCTGCCAATATTCATCCATTTGAAATATCACAGGGAGAGTTTAATACAAATGGTACAGATATTTACATCAGCAAATTTAACTCCTCCGGCACTGCACTCACGGGTAGCACATACTATGGAGGCACTGATAACGATGGGCTAAACCTTATGGGTGGGCATACTGCCAACTACTACAGCTATGGCAATGAGTTTAAAGGGGAAGTGGTAGTAGATGACCTTGACCATATATATGTGGTATCCAGCACATACTCTTCAAATATCCCACTGAAAAATGCATTTCAAACCATAAACAGAGGTGGGCAAGAAGCTATGGTTTTAAAGTTTTCACCAAATCTTGACCAACTTCATTTTGCATCCTACTTTGGGGGCAATGGCAACGATGCGGGATTCTCCATACAGCTCGACAGCAAAAACAAACTTTTTTTCACAGGTTGCACCAATAGCTTAAATCTACTCTTCCCCGACAGTGCACTGCACCAAGACCTACTTGGAGGCACTGATGCATTCATAGCTTGTATAGACTCCAATAAACTCATAAATGGCACATATATAGGTACCTCGGCTGACGAAGTAGGATTTGTATTGCAGGTAGACAAAGAAGATGATATATCAATATTTGGGCAAACATGGGGCAGCTATGTCATTACTCCATCGGGCACATATGGGGTAGCAAACAGCGGTCAATTTCTTCATAAGGTAAATAATTCATTGACCAAAACCCTTATTTCTACCGCCTTTGGCGAAGGCAGAGGATTTCCTGATATGGTACCTACAGCTTTTAGCACCAACTACTGTGGCGACGTCATCATAGGTGGCTGGATAGGCAATACCAAAACAGCCCAAGTCACCACTTTGCGAAGATCTCGACTGCCTACTACTCCCAATGCCATTTATCGCTCCAATCCCATAGGCTCAGGATTTTATTTTTGCTCGTTTTCCAAAAATATTCGTTCGCTTGACTATGGCACTTTTTTCATTGATACCACCACTGCCAACTATACCTCAAACCATGTGGATGGTGGCATATCGCGGTTCGACAAAAAAGGATATGTTTACCAAGCCATTTGTGCAGGGTGTGGCGGACATAACAATACACCTGTGACCCCAGGTGTATGGTCCACTACCAACAATTCTAAAAATTGTAACCTATTAGGTCTGAAAATTAACTTTGAGTATATACCTGTCATTTCAAAAATATTTTCAAACCCGGTTCCACTTCTCGGTACTGTATCTGGCATAGAGCCACTACGCATCACTTTTGACAATCGCAGCACATCTCCAAATACTGCATCTACCTCCTACTTTTGGAAGTTTGGCTTCCCTACCCAGCTGTCTACCTTTAGTGGATATATACCCCCCAATCCAACCTTTGACCTGCCCGAAATGGGCATTTATACAGCATCTCTCATAGTTACTGATATATCTTCTTGCAACTCATCTGATACTTCTACCATTACTATTATTGTAAACCCCACTGTTTCAGGCATTATCGCCTGTCCTTCAGTACCTGGTGTTTTTTCTGTGATAGGTGGCAACACCTATCATTGGGCTCCATCAGCCGGGTTGAGTAATATATTCTCAAAAAACCCCACTGTATTATACCCTTCAGATCAAACCTATGTTGTTACTGTCACTTCCCGCGATGGCAATTACAAAAAGGTATTGCAAGCCCCATATCTACTATACAAGGTGAATGAATCTATAATAGCCAAATTCAATATACTGCCCGACTCCACCCCTATTGTATTCGACACTGTACAAATACAAAACGTGAGTCTTTCATTTCAAAACAAAACATCCGTTTGGGTCAAGTTTTCTACATTGCCCGGATACACATTTGCTCAACATTACAAGCATGCCTACACTACTATGGGCACAGATTTTGTCGAAATGATAATATACGACACCTTGACCAACTGTGTGGTAAGCGATACATCCACAAAAAAGATTTTCGCCTATCCTTATATATTGCCAGACACTTTAATACTATGCGATAATGTGCTCGGCACTTTGTCAGTAACAGGTGGTGTACGTTATTTTTGGAGTCCTACAAATGACACTACGCAGGTTGTAAATGTAAAACTTACATCACAAACCAGATACTACGTTACTACCACAGGTTTCAATACATATGACAGGGTAGTACTCACAGCATTAGGTATACCAAAACTCAAATTTTCTGACAGAGTCTTAGATGCAAGATTTACTGTAGCACCCGACGATGTTGGGAATATTCCATTAGTAATAACCCTCACCAACAGGTCATTGAGCAAAACAAGAAACCCACAAATTATATGGGACTTTGGCAATGGCTCCATATTCGGCACCAAGATATCACCCACCAAAACATCGTATGAAAGTATGGGTAAATATACCATTAAGCTCACCACTACAGAAACAGTAAGCGGCTGTGTGCTTACAGACACAGCCACATCTACAGTCAAAGCTCGACCTTATGTGATACCAAAGCTTACCCAATGCAAAGAAGACTCAGGCACCTTCGCCATCATAGGTGGTACTACCTACCAATGGATACCCAACACAGGGCTCAGCAGTGATAAGTCTGCTGTGGTAAAAGTGAGAAACAATATATCTACAGACTACAATGTGATAGTAAGCAACTTTGCCGGAGACTATATTGATACCCTCAAAGCAAACCTTATCATATACCCTGATTCGTATGTAAGCATTCAATTATTGGCACAAGAAAAAGACTTAACATATCATAAAGTAAAAGTAAAACCCGATACCAAAGTAAATTCATATTCGTGGCAGTTTGTACCAGGCAGCAATGTAAAAGACTCTATTGCAACTTATATATATGACAGAGAAGGTTTTAATACCATTTATTTATCAGGCAAAGATTCTAATAATTGTACATATAATGCACAATATCCCATAGAAATAGAATTTTTAAATATTCCCAACATTTTCACACCCAATGGCGATGCTAAAAATGATTACTTTGAAATAAAAGGATTATTACAAACCTCTGCTACACTATCAGTTACCAACCGATGGGGAAACAAAGTATATGAATCAATCGCAAACGGCTACAAAAACAATTGGGATGCTGCCAACCTGCCCGATGGAGTGTATTATTACAAATTATTACTCAATTATGACACTCCCAAAGAGTACAACGGGTGGCTTCAGGTACTGAGATAATAAAAAATTTAAGCTGCTAAGCTGTTCACATACTTAGCCAATTTTGATTTCTTATTGGCTGCATTTTTCCAGTGAATGATGTTTTTCTTGGCCAGCTTGTCCAACATAGACGATACTTCTTTATACAATACTTCTGCCTCACTTTTTGCTTTAGTCATGCGAAGTTTTTTTACATAAGTACGTGTAGTCTTCAGCTGATACCTGTTTCTGAGCCTTTTAGCTTCATTACTTCTTATTCTTTTGATAGCCGATTTATGATTTGCCATAGTTATTTTTCTGAAAAGGATTGCAAAATTACTAACATTTTTTACACTAACAAGGAATTTTTTTAATTCTGTTTTCATGCCTGCCTCCTTCAAATGAAGTAGACAAATATTTCTCTACAATGTTCACTCCTTCATCGCCTGTCACAAAGCGTGCAGGTATGCACAATATGTTGGCATTGTTGTGCGCATGCACTATACCTGCTATCTCAGAGTTCCATGCTATGGCTGCACGTATCCCTTTATGTTTATTGGCTGTCATTGCCACACCGTTAGCCGTACCGCATATCAATATACCAAGGTCAGCTTCACTGTTTTGCACCACCATCGCTACAGGATGCGCTATATCAGGATAGTCGCACGACACTTCGGAATCTGTGCCAAAATTTTGTACATCGTGCCCTGTTTTTTTCAAATATGTAGATATCAAATTTTTTAGCGCAACTCCAGCATGGTCATTTCCAATAGCTATTTTCATACTATATAGTATATTTTTTTGTAAAATTAATTAAATATACTATTTTAAAATATATCAATGCATAGATTTTCACATCTTACATTCAGTCATACTACAAAAAATTTAACTTAGATATGCGTAATACACCCACTCTTACCTACTCCAAAAATTGCTATTATTTTTTTTTAAATTTTTTTTGGTTTGTAAAAAATAACCCCTACCTTTGCCCTCCCAATTTTAAAAAAACATAAACATTAACAAATCAGATATATAAAAAAAGTCTGAGCAAAGTTCATTGACAAGATAGGAAACAAAGAGCAAGAGAGATGGATTACATGAATAATAGTTATACAAAAGCGTAAGCTTAGGTATAAATAATATGTAAAAAATCCATATAAAAATAAAGGCAAAAAATGGTAAAAATTCA
>JANRIG010000027.1:0-111681 GCA_033765235.1 Cytophagales bacterium | reverse complement strand
TATCAACGGAAACCACGAACTTATACAGAAAATACTAAAAACAGAAAAAGCCGAAGAACAACAATATTTAGCACAACACCTCTACGATTTGGCACAACTTTCTCACGGTATTCTTACAGGCTCAGCCCTGAATAATTTTATAAGTAGAAGTATAAACTTCGTAAAATAGTTGTTTAGTAGGGCTAAAGCCCTACTAACTACGCAGCAAGTTTTACCCCTTATGGCTTACTAATTTTGGTTGAGTATCATTAGTTTTTTTCTTATATTTGCCCCTCAACTTAGCTGTTTTTATTTATGAAAATATCATATAATTGGTTACAGTCGCATATAGAGCTTAAAGAAAGCCCCGAAGAAGTAGCCGAAAAACTCACACAAGCAGGTTTAGAGGTAGAGCATATAGAGGAAGTTTTTCTATATAAAGGCAAAAAACTTCATAATCCATTAGATGGTTTAGTAATAGGAGAGGTACTCACTTGTGAAAAGCACCCTAACGCAGATAAACTCTCTAAAACTACAGTGGATATAGGCGGAAAAATCGTCCCTATTGTTTGTGGAGCAAGTAATGTAGCTCAAGGACAAAAAGTGGTAGTAGCTACCGTAGGAGCCACCCTATTCCCAACAGAGCAAGAACCATTTAGTATAAAAAAAGCGAAAATCAGAGGCGAGGAATCTGAGGGTATGATTTGTGCCGAAGATGAAATAGGTTTGGGCAACTCGCACGAGGGTATTATCGTACTTGAAACGCAACTAAGCAATGGAACAGCCGCTAAAGAGTATTTTGGTATAGAAAAAGATTATGTCATAGAAATAGGGCTTACGCCCAATCGGGTAGATGCCGCTTCTCATCTGGGGGTAGCTCGCGATTTGAGTGTTCTTTTACAAAAAACAAGAAAAAGTATAGAACTTTTGCCCAAAGATTTTTTTAAAGAAAAATGCCCCATACATATTGACGTTCAGGACACACAAGCCTGCCTAAGATATGCGGGTCTGTGGATAGGTAAAATTATGGTAAAAGATTCGCCAAATTGGTTAAAAAACAGACTCAAAGCCATTGGCTTACATCCTATCAATAATATCGTAGATGCTACGAATTATGTGTTGCATCATTTAGGGCAGCCTTTACACGCCTTTGATGCCTCTAAAATTACTAATCAAAAGATTATTGTAAAAAAACTTAGTCAAGAAACAAAATTTACTACTCTTGATGGCGTAGAACATAACCTAAGCCCAAAAGACTTAATGATTTGTGATGACATCAGTCCTTTGGCTATTGCTGGTGTGTTTGGCGGTTTAAATTCTGGTATTGGCTCTGATACCACAAGTATTTTTATAGAAAGTGCTTACTTTCAACCTGATAGCATAAGGAAGACAGCTCAACTTCAAGGGCTTAAAACAGATGCCTCTTTTCGCTTTGAAAGAGGTACAGACCCCAATATGCCCGTAGTTGCCTTACAAATGATAGCAAAGCTTTTGGGAGAAATTGCTGATGCCTCTGATTTTTCGGAAATTATTGATTTTTACCCCAATAAAATTGAAAATTTTAGGATAAACGTAAGCTACAAAAATATTACAAGGCTTATAGGCAAAGAATTAGACAAAAACTTTATCAAAAGCACACTGAAAGGCTTGGAGATTGATATTTTAGAAGAAAAAGAAGATAATCTATGGCTAAGCGTTCCTCCTTACCGAGTTGATGTACAAAGAGAAGCAGACATTATTGAGGAAATCCTTAGAATTTATGGTTTTAATAACATAGAAGTAAAAGATAGTCTAAATGCCTCATTTTTAGCCTCTTTCCCTAAAATAGATAAATTTCAGCTACAAAATCAGCTTACGGCTTTACTTGCTGATAATGGTTTTAATGAAATCATCACCAATTCACTCACCAAACCGCTGTACGCTGATACACTCAAACACATCAACACCAACGAAAATGTTGTTATACTCAATAAATTAAGTGAAGAATTAGAAGTTTTGAGGCAAAGTCTGGTGTTTTCAGGTCTGGAGGTGATTGCCTATAACCTTAATAGAAAGCAAAAAGACCTAAAGATTTTTGAGTTCGGCAAAACCTACAAAAAAATAGCCGATATGGGGAATGTAACCGAAAAATATAAAGAAAGCAATACTTTGGCTATTTTCCTGACAGGCAACAAACAAGCAGAAACTTGGCAAGAAAACTCACAAAAATCTGATTTTCATACACTTGCCAATATCGTTGATAAAGTTTTAAGAAAATTGGGCGTTCGTCAATTTGATAAAGTTCCTGTGGAGGCTCATACACTTGCTTATGGATTGGCGTATCAGCGAGAAAAATATGTTTTTGCTACTTTAGGAGAGCTACAAAGTTATATTTTGAAAACCGCAGACCTTAAACAAAATGTTTTTTATGCCGAGTTGGATTGGGATTATTTGGTCGCTTGTTATCATAATGAGCATACTTACCAAGAAATTCCAAAGTTTCCGGAGGTAAAACGAGATTTATCTTTGGTACTCGACAAACATATAAGTTATCAAGAAATTGAAAAACAGGCTTTCATTTTAGAAAAAAAGCTCCTTAAAAAGATGAATATTTTTAGCGTATTTGAGGGCGAGCAATTAGGCAAAGGCAAAAAATCTTATGCAATTAGCTTCTTCTTACAAGATGAAAATCAGACACTTACAGATAACCAAATAGATAAAGTAATGCAAAAATTGATAGAAGGTTTTAGAAATTCTTTTGGTGCTATAATTAGAGATTAAAACAATGAAAAATTTACTTGCTATTCTCGGAATCCCCTTGCTGCTATTATCTTGCAATGTTCCTAATCCTAAAGATAAAGGCTACGATACCAAAGAAATAGCCGAAGAAATCAGAAATAAAAAAATAAAAAAACTCACACCCACGCAAATCAATGCGTGGGTGTATGAAGAAGGGCTAAAAATACAATCTTTACTTAATCAGCAGGGTTTTTCGGAAGCACAAACAGACTCCTTAGAAAAAGCGAAAAAAATAAAAATAGAGTCCATAGATCTAAGCAAAAAAGAGCAGATAGAAAAATATAAGGGCAAAACTCGGCAAATTATAGAGGCTTGTGCCTACGAAATAGAAAACGGAAAAGTTGTTAAAAGCAATCTTCAACAGCTTGAAAATCAGGATTTTATATTTACAGTAGCTTCAGATAAAAGTGAGAAGAGCATTAAGTTTATTTATTTTTACAAAAAAGAGGTAGTCAAACAAATAGATACCAAAAAACTACGCTAAATCGTCTTCTGGGTTACTTTTTTCGTATTCTTGCCTATTAAAACGCTTTGGATTGGCGATATCTTCATCAGCTTGCGGCTTCTGTGGTATCAGGAAGTTTTTCAGCATTCGTTCAAAAGGAGCAATCATTGTTGCTAAAAGTACATTAGCAATTACTTTGTAGATAGGAATATTTCCTGTGTAGCTCTCTATAAAATTTTCCAAATACACATTGACAAACTCAAAAATCATTAAAAGCGTAGTAAAAGCCAAAATGAGCGTATAACGCGAACTTCTACGAGTAAGCCCTAAATAAAGTGAAATTGTAATAAGTACCAAGAAGAAAGATATTTCGGCAAGATAAAACCACCATTTTTCCCAGTAAGGCAATTCTATTTTAAATTTAAACTCTAAAGGCTTCACGCTCCCAATACCATCACTATTATAGGCTTTTACCAAAAAAGTATAACTACCAGGTGGCAGATTGGTGTAAGTAGCCACATTGGTTACATCTTTTTCAGACCAATCTTTATCAAAACCTTCCAATTTGTATTGGTAGCGAATTTTCTCTGGAACAACAAAATGTACTCCAACAAACTCAAAAGAAATACTATTTTCACTATAAGAGAGTTCCACAGCATTTTCTCCTGATACTCTGCTAAGCGGAACAAAAAAATCAGGGTCTAATAAATCGCTGTATTTCAGCCAATTTGTTTTTTTATTGAACAGACGAACATCTGTTAGATGTAGTATAGGAGGATTTGTATTTAAAACATCTTCATAAGGGAAATATTTTACCAATCCTGAGAAAGTGCCAATCCAGATGTTACCTTGCTTATCGGTATAAAGGGCATTCGGATAAGTTTGTATGGGTATGAAACCATCTATATAGCCGTAACTTTTGATATTTTTAGTCTTTATATCAAATTTATCCAAGCCATTTCTATGCCCAACCCATATATTTCCTTCGCCGTCTTGTGTAATAGCCCAAAGATTTTGCGAGGAAAGTCCGTCTAATTTTGTATAGCAAGTAAAGCAATTTTCTTGTTTGCTAGTAGCCTTAGGCTTCATTTGGCACAATCCATTCTCAGTAGCAACCCAAATATTGCCTTGTTTATCTTCGGTAATAGAAAGAACAATGTTATTAGCCAGTCCGTTTTTGGTGGTGAAATTTTCAAAAATTCCGTTTTTGAATTTACTCAAACCTCTATAAGTTCCAAACCACATTGTACCACTTTGGTCTTTCAGGGCACAACGGACGTAATTATCGGCTAAACCTTGGTTTTCAGAAAAAGTTGTTATTTTTCCATCATTATTTATTCTTGCCAGACCTGCGTCTGTACCGAGCCATATTCTTTTTTCATCATCTTCAGCTATACAATAAACTGTATTATTTTTTAGCCCTTGTTCATTATCAAATTTTTGATAGCTTGTGCCGTCAAATTTCAGTGCTCCCTCTTCAAATGTACCAATCCATAGATTTTTTTGGCTATCTACAAATAAATTTCTTACCCCCGTATTTTCTCTGGCAATACCAAATTTATTATCCTTAAATGATACCAAATGGTTGCTCGTTCCTATCCACACGTTTCCTTTATCATCTTCTATGGTTGCCGTAATCAGAGAGTTTTTAATTATGCCAGCAGGGTCATCTAAAACTACAAACCTTCTATTATTAATTTGCGAAATTCCTATGTTTGTACCAATCCAAATATTCTGATTTTTATCGAATAGTAAAGTATTTACAGAATTACTCGCCAAGCCATTTTTTATACTAATTTTTTCTTTGAGTTTATCTTCCTTGAGCACCCAAACGCCCTCTTCGGAAGCAAGCCAAACAGCCCCATCTTTATCTTGAAAACCCGCATTGATTTGCAAGTTTCCTATTTGTTCTTCAAAACTTTCATACTTTCCTGTTTGGTTATTAAGCCGATATAGCCCTTTGGAAGTTCCAAACCAGAGATTAAGCTTTTTATCTTGAAAAACACTATGAAACGACTCTTCTTCGGGCAATATATCATCTTTAACGATTTCAAAAGTTTTTCCATCAAAGCTACACAAACCTTTATCTGTGCCTATCCAAAGTAAATTTCTATGGTCAAAATATAAAGTTAGGATTTGATTACTTGGCAAACCCTGAAAAGCTGTATAATTACTAAATTTTTTACCATCAAACTTGCTCAAACCACCATTGGTAGCACACCAAATATTGCCGTTTTTGTCTTCTATAATCGTATTGATGTCGTTATCTACCAGACCTTGTTTTTCTGTAAAAACTTCAAACTTTTCACCATTTAATTTAGCCAAACCTTGCCGAGTAGCCACCCAGATTCTGTAATTCTTATCTTCCAGCACTTGTCGCACGAGGTTATTAAGCAAACCTTGTGTGGTAGAGTAATTTTGAAAGCGTTTCCCATCAAATTTACACAAGCCCCCTTGCGTGGCTATCCAAAGAAAACCATTATGGTCTTCCAAAAAATCGCTGACACTTGCTTCGGGCAAGCCCTCCCTAAGACCATAATAGCGGAAAGGATATACTTGGGCTAAAATGGCAGAATGGTAAAGGAATATAAAGATAAGAGCAGCGTAGAACCTCATTGGTGTTGTCAGGCAAAAATCTAATAAGCTGTTTTTTGTTTTTTGGTAGTTTTTGTAGTAGAAGTTTTTTCACTCTTTTTCTTCAAAAAAGCTATTTGTTCTTCTAAGTGTTTTATTTTTCGCTCAAGTTTTACAATTTCTTCTTCCTGATTTTTATTGGCTTTAGCAGATGAAGTGAGTTTTCTGAGGTCTTTTGTTAAAGCATTTTTTTCTTCCTGAGCTTCTTCAAGTTGCTTGTTGAGCGTAAAAATTGTTGCTTTGGCTTCCGTGAGTTCTACTTCTTTTTCATCAAAGCCCACTTTTAGAGCGTTATATTTCTTCATCGGAACGCAAGCCGAAGCTAATAATAAAAGTAAAGCATACTTTTTCATAGGCTACATAGTATTTTAGTGACACAATAGTTTTGTAAAGTTGCAGAAAAATAAAATTAAAAAAAAGATTTTTTTGCTCAAAAACAAACAAATTTTTAGATTTGTTAGAAATCTTAGGTTTTTATGCTTACAGAACAACACACTTTACAATTTGCTCAGGACTTGGATAAAAATGATGAACTTGCCAAGTTTAGGGACTATTTTTTCATTCCTCAGCAAAATCATCAAGAGGTTATTTATTTATGTGGCAACTCTCTGGGTTTACAACCCAAAAGTACCCCTAATTTACTCAAAGAAGAACTAGAAAAATGGGCTAAGTTTGGTGTGGAAGGACATTTTGAAGGCAAACAGCCTTGGTGGAAGTACCGATTACCCCTCAAAACACTGCTAAGTAGCATTATAGAAGCAAAGGAAAGTGAAATAACTGTTATGAATAATCTTAGCAGTAATATCCATTTATTATTAGTGAGCTTTTATGAGCCCAAGGGCAAAAGAACGAAAATTCTGATGGAAGCGGGAGCTTTTCCCTCAGACCAATATATTGTAGAGACACACCTCCAAACACGCAACTTGATACCCCAAGAGCATATTGTGGAGCTTAGCCCAAGAATTGGAGAGCATACCTTACGCACAGAAGATATTTTAGCTACTATTGAGCAATTAGGCGAAGAGTTGGCTTTGGTTTTCTTAGGTGGCGTAAATTACTATACCGGACAATTATTTGATCTACAAAAAATTACAGAAAAAACTCACCAAGTTGGGGCGATAGCAGGCTTTGATTTGGCTCATGCTATAGGCAATGTTCGCTTATCTTTGCATGATTGGAACGTAGATTTTGCTGCTTGGTGCTCTTACAAATACCTAAACTCTAGCCCTGGAGGGGTTTCTGGCGTGTTTATTCATCAAAAACATCACTCAAAAGACCTTAAACGATTTGGTGGTTGGTGGGGGCAAAAAGAGGAGGAAAGATTTTTGATGAAAAAAGGCTTCAAACCTATGAGCGGTGCAGATGGCTGGCAACTT
The DNA here is from genome assembly GCA_033765235.1 of Cytophagales bacterium. GTDB lineage: Bacteria > Bacteroidota > Bacteroidia > Cytophagales > UBA9547 > JANRIG01. The sequence continues at coordinate 104,469 of JANRIG010000027.1, read as the reverse complement.
TCCAACGAGCCTATTCTGGCAATGGCAGCTCACCAAGCCTCTTTAGAGATATTTGCGGAGGCTCAAATGCCCAAACTCCTCAAAAAAAGTAAAGAACTTAGCGGTTTTCTCTATGAACTCTTGCTTACCTACGCTAACGAGCATATAGAGATAATCACGCCTAAAAACCCTGAAGAACGAGGGGCTCAGCTTTCTATTTTGGCAAAAAAAGATGGAAAAAAATTACATCAATACCTCAGTAGCCAAGGGGTAATTACTGATTGGAGAGAACCCAACGTAATAAGAATGGCTCCTGTGCCCCTCTATAATTCTTTTGAAGATGTATGGAGAGCCGCTATGATTCTTGTCAATTTTTATAAACCCGAAAACTAAATACGTATGTCTGCATTAAGTATTATTATTGTGCTTCTCCTGATTGGGCTTATTTTCATAGTTGCTGAAGTGTTATTTATTCCTGGTACCACCTTTGTTGGCTTTTTAGGCTTTGCAATGATGAGTGTTGGTGTTTGGTATAGCTTTCGTGATTTTGGTAGTGTCGTAGGCTTATCAGTAGCTGGTGGCTCTCTACTTCTTATCATTCTAACATTCTATGTCGGCTATAAAAAAGGGGTTTGGAAACTTTTTGCTCTTGGTACAACCAATGATACTCGCTTAGAAACCAACTATTTAGAAGTCTTAGAAGTTGGTCTGATTGGAAAAGCTGTATCTGCTCTGCGTCCCGCAGGCACAGGAGAGTTTCAAGGGAAACGCGTGGAAGTTCAAACGTATGGCGAACTTATCAGCACAGATACCAGCATCATTATTGTGGAAATAAAAGGTAACGAAATCTTTGTCAAAGCCAATGCTTAAAAGTCTCTACTTAAATAATAGGCTCTTTTTTCTCCTTTTCGCTAACATCCTATTACTAACAGCTGCTTTCCCTATGCCTTGGTTGCTTCCTATCGCGAAAGCAGGTGTCTTTGTTAGTATAGGCTTGATTCTCACTGATATTCTTTTGTTGTATACCAAAGGAAAAGTAGTAGGTAACCGAAAAACGATGGAAAAGCTCTCAAATGGTGATAACAACACCATTCACATTGAGATAAAAAACTCGTATAACCTTCCTCTTTATCTAAAAATTATAGATGAACTTCCTTTTCAATTTCAGAGGCGAGATTTTCTCCTACAATCTTTTCTAAATCCTCAAGAAAAAAAAGAAATTATTTATACCCTACGCCCTAATAAAAGAGGAGAGTATAACTTTGGTCGCCTCAATATCTTTGCTTCTTCAGTGTTGGGGCTTGTAGCAAGGCGTTTTATTTTTTCAGAAAATGTTACAATCCCTGTATACCCTTCTTTTTTGCAACTCCGTAGGTATGAGATTATGGCTATTTCCAACAGATTAAGTGAGATGGGCATAAAAAAAATCAGACGCTTAGGCAATAACAGAGAATTTGAACAGATAAAAGAGTACGTGCAAGGTGATGATGTCCGCACTATCAATTGGAAAGCTACGGCAAGACGTAATAGCCTGATGGTCAATCATTATCAAGATGAGCGTTCCCAACAAGTTTATAGCCTGATAGATAAAGGTAGAACCATGAAAATGCCTTTTGAAGGGCTAAGTTTATTAGATTATGCCATCAATGCTTCTTTGGTAATCTCTAAAATTGCTATGTTGAAAGATGATAAGGCAGGTTTACTAACTTTTGGACACAAAATTGATAGTGTTTTGGCGGCTAATAAAGATTCTATGCAAATGAATAGGATTTTGGAAATGCTCTACCTTCAAAAAACAGCCTACAAAGAAGCGAATTTTGAAAAACTCTATTTGAGTGTAAAGCATAAAATTAAGCAAAGAAGCCTTTTGTTACTTTTCACTAACTTTGAATCTCTATCTTCAGTACAACGCCAACTTAAATTTCTCCGAAAAATAGCCACTCAGCATTTACTCATTGTAATTATTTTTGAAAATACAGAGCTACAGCAATTTATAGAAAGCCCCGCAGAGAACTTAGAAGGAATTTACCATCAAACCATCGCTGAGAAGTTATCTTTTGAAAAAAAACTTATCGTAAAAGAACTTCAGAAATATGGCATACAAGCCATTCTGACCAAACCAGAGCAACTAACAGTCAATACTATCAATAAATATTTGGAAATAAAAGCAAGAGGAATGCTATAAGATAGAAAAATAAAGTTTTTGTAGGTTAAACAAAATATTTTCTTAATATTGCACTTGAGTTTGTATTTTTATTTTACAAAAAAGAAACCTTATGAGAAAAATAAGTTTACTATTTTTTAGTATGATAGCCGCTTTAGGCATCAATGCCCAAAGTTCGGATTGGACTTTGGGAGCGGGTGGCACCGCTTTTGACTTTGGCGTTCCCCTCGGTAAGTCTGTAAGTATGAGTGACTGGAATTGGGGGGCTTACATTACAGCCACCAAAAGAGTGCACCCAATGGTACAAGTTGCTCCTTCGCTTGCGGTCGTAGAAATCCGTAATTTTGGACAATTATTTCCTGAAAGAGTTTATACCTCTGGTAATGCTGCTGCAAGTTTCCAAGCGAGTTTGGCAGGAGAGTTTCACCCGCTTACGGATAAGAAATTTGACCCTTACCTCTCTTTGGGTGGTGGAGTGAATGTTCTCCGCAGAGAGTCTTATGGTATGGCTGAAGGGGCTGTTGGTATCAATTATTGGATTGACGAAGCCGTAGCCCTCAACATACAAGGAGGCTATAATTATGTATTTGATTTTGATGATTACTTACATTATCGTGCAGGCTTACGTTTTGGCTTAGCCAAGCCCGTAGATACAGATGGAGACGGCATACCTGATAAAAAAGATAAATGCCCCAACGAAGCTGGTAAAAAAGAGCTACAAGGTTGCCCTGATAAAGATAGTGATGGTATTATAGATTCAGAAGATGGCTGCCCCGAAGAAGCTGGAACGGCAGAGTTCAAGGGTTGCCCTGATAAAGATGGTGACAAAATCATTGATAAAGAAGACGCTTGTCCTGACGAAGCTGGTTTAGCAGCTCTACAAGGTTGTCCTGATAAAGATGGTGATGGTATCGCTGATAAGAATGATAGTTGTCCTGATGAGGCTGGTTTAGCTACTTTGCAAGGTTGCCCTGATAAAGATGGTGATGGTGTTGCTGATAAAGATGATGAGTGCCCCACTGAAGCTGGCTTGGCTGAGTTCAGAGGTTGTCCTGATAAAGATGGTGATAAAATTATAGATAAAAACGATGCTTGCCCCGATATTCCTGGTGTAGTAGAAGAAAAGGGCTGCCCTGCTAAAGTACCCCAAGATGATGAATTAGCTCAAATTGCTCGTAAAATCAACTTCTTGACAGGTAAAGCTGCTATTGCAAGAACTTCTTATCCTCAGTTAGACCAATTAGCTATATTGCTAACTAAATATCCTGATGCAAAAATCAGAGTAGAAGGGCATACAGACAATGTAGGTAATGCTGCTGCTAATAAAAAACTTTCTCAACAAAGAGCTAATGCCATCAAGGCTTATTTAGTGAAAAAGAAAATAGCTGCTAATCGTATTTCAGCCATTGGTTACGGACCCGAAAGACCCGTAGATGGAAGCACTGATATTAAAGCTGCTAATAAAACTCCTGACCAAAGAGCCGCTAACCGTCGCGTTGAAATTCACGCAAATAAGTAAGCAGTAATTTGTTCATAAAAACAAAAAACCTCCTGAAATGGAGGTTTTTTGTTTTAGTACGATTCCTTTTCGTTTGGAAAATCTTTATTTTTTACATCTTGAATATATTGCGTAATACCATTGGTAATAATATTATGCAAATCAGCATAACGACGCAAAAAACGAGGGCTAAAGTCTTTGTTGATACCTAACATATCGTGTAAAACCAATACTTGCCCATCTACTCCACCACCTGCTCCAATTCCTATGACGGGAATATGAATGCTCTCAGCCACTTTTTGAGCTAATTGAGAGGGAATTTTCTCTAAAACCAAAGCGAAACAACCTAATTCGTCAAGTAGAGCGGCATCTTCTAATAATTTTTGAGCTTCTGCTTCTTCCTTTGCTCGCACATTGTACGTTCCAAATTTATAGATAGACTGCGGAGTTAGCCCCAAATGCCCCATCACGGGTATACCTGCACTCAGGATACGTGTGATAGATTCAGCTATTTCGGCACCACCTTCCATCTTTACAGCGTGCCCTCCAGACTCCTTCATTATTTTTATAGCAGATTGTAAAGCCTGTTTAGAATCACCTTGGTAAGAACCAAAAGGCATATCTACCACCACCAAAGCCCTTGAAACAGCCCTTACTACACTGGAAGCGTGATAAATCATTTGGTCTAAGGTGATAGGTAGTGTGGTTTCGTGCCCAGCCATCACGTTGGAAGCACTATCTCCTACCAAAATTACATCTATTCCAGCTTCATCTACAAGTTTTGCCATAGAGAAGTCATAAGCGGTGAGCATAGAGATTTTTTCGCCTTTATGCTTCATTTCAAGCAACTTATGTGTGGTTACTTTTTTAATTTCAGAATGTACGGACATAAAACAGTATCAAATAAAAAAACAAGTTTATAGATTTCTAAGTAATATTAAAATTTTTTAGAGATTTTTTATGAAACTTTTAGTTCAAATAGGATTGATATTCATTACTATCAACGAATTTTTTAATAAGTTCTACGGGCATATGGTCATTGATGGCTGTACCATAGTGCAAAAAACGAATCACACCTGTTTCATCTATCAAGAAATCAGCTGGAATAACAGACGACATACTCTTATCATCTTCAAATTTATCCAAACCCAAACTTTTAGATTCATTCATGTTTTTCATAAAATTAGGTTTAAACATCGAAGACATTACCTTCATTGCGGAGCTTTCTACTTGGTATAGTTTGTAGAAATCCTTTTTGCTATCGCTGAGAATAATTATTGGGCTTAGCGAGCTATGCAAAGAGCTAAGTAAGATATGTTTTTGTGAGGACTCAAAGAAAAATGCCATTGAAAGCCCATTTCTTTGAAAATCGGCTGCTAATTTTTTGAGTTGATGTACTCTTAGGTTGCAGAAAGGACAAGCTACATTTCTGAAAAACGATAATAGTAGCTTCTTTCCCCTATAATGTTTTAAATTAAATTCGTTATTATAGATGTCCTTGGTGATGAAAGTCGGAGCTTCTTGATTAGGTGACAACTTCATAATAAATCTGTTTTTTTTAGTAAAGTCGGGATAGCTCCATTATCCTGACATTTTATCCAGTATTTTTTTTAGCAAATTTTCTTTAAATTCCTTATCTAATTGATTATCAGTGTTTTTTAGTTCTAATATTGTACTTAGTTTTTCATCAAGTTTCTTACTAAAATCTTGATGTTTTCTGCAAGGCGGACAAATAGTTAAGTGAATATGCAAACGAATTCTATTCAAGAGAGACAAGCTTTTCTTATCTTGCTCAAGTAATTCTGTTGCTCTTATACAACTAAAAAATAACTTATAAATATTTTTCTTCATTTTGAATAATTTGCAATGCACTTTCTTAGTAGCAGTTTTGCTCTATGTATCGTTTGCCAAAAGTTACTTAAACTAATTTCCAATTCTTTACATATTATGTCTGTTTTTTTATTCAAAAGAAACTTGGCTCTGATAGTCCAGTTGTACTTTGGTGGCAGCAATTCCAAGCATTCTTCTAGGTATTCTTCCAAAAGATTGTTGTCTATTTCTAAATTGTGTTTCCAATGTCCGTTTCTATCAAAATACCAGTTCAAAGTATTTTCTACAAATACTCTATGTTTTTTTTCATAAGAACTATTTTTTCGGTAGAAGTCTATAATTTTATGATTCAAAATTTGTAGAAGCCAAGCCTTTTCATTTTGCGGGTAATCATTCGCATTTTTTTGCAAGCCCTGATAAGCCGCCAATAAAGTATCTTGCAACAAATCTTTCGCTATTTCATCTGATGATGTTTTGTACTTTGCCCTCTGATACATTTCATCTGCGTAGTTATCTATCCAATCTCTTAGAATACGTTCTTTATCTTTTTCTTGAAGCATAACTTGAGCAGAGTTACTGTAACTTTGGGTTATTTTTATGCCTTTCTTTGTCTCTGTTGGTTTTTTTGTCCAAGTTTTTTTTAAGAGCTTCTGTAAGACTAACCCCCGTTTGATTGGCTAAACAAATAAGAACGAAAAGTACATCTGCCATTTCATCAGCTAAATTATGCTTTTCACCTTCCTTGAACGATTGTTCGCCATAGGTTCTTGCCATAATTCTTGCCACTTCTCCTACCTCTTCCATCAAAATAGCCGTATTGGTAAGTTCGTTGTAATACCGAACCCCTATAGTCTTTATCCACTCGTCTACGAGTTCTTGAGCTTCTTCTAAGGTCATTTTACAAGTTGGTTTTTCCAAAATTAGAAGTTTTTTTGTAAATGAACTTTGTTTGTGAAGTGTTTTTTTTAAATTGCTAAAAAAATAGACAAACTTATGAGTTTCAAAATTGGCGTTCTGATTGTACATGGTATCGGCAACCAAAATCTAAACTATGCCAACCAATTTATCAAAGATTTACAGGATAAAATCAGACTTTTTGATAAAAACCCTGATTTTGTAAAAATGCTACCAGCTACTTGGGCGACAGAAGTGCAGCCAGACGAAGAAGAGCTTTGGCGAAAAGTTTCTCTTGCCGAACCACTCAATTTTGGGAAACTCCGCAAATTTTTGATTAGTTATATAGGCGATGCCGTAGCCTATGCAGGCACTCCCAACAAAAGCAACGCTCTTTATCATCACATACACAAAGATATTCACGAAACTATCCAAAAACTTAGGGTAGAGCTGGGCAATGAAGATAAACCTTTGGTAGTAATTGCTCACTCTTTTGGTACACAAATCATTTCTGATTATATCTGGGACAGGCAAAAAGCTACCCAAGAGGGCGACCCAGATTTATTAGCAAGCAACGATTTTGAGAAAATGAATACCCTAACGGGGCTGTTTACTTTTGGTTCTAATATCCCTTTTTTCACTTTGGGTTATCACCCCTTGGAAGCGATTACTTTTCCGCCTACTGCCCTATCTGATGAACTCAAAAATAGGGCTCGCTGGTTCAATTTTTATGATGTAGATGATGTATTGGGCTATCCGCTAAAAAATTTGAGTGAGAGCTATCAAAAAAGTGTAAGCGATGATATAGAGGTAAATGTAGGAAATTGGCTGCAATCTTGGAATCCACTTTGCCATTTTGGTTATTGGAAAGATGATGATTGCCTGAACTCTATCGCAGAGTTTATTGCTGGCTTAGTTTAGAGAAAGTAGCACTTGCAAGTGCTACTTTCTTACTTTTTAAGTTTTTCTTTAAATACTTTGTTGAGCTTATCCAATTTTGGTTTTATCACAAAATAACAATAGCCCTGAGCTGTGTTGTTATTGTAATAGTCTTGGTGGTAGTCTTCGGCTTTATAGAATTTCTCAAAGGCTGTAATCTCTGTTACAATTGGTTTTTCAAAAACTTTCTCAGCTTCCAAAATTTTAATTACTCTTTCTGCGGTTTGCTTTTGAGTTTCATTGTGATAAAAAATAGCCGAACGATACTGAGTTCCTACATCATTACCTTGTCTGTTGCGTGTGGTGGGGTCGTGTGTACCAAAGAACACCTCCAAAATACTCTCCAAACTTACTTTTCGTGGATCATAAGTAAGCTGACAGACCTCTGCGTGCCCCGTAGTTTCTGAGCAAACTTCTTTATAACTCGGATTTTCAGTATGCCCACCCGAATACCCAGATTCCACCTTTTCTACCCCCTCTATTCTCTGAAAAACAGCCTCTACACACCAGAAACAGCCTGCTCCCAAAGTAATTACTTCTAAATTTTCCATACTTTTGCTTTGTTTATTATTAGTAGTAGTGTTAGTTTTTTGCCCACAGGCAGAAAACAATACAAAAAAAAGTGATACAATAAAAAAAGACGTTCTCATAAGTTAAATTTTATGTTGAATAGGTTTTTACCACACTGAGATGCCTTTTAACATCTTTTTATAGAACTTTGTTTAGTTGTTTTTTGTTTAAAACTCAAATTCTTTATTTATGTATATTCCTTTTGACCAAATGCCTCCAAGTGCCCGCATTTGGGTTTATCAAGCTGATAAATATTTAACTCTGCAAGAACAAGAAGCCATAATAACGCTGAGCAGTCAATTTTTGGAGAATTGGACAGCTCACAAAAAGTCTCTTCAAGCTTCTGCAAAATTTTTGTATAATCATTTTCTTGTGATTGCTGTTGATGAAAGTTTCCAAGAGGTTTCTGGCTGTTCGATTGATAGTCAAACTAATTTCATAAAGCATTTAGAGCAAGAATATCAAATAAACTTGCTTAATCGTTCAAATGTAGCTTTTTACGAAAAAAACGATTTGCTCATAATCCCTTTTCACCAAATTGCTGAGGCGGTTAGTAATCATGCCATCAAACCTGAGACTTTAGTTTTTAATAATACTATTTCAAAAAAGTACGAACTTGAAAATAATTGGCTCGTACCAAGTCAAGAAACTTGGCTCAAGAAATATTTTTCAGAAACACTTACTAAAAAATGAATATAGCCAAGTACATAGAGCATACACAACTTAGCCCGCTTACTACAGCGAAAGATATAGATAAGCTAACAGCCGAAGCGAAGGAACATAACTTTTTTGGCGTATGTGTTCCGCCTTATTGGGTAGCTAAAGCTCATCGTGATTTGATAGGCACAAACATTCGTACCGTGAGTGTCATTGGTTTTCCTTTAGGATACCAAAGAACTGCCACCAAAAAACAAGAGTTAGAAACAGCTATACAAGATGGAGCAGATGAATTAGATATGGTAATGACCCTCTCTGCTTTCGCCTCTGGTGCTTACGATTGGGTAAAAATTGAAATTGCTCAATTAGCGAAAGTAGCCCACGAAAGGGAAAAAATCTTGAAAGTAATCATAGAAACAGCTTATTGGGAAGATGAACTCATAAAAAAGGCTTGTCAAATTTGTGTGGAAGCAGGAGCAGATTTCGTAAAAACCTCTTCGGGCTTTGCATCTGCGGGTGCAAAGCCCGAGCACATACGCCTGATGCGTGGCGTATGTCCTAAGGAAATAGGCATCAAAGCATCAGGAGGAATAAAAGAGTACGCAACAGCTATACAAATGATAGAAGCAGGTGCTGATAGAATTGGTACATCTTCAGGAGTTGCTATTCTCCAGCATCAGAATCAGTAGGCTCTACACCTTCGCCAATATCTTGTTTCCATTTTTTGTAGCGAGCCGATATTTTGCGGGCTATTTTTTCATAATTTTTCCAATTATCCTCTACATGATAAATAGAGGGCAAATCAGCCGCTAAAGTTTTTTCGTAATCTTTTTTATATCTTCCACTTTGATAATAATACTGCGAAAAAGCATTTCCTTCCTCGTTGAACAACTCTGAGCCCAAGTAACCGTCCCAAACAGCACTCAGAATGGAGCAGCTAATTTGTCTTCTTCTGAAACGCAAAATTTGTAGGGCAGCTTCTTCTTCAAAGAAATCGCTGTACAAATCATTTTCGCATATCCAGCCCAGAAACATACCAATATGCACATAAGCCTGCTCTATAGGCAAAACATTAGGAAAATTTCCTAAAAAGTGGTGCTTTGCTCTATCATAGATAAAATTTTTAGGTTTATTGGATTGGGATAATACGACTGCCATAGTATTTTGTTTTAGACACTCAAATTTAACAAAATTTTTAGAAAAAATAAATTTTTTATTTTTTTTTATGCAAAAATGAAAAAGCAATGTTATTTTTTGATAAAAAAAGCATATTTTTGAAGTAAAAAATAAAAATTTGCAGATTTTTTTATGCAGAAATGAAAAATTAGATGAAAAAAATATATAAAAAAATCATAATTATTCAGACGGCTTTTATAGGTGATGTCATTTTGGCAACAGGTGTCATAGAGAAACTCCATACGCATTATCCAGAAGCAAAAATATCCTTGTTATTGCGTAAAGGGAACGAGCACCTATTTCATCAACACCCTTTTTTAGAGAAAATTTTTATTTGGAATAAACAAAAGAGTAAGCATAAAAATCTTTGGTCTTTGCTATGGCAAATACGAAAAGAAAAATTTGATTTGCTTATTAACCTTCAGCGTTTTTTTTCTTCAGGTTTGCTGATGATTTTTTCTGGAGCAAAAGAGAAAATCTGCTTTGATAAAAATCCTTTGGCTTGGTTGGCTGATAGCAACGCTAAACATACGATTGCTCCGCAAATGCACGAAATTGATAGAAACCAAGAATTAATAAAAAATATTACTGATAATCAGGCAAGTAAGCCGAAGTTGTATCCTACCGAACAAGACTATAAAATGGTACAGCCCTACACTACGAAATCTTATATTTGCATTGCTCCTACTTCGGTATGGTTTACCAAACAATTTCCTGCTCATAAATGGGTGGAGTTTTTGAGGCAACTCCCTCGAGAAATGAATGTATATTTGTTAGGGGCAAAATCTGATGAAAACCTTTGTCAGGAAATCTTAGAAAAGGTAGAAAATCCTTTTGTGCATAATTTGGCAGGCAAGTTGAGTCTTCTAGCTTCAGCAGCTCTTATGAAAAATGCCCTGATGAATTATGCCAATGATTCTGCTCCACTACATTTAGCTTCTTCTTTGAATGCTCCCATTTGTGCTATTTATTGCTCTACAAGCCCCGAATTCGGTTTTTATCCCGTATCAGATATTTCATTTATCGTAGAAACGCAACAAAAATTAGATTGTCGTCCTTGTGGCTTACATGGATATAAAAGTTGCCCTCAAGGGCACTTTTCTTGTGCAGAAAGCATTGATACACAAAGGTTAGTGGCTTTAGTACAACAATGAAAAACTTATTAGGGATATTATTTTTTTTATTTTTCGTCTTTTGTAGCTACTCCACAAAAGCCCAAGAAGTTCATTTAGACACTATTTTTACTGTAGTAGATAAAATGCCTGAACCCACAGAGGGCTATGCCAATTTTTACAAATACTTATCTGAAAATATATATTATACCCAAAAAGCCTTAGAACGTAAAATACAAGGGTATGTTTTTGTGCAATTTGTAGTAGATGAAAAAGGTATACTAACCAATCCAAAGATTTTAAAGGGCTTGGGTTTTGGTTTAGATGAAGAAGTTCTTAGAGTTTTTGCTAATAGCCCACCTTGGCAAGCAGGAGAACAAGATAGCAAAAATGTAAAAGTAAAAATGACTTTTTCTATTATTTTTAAGTTACCTAAGTAAAATCATTAAAAAAACTGCACGAAGTTTTTAGCACAAGAAAGAATATTTATGTAATTTTAGCCAATCAACCCTAACTTCTTGTATGAAGACAATTATTATACCCACAGATTTCTCAGAAAACGCCTCTACCGCTGTTGGCTTAGCTTTGCATCTCAACCAAGAAACTCCTTGCCGACTTATTTTTTTGTATATTTCGCAGCCAGATATTCCTCTGAAACTCACAGGGCAACAACACAGCGATTTTATAGAAAAATATATTGCCGAAAAACAAAGTGAGTTGCACAACTACACACAAGGTTTGGGTATATTTGCCAATGCTAATAGAGAACTTTACCATTTAGTAAAAATTAGCCCACTCGTTTCTGAGACCATCAGCGAGGTAGCCCAACAGCACAAAGCTGATTTGATAATAATGGGTACGAGAGGAGCAAGCGGTTTTAAGAAGATATTTTTTGGCAGCAATGCTTCCAATGTCATTCAAAATTCTGAAGTACCCGTAATTGCTGTACCCGCAAGTTACCAAGGCGGTAAGATTCATTATATTGCCTTAGCAACTGATTTGGTAAATCCAGAAAAGAAAGTGGGTAAAGTAATGGAGTTAGCCCGTTTATTTGATGCTCACTTGCAGCTAGTTCACGTCTACCCCAATTATCCAGAAATGGTAAATTTAGACACGTTTGATAACCATTTGTTCATAAAAAATCTAAAAGAGCAAATGGCGTATAGTCATATAGAGCTTCTCTTCACCAAAACAAACAAGGAAAACAATCTTCACGAAGGTTTGAAAGAGTTTGTTAGTGTATATAAACCTGATATGATGGTGATGTTTACACACAAACGTAGTTTTTGGGACAAAATATTTGATGGTAGCCAAACCGAGGAGGTTGTCTATACGAGTAAAGTCCCCTTATTAGCCATCAAAATACAATAACAAATAAAATCCCCCTGAAAAAATGTCAGTTCTATACTGACATTTTTTGCTAAAAAATAAATTGGCATATTAAGTGCAGTTGTTTTGAGTAATTGTATTAGGATTTCTAAACAAACATAAATTCTGTATTACTTATGTCAAAAAGCAAATTAAAAATCACTCCTCTTGCTGATAGAGTGCTTGTAGAACCCGCTCAAGCTGAAACAAAAACCTCTTCAGGAATTATTATCCCTGACACCGCTAAAGAAAAACCTCAGCAAGGTACTGTAGTTGCCGTAGGGAAAGGCAAAAAAGATGAGCCTATGACCGTAAAAGAGGGAGATACCGTCTTATATGGCAAATATGCAGGAACAGAAATCACTGTGGAAGGCAAAGAATATTTGATAATGAGAGAGTCAGATATTTTTGCGATTATTTAATTTTTTATCCTATTATTTTTCAATCTAAACATTAAACCAATTATGGCTAAAAAAATATTTTTTGAAACCGAAGCAAGAGAAAAATTAAAAAGAGGCGTTGATGCCTTAGCAAATGCTGTAAAAGTAACACTTGGACCCAAAGGAAGAAATGTTATTTTGGATAAAAAATTTGGTGCACCAACTATCACCAAAGATGGTGTTTCTGTAGCTAAAGACATAGAACTTAAAGATGCTGTAGAAAATATGGGGGCTCAGTTGGTAAAAGAAGTTGCTTCCAAAACAGCTGATATGGCTGGGGACGGAACGACTACAGCAACCGTACTTGCTCAGGCTATTTTCAATGCTGGACTCAAAAACGTAGCTGCAGGGGCTAATCCTATGGATTTGAAACGCGGTATTGATAAAGCTGTAGCCGCTGTGGTAGAAAACCTCAAAAAACAATCTAAAGACATCAAAGGAAACAAAGAAATAGCTCAAGTAGCAACGATTTCAGCCAATAGTGATGAAGAGATTGGCAATATGATTGCTGAAGCTATGGAAAAAGTGGGCAAAGATGGTGTTATCACCATTGAAGAAGCCAAAGGAACAGCCAATGAAATAAAAACTGTAGAGGGTATGCAGTTTGATAGAGGCTATCTTTCTCCTTATTTTGTTACGAATGCCGAAAAAATGGAAGCAGAATTAGATAAGCCCTATTTACTTATTACTGAAAAGAAAATTTCTTCCATGAAAGAAATTTTACCTGTATTAGAGCAAGTAGCCCAAGCTGGCAGACCCCTCTTGATTATTGCTGAAGATGTAGATGGCGAAGCCTTAGCTACTTTGGTAGTGAACCGCTTGCGTGGTGCTTTGAAAGTTTGTGCGGTAAAAGCTCCTGGCTTCGGTGATAGAAGAAAAGCAATGCTACAAGATATTGCGACACTCACAGGTGGCGAAGTTATCTCTGAAGAAAAAGGCTTCACATTGGAAGGTGCGGGTGCTTATTTAGGCGAAGCAAAAAAAATCATTATAGATAAAGAAAACACGACTATCGTAGATGGTAAAGGTTCTAAAGATGCTGTAAAAGCTCGTGTAAATGAGATTAAAGCACAAATAGAAACTACTACTTCTGATTATGACAAAGAAAAACTGCAAGAGCGTTTAGCCAAACTTTCAGGTGGGGTAGCTATTTTGTATGTAGGTGCTGCCACTGAAGTAGAAATGAAAGAGAAGAAAGATAGAATGGATGATGCTTTGCACGCTACACGTGCTGCAATCGCTGAAGGAATTGTTCCAGGTGGTGGAGTAGCTCTTATCAGAGCCATAGATGCTTTGGACAGTGTAAAAGTGGAGAATGATGACCAAGCTACAGGCGTCAATATTATCCGTCAAGCCTTGGAATCTCCTTTAAGAACAATCGTTGCTAATGCTGGCGGTGAGGGTTCAGTAATTGTAAATAAAGTGAAAGAAGGCAAAAAAGATTTTGGTTTCAATGCTCGTTACAATAAATTTGAAAATATGTTTGAAGCTGGTATTATTGACCCAACTAAAGTAACTCGTTTGGCTTTGGAAAATGCCGCTTCTATCTCTTCTTTATTGCTCACAACTGAGTGTGTGGTAGCTGATGAGCCCGAAGAAAATAAAGTTCCTGCTATGCCTGGTGGAATGGGCGGTATGGACGGAATGATGTAGTCATTTTATTCCCATAAAAAAATAGGCTGCTTTTTCAGGCAGCCTATTTTTTTGCGAAAATCTGTTATTTTTTATCTATATTTGCAGCGAAAATTTTTGTAAAATGGTAAAGATAGCTCATATACCTCTCAACGATTTCCCTTTATTATTAGCCCCAATGGAAGATGTTTCTGACCCTCCTTTCAGGGCTGTGTGTAAGGCAAATGGAGCAGATTTGATGTATACAGAATTTATTTCTTCTGAAGGGCTCATCAGAGATGCTGCCAAAAGCAAACAAAAATTAGACATTTTTGAATATGAAAGACCTATTGGTATTCAGCTTTTTGGCTCTGATATTGAAACTATGCGTGTTTGCACCGAAATTGCTACCGCTGCCCAACCAGATTTGATTGATATAAACTATGGCTGTCCTGTAAAAAAAGTCGCTGATAAGGGAGCAGGAGCAGCCTTACTCAAAGATATTGATAAAATGGTAAAAATGACAGAGGCTGTGGTAAAAGCAACCCATTTGCCTGTTACTGTCAAAACACGTTTAGGCTGGGATGATAGCACTAAAAATATTTTAGAAGTAGCTGAAAGATTACAAGATATTGGCGTACAAGCTCTTACCATACATGGAAGAACCCGCGTACAAATGTATAAAGGAGTAGCTGATTGGACGCTTATCGCCAAAATAAAAGAAAATAGTCGTATCAAGATTCCAATTTTTGGAAATGGAGATATTGATAGCCCACAAAAAGCCTTAGCCTACAAAAATAAGTATGGTGTTGATGGTATTATGATTGGCAGAGCCTCTATCGGCTATCCTTGGATTTTTAGAGAGGTAAAACACTATCTGGCAACCAATAGTATCCTTGCAGCTCCTACATTAGAGGAACGCTTAGAGGTCTGTAAAAATCATTTAGAATTTTCTATCAAGTGGAAAGGGGAGAAACTCGGAATTTTGGAAATGAGAAGGCACTATACGAATTATTTCAAAGGTTTTGAGCATTTCAAACCATTCAGATTACGACTTGTAGAAGCCGACTCTACAAGCGAAATTTATGCAATTCTTGCAGAAATGGCAGAATTTTATACAGTTGTTCTATAAAATATTTTTAGCCAAATGTTTGGAAAACTGAAAACATTATTTCAAATTTGCACTCCAAACTTGGAGTTTTAGCTCAGCTGGTTCAGAGCATCTGCCTTACAAGCAGAGGGTCGGGGGTTCGAATCCCTCAAACTCCACCATTTTCTTCAACTTTTGCTTTTCAATGCAAAAACTCCCCGATAAATTTCTATTCTCTCTACAAAATATATTATCCCCGCAAGAACTTGATTTATTTCTAGGAAGTTTCCAAGTAAATCCTCCTACTTCTATTCGTTTCAACCCTCACAAGAAAATACGTTATGCCTCACCTACAAAATCAGTGGCTTGGGCGAGCCAAGGAGTGTATCTTGAGCAAAGACCTTCTTTTACAGAAGATCCTTTGTTTTGGGCGGGAGCGTATTATGTGCAAGAGGCTTCTTCTATGTTTTTGGAACAAGTGGTCAAAAAAATCCTTGGTGAAAAGAAAAATATAAAAGTTTTAGACCTTAGTGCGGCTCCTGGTGGAAAAAGTACCCATCTTCTATCTTTGCTCCCCGAAAGTTCTTTGCTGGTTGCCAACGAAATTATTAAAAGCAGGGCAGATATTTTAGAAGAAAATCTAAATAGATGGGGTAATGGAAACTACCTTGTTACACAATCAGACGCACAAGTTTTAGGCAGATTAAGCGGTTTTTTTGATATAATTTTGGTAGATGCCCCTTGTTCTGGTGAAGGAATGTTTCGCAAAGACCCCAAATCCATTGAAGAGTGGTCAGAGGAAAGTGTAAATTTATGCTCAATTCGTCAGAAAAGAATTTTATCGGATATTTTACCTGCTCTTAGCCCCAATGGTTATCTCATTTACAGTACTTGCACCTACAATACACAAGAAAATGAGGAAAATCTGTCTTGGTTGAGAGCACAAGAAGATTTAACAAGCATAAAAATTACTACTGACAGCTCTTGGGGAGTTCGGGAAGTTTCTGAAAATCAGTTGTATGCATATCGTTTTTTTCCGCATCTCTTGGAAGGGGAAGGCTTTTTTATGGCTTGTTTTCAGAAAAAATTATGGGGCAATCCTAAAGAAATAAAAACGCAAAAAAATATATTCACAAAAATATCCAAAAAACAAAAAGAAATCTTAGAGCAATGGTTAGATTTGCCTAACTCCTACGATTTTTATAGTTTCAAAGAAAGAATATTTGCTCTAAGAGAAAATTTTATTCCTTGGATAAATACGATTGCTCTACAAGCCTACATCAAACATACAGCTTTATATCTTGGCAGTTTCAAACAGAATGATTTTATCCCAAGTCAAGCCTTAGCTCATAGTACTTGGGTATCAGAGCGTATCCCCCGTTGGGAGCTTTCATACGAGCAAGCAATGCAATACCTACGAAAACAAAATTTTTCAGCAGAAAATATCTCTGAAAAAGGCTGGCATTTAGTTACTTACCAAAGTTTGGGCTTGGGCTGGGCAAAAATTTTACCCAACCGAATTAATAATTATTACCCAACCGAATGGAGAGTAAGAAAATAGCTTTAATCATTTAAAATTTCAAGTTGAGAAGAATTTCTTAGTTCTATAGAAGGACGTCTTTTTGTCTCGTTGATATACTTAGACATTACAATTTTCCCCTTTACTCTAATTCTTTTTTCTTTTAATTTTTCTGTATCAGGAAAGTTAGCCATATATTTGAAAGGTATTCTCACCACTATTGGATTATATGGATAATCTTCCTCCATATTGATAAAGACAAAGTTATCCCCAAAGCCTAAAGATTTCCCCTCATCCCATTTTTTTACGCTTATTACTTTACCTTGCACGCTTACATACTTTCGTACATTCTTGGCGTTAGCGGCTTGTGCAGGACTAAGGTCTTGAGCGTATAATTGGCTACCCAACAAAAAGCATATTCCCAATAAAAAAGATTTCATTTTTTAATTTTTAACAGCAATACAAGAAATTTCTACATTAGCGTCTTTGGGCAAACGGCTTACCTCCACAGTTTCGCGAGCAGGAGCATTTTCCGTAAAATAAGTGCCGTATACCTCATTGATAGCCTGAAAATTTTGGAGATCTTTCACAAAAATAGTACACTTCACTACATCATCAAAACTCATTCCAGCAGAAATAAGTATAGCTTGTAGGTTTTCCATTACTTGTTTTGTTTCGGCTACAATATTTTCTTGTATCATTTGCCCTTCTTTCAAAGCAATTTGCCCCGATACAAATAACATAGCTCCCACCTTGATAGCTTGGCTGTACGGACCAATAGGAGCGGGAGCGTTTTCAGAAAAAATTATTTGCTTTTGCATAAAAACTAAGATTAAATTTTAGCAATTATACAACAAAAACCTTTATTTTGCAGAAAAATTTATACACAAATGTCTATTCATAAAGAAGGTTTCAAAACTATTTTTTTGGTTCTTGCTTTTTTCACAGTTTTGTATTTTTTGGGTATTTTGGTTTTTCCCGAGAATAAAATTGTAGAAAATATCATTTTGGGGCTTGGTTTAGTTATTTTAGTGATTGTACTACAATTTTTTAGAAATCCGACACGTCAAACCACACTAAACCCACATCAAATTATTGCCCCCGCTGATGGCAAAGTAGTGGTCATAGAAGAAGTTGAAGAAAATGAATTTCTTAAAACTACTTGTCGTCAAATTTCTATTTTTATGTCGCCTTTTAATGTACATATCAACAGAAACCCTATCAGTGGTGTAGTTACCTATTGCAAATATCACGCAGGCAAGTATTTGGTAGCTTGGCATCCAAAATCAAGCACAGAAAATGAAAGAACAAGTATTGCCATACAAGCCACCAACGGCAAAACCATTTTATTCAGGCAAATAGCGGGGGCTTTGGCTCGTAGAATTGTATGGTATGTAAAAGAAGGTCAAAATGTAGCACAAGGAGAAGAGTTTGGCTTTATAAAATTTGGTTCAAGAGTAGATATATTTATTCCTTTAGATGCCAAAGTTCTTGTAAAAATAGGAGACAAACCCATAGGCGGAAAAACCGTACTTGCCGAATGGTAGAAAATGTATTTGAAGCAAAAAATAATCAAATACATTTAGAATTTTATCTCTACAATTTTATATTTTTGTAAAAAAACACATACATTTATGATGACAGCTAACAAAGAAATTCAAGACGTATTAGATAGATTGGGCGTAAAGACCCACAATCCAGCATTTAGTACAGGGCTGACTTGGGCGGAACTCAACACAAACAGAACACAAAAAAATATATACTCTCCCATAGATGAGGAGCTTATCGCCTCCGTAGAGATGGCTACTGAACAAGACTATGATAAAATTATAGAAAAAGCACAAGAAGCCTTTCTTGTTTGGCGTAAAATTCCTGCCCCTAAAAGAGGAGAAATTGTAAGACAAATTGGAGAAAAACTAAGAACACACAAAGAAGATTTAGGAAAATTGGTTACTTATGAAATGGGTAAAATTTACCAAGAGGGTTTAGGGGAAGTACAAGAAATGATTGATATTTGTGATTTTGCAGTGGGGCTATCTCGTCAGTTATACGGGCTTACAATGCACTCTGAACGCCCAGAACATCGTATGTACGAACAATGGCATCCTATTGGTGTCGTTGGCATCATTTCTTCTTTTAATTTCCCTGTGGCTGTTTGGTCTTGGAATGCCATGGTAGCAGCGGTGTGTGGTGATGTTTGTGTGTGGAAACCTTCTGAGAAAACACCTCTTTCGGCTATTGCCTGCCAACATATCATTGCTGATGTGCTTAGAGATAATCATATCCCAGAAGGGGTTTTTAGCTTAATTATTGGTGATGCTATTATTGGCGAAAAAATGTCTAATGACCGCCGCGTACCTCTTGTTTCTGCCACTGGCTCTACGAGAATGGGTAAAAAAGTAGGCGAAGCAGTTTCCAAACGTTTAGGAAAGAGTATTTTAGAACTTGGCGGAAATAATGCCATTATCATTACCCCCAATGCAGATTTGGAAATGGCTATCAGGGCTACGCTTTTCGGGGCAGTAGGCACTGCAGGGCAGCGTTGTACTTCTACTCGCCGTCTTATTATACACGAAAGTATCTATGAAGAAGTAAAAAATAGACTTGTAAAAACTTATCCTAATCTGCCTATAGGCAACCCTTTAGATAGTAAAACTTTGGTAGGACCACTCATAGACGATACTGCCGTAAATCTTTTCAAAAATGCCTTGCAAAAAGTTCAAACCGAAGGTGGTAAAATTTTGGTAGGTGGTGATGTTCTTGAAGGAAAAGGACACTTTGTAAAGCCTGCCATCGTGGAGGTGGAAAACCATTATGAAACCGTGCAAGAAGAAACTTTCGCCCCTATTCTTTACCTTATTAAATACAGCGGCTCTGTGTTGAACGCCATTCAAATCCAAAATGATGTAAAACAAGGGCTTTCTTCTGCTATTTTTACCACCAACTTGTTGGAGGCTGAAACATTCTTGGCTTATGGTGGCTCTGATTGTGGCATTGCGAATGTCAATATCGGAACTTCTGGAGCTGAAATAGGGGGAGCTTTCGGCGGCGAAAAAGAAACGGGTGGTGGCAGAGAGTCTGGCTCTGATGCTTGGAAAGCCTATATGCGTAGACAAACCAATACCATCAATTATAGTACAGAATTACCCTTAGCACAAGGAATAAAATTTGATTTTTAAAAATTATTTTTTTAGCTTGCGTTTTCTAAAAACAAAGTTTTATGGCATCACAAAAACCCTACAGAGCTATTATGCTCATAGATGATAACGAAATAGACAACCTCATCAATCAGAAGATTATTGAGTCAGCCAATATCTGTGATTTCATTTTTACACATACCGGTGGGAAAAGTGCCATAGAATTTTTAAGAAATATAGAAAAAATAGCGATTATTTCGGGAAATCAAGGTTTACCAGATCTCATATTTTTGGATATAGATATGCCATTGATGGACGGGTTTCAGTTTTTAGACGAGTTTGATACCCTCAGCCCTACTACAAAAGAGTATTGCAAGATTATAATGCTTACTTCCTCCATCAACCCACAAGATATGAGTAAATCTAAGAAGTATAGCTATGTCAAAAAGTACCTCAATAAACCTCTTTCTCCTGAAAATCTTAAAAAATTAGATATTTAAACCCTAAAAGTGCCATTTTTTGGCACTTTTTTCAAAAAACTTATGAAATTAGCTGTGGTTGGAGCAACGGGTTTAGTTGGCTCCGAAATACTTAGTGTATTAGCCGAAAGGCAATTCCCTTTTTCAGAACTTTATTTAGTAGCTTCCGAAAAATCCGTTGGTAAAGAGATAGTTTTTCAAGGAAAAACCTATACTGTTATTTCAATGGAGCAGGCTATCGCTCTCAAACCAACTATTGCCATTTTTTCGGCTGGTGGCTCCACTTCTTTGGCTTATGCCCCTAAATTTGCAGAAGTGGGCACGATAGTTATTGATAATTCTTCTGCTTGGCGAATGGACGAAACAAAAAAGCTGATTGTACCTGAGATTAACGCTCATTTGCTAACTCAAGAAGATAAAATCATTGCTAATCCAAATTGCTCAACGATACAAATGGTAGTGGCTCTCAACGATTTGCACAAAAAATATACTATCAAGAGGATTGTAGTATCCACCTATCAGTCTGTAACAGGTACAGGTAAAGCTGCCGTAGACCAACTGATGGCAGAAAGAGCGGGGCAAGAAGTGAAAAAAGTGTATCCACACGCCATAGACCTCAATATATTACCCCATATTGATGTATTTTTGGAAAATGGTTACACAAAAGAGGAAATGAAAATGGTGAATGAAACCAAAAAAATAATGGGCGACAACAGCATAAAAGTCACAGCTACCACCGTGCGTGTACCGGTAGTAGGAGGGCACTCCGAAAGCGTGAATGTAGAATTTGTCCATGATTTTGATATATCTGAGGTAAGAAATATACTTTCTACAACCCACGGAGTAGTACTTATGGATGAGCCCTCTAAGCAGATATATCCCATGCCCATGCATGCCCATGGCAAAGATGAAACCTTTGTAGGAAGGATACGCCGCGACGATACACAAGCTAACACGCTGAATATGTGGATAGTAGCTGATAATCTGCGCAAAGGTGCAGCTACCAATGCCGTACAAATAGCTCAGCATTTGGTACAAGCCGGCCTAGTACCTGACACTATGCCTACTCATGCTTGATACTTGCCATATTTGTATATTTATCATATTGATGATTGACAATATTTGATTATGTATATAAAATATTGCATATTTGGACATAATTTGTCTCTATGTCTTATGCTACCTCCATGCCATCCAAATACAGTAAAAAGCTGATTGGTCAAAAATGTTACCTCTCGCCTGTGCGCATGGAAGATGCCGACAAATATGTGGAGTGGCTCAACGATATGGAAGTATCTGTAAACCTAAGGGCGTACCATATGCAAATATCTATGGAAACTGAGCGCGAATACCTTGAAAAATTTGTAAAAAATCAGGTACAGGATTACTTTTTTGGCATCATTGACAAATCTGCAAATGTATTAATAGGCAACTGTGCACTTATGAATCCTGACTTTATTAACCGCAACGCAGAACTCGGCATATTTGTAGGTGACAAAAACTATTGGGGCAAAGGCATAGGCACAGAAGCCATCATGCTATTGCTTGATTTTGGCTTCAACGTGCTCAATCTTAATAATATATGGCTCAATTTTGTAGATTTCAATACCAAAAGCAAGCGTATTTATGAAAAGTGCGGTTTCAAAATCATAGGTAGGCGCAGAGAAGCCAAAATCATAGGTAACCTCAAGTTTGACATTGTGTATATGGATATACTTGCTGAAGAATACAAAAGTGTATATATCAAAAATTTATTGCATTTCGAACCATAATATACATTGGATCCCATCTGTCTCCTATTTATAAGTATATTTTTTTTCCCAGTCATTATTTTCGTTTTTTTACTAACCACTGAAAAATTATTACCACAATTTGCAGCTCTCAGTGCAGTAGGGATTATAATTTACTGTTTTGTAGCAGTGTTATATATTTTTTTAACACTTGGCAACTCATTGCCATGGCAATACATTATACCATGGTTTACTATTGGAAAAAATACTATAAATATTTCAATTATTATTGATTATCAATCTCTTATAATGGCATTGATACTATACTTTATAGCTGCTTTGGTACTTATATATTCTATAGAGTATAAAAAAAGCGACCGTCATTACCATCGATTTTTTGCCTATGTATGTGTATTTGTGGCCAGTATGTCGGGCATTATATTTAGTGGCAACTTGCTCGTCACTTTTATTTTTTGGGAACTGGTAGGGTTCAACTCCTATTTGCTCATAGGCTTTTGGTACGACAAGCCCAAAGCCGTGCAAGCTGCAAAAAAAGCATTTATGGTCAATAGAATTTCGGATGTATTTTTTTTGATAACCTTATTAATATTATATCAGCAGCACCACAGCCTTGACTTTGGCACACTATATTTACAAATAAGTAAAAACGGGCTCAATGATTCTCATTTTTGGGCATCATTATGTTTCTTTGTAGGATGTGCGGGCAAGTCTGCACAGTTTCCTTTTATGATATGGCTTCCCGATGCCATGGAAGGCCCCACCCCAGTATCTGCACTCATTCATGCAGCTACTATGGTGGCTGCGGGAATATATTTGCTCATAAGGTATTCGTTTTTGCTCACGCCTTATAGTTCGGATGTAATATTGCTCATGGGCATAGTCACCTCACTTTTAGGAGCATATTTTGCATTATTTCAAAATGACATAAAAAAAATATTGGCATTCTCCACCGTGTCGCAACTAGGACTTATGATGGCAGCTATTGGAGTGAGGCAATATGAAATTGCTTTTTTTCATCTTTGTACCCATGCTTTTTTCAAAGCAGGATTGTTTCTTGGTGCAGGTGCTGTAATACATGGCTACCACCATATTGTGCATGCGTCTTCTACATTTGACAAACAAAATATTAAATATATGGGTGGTATAGCAAGGCTAATGCCTCTCACATTTGCCACTTTTGCAGTGTTTGGGTTAGCTTTGTCGGGTGTGCCGCTTTTTTCAGGCCATTTATCAAAAGAGATGATTATCCAAAGTGTGTATTCGGGGGTTGTATCGCATTCTTATTACTGGTATTATGTAATTATATTATTAATCATCACATTTACTACCTCATGGTATATTTGTAGGCTTATATATAAAATATTCTTGGGCAACTCACGGTTGCACTTGATATTGCCTAACACAAATATTAACTCTATTAGTGATAATGGTCTGTGTATCACACTGCCTATCATGGTATTGGCCGTGTTTTCTACATGGCTGATATTCGGTATCAATCCTTTGGTAGGGGAGTATAGTTATTTCTTTAGCTATTTTGGTCTGTCGGGGTACACTCATTCATCAGCATTATATGCCATAGTCACGGCTATATCGCTTATAGGCTTGGTGCTCTCTTATATATTTCATGCTAAGTCATTACATACCAGCCAAAAAAGCTACATTGCACCTTGGTATTTCAGATGGTTTTACAAATGTTCATTTCACCAATTGTATATGAACATAGCCATGCGTTATGCTTTGGTTCATCCACAATTATTATACGCAAATATTGTTCATCATACAGATAGTAATATTATAAATAGGCTTATACATGCCATGGCTATAGGTCATGTAACATTAGCACACGTGGTACACTGGGCAGATAGACAGATAGTTGACGGATTTGTTATTATAACACAAAATTTATCCACACATTGTGCACGACTTTTCAATACCTATCAAGAGGGTGCACCTCAAAAACAATTATCCGCAATATTTACGGGAATTATTATTATTTTTGTATTAATTGTTATTTTTATTGTATGAGCGAGCAAATCATAGAGTGTGTTCCCAATTTTTCGGAAGGTCAAGACGAGAAAGTTATTGAAAAAATAAAAAATGCTATAGCATCTACACCCGGCGTAAAATTATTGCTCTCAGATTCAGGATATGATGCCCATAGAACGGTGTACACATTTGCAGGAGCACCCGATAGTGTGCTTGAAGCAGCATTTAACAGTATAAAAATGGCAGCCTCGCTCATAGATATGTCACACCACAAAGGGCTGCATCCGCGCTCAGGCACTTGCGATGTGTGCCCCATAATACCTGTAAGGGGTGTAAGCATGGAGCAGGCTATACAAATGAGTAAAAAGTTGGGTGTACGGGTATGGAATGAGCTCAAAATACCTGTATATTATTATGAAAACAGTGCTACCACTCCCGCTCGCAAAAACCTTGCATACATAAGAAAAGGAGGATATGAAAACCTTGCCACCAGGCTAAGAGACGATATAGACTTTAGACCCGATGAAGGAGAGCCTATATTCAATTCACAATCAGGTATTTGTACAATAGGAGCCAGAGACTATATGGTGGCATATAACATTAATTTGGCATCGCGCGATACGCAAATAGCATCACTTATAGCCAAAACTATCAGAGAATCAGGCAACTACGGCGTGAAAGGAAAGTTTAAAAAACTCAAAGCCATGGGTTGGTACATGCCCACTTATGAAAAAGTACAAGTTTCTATGAACTTTTATGACTGCAACATTACACCCATACACACTGTATATGAGGAGGTGAAAAAACTGGCGTGGGAATACCGTACATTTGTGACAGGGTCTGAGTTGGTAGGTCTCATTCCATACCATTGTGTGTATGATGCAGGCAAATTTGCCTCTGAATATGACCCCAAACTCACTGATGAACAGATAATAAAAAAAGGAATAAGGTACCTAAATCTTGATGAGGTAAAGCCATTTGACCCCCAAATACACATATTAGAGTACGCACTCGGATTGAAATAACGAACGCTCATGAAAAATTTTTTTAAACACATTTCACGCTCCCTTCGTGTATATTTTGATATTTCGCTCAGGCAGGCCAGAGGCACTTTAGCACTAATGATAGTGGTATTTGTGATCTTTGCCATTAACATAGTAACCCCGCTGATTTTCAATGATGATATATCTGCAAAAGATGATAGTCAAAAGTCTGACAGTATATTAGCACTCATACAAGCTATAGCAGATACTACGGGTGAATACAGAAGCAATGATGTCAAATTTAAAAACACAGCACATACTAATACTATCGCACAAAGGTTTGATTTTGACCCTAATACAGTAAGCGAAGAAAACTTGCGTAAACTCGGTATTCAAAAATATGTAGCAAACGGCATAATAAACTATAGAAACAAGGGGGGAATATTTCGTACAAAAAAAGATTTTAAACGGATGTATGGGTTAGACAGCAACCAGTATATAAGCCTTATGCCATATATATTGCTGCCCGATACATTAGCAAAAAAAATTTACATCTCATTCCCAAAAACATTTCAACCTGCCAAGCAGCCCATCACCATAGAAATAAACACTGCAGACAGCGCATTATTTGAAACAATATACGGCATAGGTCCAAAAATGGCATCTCGAATAGTAAAATACCGCGAAAAACTTGGGGGCTATTATGCCATGAATCAACTCAAAGATATATGGGGTGTAGATAGTATATTATATCAAGAATTAATGAAAAAATGTGTGATAAATATGCCTGCAAAAATACAAAAGATAGTCATTAATATCGCCGATGAAAAGACTCTAAAAGAGCATCCTTATTTCAGAAATTATTCCAAACATATCATAGCCTACCGCAATACACATGGAGGATTCAAATCTTTGGACGACTTGGCAAAAATAAAGACTATACCTCCTGATAAGCTGGTACTTATGGCATATTATTTATCGTTTGAATAATTGAATCATATTTTTCCAACACTCATTTATATATACGCTCATCTTCGTGGGTGCCGAGGCGTTCATAATCAAGCATTACTGCTATGAGTGCAAGTAGTACGCCTATGCCGGGCAATCCTGTGAGTCCTAAGGTAAGGTCATTGCCTCCCGAAAATGTAACTACAGCCAAAGCAGCCACACCATTGATGGTGCCATGCAGTATGGCAGATGCCAACACAGACCCTGAGCGCAGTGTAATAAAGGTAAATAATGGGGAAGACAGTGTACAAAAAAGTATCATGCAAAACACACCAATTACAGGATGCTCCGGATAGTTGTGACCCATAAGTACAATAGGTGCATGCCATATACCCCATACCACGCCTATGATAATCGATGCTAAAAAGTTGCCCTTAGGCGATAATTCGCTCAGCATAAGTCCGCGCCAGCCTATCTCCTCTCCCAAAGCAGCCAATGCATTTAATGTAATACCTGCAAACATGCCAGCCAGTAGTGTGTACCAAAATACAGGCAATGGCAAGTTATTCATTTGCTCTCTCACAATATCCAATTTGTAGGCAGGGATGAGGCTAGTTATGTTTTTGATGATTTCATTGTTTTGCATGGTGAACACCACCCATGGAAATGTAAAAGTTATCAATATACAAATCAATATGCCTGTGAGAGGTGTAATCCAAGCCACCAAAAACCAAATATTAGGTTTAATATTCAAATAAAAAGGCTTTAATATAGGCTGTCTGTATATGATTTTTTGTACAACAATTGCACAAAAAGCTGGTACACACATATATGTAAGCAAAAATACACCCTTGTACATAGCGGGCATTTCCAGCAAATAGTATATAAGTGCCAACCCCCAACTTATACCAAAGGTAAGTATCAAGTATATGATGATTTTTCTATTCATTTTTTTATAAGTTGAGACGAAAGTATATCTAATCCTTTTTCAAAGCTCACAGGTTCATATCCTAATATATTTCTGGCTTTGTCTATAATAAAGCCCGTTTTTGGCGGGCGTTTTGCAGGTTGGCTGAATGTGCTGCTGTCGGCTATGGTTATGTAGCTTTTGTCAAGCCCATAATAATCGGCCACTTTTAGGGCTATCTCGTAGGGGGTGAGCATGTCTTTGCCACTTATGTTATATACCCCTTCTGCTTTTTTTTGTGCTATCAAGTAGCATCCCATGGCAAGGTCTTCGGCAAGTGTAGGGGTGCGCCATTGGTCATTCACTACTTTTATATTTTTTTTGTCTTCAAGTGATTTTTTTACCCATAGTATTATGTTGGTTCGGCTCATATCATAGGCTATACCATACACTAATACTGTACGCGCTATTGCCCACTTCAAATTTGGGGTGTTTTGTACGTATTCTTCTGCTGCCAATTTGGTATATCCGTAAAAACTAATGGGTGCAGCTATCGCATTTTCATCATACGGGCCATCTTTGCCGTCAAATATAAAATCTGTGGATACATGTATGAGCATTGCCCCCAGAGAGGTACACGAAGTAGCTATGTATTTGGTAGCCAATGCGTTGTTAATCCACGCGTCTTCTTTATTGAGCTCACAGGCATCTACATTGGTCATGGCAGCTGTATGTATCACAGTATGTGGTTTGTATTTGGCCAACGTATCGTTCACATTTTGTACATTACCTATATCCAATGTAGCATAGGTGTACCCTGTAATATCTGCAGGCAACCTATTTTCGCCTTTGGCGGTAGCTATTACATCATATTTGCCGTCATTCACCATGAGTGCCACCAATTTTTGTCCTAATAGTCCGTTGGAGCCGGTGATTAATATCGTTTCTTTCAAAGGTGTGCTGATTATTTTTATTATTTTGACATGCAAAAATAGAAAAAGAATTTTTATCAATCGGATAATATTTAATAACCGTTTCATCTTGTCTATTCACGTATCATGCAATACTGCAGATAAATATTATTAATATTGCCATGTGAAAATATCTGTCATTACGGTGTGCTACAATAGCGTACTTACCTTAGAGCGTACCATTCAGTCGGTCATAAGCCAGCATTATCAAGATATTGAATATATCATAATAGACGGATGTTCCACAGATGGCACTTTAGACATTATTAATAAATACCAAAATGTAATCAATAAATACCTCTCAGAACCTGATGGGGGAGTGTACCATGCTATGAACAAGGGCATAGCTCTGTGCACAGGCGATATAGTAGCTATCCTTAATTCCGACGATATATTTGCTGATCAAGATGTGCTCACACAAGTATCTGCTGCTTTTAAGGCATCTGAGGCAGATTGTGTATATGGCGATTTGCAATACATACAGGCAAACAAGGTGTTGAGGCATTGGACATCAGGTAAATATAATAAAAATAACTTTTTGTGGGGATGGATGCCTCCGCATCCTGCCTTTTTTTGTAAAAGAAGTTTATATAATAATCATGGACTATTTAATACATATTTCAGATTATCGGCCGATTATGAATTGATGCTTAGGTTTTTGTATAAAGGGGGTGCTTCTGCATATTATATATCGATGGTATTGGTAAAAATGCAAACGGGAGGCATGAGCAATAAAGATGTGAAAAATAGAATATTAGCCTATCATGAAGATAAGCAAGCATGGAGTATAAACGAACTAAAGCCTTACTTTTTTACTATTTTACTCAAAAAACTAATAAAATTGAAGCAGTTTTTTATCTTCTCTTAAAGTGGTGGTGCTTGGTACCTTTGCCTTTGCTAAAGTGCCTGTGCTGTGGGTTGTGAAACATAAACACATGCGACAAAGTGTAGTCTATCCTAAAATTAAGCATAAAATATGTATCTGTAATGTCTTTTACACCCGATCTGAGAGCATTGGCAGAAGCACGCCCTACCTGTGTACCATCTGCATTAGTAAG
Organism: Cytophagales bacterium; assembly: GCA_033765235.1. GTDB lineage: Bacteria > Bacteroidota > Bacteroidia > Cytophagales > UBA9547 > JANRIG01. The sequence continues at coordinate 75,402 of JANRIG010000027.1, read as the reverse complement.
TTCTGAACTACGGTTGGATAGCAACTCATCTTTTGAAGCATTGGATTTGTAGTATTGATAATCAGTAATAGTCCATTGGTTAGTATTGACATTATAGCTGCCATTGGTCTTAGAGTCATCGGATATGTAGTATCGAGTGCCACCCTTTACATCGTCTAAATAATCTGTAAATGTTTTGTTAACGGTGGCATCTATGCCCAAGTCGAGAAACTCAATGAGCTTGATACGCACCCCCACACCATAGCTGATTATTGGGGTAAATGAGGAGTATGCCCCATTAGCAGCCTTATAATCATCTGTTTTTAATTCCCTTAAATTATAAGTGGTGCCATCTAAGGTAGCTTTGGGGGTGAATAAGAATAAGCCAATTCCACCTTGCACATATGGCAAAATAGGGTTTCGGCGGTTGTATTGATCTACCTTATCGCCCATCCATCTACTGATGACAGGTAGTATATCAAACTCTCCGAAAATCTGTATTTCAGGTCCGGTGGTAGTGAAACTTAGGTTACGCTCATATCTGCCTGCACCACCTTCGGCGAGTGGTTTATCGCCTCCTTTGTCAGAGCCCGACATTTGCAGATATCTTATGGAGCCTCCAATCATAATTCTTGAGTTAATTCTGTACCTGAGTCCTATAAAAATATTAAGGTCACTAATGCCGCCAAAGTCTGTCGCGCTTTTGAGAGGTTTGGCAAGTTGCCCATAATATACCGTATAGCCTAAGCCACCCATCCAAGTCCATTTATAAGCTATTTTGCGCGATATAGGCACAGCACCGGATGTGCGCGATTTGGTGGCACCTGCATATAGTTTACGACCTTGCGTGGTTTGACTATAGCTTTCCTTGCTAAAAATGGCAAATATTACTAATGCAAATAGTATCTTATATTTCATCATCTAAGTCTTAATTGGACGCTCACCCACAAATGTAGGAATATAAAATGGATATGGAAAATATTTTTTTAGTAATTAAGTTATACATCGTGTAATTATATTACATTGATGTGGTATTTATTAAACAATTATTGGGGATCAGTTAATACTTTCTTCCAGTTTCTCGTTGTAAATCTCGCACTTTTATGTCTTCCCTTTTATCGTATAGTTTTTTGCCTTTTGCGGTAGCCAATTCAATTTTGGCAAATCCTTTTTGGTTTATAAATAGCTTGGTGGGTATGAGGGTAATACCCTGCTCGTCAAGCTTTTTGGATATTTTTTTTATCTCGGTTTTAGTAAGCAGAAGTTTGCGTTCGCGCACAGGGTCATGGTTGAGATAGGTACCATTTTCATAGGGTGCAATGTGCAAATTTTTTATATATACCTCATTGCTCGACAAGTAGCAATAGGCATCTTGTAAGTTAGCCTCTTGCAGCCGAATAGATTTTATCTCTGTGCCTGTGAGCACTACTCCTGCAGTAAATGTATCTATAAAATGATATTCAAAACCTGCCTTTTTATTTCTTATTTCTATGGTTTTTTGTATTTTTTCTTTCTCTATGCTCATACAGGATATTCTATAAAATTGCGCTCGGTCTCATACAATACTATTTTTATTTCATAATCTGCACCTAATGTATTTTTTAGCAAATTGTAGCATATCACAGCAATATTTTCGGCAGTAGGTATAAGAGTTTTAAATTCATCAACCTGAATATTAAGATTTTTGTGGTCAAATTTTTCTATTATTTGAGATTTAATAATATCACTCAGATACTTCATGTCTATCACATATCCTGTGTTTTCATCAATAGTCCCCGTTACTTTTACTATCAGCTCATAATTATGACCATGGTAGTATTCATTGGCACATTTGCCATAAAAATTATCATTTTCATCTTTTGACCAAACTGGGTTGTAAAGCCTGTGAGCAGCATTAAATCGCTCTTTCCTGCAAACCGTAGATTTCATATTTTTATTTCAAACAGCAAGTTAACATATTTGAAAATTATTTCTACAAATACTAAGTAATTATTAATTTATTCAATGATATTTATACGTATTTTTTTTTTGAACGCTATGTAGCTCAGATATTAATATTTAATAGGAATAACTCTAACAATCAGCCATATGGTAATTATTCAATAGTTGATTTAATAAAAATTGTATAATTATATTAATGTATTTTTAATTACATTATTTTACTTTTTATTACTATTAATCTGTACTTACAATCATGATATTTATCGGTTTAATCACTAGTTATTTTGTTCAAAAATAATAGGTTATCTTAAATATTATATATATATGTTACGCATAAGCATCCAAATATGACTCTTTGATATAAAATGCCATATTTATTTATTATCTCATCAAAAATATTACTATATTAGTATTTAATATTATTTTTTTTATTATTTTTGTGCACTAAAGCGTAATTTATTGCTTTATCATATTCAATGACTATTAACAATTACGTCATATCTCCGTACCATTTAATGTGCAATTCACATATTTGAGAAAATCTATGAAAAACTATTATATATTGTTCAGTAAATATTTGATAATAATATTTGCCATACTACTTCACAACTCATCCCAAGCACAATCTACGTCCGGTATGTGCATGCAGGTAGGTCAAAATACAGGCGATGCCAACTACTATGCAGCAAGTTTGATGTACAAAGATGTATTCAAAACCAATGGGTTTTGGTACACATTTGGGGTAGGCACTACACCGGGCTGTGGAGGCTGGGAGTGCGGTGTGGATTATGCTATACCTTACGACACTACAGGTTTTCCCTCTGCAGGTGTGCCTACCTACCTTGCCAATGTGCGCAATGGCTCAGGGGTGTACATGAGCGGAAGTTTCTCAATGGGTACATTTTGCCTGCGAGATAACCGTGTGCCTTACCCTACAGGCGAATATTTTGTATTTTGGGAAGGTGCCGGTAATATTGAAATCAACTGGCAAGGTGGCGATGCTATAGTAAAAACTGCCGGCAGCTACGGTACCATTACAGCTTCAGGGGTGAACAAGTACAATCTTATGAACGGTGTAAATGCTCTTGGGGTATCATGGTCAGGCGGGGGCACCTATGCAGACCGTATTATATCAGACAATACTCCGGGTGTGCACTTTTGCCGCATTGTAGTCACCACAGTATCGGGTGGAGTAGGGGGCAATATATATGACAACAGTCTTGCTACCAGCGGCAACCCGGGCATACAAGTCATACTACATCAAGGTCAACCTGCCCCTAATCACCTCAGAGAGTTGTCTATCATCATGCCGGATATAGCTGCAAACTCAGGCGGTTACAATGGTACTAATAAGGCATCGGGTGCTGTGCCTTATTTGCCCGCAAACCCTTATTCATCTTCATATGCCAACTTTATTAACCCAGCACACCCCGAGTTTTTTAAAACCCAAATATTTAATCCTGCCTACCTCAACTGGCTTCGTCCATTCAAAGTACTACGTTTTATGCCTGGCTTTTCTACTAATAGTGCAGAATCTAGCACCGAGACCTCATGGCTCATGCGCAAAAAGCAAAGCTATTTTAACTGGAGCACAGGCACACAAGGCTTAGTAGGCAAACCCATGCCCATAGAAAATATGATACAGCTTTGTAACACGCTCAAAGCAGATGCATGGATAAATCCTGCTATATGTGTGGACTTAAATTATAAGCAAGAGCTTGCTCGCCAGTTTCACCGCGAGTTGGATCCTAACCTTAAGGTATTATTAGCAATAGGTAATGAAGCCACATGGAACTATGCACCGGGGTTTAATTCTTTTTTCCTTATCAATAACTACGCTCTGCAAAACGGATTGGGTGATAACCGTACAGCTATGGCAATAGTAGAAAAAGAACTTTTTGATGCTTTTGAAGAAGAATATGGTGCAGACTCTGCCCGCTTCAGAAGAGTACTTGAAGGACAAGCTGTAAACGATGACCAACTCGGACCACGTATCCGATGGCATCAACAAAACAATCAAAAGTTTGATTACCTTTCCATTGCTTGGTATTTTGGGGTTGATGAAAATTATTCGCCTTTAAATGGTACCAGTAACTTACTTTCTTGGAACTCTACTCCTGCCCAGGTAAACTCCGGCATATCAGTAGATTTAGGTCATCCGTGGAATATAAACCAAATAACCGGAAACGGTAACCATAATTCATTAGCCCGTGTTATCCGAAACCATGCTAATTTGGCAAGATCATCAGGGTCTAAATTGGCATTGTACGAAGGAGGCTCGCATGCATTTTATGTACAAAACGGACGTGAAAACTGGCATGGAGTAGCCTTGCATAAGCAAACACCTACCATAAGACCAGTTTATAAACAGGCATTGGATACCTTGCGCTCATACCCCGAAATGGAAATAGCCGCGCACTTTCTTGATTTTGGAGGTTTTAATACTAACAATAATCTCAACGTTGAAAGCACCAGTTTTGGTTCTACTACATCATGTATGACAGATACTACCTCAGGTGCCGATCGCTCTCTGACCCGCGACTTTGGCACATTTACCTATAGAGGTACTGATAAACACCAGTCATGGAAAGAGCTTGTAGCCAACCAGCCAAATCCTACTATTTGCAACCCACCTACCATGAGCGATACCGTGGCTGCAGGTCTTGCAGTGAGGCTTGACGATACCTATAACCAATATATCAATGCCAATGCAGCAGGCACTTTTGACCCACTTGCCACATCCAACTACACCATGGAGGTATGGGTAAAACCTGAAAAATATAACAAAACACAAGATATACTGGCATACTCTAATGCCGTAAATCCTACTAACGTATTGAGAATAAATAATTTGAACAGAATTGAGTGGAACCTTAACAACGGTGCTACCATACTCACAGGATACCCTATAGTAACAAGCAAGTGGTATCATATAGCTGCTGTGAAAAATGGTAATGCACTCTCTTTATTTATCAATGGTACTTTGGCAGCATCAGGCTCTGCTTCAGGCTCTGCCACCACCTCACGCTTTACCATGGGTGCGCTCAATACCTCTTCTGTCACCAATCATTTGCGAGGGCAGATAGATGAAGTTCGTATTTGGAACACCAGTATAAGTTTAGTACAACTTCGCAACTATATGTGTAAACGTGTCACAGGCACACACCCCAACTTTGCCAATCTTACAAACTATTTCCAATTCAATACCATCAATGGTACCAACTTGCTCGATCGTCGTACAGGTACTGCCAATGCAGGTACTTTGGTAAATGTAGTCACTACTGTTACCAATCTTGCGCACTATGTATATTCAGGTGCTGCCATAGGTGACCATAGTGTGAATATATATCCGGGAGCATGGCCAAGTGTATCCCTCTCATACACCAATATTGTGGGAAATGATGTATTTTCTGTGTCAAATTTAGGACAGGGCAATCCTCATGGGGTGCACATTTATGCTGTGAACCAAGCCCCAACTCTCAGAACACCACCTGCCTACTACACCACCATAGCCGGCAAATATTATGGCGTATTCGTAGCCAATGGTACCAATCCACCATACGATGTCACCTACAGTTGGCAAGGCAACCCTGCCGCCAGCAACAACCCTAACTGGAACCGACTAGTCCGACGTGATGATGGCTCAGATGCAAGTTGGGGACATGGAGGTGCTAGGATAGATGCTATTCAGAGAGTACTCATTCTTAGTTGTAAAGAAAAATCAAGAAGTGAATACATACTGGGTGTGCGCCAAAACAATGCTGTGAATCGCACAGGTTCAGGACGTGCTATGTCCTTCACAGATGCAGACGGTGTTTTGTACAACTACAAAAGAGCAAATAATTATACCATATCATTTTGGGCAAAATGCTACAATACTTCAGGCGATGAAGGGGGTACCGTGGTAAGGTTTTTTAACGGTACTCAATACAATGACATAGGATACGGGATAGGTACCAACGGTTCTAATATTGGAGTAAGAAATAATGATATAACGGTAGAAAATGCTCAGCTTGGAAACGTTTACTCGGGTTACAATCAGTGGTCCCACTATGCCATCACACGCACAGGTTCTTTAATGAATTTATTCATAAACGGTTTTCCGGCTACTAGTGGTGAAATGCTTAGAGACACAGCTTTTAACGAGATGCACATAGCCGGGCGTAATAATTTCTATTCTGATGAATTTGACGGTGCATTAGATGAGCTTTCCGTTTGGAATACTCCATTGTCTATCACAGAAATACGTCAACTAATGTGCAAAAAAATTACCACTTCACATCCTAAATATTGCAACTTGGATTTGTATTTTAATTTTGACGAAGGCGCAGGTAATATACTTGAAAACAGGCTCGGTGAAGGCGACCTTGTATTTTCAGGACAATATCAATGGACTACCTCCGGCGCAGCATTGGGTAATGAAAGTGCTTACAACTATAATAGCCAGTACGGGGGAAATTTACCTCATCCTGATGGTGATTTTGGGAATGTATTTACTAATTATTTAAACTCCAATAGGTACTATGGCACACAGATATACAGGGTAGACGGCAATCCTGAAGGTGCAGGGCTTCCTGGGGGAGTCACTGCTTACGACAGCACCCGATATTGGGGTATATATGCCATACCTGCCAAAACTTGGAACTCACCATATCATAATTTAATATATACATACAACTATGGCTTAAACACCAAAATCAATATACCTCTCGAAAATACTTTGGTACCTATAGTAAGACCTACCAATGAGTATCCTAACTGGACACGCCCTGTCTATGCCTTTGACTACCCTAACGATAAAGTTACTGTATTCCCTACAGGTTTTAGCATCACAGGTATCAATACGGGCAGCGATTATGTCACATGCGTAGGTCATGGAGTACCTGTTGGTCAATGTATTGCCGCTACTTATTATACAGATGCTACAGCTATTACAGGGCTTACACCAAATACTGACCAACTCACCCTAATTGCCATAGACGCTAACACTTTTTATGTAAGAGACCAATATGCTTTGGGTGGCTGCTCAGGTGGTAATGGCAGAGATATACAAGGCACAATACCGGCAGGAAATCATGTGATGGTAAGGCTCACACAGTCTAACGGTACTACCAATGCAAACCAAGTAAATGAAATACTCATGGGTGCAAGCACGGTAGCGGCTTTTAATTTTAATAACCTTCCTCCCGGATCCATAGCAGGTATTACAGGCAAATCTGTTGTATGCCAAGGTGAGACAGGACTCATATATAGAGTGACTCCACCTTTGCCTACCAATACTACATACTACAAATGGTATTCCTCACCAGGATTAGCCACCAACTTATCCGGCAGAGATACTGTAGTGGTGAATGTATTGGCCACTGCTCCATCTACACAATATCTTACAGTAGTAGGGTTTAATAACATAGGACAATCTGCACCGCGTATATTGACCATAAATGTACAAGCTACCGGAGCACTTTCAGCTGATATACAAGGAGTGTTAAATATATGCCAAGGCAGCACTTCAGTATATTCTATATCCGGAGTGTCACCTACGCCACTTTCTTATATATGGTCAGTTACAGGTTCGGCTACTATCACAGGACCTAACAATGGCTTGTCAGCCAATATATCATTCCTTACATCAACCATCACATCCGCTGCCATAAGTGTTTATGGTCAGTATAGTTGTGGCTTGTCGCTTATCAACTCATTAAATGTGACTAATAACAGAGCTCCTAATATCACATTGCCTGTGGTAGGAGATAGTTTGTGCGCTATTAGTAGTTTACAAAACTTATACATAAAAATATATGGCTCAGAGTCGGGTGTCACCTACGAAGCCAGGTACTTGGGCAACACCATAGTATCAGCGGCAGGTATGGGTAGTACACTTACATTACCATTCCCCAAAACTACATTAGGAATATCATTTACAGCTTCCCCTATTACTATTAGGGCTACCTCTGTAGGCTGCACACCTGTAAATCTTACCCAAACCGCACCTTTGCTCCACTCTACCACGCTTACCAATGCCCAACTCTCACCTACATGGTTAGGTCCGGCACTCACTTGTTACAATGGTAATGGGGTACCGTCATTCATAGCTACTTTGACAGGGGCAGTGATAGGTGTAAACTATGCTGCAATGTTCAAATATTTTGACATAAATGGCAGCCAAAATCCATTTGAATACAAAATTGGACCCGAAACAAGAGCACTCACAAATCCTATGCCTTTAGAGGTAGATTTTAGTTCATTCCCATATTGGATAAGCCTTAATAACCCCAATACCATTAGTGGTTACGCCACTTCACCCGCTTGCCCTACTCAAAAACTGTTAACTGATTATCATTTTGTACCTACACGTGCCAGAGGCGTTACACTCCCATCTCGTATTACAGGACCCGGCCAGGGCTTACGTCCTCCGGGAGATAATGACTATGATATATGTGGTGGGCAAGTGGCCACCTATTATACCACTTCTAATGGTGGAAGTTATAATGCATTTCATAACAATATCATAAATCTTAATTTTACCAATGGCAACACTGATATCACTTACTCTGTGGTATCAGGTGCCAATACCATTGCGGTAAATGATGTCATATACATAACCCAAAACGGTGTTGACCCTAACGGATTGCCGAATGGAGCCAATTTTCAAAATTGGACACCCTATTTCGTAACCAATGTAGCAGGAAGCACTATTAGGTTAGGTACACAACGTGGAGGTGGTAATGTCACACCTAACTTCACAGCCACTAATATTCGTGCTTGGAGACCTGTCACTGTAGATATTGCACCCAACCAAAATACCATCACTATAAGTACTGCCAAATGGGGTGCTCATAATCTTAAATTATATTCACAAGTGCGATTCAGATATGCTTACCGCACACCTAATTTAAATTCGGGAGGTGGTGGAGACCTGTGTGTAGAACTAGAACATGCTAATAATGGAGGCAATAATTGCAACAACGATACGTGGTACTATGTCACTAATATTAATGGAGATAATATTCAACTATCTGTATATGATGATGGTATATGGGGTGTCAATAAATCGCAGCCATTCTTTATGGGCAGAGGTACTATCACCTACAATACAGGAAGCAACCAAATTATTGGTTTTGCAACAGACTTTCAAAACCAAGTATTCCCCGGCTACATTATCAGAGATATACAAGACAGAATAATAGGCACTGTAGCGAGTGTACCCAATGCATATACTATCAATCTTACAGGAAATGCAGCCCTAAATAGTGGTGGTTATGTAAGGTATAGCTCTAATAACTATATTGAGTTTGGTGGCACCAGTGGCGAAAGCGTAGTATTAGAGGTGGATGATAATGCTAATGCTAACGGCTACTCATGGAGTATAACCCCGCCAAACGCTGTCACCAATATAGCAGCAGCAGATGGAGCAGGTGGAGGTGCCTATAATGCAGCAGCAGGTACATTCATAGGTGGTAATTCCTTATCTAATACTGCTACTTATGGTGCTACGGCAGGTTCAAACTACAAAAATGGTATCACGGTCACTTTTAACCCAAATTTTTCCGGAAATATATATATTGAAGTAAGTTCGTCAAACAATTGTGGACCTAGTAATCAATCTTATGACTACGCTACTCCGGGCTATGAACGTACCAGAGTATTGGTGAATGTGCAAAGCCCTATTCCTTCGCCCCCAGGCTCATTATTATTTACAGATATACCATATTGCCAAAATTCATCCAGTACTAATTTTTCTACTTACTCAGACAATGCAGCAGGTGGGTACCAATGGCAACTTTTAAATGCAGGCAGCAGTTCAATAAATCCGAGCGCAGCCGGCAGTTGCTACGGAGGAGGTAACCCATGCGCTTGGAGTAGAGTATCCACAGTGTTGGGAGTAAAAGCTGAGCCGGGTGGTGGTTGGGTAGACAATGCTCCACCTTGCAATACAGCTTTGCCGGGACGCCCTTGTAACTCGGGTGCCTCTGCGGAAGTCACATGGGCTAATGGATTTTCAGGAGTTGCTACCATACGTGTACGTACCTATGGTTGCGGCGATTTTCATAATAATATGTTGGCATCATCTTGGACATATGCTAATGTCACTATTGGAGGAAAAAATACGGTGGTTCAACCGGGAATTTCAGGACCTACCGCTGTATGTCAAGGTACTCCTACTTCATTATTTACCACCCCTGCAGGGCAACCCAAATATTTTATCCGCACCCCCGGTGCAATAGGTGATATATTACCTGGTATGATAGCCTACTACCCATTTAATACATCAAGTGCTGCCAATCAGTCTATCTCTCCATGGTCATTGGGTGGATTAATTAATGGTACATTACAAAATGGGGCATCTTATGGATTTGACTTGGGAGGAAATGCCGGAGGAGCACTATCACTCACCGGTGGCAACCAACATGTATTAGTACCTACTAATTCAAGTATGGAATTTGAAAATGAAGATTTCACTTTGGCTGCATGGATAAGATATACCCCTGAATCAGGAGGTGCCAACAGACATATTATGAGAAAAGGAGATAATTACTTTTTAATGTTGACAGGACCTGATGCCGATAAACGCCTGTCTTTCAACACGCAAGTAATGTCTCCATGCTGCCCCGGCACTACTGTAACCATATCAGGTGCTATACCCACTAATACATGGATTCATGTAGCTGCTGTAGTAAGGTATGATCCTACTATGCCAACAGGCTATGGCGGAGGTTACCAAATCACTGGCTATATTAATGGTATATTGTCAGGTGTTAATACAATACCTTCTGCAAATATCAATGAAAGTAATGGCACAAGCTTTATGATTGGTGTGAACTGGAACGAAAACATGCGTGGAGGAATAGATGAGGTAATGGTGTTTAATAAGGCACTTTCATCATCAGAAGTAAGTGGTATTCATTCTCTTAACGCCGTCAAAATTGTAGACAATACAGACTACATAGGAGAAATTAATACACAAAATGGGTTACTCACTTGGGTGAGCACATTTGTGGGTCCTGCTACTGTAGTAGTAGGCTCCGATCAGTGCGGTGGCATAGGCTTATCATCGCAGCAAGTATTTGTATATCCCAGAACTACCATTTTAGGTGTGACAGCTTCAGACCCTATAGGTTGCTCTGCTTTGGCCACCGGCAATATAAGTATCACAGTGGCAGGTGTGCCATCTACCATGGCAGGTTCATTATTTAACGTAAGTTGGAACGGCGACCTTATCAGCGAAGGCACTGCATCTATATCAGGTATAGGTGTTATTAATTTTACATCAGGCTTACTATCAGGCACTTCTGTAACAGGAGTATATGCGTGGCAGATGGGCTCTACATGTTATGCCACCCCTCAGCCCTTTGCTTATAATTATGTAATGGGTGGTGTAGTGCAGGCCAATTCTACTCTTGGGGTTAATGTAAACGGAGTCAATCCTATATGTCAAGGCAATAATAGTGGCGTGGATGTACCCGGAGCTCAAAATGGAGTAAGTTATTACGCCATGATAGGGGCTAATACTGTTTCAGGTCTTAGAGTAGGTACAGGCAGTACACTTACGCTTACCATTCCATCCAACTTTGTATCCACACCGGGTGTCAATACAGTTAGAGTTATTGCATTTACTTCAGGTTGTCCCCAAGTCACCTTAGCAGGTATAGGTCTTATAACTGTAAATGGTGTAAGTACTTCAGGTACTTTAGCAGGCAATGCACTGGCAGTATGTGCAGGCAATACTACCCAAATTACCCTTACAGGGTTTAATGGTATTGTTAATTTTGAATCTTCCAATGATGGAGTTACATACTCATTTGTGGGCAACGGTACAGGTACACCTCGTATATTCAATACGGCAGCTCTCACTCAAAATACTTGGTATAGGGCTGTGGTGCAAAATACTCCTTGCAGTACGGTAGTATCAAACATATTAGTAGTTACTGTAACCTCAGCTCCTACAGTGCCCGGATTTGTGTATGCTCCTATATGTGCCAGTGCAGGTACAGGTGCCGTTACCACATTAAGTGGTTCATTTAATGGAACTTATGTAACCACAGCTCCAGGTGCACAAATTACGGTGAATGCTACCAATGGCACTGTTACCGTAGTAGCAGGCAATACATTATCAGGCATATATTGGATACGCCATGTGATACCTGCCTCTGGGGGTTGCGCATCAGTAGCAGGTTATGCAGCCATTACCATTACAGGCATTCCACTCACCCCTGTCATAAGTTATGGTGTATCACCTTATTGTAATAATAATAATATTGGATTAACATCTGCAGTCAATACCACCGCAGGTACTCAGTACTTTGCAAGTGCAGGCGCAGCAGTAGGCATATCTACAGGAATTATATCAAGTGGTGCTGCTACAGGTATTTATACTATTACTGCCTTCAACGCAGGAGCTGTTACTTGTAGTGCTACTTCTGTGTCAGGCACAGCCGTGCTTACCATTACTGCATTGCCGGCTACTCCTAATTTCAACTATGGAGGTCCCATATGTCCCATCACATCTATAGTAGGGGTCACTACAGTGAGTGGATTATTTGCAGGCACATACTCTACCACAGCACCCGGAAGTGTATTCACCATTAATGCATCTACAGGTACTATTACTTTAGCTTCTGCCACTGTATCAGGCACTTATTGGATAAATCATGTGATACCTGCGTCAGGAGGTTGTGCTGCCGTTACAGGTTCTTCTTCTGTGATTATTACCACGTCACCACCAAATCCAATTATTAGTTATGGTGCTTCTCCATATTGCAACAACAATAATATAGGATTGGTATCGGGAGTGAATACCACAGCAGGCACACTATACTATGGTACAGCGGGCATCACGGTGGCCGTGAATACAGGAGTGGTATCATCGGGTGCTGCAGGTGGAGTGTATACAGTCACCGCATATAATATAGGTTCAGGAGCTTGTAGTGCTACATCTGCTACGGGAATTGCCATAGTCACTATTACCTCTTTACCCACTGCACCAGTGTTCAATTATGGAGCAGGACCTTACTGTGCTAATAGTGCACCTATTTCAGTCATTACTACATCAGGAATATTCAACGGTGCTTGGGTTACTACAGCACCAGGTTCAGCTGTCACCTTAAATAGCAGTGGTACTATTACCATTAGTGCCAATACTGTATCGGGTACCTATTGGATAAATCATATCATAGCTGCTGCAGGAGGTTGTACATCAATAGTAGGTGCTAACAGTGTCACTGTCACACCACTTCCCGCCGTACCAATATTCAACTACGGAGCTACTCCATTCTGTGCAAATGTACCATCGGTACCGGTCACTGTCATATCCGGTGTCACAGGAGGTACATTTAATACTACAGCTACCGGATTTTCTGTGAATGGAAGCACAGGTAATATTACCGGCATTAATACATCATTGAGTGGTTCTTTCATTGTGAACTACACCATACCTGCTTCAGGTGGCTGCCCTGCTGTATTCAGCATATCGGGTATCACATTCAATGCTGCTCCTGCAGCAGGTGTGGCATCAGGCACGGGCGCAAGTATATGCTATGGCACAACTGCCACACTTACATTATCAGGTCATGCAGGTACCATAGCAGGATGGCAATATTCTACGGATGGGGGCAGTACATGGACATTTAATGCTGTTACTTCACCAACTTATACCTCAGTAACACTATCAGGTGCTACCATTTTCAATGCAGTGGTAGGCAATGGTGTATGTGCCAATGTCACTTCTGCCGGACACACTATCAATGTAACTCCCCAAAGCAGTGCAGGTACTATTACACCTACCATACAAACCCCTTGCGTGGGTTCTCCGGCCAATTTCACAGCTGCAGCCAGCACAGGTACAGTAGTGTGGGAAGTATCCACTGTGGCTGGTATGTGGAGCACCATTCCAGGAACAGCTATTTCAGCATCGTACACATTGAACAATGGCATAGATTATTTCTTTAGAATAGGTGCTACCAACGGTGCAGGATGTTTTACCAATTTTTCTAATATAGCCACAGCTACAGGATTAGTATGTGCGGTATCGGCCAATGCTACCAGTACAGGCACTAATGTGTGTTTGAGCACCGCCTCATCTACAGGTATCACATTCACAGACTTATCTACTACGCCTACTACTATTTTGGGCAGAGTATGGTATGTATATCAAAACGGAAGCCTTATCAATACCGTAGGATTTGGTATTACTCCGAGTGGTTATAACATTAGTTTCACATTCCCTGTGTCAGGACCTATAGCTGTGGTACTATCAGTAGTAGGTACGGGTGCAGCCACCAACTCTATCACTATCACAGGTTTGGTGGATGATATGAGCTTAGCAGGTACCATATCAAGCGTGTCGCCAAATCCGCTTTGTTATGATTTCACCGCTAACCTCAGCGTGGCATCTACACGAGGCACCGCTACTTGGCTTACCAGCAACGACGGTAGCACTTGGGTAAATACAGGTGTCACAACTTCTACATATGCACAATCAAACAGAATAGCCAATTCATATTATGCCATATCTGCAGTGAATGGAGTATGCCCGGTGGTAACATCTACCTCCGCATTTGTGGTCACGGTGAGGGGGCAAAGTGTAGGAGGTACTGTGAGCTCCAACACCCCATTGCCGGTGTGTGAAAATACTACAGCTAATCTTACAGTGTCAGGTCAATTGGGAACATTGCAATGGGAAAATTCACCGGACAACAGTGCATGGACTGCTGTGTCGGGTGCTACCACTCCGGGTATAGCTACCATCAACATTCCTTTGGCCGGATATTATTATAGGATAGTAGCTGCCAACGGTGCAGGCTGTACCCCTGCAAATTCTCCTTCATTGTTAGTGACTGCACAATCCTGTGGTGTGGTATCGAGTTTTACAGGGTTGCCAAATCCTATATGCTTGATATCTGCATCAGCTACAGGTGTATCATTTACTGATGCATCTTCTGCAGTGAGTACCATTATAGGCAGAATGTGGGATTTTGGCACAGGAGCTACTCCTGCCACTGCAAACATAGGTCTTACATCAAGTGGCTATAATATCAATGTTACTTATAATACCTCAGGTACTAAAACTGTGACACTGACGGTGATAGGCGTAGGAGGTGTCACTACTGTTTATACTCAAAATATTACAATAGATGACCCAAGCCTTGCAGGTAGTGTATCTGTGACCACCAATCCTATTTGTTATAATACTGCTGCAAGCCTCACACTTGCGGGAGAGAGAGGCACTGTATCATGGATAGCATCTGCTGATAATATAACTTACTCAGCCACAGGCTCATCAGGTACATCGTACACCTCGGCTAATCTTACATCCAATAACTATTATGGGGTAATAGTATCTAATGCTTCATGCCCTGCGGTAACCATTACAGGTACTATGGTCACTGTGATAGGAGAAAGTATATCAGGTACTGTATCCAGTACCAGTACGTTACCTATATGCAGCAATAGCCCGGCGGCATTGCAAGTGACAGGTAGCCAAGGTAATATACAATGGGAGCAGTCGCCAGACGGCTCGGTATGGAGTGCCATATCAGGTGCAAATACTGCAACCTATAATACACCAAATCTTACCACTGATACCTACTACAGGGTGAGTGTGGTAAGCGGTGCAGGCTGTAGCACGGTATCTTCCGGCTTTCAGTTGATTACTACTACGCTCTGTGGACTTACAGCACAAATTACTCCGGATATAAATCCAATATGTCTCAGTGCTGCTACGGGTACAGGCATTACATTTACAGACAATTCAAGTTCTGTAAGTACAATATTAGGTAGAATGTGGGATTTTGGATTTGGGGCTTCGCCGGCTACTGCAAGTGTAGGCATTACCACAAGTGGCTATAGCATTCCGGTTACATATAATACTGCAGGGGTATTCTCTGTATCTTTGACCGTGATAGGTGTGAGCACCACAAATATACAAACCATCAATGTCACCATTACCTCACCGAGTATAGGAGGTAGTGTGAGTGGTCCTACATCTGGTATTTGTAATACTTCAGGGATAGCAACCCTTAATTTGACAGGCAACAACGGAGCCATACAGTGGCAAGACTCTCCCGATGGCAGTACATGGTCAAATATGAGTGGTGAGACATCATCAACTTTAAACATTGCTGCAGGTTTGACGGCTGACAGATATTACCAAGCAGTGGTGACCAACGGTATATGTGCAGCACAAAGTTCATCTTTGTTTGTAGTCACTGTACTTAGTGCCAGCAGCGGTGGTACAGCTATATTATTGGGCTCTAGCACAGTATGTATTGGTAATACTTACAACTTAAGTCTTACAGGTACTATTATTGGTAGTATTTTGGGTTGGGAACGCTCAGCACCCGGCAATACCTCTTACTTAGGTATTTTGTCTACAGTAGGTTTCACATCTTATACACCCAACTTCTCTGAAGTGACAGGTACAGAATATTACAGAGCTGTGGTACAAAACGGAGTAGGGTGTATTTCTCAAAACTCTGCTGAAGTACAAATAAATGGTACACCGTGTACGGTATCTGCTACTATAGCTGCAAGCCCTGCTACGCTTTGCTTGAGTACTGCTACCTCCACAGGGGTCATGCTCACACTCACTGGTACATCCGCAGGTCCTATTATAGGATATACCATATCGGGTACAGATATAGCTGTGCCATTCATTTACAATACATCAGCTACACTCACTGTAGTAGGTCCCATTACATTTAGTACACCCGGCACCAAGACAATTGATGTAAGAGTATTAGCAGCAGGCAACAATCAAAACTTTGCCAGTACAAGCGTGACCGTAGAGCCGTTTAATAATGCGGGCACCCCTATTGTAGCAGCAACCATTATTTGCCAAGGCCAAACAGCACAGCTAAATACCACAGGTGCTACACAAGGTACTATTACTTACCAGCTTTGGGATGGATTTGCTTACAACGATATTGTGGGCAATACCTATGCAAATGTGCAAACTTCAAATAGCCCCTATCAATTCAGAGCCAAAGCATCAGGAGGTACATGTCCGGATGTATTTTCTAATGCTGTAAACGTAAATGTACAGCAGCAAGCAGCTATCACTTCTGTATCGCAGCCTTCAGCATTGGGCAACTATTGTTTAGGTGCGGTGGTCACTGGGCTTAGTGCTACCTACACACCTACTTCAGCTACCGGATTCTTCATCAGTAGCGGACCTATATCAGTAGCTACTAATGGCAACTTTACGGCAACAGTGACTGTGCCATCGCAAAATATAACCTTTACTATACCCGGTGTAAACGGTTGTGCAGGGGTGAGTGGCAGTACATCAATATCTGTAAATGTAAATCCTGCCATAGATTTTGCTTATGCTAGAGACAATTATTGTAAAAACTATGATCCGGAGGGTGATGGTACCTATGTGTCTGCTACTAACATAGTAGGTGCGGGTACATTTTCGGCAGATGCTAATCTTTCATTGACAGATCCAAATTTGGGCACCATTAACCTGAGCGCCAGCAACATAGGTACTTGGAATGTCACATTCACCGGAAGTCCTATTTCCGGATGTCCTGCGAATACTATATCTAAATCTATCACTATTAAGCCTAATCCTACAGTGACCGGAGTGATAGAATACCCTGATGCAGGATACGGTAACGGTTATTATTGCAGCACAGACTTTGCCACGCGTACACCTAATGCACCTACAGTGCCATTCGGATATACGGGAAGTTTCATTTCAACCAATATCTTGGTAAATGCAGCTAACGGCACTATTACACCATCGAGTGCGGCCTCCCCAGGTTTCAAAAATATAAATTACGTAGTAGCTCCTGACGGATGTAACCCGTATAGCTACCCAGCCGTAGTGTCTATCACCGGTGCCTTATCTGCTGATGCCATTAATATAAATTATTTAGGGGAGCCATGCATAGGCTACAACGAGTCTGTAAGTCCAGTTACTACTATATTGGGCTATGCAGCCGGCGTAGGTAGATATTTGACCAATAAACCTGATGACCTAAAATTTGTAGTAGGAGCAGAGGGTGTAATCAATGTGGCACAGTCAAAACCTGGCAGTTATAGTATTATATACACAGTACCCGGATTTGGAGGCTGTGATCCTTTCTCTAAAACTACTAATATCACCTTGCACCAAAAACCTTCTGCAAAACCCACACTTTCGTACGGTGGCAAAACTTTGGGGGGTATGTTTTGTAACAACTATGCACTGCAGCCTGACCAAGCAGATGAATTGGAGGGTAAAAATGCTACCTTTACAGGTACAGGAGGTATAGAAGCTTATCTCAATGCAAATACCGGTCAAATAGACCTTAACAAAGCACCTTATGGCAACTTTGTAACACCTAAAGTGTATATAGTATCGTATGTAATGCCAGTAAAAGGTGCTTGCCCTGCCGAAGATTTTGTATCCAATGAGTTTACAATCACACTCACTTCGGCATTTGCCGGCAAATCTGCCATAGTGGGCGGTACTGCCGAAAAATGTGAAGGAGACAATATATCATTGGAATTGGCTGAAAGCAAAGGATTTATACAATGGGAAGTATCTACTACAGATACCTTAGAAACCAGCTTCACGGCACTTTCAGACAAAAATGCTACAGGACCTAACAGTACCCAACTTACCTACGGCCCATTGTCGCAAAGTGTATATTTACGAGCTTATATGACGTTGCCCGACAGTGTAGCCTATTGCAATGGGGTGTATGATTTTGCTAAAACCGCTGCCATCAAGGTTAACCTTGCCAAAAAGCCAGTGGCAGGTACAGTATGGGTAAACCCTAACAGCGCCGAAAAAATTAAGGAAATATGCCTTGAAGATTTTGCGGTACTCACCCTTAGTGGCTACTCGGGCACTATTACATGGTATTACTCATCAGAAGAAACTTTGGATGTACTCAAAGATACCGTACAAAATGCCAATGCAGCCAAATGGAAAAAAATAGTAGACCCCAATGTGAGTGCAGATATCAAAACTCCTATTGTAAGTACTCCAATATTATCAGGATATGACAACAAAGTGTTTGTAGGGGCTGTGGTAAACGGGCTCAACGGTTGTGCCACCGCTACAGCATACACAAAGTTGGTATTGGTGAAAAGGTGTGACCAAAATGATGATATCCCCAATGTAATTACTCCAAATACAAATGCAGGAGGCGACCCTAACTCTGTATGGAACATTCAGAAACTGAGGCTCACAGAGAAAGCCGAGGTAAGGATATTCAACAGATATGGGGTAGAAGTATGGTTTTCAAGAGGCGATGCCATTACCAACGGCAAAATGTGGACGGGCGATGGGTTGCCGGCAGGTACTTATTATTATCATATTAACAAAAACGATAACTCGCCTGAGCCTGTACTGACAGGGTTTGTGACAGTGATAAAATAACTTTTGAAAGATAGAATAGGTAATTAATATCCGTATTTATCTTTCCATAGTTTGCGCAGATAGTTTCTTATCTCCTCTTCGCGTGCATTGGCACCCGGGTCATAGATTTTGGTGTTTTCCATGCCGGCAGGCATAAATTCTTGATGTACAAAATTATGGTCAAAGTCATGGACATATTGATAGTTTTTGCCGTATGACATATCGCGCATAAGTTTGGTAGGCGCATTGCGCAGGTGCAATGGCACATGCAAGTCTCCTTTGTCACGCACATATTGAATGGCCATTTTTATGGCATTGTATGAGGCATTGCTTTTGGGTGAAGTGGCCAGATAGGTGGTGCATTGCGATAGTATAATCTGTGCTTCGGGATAGCCTATCATATTCACTGCCTGAAAGCATGAAGTAGCTATCACAAGTGCAGTAGGGTTGGCATTGCCAATGTCTTCTGATGCTAATATTACCAGCCTGCGGGCAATGAACTTTACATCTTCACCGCCTTCTACCATTCGGGCAAGATAATATACCGCAGCATTGGGGTCGCTGCCACGTACAGATTTGATAAAGGCTGAGATGATATCATAGTGCATTTCACCTGACTTGTCGTATATAGTTTGCTTTTGCTGAGCTACTTGTGTCACAATTGCATTGGTGATGGGTGCGTTGTGTACACCTGACTGTACTACGAGCTCAAGCAGGTTGAGCAGTTTGCGAGCATCGCCTCCGGATAGTTGCAGCAGTGCATCTGTTTCTTTGACTTCAATTTTTATTTTGTTCAATATTTCATCTTTTTGCAAGGCATCGTGTATTAACTTTTCAAGATCTTGTTTTTCGAGAGGTTGCAATACATAAACCTGACATCGTGAAAGCAAAGCATTTACCACTTCAAACGAAGGATTTTCGGTGGTGGCACCTATGAGTATGATGATGCCTTTTTCTACGGCACCCAACAGTGCATCTTGCTGCGACTTATTAAACCTGTGAATTTCATCTATAAAAAGTACAGTCTTTTCTCTGTATTTGGCTTGCTCTATCACCTCGCGCACTTCTTTCACACCAGCACTAATGGCACTTAGGGCTATGAACTTAGCCTTGCATTGTGTGGCTATTATATGTGCAAGTGTAGTTTTGCCCACGCCGGGTGGCCCCCAAAATATCATAGAGGGTAGTATATTTGTGTTAATAATGTTGCGCAGTACTTTGCCCTCACCCACCAGGTGCGATTGCCCTACAAAGCCATCGAGAGAGGTCGGGCGCATACGTTCAGAAAGTGGTGGAACAGACATTAAATTATTATTTTTTTAGATAAATATTGTACCAAATATCTGAAATGTAATGTACATAAGTGTTAATATGTCTCAAAAAACTTAAGTAGAAGTGATTAAAAATTTGAAATCAAAAATCAACATTCAACAATAAAAAATACTTTTTTCTTACCTTTGTATTATGCCGATAAGAAAATCATTCAATTACAAACTTAGCGATGAAGATGACAGACTAGTGCATGCTATAGAAAAACATGTAGCTACAGCTGTCAAAGACTTTGCTATGATAGCGCCTGATGATAAAGTAATGGTATGCCTATCGGGTGGCAAAGACAGCTACACCATGCTCGATATGCTGCTTGCCTATCAATTGCGTGCGCCCATAAAGTTTGAAATAGTAGCTGTAAATTTAGACCAAAAACAACCTGACTATCCTGAGCATATATTGCCCGAATATCTGCAAAAACTAAATGTAAATTACAAAATAATAGAAAAAGACACCTATACCATTGTAAAAAGCAAAATACCTGAGGGCAAAACTATGTGTAGCTTATGCTCAAGGCTGCGCCGTGGCACACTTTATGCGGCAGCACAGGAAATGGGAGCTACCAAAATAGCACTCGGGCATCATCAAGATGATGTGTTGGAGACTTTTTTTCTAAATCTTTTTTTCAGTGGCAAGATGGAGGCTATGCCTGCAAAGTTCATATCAGACGATGGGCTTAACACTGTGATAAGACCATTGGTGTATGTGCGTGAAAAATATATATCGCAATATGCTATGCTGCGCAACTTTCCTATAATTCCTTGCAACCTTTGTGGCTCACAGCCCAATATGCAACGAAAGGTGGTAAAAAATATGATAAAAGAGTGGGAAAATGAATACCCTGACAGGGTACAAATCATGTTTCATGCATTGCAAAACATACATCCATCACACCTGTATGATAAGGCATTGTATGACTTTACTAATTTACAATCCTCTCAGGGGCAAGTGTGCAATTAGAGACTTACGCGATGGTTAATGTATAGAAATAAAAAGGAATTGAAATGGGTAAAATTTGCTGTTGATGACCCAATACTATAAGTTATGTACTTTGCTTATCAAGGGTTACAAATTAGGCATTGCTAAACTTGCGATAGGGAGGTATATTTTCATATTCTACTTAAATTTGCTTATAAGTTTTAGCCTTATATATTCATCTACCTGCGGGGGCACCAAGTAGCGTATAGAGTTGCCCGCTCTTATAAATTCGCGTATGTATGAGGCAGATATGTCGAGCAATGGGCAGTTGAGAAAGTGTACCTTGGGGTGGCCTTTGAGCTTGGCATCTTGTGTGTATGGGCGCGGGTACACATACACTTCAAAATTGGTAAGTATATCTTTGTAACCTTCCCATTTGTCAAAATTCACCAAATTATCCTCGCCTATGATGAGTGAAAATGTAATATCAGGGTACATTTGTTGCAGTTTTTTTAATGTATTTATGGTATAGTGAGGCTTAGGCATTGAAAATTCTATGTCGCACAGTTCCATTTTTGGGTTGTCGGCTATGGCCATTTGCACCATAGTGAGCCTCTCTTGTGCATCCAGCAGTTCTTCAGAAAATTTGAATGGACTTTTGGGAGTAACCACCAGCCATACTTTGTCTAAGTTTACCAGCTCTATCATGGTATGAGCTATGATGAGGTGACCTATATGTACAGGATTAAAGGAGCCGAATAATAGTCCTATGTGCATGGGGTAGTTATGATTTGATGAAGTTTTGCACCATATTTTGTGCTTCTTGGCAGGCAGTATCCAAATCTTCGTTTACCAGCACTACATCAAACATGTCCATAAAGCTCAATTCAAATTTGGCTTTATAGAGTCTTCTTGATATTTGTTCCTCTGTATCTGTGGCACGTGTGCGGAGTCTTCTTTCAAGTTCTTCTATTGAAGGTATTTTTACGAATATGGCCAATGCATCGTCGCCATAATATTTTTTGATATTCATACCACCTTTTACGTCAACATCAAATATTACATGCTTGCCTTCGTCCCATAGGCGCTGTATTTCAGACTTGAGGGTGCCATAGAAGTTGCCTGCATACACTTCTTCCCACTCTACAAACTCATTGTTGTGTATTCTCTGGGTAAATTCTTCAATGGTCATGAAGTAATAGTCTATGCCATTTTGCTCATTGCGCCCTCTTTTGTCGCGCGTGCATGCAGATATAGAAAATCCCAAATTGGGTATTTTGGTGAGCAAATGTTTTACAATAGTAGTTTTGCCTGAGCCTGAGGGAGCGGAGAATATGATACATTTGCCTTTCATTTGGCAATATTACCACTATCGGCAAGGCATTTGCAAATGATTTTTTCAAAACCTTCAGGAAGGTCTTTGCTATTTACTTTGGATTTCAGGTTGGTCTTGATGCAGTCATGTATGTGGAAATAATGCTGGCAAGGCTCACAATTGTAGATGCGTTGCAAAAACTCTTTGTTTTTTTCTCTGCAAGCTACTCCGTCTATATATAGCTGTATGAGTTGTGTGCATTCGCCATTTTTTTGACATGCTTTGTCGCAACTTATATTTAGCTCCTGTAGTAGTTCATTCATAGGCAGTGTACATAATTATTTATAACCCAATGTGCGTGCATAATCTTTTATTTTCATTTTCAATGCGTTTCGTGCTCTGTGTAGCCTAGACCTTACGGTGCCTACGGGAATATTTAAAATCTCTGCTATCTCATCATACTTAAAATCTTCTAAGTCGCAGAGTATAATAATTTCTCTGAAGTCGTCTTGCAACGAGTTGAGTGCCGTAGTGAGCTCATCTCCCATCATATCGTTCACATCTTCTACTTTCAGATGTTTGTCGGGCTCCACAGTGGCTCCTTCTGCATTAAAGTATTCCTCTATTTCTTGATAATCGTACTTTGGAGGCTCTTTACTTTTTTTGCGATAGTCGTTGATAAACGTATTCTTCAAAATTCTAAACAACCATGCTTTGGCATTAGTTCCTTTTTGGTAGCTGCCATAAAATCTAAATGCTTTGATATAAGTATCTTGTACAAGGTCTTTGGCACTGTCTTGGTCAAATGTGAGCCTGTAAGCAAAGTTATATGCATGCTTTAGCAACGGCAAAAAATCTTGTTCAAATTCTGTTTGCAATTTATCTGCCACTGAAACGGGGTTTTCTTTTTTCCATAAATGCGGTAGTGCCTTCTTTGAAGTCGTCGGTGGCCAAGCAGTTGGCAAATGCATTGGCTTCTGCCTTGTAGCCATCGTCATCTTTGTTAAATGCACTATTAACACACGAAATTATTAATTCTATTGACAATGCAGGCTTTTCTCTGATTTTATTTATGATTTCTTTACATTTATTTATAAGTTCTGCCATAGGTACCACATAGCTTACCAATCGCATTTGGTATGCTTCTTGAGCACTGAGGCGGTCTCCTGTGAGCATAAGTTCTATAGTTTTGGATTTTC
This sequence comes from Cytophagales bacterium, assembly GCA_033765235.1. Taxonomy (GTDB): domain Bacteria; phylum Bacteroidota; class Bacteroidia; order Cytophagales; family UBA9547; genus JANRIG01. The sequence goes on along the minus strand of JANRIG010000027.1, from coordinate 51,371 downwards.
CTATCATTTGTGCCATTCGCTGAGTGCCTCCGTAGCCTGGTACTATTCCTATGTTTATTTCAGGTTGGGCAAACTGTGCATGCTCTGCAGCCACTCTTATGTGGCATGCCATAGCCAACTCACAGCCTCCGCCCAGTGCATATCCATTTACAGCGGCAATGATGAGCTTGGGTGCATTTTCTATGTAAGCAAAAAGCTCTTGACCTTTTTCGGCTGCCTTGCGCCCGTTGAGTTCATTGAGTGCGGCTATCTCATGTATGTCTGCACCTGCTACAAATGATTTTTCGCCACTGCCTGTGACAATGGCACCTATTATTTCTGTGTTATCATATATTTCTTTGGTCGCAATATATAATTCGTCCAGCACTTCAAAATTGAGTGCATTCATTTTGTCAGGTCTATTGATGGTGATTATGGCTATGTTATTTTCAATTATAAATGTAAGATTTTTATATTCCATAATAAATATGCTATATGTATTTACCGTTTTCTATATTTTTTATATCATCCACTATTTTTTTGATGTATTGTTCATCATTGGCATTGCATATCATAAGTACACCATCTGCTTCTACTATGATGCAATTATCTATGCCATTTACTACAGTAAGTGTTTTGTTTGATGTTTTAATAATACAATTGGTAGTATTATAAGTTTTCACATTGCCCGATACTGCATTGCCTTGAGCATCTTTTGCAGATAGTTCATACACTGATTTCCATGTGCCCACATCGCTCCAGCCAAAGTCTGATGGTATCACATATACATTTTCAGCTTTTTCCATTAATGCATAGTCTATAGAGATAGACTCGCAATGGTTAAAAATATTAGTAATATATGTATGCTCGTTAGGAGTAAAATAGTATTCTTTGGCATCGTTAAATGAATGATGCAATGCCGGCATATGCAGCTCAAATGCTTCTATAAATGCGCTCACATTCCATACAAATATCCCTGCATTCCACACATAGTCACCACTTTGTATAAATTTTTGAGCAACTTCTAAAGTAGGTTTTTCGGTAAATTTCAGCACCTTCTTTATGGGTGACTTATCTCTTATGTCAAATTTTATGTATCCATATCCTGTGTCTGGGCGAGTAGGGTTTATACCAAGTGTCACCAGCACATCTTTGTCTGACGCAAATTGTATGGCTTTCAATATTTGACCTTCATACACAGATGGTTGCATGATAGCAGCATCAGACGGAGTCACTACTACATTGGCAGCAGGATTTACTTTTGCTATTTTGTAGCAAGCATATGCAATGCAAGGTGCGGTATTTTTGCCAATAGGTTCAAGTAATATTTGCTCATCTGAAAGTTCAGGTATGTTTTTTTTTACGAGTTGGTAATAGTTTTTATTAGTTACTACAAAGATATTTTGTAGAGGGGCTATGTTTTTGAATCTTTGTACTGTGTCTTGAAACATGGTTTTTCCGTAGCCTAGCACATCGTGAAACTGCTTGGGCAATGCTTGCTTGCTGTAGGGCCAAAATCTGCTTCCTACACCCCCAGCCATGATTACAACATAATTATTATTCATTACTGAGCAATATTAAGCCTTTACTTTGATAGTATTTTTTACCAAGCTTATTTTTTCATTAAGTTCTACAATATCTCTGCCTACTATAGTCACATGTCCCATTTTGCGGGAGGGTTTGGTAAATTTTTTGCCATATAGGTGTGGAAACACACCTTCGAATTTGAGTATTTCTTCAAGACCTTCATAAGTAGCTATGCCATTGTGCCCCTCTTCACCCAGCAGGTTCACCATGGCAGCATAGTTGCGCGTTTCGGTGGAGCCCAAGGGTAGGTTGAGTATTGCACGCCAAAGTTGACCGTATTGAGAGGTAAAATTGGCTTCTATAGTATGGTGCCCACTATTGTGAGGGCGTGGGGCTATTTCATTTACATACACTTGTCCGTCATGAGTTACAAACATCTCTACGGCAAGCAGGCCTACCATTTGTAGTTTTGATATAAGTTCTTTGGCTGTATCTATGGCTTTGTGCTCAATATCGTCAGATATGATAGCCGGTGCAAATAGGTAATCTACCAAATTGTATTTGGAGTTGAACACAAGTTCTACCACCGGATACACAGATACTTCGCCACTCTCGTTGCGAGCCACTATCACTGATATTTCTTTTTCAAAATCTATTTTGCGCTCCAGCAGACCGGGTGCGTCAAATGCTTTTTTGAAGTCATTTTCACTTTCTATGATAAGTACCCCTTTGCCATCATAGCCTGCTTTGCCAAGTTTTAGTACTCCGGGCAGGTAGTTTTTGTATGCCTCTAATTCATTTTTGTGGTTTATAAGCACATAATCTGAGGTTGGAATATCGTTTTTTTTGTAAAATTCTTTTTGAGTGCGTTTGTCTTGTATGAGTTTTATGATATGAGGCTGAGGATATACTTTTACTCCTGATGCTTCTAATGCTATGAGTGCCTCAGTGTTCACATTTTCTATTTCTATGGTAAGAAGGTCAAGGTCTTTGCCAAACTCAAATACTACCTCATAGTCTGTTAGTGAGCCTTTTACAAATTTTGAAGCTATATTTTTACAAGGGGCCTCATCATCATTGTCAAGCACATGTATTTGCAAGTTAAAGTTTACTGCCTCTTGTATCAGCATTCTGCCGAGTTGCCCTCCACCCAAGATACCTATCTTAAGGTCTTGGTAAAACTTTTTTTCCATAATGTTATTCTTCTACTTCTAAGATCTCAATCTTGGTAATCTCATCACCTTGACGTATGGCATCCAACACATCTAATCCATCAGTTAATTTGCCAAATGCGGTATGTTTTCTGTCCAAATGTTTGGTATTCTCACGATTATGGCATATGAAAAACTGTGAACCTCCGGTATCTTTGCCGGCATGAGCCATGGACAATACGCCCTTATCATGGTATTGATTGTTGCCATTCAGCTCACATTTGATGGTATATCCCGGACCTCCGGTGCCATTTTTGTTGGGGCAGCCGCCTTGTATCACAAAGTTGGGTATCACTCTGTGAAAATTAAGGTTGTCGTAAAAGCCTGATTTAGCTAATTTTATAAAATTTGCTACCGCATTTGGAGCATCTTTCTCATAAAATATTGCAGTCATAGTGCCTTTGGGAGTATGGATTTTTGCTATCGCCATTTATTAATTTTATTTGTTTATTTTAGTCAATTATTAAGAAAAGGGCACGAAGATAATAAATTTTTTGATGTATTGTATTAAATAATTGTTAATATTTAAAGGAAATATCTCAATAATATATTTCTTCTTTCCGTTTTATATTTAAATAAATTGACATAAATCAATTATTTTTTATTGTATTTTGTATATTCGTAATATTTATACTAATTTTAAGCAATTTTTATAACTTTGATGCCTTTACCTTTTATATCCACGATTTACGAGGTGTGGTTTTAGTTATAATATCCACATTAATTGATTATGAGAAAATCTTTTGAGAAATTTCTTGGGATTGACTCCACAGAGTTTTTACCTGTGATGTTGCTGCTTGCAAATTCATTTTGTATAGGCGCATTTTTGGTGAGCTATGATGTGGCGGCAAGTACATTATTTCTAGATCAGTTTGGAACCAAATATTTGCCTTTTTTACCAATACTCTCAGGCGGTATTGGTGTGATAGCTACCACCATATTTTCATTTTTTCAAAGAAGATTTCTATTTACCAATATTTCATTGGTCATTTTTGCATGCAGTTCTATATTGGTTGTGTTCGTGTATTTGGGGTTGGAATATGTGAGTGAAGACTGGGTCAAATTTGTATCTTATATGCTTCTTGGACCATTGAACAGTATGTTTATGCTATGCTTTTATGGCACTGTGACTCGCACATTTTCACTCAAACGTGAAAAACATATGATAAATACCGTAGACCAAGGTCAAATGGTGGCTACTGCGATAGGCTTTTTTGTGGTGCTTTTTGTATCTCCATATATCAAAGATGTAGCTAAGTTTATGATTGTGAGCACTATAAGTGGTATATTAGCATTTATTATGTTACTCATATTTGTGGTAGTATATGGAAATAAAGCCTTGCTCAAGGAGCGCAAAAGGCTCCTCAATGAAGCAGAACCCATTAATAAAATGATAGCAAATCCATATGTACGCTGGCTTTGTATGCTATTCATGGCTTCTGTAATGGCTGTAATATTTTTGGAATACTCATTTCTTAACGTAACTGTTCAAAAATATACCAACGAAAACGACCTTGCAGGTTTCTTAGGGTTGTTTGGAGGCTTGGTTACAGTATTTAGCTTCATCATGCAGACCTTTGTGGCTGAGCGTATTATAAAAATGTATGGTATGAAAACCTCACTCATACTTATTCCCGGCACATTGGGGTTGTTTGCAGTGCTCGCATCGCTCATCGGCACACTGTTTGGCTACACTATAGAGGCTGTGAGTTTTGTGTTATTCTTCCTATTTATATGTATGAGTAAGCTCTTTTTACAATCACTCAAAGAATCATTCGAAGACCCAATTGTAAAAAATCTTTTCATTCCACTGGATTTGCGCACACGCTTCGATATACAAATAAAAGTAGAAGGTATTTTTAGAGAATTTTCAGTAATATTGGCAGGCATCATTTTGACCACCTTGAGTCTTTTACACTTTTTTGAGCTAATATTTTTCTCATACTTTTTGGTATTGGTTTGTGCATTTTATACCTACGTAGTGATCAGGCTATTCATTGAGTACAGGCGAAATCTTACCAATACGCTTCAAAATACCAAAATCAGTAATGTATTTTTGGAGAAAAAGGATTATGAAGTAACCGATGTGCTCAATAAAGAATTAGATAATCCCAATACCAACACAGTCATATACACTTTAAAAATATTAGAAAAGCTGGACCCTGTATTGGCACAGCAAAAACTTTACCAATGTCTTAACAGCGATATAAAAGAACTGCGTGAATACTCCATTACCCGTTTGCAATCTATTAATGCAGTAAAAGCAATTGAAAAATTAGAAAAATATATCAACAATGAACGTATACCGGCTGTAAAACAATTGGCTCAGCAAGCTATAAATAACCTTAAGGAAACAGACACCATAGAGATTACCCCAAAATACATTTACTACCTCATAAAGTCCAAAAAAGACGAAGAGCGTATATTTGCAGCTACTTTACTTAGCAAAACCACCGATGATGCATATGTGCCACACGTATTGCAGTTGCTCAGAGATTCAGATGCCGATGTGCGCTTTGCAGCCATTATAGCTGCTGCACAAATGGATAGGCATGAGTCATGGCCCATATTGATAGAGTTTTTGTCTTCATACACTTTTTGCAATGTGGCTGCTGCAGCACTCATTGCCTCCGGCGAAAAAATACTCCCTACCCTCGAAGCAGCATTCTACAAAACCAATCAGTCTGCCACCATTCAAGAAAAAATTGTACAAATATACGGTCGTATCAGAGGCGAGCAAGTCATAAAACTGCTATGGAACAAGATAGACTTCCCCGATAAAAAGATTGTAAACAACGTGCTCATGTGCTTGAGCAGTTGTGGCTTTAAGCCCGATGAATCTCAAACAATAAGGATAAAACAAGCCATTGAAACTGACATAGGCAACTCTGCATGGAACATGGCAGCTTTGCAAGAAATACCGGACAGCGACTACGCCATAGAACTCAAATACGCACTGCAAGAAGAAGTACATTTCAATTTTGAAAATATATACATGCTGTTAGCACTTATATATGACCCACAATCTATCAAATTGGTAAAAGACAATATAGATAGTGCCACAGTTGAGGGAATTGTATATGCAGTAGAGCTACTGGATGTGTTCTTGGCCGATGAACTTAAACCAATACTTTTTCCTCTCATTCAAGATATACCTCAGAGCGAGCGCAATGAGCTGCTCCAACCACACTTCCCTCGCCAGCACTTGGATAGGGTAGAAGTACTCATGCAAATTATAAACCGCGACTACAATAGCATAAACCGATGGACAAAGGCATGCGCCATATATGCTTATGCCAACGAACCTAACGCCATAGTGACCAATGATTTAGTGGCAAATCTATTTAATCCGTCACCTCTCCTTCGTGATATAGCCGCATGGGCTATCTACACTATTGACAAATCTGCCTACAAACTTTATGCAGCTCGCTTGCCTGAGCATGAAAGAAAAGAACTTGATGCACTTTTTTATATTAATCCCGATGTAGAAAACCCGCATCTGCCCATGAACAAGCTTGAAAAAGTATTTTTCTTGAAAAATGTAGAATTATTTAAAAAAGTGCCCGGAAATATACTCATGGAGTTTGTAGAACTTGTAGATGAGGTAAGATTCAAAGCCGGCGATACCTTGCTCACAGAACAAGACAACGGCAATGCACCCATATATATATTGGTAAATGGCAGCCTTGAAATAAAATATAAAAACCAACCCGATGAGGTGATAGATACACCCGGCGTAGTATTTGGCGAAACCCTCATCCTTGATACAGATATCAGTAATTATACATTGATAGCAAAGCAGCAAAGCCTTGTATTTAAGATAGATAAACATATGTTTATGGAACAAATATATGATAACTTTGAAATAGCCAAAGAATTAATAGATGTAGTAAATAATAAATATTCATCACATAATAAAGAAATAAATACTGCCCTTACCGATGCCTGATTTTAACTACGATATATATATAAGCTTTTCACCAAAAGACAATGAAGCTCCCCATGGTGCTATAGGTTGGGTGTCAAATTTTCAAAGATTTTTAAAAATACTCCTGGAGCAGATTTTGGGCGAAACCCCTAACTTTTTGTTTTACAATACCACCGAAAAGCCATCTATTTCAGAAGTGAATAAATGCGGGGTATTTATAGCACTACTATCGCCCGAATATATCAAAAGTAAAGACAACCTTGAAGAACTCAATGGATTTTATGAAAACGCCATAGCAAATAATAATATTTCCATAAAAAATACTACAAGACTTCTCAAAGTATTGAAATTCCCTGTTGAGCCCAATGTAGAACCACAAGTTACCAAAGGATTGTTAGGATATGACTTATTTTATACTAACGAGGTTACCGGTGAGTTATCAGAATTTCACGACTTTTTTAACTTAGATGCAGAGCGCAACTACTGGCTCAAACTTGTAGATTTGGCTTATGATGTAGCCTCACTTATAAAAAATTTTAGAAACCTCGACATTACTACAGGCAATATGCCCGCAGAAAATAATATTGTATACCTGGCCGAAACAGGTGCAGACCTAAAACTACATAGAGACAATATCAAGCGCGACTTAATCAGGCATGGATTCAAAATATTGCCAGACAAGCCTCTTCCCATCAATGCCACTGAGATAGAAGTGGCTGTAAAAAAAGACTTAGAATCCTCTCGACTATCCATACACCTCATCGGCGACAGCTATGGTGAGATACCTACAGGTTCTGAAAAATCTATTTTAGATATTCAAAACAAACTTGCAGGAGAGCATAGCCAGCTTGTCACAGCCACCAATGGCGATGGTGACAAAAAATTTACAAGACTCATCTGGATATCACCTTCTGCACAATTAGTCAACGACAAACAACGAATCTTTGTAGATAACCTTCGCAGAGAGCTCGAAGACAACGAAGGCGCAGAAATTCACCAATCGCCTATTGAAGACCTCAAAATGACTATTTTGGAAGAACTTTTAGGACTCAACCTCGACAAAGTCAGAAGACAAATTGCAAAACAAAATCTGTCCAATGCCAATTTGCAAAAACTATACTTCATATATGACAAAATGGACGAATATGAAGCCAAAAAAATACTAGAAAATATAGATCAGCAAAAATTTGATATTATCCCCTCATCATTCGACGGTGATTTGCTAAAACTTCGCGAAATACATAATAATAACCTCAAAATTTGTGATATAGGTATTATTTTTGCAAATAATGTGAACGATATATGGCTTCAAATGAAATACTCTGACCTGCTCAAAGCACCCGGACTGGGCAGAAATAAAGGTGAAATAAAAAAATATGTATTACTTGGCAAAAAAGCCACAGACAAAGCAGATTTGACCAATAAGTATGATGCTGCTATAATGCAACTAAATGATAATAATATAATTGAAATTAATAACTTTTTGAACCAATGAGTGTTACTAACATAAACTTAGAAAAAAGTATTGACAAAAAAAAGGAATCGGCATTCAAAAACCCATTTCCGGGTCTCAGACCATTCAATATAGAAGAAAGCCACCTGTTTTTCGGCAGAGAAGGCCAAAGCGATGAAGTATTGAGAAAATTATCACAAAACAGATTTGTAGCTATCATAGGCTCATCGGGTAGTGGTAAGTCATCTTTTGTATACTGCGGAGTTATCCCCATACTGTATGGAGGTTTTCTCACCAATATCAGTAGCAATTGGGATGTGATAGTCACCCGACCCGGCGGCGGACCCATAGATAATATGGCAGAAGCCATTATTAAGCGCGATAAAATATACAAAGGACTTGACAATGAAGAAAAAAGACTACGCAAAACCATCATTGCTACCTTGCTCAGGAGCAGCTCATTAGGGCTATCAGAAGCAGTAAGCAAATATACCGAAACTGAGAATAAAAACATATTAATCATCGTTGACCAATTCGAAGAACTATTCAGGTTCAAAAAAAATGAAGAAGGCGGCGGATCCAGCGAGTCACTCGCATTTGTAAACCTATTGGTAGAAGCTATACAATCCAAAGATTCACCCATATTCATTGCCATCACTATGAGGTCAGACTTCATAGGCGATTGCTCACAGTTTCCTCAACTTACCAAACTTATCAATAATAGTAACTACCTCATACCACAGATGACACGCGACCAAAAACGCATGGCCATCACAGGTCCGGTATCTGTAGGCGGAGCTAAGATTACACCACGTCTTTTGCAACAACTCCTTAGTGACTTGGGCGACAACCCTGACCAGCTACCCATCATGGCGCACTCACTCATGCGTACTTGGGACTATTGGGGCGAAAATCATGAAAAAGGAGAACCCTTGGACTTGCCACATTATGAGGCTATAGGCTCCATGTCAGGTGCTTTGTCACAGCACGCCAATGAAGCATATGACGAACTATCTGCCAAACAAAAAGAGGTATGTGCCATCATGTTCAAATGCCTTACCGAAAAAACAGGGGACAGCGACGGCATACGCAGACCTACAAGAGTGAGTGTAATGGCTAATATTGCAGGCTGCTCAGCCGACGATATCATAAGGATAGTAGAAGTATTCCGCAGACCCGGTCGCTCATTACTTACTCCTTCAGCCAATATACAGCTCAATGATAACTCAATTATAGATATATCTCACGAGTCGCTCATGAGGATATGGGTAAGGCTCAAAAACTGGGTAGATGAAGAAGGGCAGGCGGTAGATATGTACTTAAGACTTTCAGATGCTGCTGCCAAATATCAAGTAGGCAAAGCAGGTATGTGGCGACCGCCTGATTTACAACTTGCCCTAAACTGGCAAGAAAAAAACAATCCTACCCTTGAGTGGGCGCAGCGATACAACCCTGCATTTGAGCGTACGATGGTATTCTTGGAGTCAAGCAAAAAGGCTTTTGAAACCGAGCAAAAAGTAAAAGAAGAGCTCCAGCGCAAAAGATATAAACAACAGCAGACCATCACCATCATATTTGCTGTGCTCACAGTATTAGCACTTGGAGCCTTTGTATGGGCTTTTCAGCTAAAGACCCAAGCAGATGCTGCTACAAGCAGGGCACTAGAAAAAGAAAAAGAAGCTACCAATCAGGCACTTATTGCTAAAAAGAATGCAGACGAAGCCAATAAGCAACGTGCAATAGCACTTGAAAAAGAGAAAGAAGCACAAGTGCAAGCAGACGAAGCACATAGGCAGGCCGAGCTTGCCAAAGCATCTGCAGCAGAGGCAAATACCCAAAAAGCAATAGCGTTGGTAAACGAGAAAAAAGCCAAAGAAGCCCTTACTCTTGCCGAACAACAGCGACAATTAGCTTTGCTAAGCGAACAAAAAGCCTTGGAAGCACAAAAAATTGCGGAAAGAAATGAGACCGAAGCATTAAAACAACGTATGCTTTCCATTGCTCAAGCTATGGCTGTGAAGTCGCTCCAAATTCATGATACTACCACACGTGCCTTAGTAGCTCAACAGTCATATATTTTCAATAAAGACTACTTAGGAAACCCGCATAACCATGATGTATATGATGCACTTTATTATGCCGTAAAAAATCTTTACCATGATCATCACAATAGCCTCAAAGGACATACTGATGCAGTAAGATCTATAGCATTTGCACCCAACGGTAAGCAGCTCTACACCGCCGGCAGCGATGGCAAACTAATAAATTGGACAGTGAATGATGAAACATTCACAGCTACAGATTTTATTACCAATACATTTATGAATAGAATATTGTCTATCAGCAATGACGGTAAAATGCTCGCCCTTGCAGGAGATGTGGATTACCTCCAACTATTCAATCTAAGCTCATCTGAACCTAACAAGCCCAAAAGACTCTATGGGCACAAGGGCAAAGTATTTGCCATGATATTCACCCCCGATAATAATAACCTTATCACCTCAGGATCGGACACCTCCATACTGGTTAGAGATTTGGCTAACGATAAGTATTTCAGGCTATTAAGAGGGGTTGCGTATATCAAAGCATTGGCTATTGAGCCCAAAGGCGAATATATATTTGTAGGCGACGAAAGCGGAATAGTAAACATGCTCAAAATCAAAGACAAAGATTTTGTAAAACAATTGCCTATCAAAAATCTGAAAAAAATTCGAGCATTATCCATCAGCCCGGATGGCAGGTATCTTGCCATTGGCGATGAAGTAGGTAGTGTAAAAGTTTGGTCATTGGAGCTTGATAAGTTGGTAGCAAATCTATCAGGGCATAGAGCCAGGATAAATGATCTCAAATTTGACCCCCAATCTAAGGTGCTGGCCACAGCCAGTTTTGATGGCTCGGTCAGGCTTTGGGACATTGAGCACCTCAATGAGCAACCCATAGTACTGCGCGACCATAATTCATGGGTATGGTCAGTAGCTTTCTCGCCGGATGGTGACAAAATCATCACAGGTTGTGTTGACAACCTAATAAGGTACTACCCTGCAAATATTGAGCGAATGGCTATGAAAGTATGCGGTCAACTCAAAAGAAACATGTCGCCGGATGAGTGGAACTTATACGTAGCTAAAGACATAAAATATGAAGAAACCTGCGAGGGATTACCGGTGGGTAGAAATAAAGAACTTGAGTAAAAAAAAATCATTAATAACCTAAACTTTTGTAATGAACGCTACTTATAAAATATGGTTTTGTGCAATAGCATTTTATTTGTTCGCAAATAATATAGGGGTGCATGCTCAAGCCAACAGTACATCATGTGCTCAAATACTAAAGCAAGCCCAAAAAAACTATGACCAAGGCCAGCTGGAGAGCATTCCTGCTTTACTCAAAGATTGCATATCATATGGCTTCACAAAACCTGAAAAGATAGCTGCATACAGGCTCATCATACTCACCAATCTCTTTTTAGATGAGCAGGCACAAGCGGAGTCTAATATGAGACAACTACTGATATTAGAACCTGACTATAAGCCTAATAAATCATTAGACCCAATTGAGTATATTAATCTATACAATTCCTTCAAGGCAATTCCATTTCTATCACTGGGTATTTTTTTTGGGGCAAATAACAGCAATTCAAAAGTAGTAAATCACTTTAGTGTACATGATACTAAGAGCTATAGCCCAACACTCTCTCCATCCATATCTTTTCATGGGGGCATAGGTGTTGAGTGGCTGCTCAAACCATACTTATTCCTTTCTACAGATGTCATGTTTGCATTAAGAAGCTTTACTACTGCCAACAAAGTATATGCACTTTCAGAAGTTACCTCTACAGAGTCACAAGCACATATTGAACTGCCATTGACAATGAAAATATCATTCTTTAATTCTAAAAAATTAAGACCATTCATAAGGGCAGGCACAGCCTTTGCCTTGCTCATGTCATCTTCCGGCAAGCTGCAACGCAAAAGCACTACTACCAACCAAATAGACTTTGAAGGCAGAGACTTAGACCTCAAGCCCCAGCGCAATGGCTTCAACATGTGCATGGTAGCCGGAGCAGGTCTCAATTACAAAGTAGGGTACGGTTATATGAGTTTAGATGTAAGATACTTGTATGGCATGTCAAATCTTGTAAATTCAGAGGTGAGGTATAACTATTTTGATGAGCAACTCACAAACTACGGATATATAGACAGCGATATCTCTCTCAATAGTCTGCAAATATCGTTGGGGTATTATTATTCATTATATAAAGTAAAAAAAATTAGCACCAAAAACAATGCTTCGCAATAAATTATACATACTCATATTATTCACTTTTGCCATTAATTCTTGTAAAGACTTTGGCCCTAAGCCATTGTATGAAAAAGGTTTTATAAAATACTACGGTGGTGCACAAAGCGATGTCTCAGAAGTTATTAAAATCACCTCAGATGGTGGATATATTATGATAGGCTCCACAGACTCATATTCTGCCTCGGGTGATATATATGTACTTAAAGTGGATAAAGAAGGTAACTTTGAGTGGGAGACCGTATTAGGAGCAGAAGGTACAGATAAAGGTACAAACTTGATAGAAACCGCAGGTGGCTTTATGCTGGTAGGTAGTATTGAAAAAAATAATCTGGAATATATTTATGTAGCAAAAATAGATGCAAACGGTGACACATTATGGACAAAAACCCTCAATCCGGGCCTTGCAAATTACAAAAACGCCATTGCATATGATATAGAAGAGTCATATGACAAATCAGGATATATCATAGCCGGAAAAATTACTGATGATATAAACCAAATAGAAAAAGCCATCATACTAAATATAGACAAAAACGGCATATTACAAGGTAAACCATTTGAACCATATGGATACATTGGTCAAAATGTAAATAGCTATGCAGTATATGAGCGCAAAGTAAACGGCAAATCTGTATATGACTTTTTGGGAAATGCTACGAAAAAAAATGCAACAGATATTTCGGCATATTCCATGATAGTGATAAGCCTCAACGATGTAGGCAATGCACGCGATGCACTACTTAAGACTGACCCAAGGATAAACCAAACCGAAATTCAATTTGGATTTGAAATGAAAACAACTCAAGGTGGTTACATAATCGTTGGAACTAGTATTAATAGCAGTAACAATGAAGATATATATTTGCTTAAGCTGACAGAAAATTTTGATAAAGTGTGGTTTAAAACCTACGATTTTGGCAAGTCTGATGTGGGAGTGTCTGTGAGCGAAACTACAGACGGTGGATATGTTGTGGGTGGTAAGTCTGTGAATACTAATAAGCAGGACGATGATGCATTTGTAATGAAAGTCTCAAGCACAGGGGAGGTAGAATGGAAAAAATATTTTGGGGGTACTAATCGAGACTATACCACCTCAGTGATACAAGCAAATGACGGAGGCTATGTAGCATTGTGTACACTTGGGCTTTCTACTTCTGTAGGTCCTGACAACACCATTACCATCATCAAAATGGATAATAAAGGAGATATTGTGAATAAATGATGAAAAAATTAGTACTACATATAAGCCTATTTTTATTATTAGCTCTGTCAAGAATACAAGCACAGGTAGTACTATCAGGTATATCTACTATTAATGGTATATGTACCAATAGCAATATATCCATACCTGTACCTAATATTACTTTTACTGAAAGTGTATATACAGATATGAATAATTCAGGAAGTTATGTGATGAGTGCTATTGATGTATTGACCTTAAGTATATCAGCACCGGCAGGATTTTCATTTGATATATCCAAAACACCTTTTTTGCTTTTTGCGGCATCAGGAGATATTTACGCCACGCTTTTAATATTAAATAGTCCGTCTTTACTTACATTCAATGTATATCATAATGCTCAAGGCTTGTTAGATGCACTTACATTAGGAGGTATAAGTATTTTGGCATCCACAGCAAACACCAGTGGCATGCTTGCCAAAAGTGGCTCACTCCATATGGGAGGCATTACCGGAAACTTACATACCATATCTTCGGTGCTACCTTCAGGCTTAGTATTGGGCTTAAATAATAAATATTGTGGCAATGAACTGCCAGATACATTATCCATCTTCCCAACAGGAAGTACATTTGTGGTATATCCCTCAGTATCAGGGGTATTCACACAAGGAGGGTTGCCTTCAAATCGTATTATTTTTCACCCTTCGGTGTACGTAAGCACTGTATCGGCCACCAACTTAACCATAAACTATAATTTCCCCGACCTTAATGGCTCCGGCTGCACCACCCAAAAATTATTTACTACTATAGAACCCAAGCCTGCACCCATGGCATTCATAGGTCCTGAAGATATAAGCTATGAGCTCGGCTCCACCCAAAAACTCAAGCTGAAAGCTACCCCTACCTCTGGAGGTACAGGCTTATTTCAAGGTCCGGGGGTGTCAGATGATACATTATTTCTAAGTGCTATCAGCACTTTGGGCGATAAAAAAATTACATACAAATTTACCAATACTATCACAGGATGTGCAGATACCGTATCAAAGACTTACATCATTTTTGACCCAAATCAGGTATTAGAGTTTTCTCCGCCTCCGCTATTGTCACAATCTTCTTTTTGCGTTACAGACAACATTATGTATAGCATGGCTATATCTACAAATACAGGCATTCCTCAACCTCAGAGTAGTGCTTCAGGCTATAACTGTGGTGTCAGTCGCTCATTTGCATTAGACAACTTTATCAACTCCAACGGTCCTTTTTTTGGCAATGGTATCATTTGTACAAACTCACCTCCATACCTATATACCATGTCAGGTTTTAGATTTCAGCCAAGTGCCGCCTCACCCGGAATTATTAATATTAACTATACAATTGATTATGAAAAAAATCTGCCATGTATAGGAGCAGTCACTGTGACCTCATATAGAAAACAAACAGTAACGGTGCATCCAAAACCTTCTGCGCCTGTTGTAGATGTTAATATTTTCAGCTTTTGCTCCGGTTCATTTGTAGGTACCAATATCTCAATCACTGCCAATAGTATACCCGGCTATTACAAATGGTATAGATATGCTATCACTTCGGCAGGTACCTTACTTATCACTTCTTCAGCATTGGGTATTAACACTGCAAGTTTGGATATAGGCACTATTACCGGTGCGGGCAATTACTATTATGCGGTGAGCAAGGTAGAATATGGTTGCGAAGGAGACCTCACTACTATATTAGGTATAGTGAAGCCAATACCAGCACCACCTGTCATTACTAATAGCACTGTCACACTTGCATCATTTTGTAAGGAACAATCCATAAACCCCACATTGATGGTGCAGACAGTGCCAGGGGCTACCTATAAGTGGTATCTTCCCAATAATTCTTTAGTAGAAAATAATGATGCCCCTACATATACGGTAACTAATATCAACAATGCAATAGTTACGGTAAATTATTATTTTGCATCTATAAATATAGACCAATGTGAGAGCCCAAAAACTACTTTCAGTATTGTAGTAAATGATTTACCGCCCGCTCCTAGTATAATTTCTGGCAATTCTTATTGCCAGTTCGATGACCCTATCACAAATATGGGCATGAGAAGTGGCTCTACTTTGGTATCAACATCCAATGTGCTTTCGGTCAGCGGGTTTAGATGGTATGTAGATGCACAATGCACCTCCGTGTTGGGTTTTGACAGCACAGGTACCACCATAGCTGAGGTTTTCCCTTCAAAGGCTAACTATGTATCATTGATAGGTCAATATTACAATACCAGCGTCACTAATGTAAACTTCTTTGTGAAAACAAGAAGCACCGTAGGATGCCTCAGTAAATTTGCTACGCCATTAATATTACAGGTAAAACCCAAACCACCTAAACCAAATATTACCAATTTCGGAGGGATAGATATTGTAGAAAATGAATATTTGGGCAGGGAAGTCAAGTGTGTAAATACTTTGAACAATACTACCTTGGTAGGAAACGCCCCACTCAGTATCTATACATGGTATCATTCTACATTTATCCCCGGTTGGTTCCCGTCATCCGTATTGGGTTTCAGAAGAAATGGTAATATCATACCTACGAATATACCTGTAAATTTGCCTATATTAGACTCATTTCTTGTTTCTCAAACACAAAATGGCTGCAACAGTGATTTGGCTAAAATAAAAATACATATTTTAGACCAAGTATTGCCCCCCATCATTTCATCAGTGGCAGGATTTTATTGTACACAAGGCATTATTCCTCCGCTCACTGCATTTCCCACATCTACATTAGGCAATGTTTTTTGGTTTCGCAATGCAGCATTGACTGATCAAGTGGCAATAGGTAGTCAGCTAATATTATCCAATGCAGGTATCAATCTCAATATACCGGGCACTCATGTATTCTATGCTGAGCAAAAAGTAGGTAGTTGCAGGTCAAGCCCACTTTTTGATGTAGTCACTGTAACCATACGCCAAAAACCACCAAAACCTATTACCGGAGAATATGCATATTGCGTAGGCAATGTGCCAACACCTATATCCGTCAGTGGCGCCATTGTACCTAATCTTACTTTTGAGTGGTATAATGATCAAGATGCAACGGACTATATAGGCGGGGGTGTCAATAATACAATAGGTGGCTTAATATATTCATTCATTAACCCTTCAGTATCAGGCAGCAGTATAGAAACTGTGTATAAATACGCTCGAGAAAATGTGAATGGATGTGTAAGTGATATAGATTCTGTGAAAATAGACATAATAAGACCACCAAACCGCATGCCTGTAAACTCGCCGCTTCCCATTTGCAACGGTGCACCTATTCCGGCATTGAACAAAGTAGGGTTAGGACAAAATGTGAGATGGTACCTGAATTTGGGACTAAATACGCTTATCGGTACAGGCAATATATTGAGCCAATCCAATATTACGCTAGCCGGTGCTTTGGTAAATACCACCACAGGTTACAACGATTTTATTCTCAACAATGGGCAACCTCGTGTGTACAGATACTATTCTACCCAAACAACAGGGGCTTACTCCAACTCCAAAATCAATTTCCCGGGTTGCCAAAGCCTACCCGTAAAAGACTCCATTGTAGTGTACCCGGTGCCATATGCTCCAAATGCACCTTCGCCGGCTCCGTACTGTTCAGGGGAGGCTGTAAGTTCGTTGTCGGTCACAGGTGTGCCTTCAGGATTTGCAGGTTTTATTTTCAAATGGTACAATAATCCTAACTTGAATAACTTCATAGGTACATCAGACACTATAAAAACAAATTTTCCGGAAAGTTATATATCAAATATACAGCAGCTATACTATGTTACCCAAAGTTTTAACAACTGCCAAAGTGCAGCTGCCATAGTTACCATCACAGGTAATCCTCTTCCTATAGTTAATTTTTCCGGCTTGGCAAATGCATATTGTGAATATAACCCACCATTTACCATTACAGGTATTCCATTAGGAGGCATGTACACTACCTCTTTTTCCGGATTCTCAGACTTTGGCAATGGCGTGGCTACTATATCACCGGCTCAGGTATATATAGGCTCTGCATTGGGCGATAATTTTGTAACAAATAGCATTATATATACTTATATTGACGCAAACGGGTGCAAAAATATAAATACTAAATCATTCACAGTCAATAAGAAGCCAATACCTAGAGTATTTATAGGTGCCAATGACTCTACCTCTTACTGCAACCTTCCGGGAGCTGTCAATCTATTAGGCTATGATACACTGAGTATAGGTGCGAGTTCCAATACTTTCAAACTCAATACCGTAAATAATGTGGGTATATCAGGTAATAGTTTTTATCCGTCAGATGCCGGTGATGGTACTCACACGCTCACATTTAAGCTTACAGTGAACAGCACAGGCTGTACAGACTCTGTAGTGAGACAAGTCACTGTAAGACCACAACCCAAGGCCAATTTTCAATGGACCAGCCTATGTCTTGGCGATTTGCTCACGCTCACAGGATTGAGTACGGTATCAAGCGGAGTCATAGAAAGTAACTGGAAAGTGACACCCGGGGAGTCATACATTATGGCAAATCCTATATTAGTCATCACTACTGCAGGTAATTATCGTATTGCTCTCACAGTCACATCAAATAATTGCTCAAATGTATTAGAAAAAAATATTACCTTAGGTCCATATCCTATGCCCGATTTTTATTGGAAAAGTATATGTCTTGGCTCCAATACACAATTCACAGACTCTACAAGTCTTTCAGTAGGCAATATAGCCTCATGGTATTGGGATTTTGGTGTCACGGGCTCATCTACAGATACCAGTACCAAACAAAACCCAATATATAAATATACAACACCGGGTACTTATTATGCTAATCTCATAGTGACATCGGACAAGAACTGCACACGTACATTGTCCAAAAAAGTAGATATATTGCCGGTAGTAGCTCTTCCATACTCCGAATCTTTTGACAATGACGCAGGTGGCTGGTTTGCAGAAGGCACAGCATCTGACTGGGTATGGGGCGCATCGGCCAAAAGTACACTAAATACAAATATAGCATCCGATAAATACTGGGTCACAGGCATTTCCAATGATAGTTTGGTCAAACGAGGGCAGAGTAGTTGGGTAAACTCTCCGTGTATGGATTTCAGTACTATACAAAAGCCTATGCTCACTGTCAAATATAAAAATAACACAAATAAAGGAGTAGACGGTGCTGTAATTCAATATTCTTTAGACGATGGTAATAATTGGACAAATCTGGGAGACATCATAAACGGAGAAAGTACAGGTGTAAATTGGTTCAATACCTCAAATATCTTTGCAAATCCGGGTAAGCAGCGCAACTTCCTCAACGGATGGTCCGATACCCTCAAATTGACTAATTGGACTCAGGCCAAACACATTGTAGATAATAAATTCATTGGTGTAAAAAATGTAAGATTCAGAGTGGCATTTGCTACTACAGCCAATACATCATCGGGGCAAAACTTTCATGGCTTTGCTTTCAACGATTTTACCATCAAACAAAGATCTAAAATCACTCTGTTAGAGCAATTTAACAATAATGCAGATGGTAACTCTGCCAAAGCATATGCACCACCCGGAATACCAGGTGTAAGAGAATTCATCAATGACTTTTCAGGCGATTTGGTTGCAGTTTCTTACCATATCAATGTGCCAGGAAGTGATGAGTTTAACCTTAAAAATCCTGCTGACCCTGAAGCTCGAGCTTTGTATTATAATATCAAATCAGCTGCCAACTCCGTGCTCAATGGCAACTATTATCATGGACTCACGCTCCCGATATTTGCAGACTCTCTTTACCCAAAAGTAGGAATAACACCACAAAAGTTAATCATTTCTACATTACAAGACCCATCATTTACCATTGATTTGCAAAAAAATATTACAAATTCTCAACTCACAGTATCTGCCAAATTCACTTCATTGGAGATGCTCGCTCTTAATCAATACACTGTGCATCTGGCAGTAGTAGAGCGCACCGTATCAGGCAATGCTATGAATGGTATTACACAATTTGAATATGTACTGCACAAAATGCTACCGGACGCAGGCGGTAGTACCTATAACCAAGCGTGGAATGTGGGTGACAATATATCAATTACTCAAACATGGAATATCCCCGGATACATAGATGTGAATAGGTTAGGTGTGATAGCATTTATCCAAAACAAAGCAACTAAAGAAATATTGCAAACATCATACCAAGGTCCTCTTATACAATTACCATCCAGACTAAATGAGGTGCAATACACAGATGCAAATAATCATGAAATCACCCTATACCCCAATCCGGCTTCACATGCTCTTTATATAAAATCTGCTTCAGATGAAGCTATGCTTTCAGATATTGCTATATACAATCAATGGGGTACTCCTATGATTAAAATAAACGATGTAAATAAACCAACTGCATCTTTAGACATATCTTCTTTGACTGAGGGAATATATATTGTCAAAACAATTACATCTCAAGGGCGAATAAAGCATCTAAAATTTGTCAAAATGAAATAGTATCATGATAGCAAAGTACAGAGGAATATACTTATTAATAATTTTTGCGATAGTAGCAAAACTTAATAGTGCAACCGCCCAAGGCTTGGTAGCACATTATTTCTTTGGGGGAAATGCTAATAATAGTACAACTATAGCCGGTCTCAACGGTACTTTCAATAATGAGTCTTATGCCGTAAACAAATGCCACCAAACTCTAGGAGCAGCTTGGCTCACAACTGTGACAGGTGACTACAGTGCCAATGGCACTTTTATAGATGTAGCAGACAATGCTGTTTTGAGACCGTCCACAGAAATCACTATCATGGCATGGGTAAGAAGTGATAATGCTAACGCAGAACAAAAATTAGTTTGTAAAACGAGCCTAACCGGGGTCAATGGCTACGCACACTCGGGGTATGTATTTGGGTTATACAATGGTAAAATTGAAGGTGAAATATTTACATCACCCTCAAGCTATGTGAACATGCGCGGTGTAGCCACACATACCGGAGTTGTACACTCACATATATGGACCCACATAGCCATGACCTTCAAAGCCGGAGAGTATTTGATAGGGTATGTAAATGGTCAGGAGGTAGTAAGGGTAGATGCTTCTACAGTGGCAGGCATTGGTGCAAGCAACGGTGCTCCTATGCGCATAGGGTCAACATATTGGGACAATCCAACATCAACACAAGGCAAATTTTCATATTTTGGAAGGGTTGATGAGCTTAGAATATATGACACTAAGCTTGCAGCAGCTGACATCATGAGCCATTACACATCTACAGGTATAAACCTTTGTACAGCTATAGCACATTACCCCCTAAATAATAGTGGTGTTAATAACATAGCTTTTGGAATGGCTGATGCTGTAAATGGATCATCTGCACCAACACCTACATCTGACAGGTGCGGTGTGGCAAACCAAGCTATTAATTTCAACCAAGGTCCGTGGATGGAAGTAGCTAATAATGGAGCTTCAAATTTTAGAGAACAATTTACCATAGCTACATGGGTAAGGCTTGATGATCTTAATCGAACACAAGCTTTTGTAAATAAAGTAGATTTTTCAGCAACTTCAGGGTATTGGTTCGGGCTCACCACCACAGGTGTACTCTACGGCATAATATGGGACGATAATGGAAACAGATACAATCTTAATACTACCATCACATCAGCTATGGGCTTGGGGTGGACTCATGTAGCATTTACATATAAGGCAGGAGGCGATATGGTGATATATAAAAATGGTACTGAAGTTGGCAGACGTACTCCTCCCGCTACTGTATTGGGCATTAACCAAGACGTTTTATATTTAGGCTCAGATAATTTTATAAATGATTTAGATGGCAGATTGGATGAGCTTTATATATATGCAAGGCAACTTTCAAGCAGCGAGATATTAAGCCTGTATAATACGTACCCTCCTGTTACACAAGTTAGTACATTAGTAGGCATATCAGGTCCTGTACCTTGTAGCGGAGGTAGCCAAACCTTTACAGGCAGCACATTATCAGGTTCAGGATTTACATTGCAATGGTATAAAAATTCTGTACCCATCACAGGTAGTACAGATGGCGGTATTTATGCAGGGTTTAATAATCTTGCCTTAGAGATTACATCTATACCATCTGCCATAGCAGGATCTGTATATATGCTTTCTGCTACTGGGGCATGTGGCAACGGCACCACATCAGGTATATTAACAGTCAATTCAAACACTAGCATAAGTGGGATAAATACACCTATAGTCACATTTTGTGGAGGCAGTACAAGAGTCATTACCTTTAATACTGTTAGTGGTACTTCTCTTACCTATCAATGGTTTGAAGACCAAGGTAGCGGTTATACACTTGTGACCAACGGAGGCATCTATTCAGGTGCCAATAGCACCAGACTTACATTGCTTGGGGTAAATGCACCTTATGATGGATACTCATACATAGGTGTTGCCAATGGTACTTGTGGAAGCATGACTTCTACAGGCTCTTCGCTGTCATATATACCTCCACCATCAATATCAGGACCTGACAATATCACTACATGTAAGCAATCAACTGTTACATATTTCACAACAATATCAGGTGCTTTTGCATCAATGAGATGGCTCTACAGTACCAATGGAGGTACATCATATACAGGGCTTACTTCAAGTCAAAATTTTGGTTCGGGAAATGCCATTAACGGCTCAGCATTTATGCAAAATTTGGGAGTAGATATTGGTAATAACACTAATATTGATAACTATTATTTTGCATTGAGTGTGAATGGTGTTTGTGCTAATATTACTTCAGTGGGAGCAAGCCTTACCGTGCAGTCAGGACCTAGCATTCAGGCACTCTCATCTTTAGTTACCACATGTGGGCTTTCAAACGCAGCCATAGGTGTTACCGCTTCAGGCACATCGCTTACTTACAGGTGGTACAAAGGTACTAGTACTACCACAGGCACACTCATTGATGAAACTACAGATGGCGGTACGTATGGCAATAGCTTCACCACAGCAGGTTTAAATATTACAAATATTGCTTCTTCTTTGGTGGGCACATCTCTAAGTTTTGTATGTCAGGTGGGCTCAGCTTGCGGGGGCACAGTCACCGGAGTTGCCGTGCTATCCGTATTATCTCCCCCTGTCATCACTGTACAACCTCCTTCTACAGTATCTACATGCTTGGGACTGAACTTTGTAATTCCTATGGCTGCTTCAGGTTATGTAGTAGGCTACCAATGGGCGGTGAATAAAAATGATGGTTTTGGTTTTGTTCCTATCACAGGTTCGGGAGTAGGATTTTCGGTAACAGGCTTCAATTCTAATACGCTTAATATATTTTCAGCACCATTATCTATTTCAGGTTTCAGGTTTTTATGCACAGTGATGGGGCTGTGTGCACCTATGCAAGTATCCGACGTGACAACTGTACAGATAAACAGCGGTCCGGTCGCAGATTTTTTCAATTTACAACCCAGCTATTGTACCAATGAGGGTACTTCACAGCTTACGGGCATCACCAGCCTTACCTTTGCAGGTGGCACATTTGTGAAATACCCTATAGCGGGTCCCAATCCATTGTCAGCAGTAGCAAATGGTCAAGCTACATTCAATCCCAATGTTTTTAGTGCTGTATCATCTCCTATTGCACGAAATATCACTATATCATACATTACTCCCCCAACTCCGCAGGGATGTGTCACTACAGTGACCTATGCATCATTTATCAATACAGTATCTGGTATATTACTTACTTTCACATCGCCTTCAGAAAATGCATACCCCTCCAATACCACTTTGGTAGGCGACTTAGTAGTGTCTACCTCCGGAATTACAGGTAGTGGTGTATTTTCAGGCAATGGGGTCATTCTCAACCAGTTTTTCCCTCCCATTGCAGGCATAGGTTCACATACAATACTATATACTTTTACGCAAACTTTCACAGGCTGTGTGGTCACTATAAGTAGAAATTTTAATGTATTTAACCCATCAGGTCAATATTTTACATTCTCTCCCACGCCTGCCATTAATGCATTCACCTTTTGTGCTACAGATAACAGTTTGTATAATATTACATACAATGGTACTAACCAAACTGCAGAAGAGTACTATGCTATATATGGATATACTAATTATACCAATACAGTACCCTCATACTGCCTGAGAAATCATAGTATTACAATATCGGGAGTGGGTGGTATTTATGGCACTACCTTATCAGGACATCCAATTACTAATAGTGCCTATGATATGAATTCTTTCCAGTTAAATCCTTCTGTAGTAGGCATTAATACATACGGCTCCACTACTCCTCGGTCATATGCATTGGCATATATGATGGATTATGGCAATATCAATGGTAATTGCTTTACTGCCCCTCGTACTTTAGGGCCATTTCGTACCCAAACAATAGTCATTAATCCAAAACCTACTCCTCCCAACATGAGTCAATATACAGTAAATGTATGCGCAGGAGCTGTGACTAATTTTTCAATAAATGCATCCGGCAATGGATTTCCAAGTCCACAGTTCAAGTGGTATTCCTACACCAATACAGTCACAGCCATAGCCACACTCACCGGAAGCTCTGCTACGCTAGCCCAACTCAACATAAATAATAGTACACCTGCATCACCTATACCTTACAGATTTTGGGTTTCTATACTGTCTAACTCATGTGAGGGTGAGCGCTCTATGATAGAAATATTTGTGCGTACTGTGCCCTCCGATGTCACTATCGTACCAAGCAATGTGATAAACATTTGCCAATTTGCGGGCACCATAGATACTACACTCACTTTGGAAGCTCTTACAATGCTCGGAGTGGTAAATACTTATTGGTATGCCAACTCTAGTACTGGTTTGACATTTATTGGTAATAAATATACATTTAATCAAAATACGCAAACACCTACCTCACGTACAGTGTATGCAAGATACTATAATGGATTATGTTTTAGTCCGCAATACGCTCCTGCAACCCTGCATGTAAACCCATCACCTGGCATACCCGATGTCATAAAAAATATATATGCTTGCCAAACCAATCCCATAATTTCACTCACGGGCAATGCAGAGGTGCTCTCATCACCTGTGCCTTTGCGGTTCAAATGGTATGTGGGCAACCCTCAATTAGGATCAAGTACATTTGTAGGTTTTGGCACTACCAGCATTGCAGGTATTGACTACATAAATGTATTTAACTCAGGCATTACAAATGCTGATACCATTCAAAAAACCTATTATGTAAAAGCTGTAAACTCCATTACAGGTTGTGAAAATGCAGATAGAGATGCCAAAGAAGTGACTTTTCATGTTAATAATGTGCCCGAAGCTCCAAGTGTATCCAATATAGGGCCATTGTGCAACAATCTCATTGGCGTAGCACCAAGTTTTGCAGTGAATAATCCGGATGCTTCATCTGTATATAAATGGTACTCAAATAGTTCCCTTACAGGGTTGCCTATACATTTAGGTAATAATTTTCCGAATAATATACCACTCAATGCAGCTGAAGATACCACTTTTTACGTAGTGCAAGAGAGTAATAACTGTGTGAGTTCTATTACAGCGGCAAACCTTGTGATAAATCCGCCTATAGCAGCACCCAATATAGATTTGCCTGTCACAGTATCATTTCCGGGGTATTATTGTCAGTATTCATATATCCCATATTTAACCATGTCGGGTTTCAATACCAATGTCACCTATAAATGGTATGCCCCTACGCCCAATGATTTTGTCTATAGTGTAGTGGGTACAAACATTATGCTGCCTACAGACCTGCCTGCTTTCCCTGTTGTAGGCACCAAAACATACCATATTACTCAGAAGCTTTCAGCATCTGATGGTGGGTGCGAGGGTGCTTCCTTGCCCGTTACGTTCCATATATTGCCTCAGCCCAATGTGCCCGTCACTTATGATTATGCATATTGTGTGTCAATTAATGGAGGTAATATAGTGGCTGATGTAAATGGGGTATCACAACCCAACTTCAGTTGGTATGACCAAAATTTTTCGTTTCTCGGGGTAGGTACAAATCAGACACTCACAGGTGGTGTTGTGCGTAACACGTTTACACACAACTATGAAAGATATATATTAGACAGTACATATTATTATGTAGATGTAAATATACAGGGATGTTACAGCAATGTAAATTACTCTAAAATAGCAGTGTATAACAGTCCGCCCGCCCCCATCACGTCAGATGCCGTCAATCAATATACTTATTGCTCAGGCAGCACCATTAACATATTGGAAATCAGCACAAATTCAGGCATATCCGTAGACTATAAAGTAAGGTGGTACAGCGATGCTCAATTGAATACTATGGTGGGAATGGGACTCAGCCTTATGCCTGCCATATCACCCTTAGTGCCTTGGGTAGATGAAAATAATTACCAATCTAAAGATTATTATGCCATACATGTGACTCACATTATAAATGATATGCCAAGACTTACATTTGCAGGCTGCAACAGCACTCCACAACAAATAACAGTAAGAGTAAATCCTTTGCCACCGCCACCCGTGTTTAATTACAGATCACAATATTGCTCAGGCGATCAGGTAGAGGCTATCACACTTACCGGTGTAAACAGTCCATTAAAGTCATTCCAATGGTATATATCTACATCAGTCGGTGCAGTTTTCAATGCAGATATATTTTTGCCTGCGGCATATATTAGTAATAATGTATCCGGAATTAACCCTGTACAATACACATTTTTTGCTAATCAGAGCTACAATGGATGTACCGGAAATTTTGGGCAAAGCATTGTTACCTACAATCCGTTGCCAGTTACAACTTTTACGGGTATGGATAATGCATATTGTGAATACAGTGCTCCTATCACTATTAGTGGCAATCAGTTGACTTCAGACCCCGGCACCTTTACATCAGTCAATTTGACGGCAGGCTCATACAATAGTTCAGTACCTGATAAGTTTATTATTACGCCTTCACTATTAGGCACATATCCACAATATTATAACTTTAATTATAGCTACCGCAATCTATACGGATGTAGTACAACTGCCAGTGGCACTTTTTTGGTTAATGCCAGACCTGTGATCACATTTACAGGCTTGCCGGTAGAAACATGTTTTGATGCTGCGGTACGCTACAATCTATTCCCGGGTCCTGGAGGAGGTGTGTTTAGCATGGTGCCGGTTACTGCTTCAGGCGTTTCAGGTTCGCAGTTTATTCCCAATCTTTCTGGATATGGACTTAAGACAGTACGATACACATATACTGACCCTGCCACTTTGTGCTTGAATACATCGGACCAAGTGATAGATGTGCACCCACTACCGATAGTTAATTTTAATGTAAAAAATCTTTGTCAAAACGACTCTGTACAATTTAATAATATATCTACCGTGCCACCACCCAGCAGCTTTGCCGGATATTCTTGGTTTTTGAGCTCAGGTGATACTTCTACACACACATCGCCCAGGTTTGTATTTGCTAAGCCCGGATCTTACGATGCCTTACTTATTGCACAAACTAATTTTGGATGCTCAGGTTCTACTACTATAGGTTTTAATATTGGCGCAAGACCAAATGCAAACTTTTTATTTTCAAACATTTGTAATGGAGAAAGTACTGCTTTCAGAGACCAATCTACTATAGACTTATCTTCTGGAGTAATAAACAGATGGAGTTGGGATTTTGGAATATCAGGCACAGATACTGACATAAGCACTGCTAAAAATCCTACATTCAAATATGACAATGTAGGTGCTTATCAAGTAAGCCTTACAGTGACATACGACACTACAGATACAAAATGTGCTAATACTATTACCAAAACCATAAATACAATACCCAAAATTACGTCCTTCCCATATTTTGAAGACTTTAACAGTAATAATGGCAACTGGTTTGCAGATGGCTCATCACCTACATGGCAATATGGTCAGGCTGACAAAAACAACATAAAGTATAGAGCCCCTAATGATAAATTTTGGGTAACTGCACTTTCTATATCAGGAGTATATGACAGAGAAAATGGCTATATTAACGGTCCTTGTTTCGACTTTGGTAATGTGGCAAAACCCATGATAAGCCTTGATATAAACTATCTTAGCCAAGACAAAGCTGATGGTGCAGTGCTACAATACAGCTCAGATGGGGGCAATATTTGGAAAGTGATAGGAAACCAATACAACTCAGGCAGTTATTATTGGAAATGGTACACCCATCAAAATATATTTGCTGACCCGGGTGACCAGCCTGCCAATCAAAATGAGATATCAAGAACTCAACCCAATTATATATTTCCCAAACCTCACATAGGCTGGTCTGGCAACTCAAAGGGGTGGATAAATGCAAGGCACAGCCTTGATAGTCTATCAGGTAAAAATAATGTAAGAATACGTATAGCGTACGCCAAAGAGAGCCTGTCAGATACCATTAAAGCAAAGCAGCTTGATGGCTTTGCGTTTGACAACTTACTTATAACCCAGCGTACACGTATGGTATTGGTAGAAAACTTTACAAATGCTACCCTCGCAAGCAATGACTACAAAAACTCAAAAAATATGGTAGAAAAAATCATTAACCAATACAAAGACAATGCCATAGCACTTCAATACCATATGGCGGTACCTGCGGCAGATGAATTTAATATTACTAACGCCTCAGACCCAGCTGCAAGATCACTGTTTTACAATATACAGTCTGCTCCAAAAGTAGCATTGGATGGCAATACGCTACAAAGCTACTATGGCAATATTAATTACAGTATTGATAGCAAAGACATTACACCGCTCATGGTAGAAGATAAGTCTATGGAGTTTCCCAAAGCTATCATTAATCTAAGCACTACCCAGTCGGGTGATGATGTCAAGATTGACTTTTCGGCTACTGCTACGCAATATTTACCAGCTACAGAATATATATTTTATATAGTAGCAGTAGAGCGCGAAGTATCTGCTGCTGATAATAGCAAACATGAAATGGTAGTGCGCAAAATGCTTCCATCTGCTGCAGGCACCTCATACTTTGACGCATGGAATGCCGGCGAAACCAGAACAGTAAACGAAACATGGAAACCCGTAGGCATCAAAGACAAGTCGCAGATGGGCATAGTGGCATTTGTACAAAATAAATCTACCAAAGAGATACTGCAATCTGCCTACTTTGGACCCAAAATGTCGAACATAGCCAATACATTGGTAGGTATCAATGAGGTAGTGCTAGGTAATGATATTATAGCCACCATCATGCCCAATCCTGCTACTGACAAAATATTCATACACTTATCTTCGCCTGCAAATAACCCCGTAATATATCAAATATTTGACATAAAAGGCACCTTAATCATAAGTGGGCAAATATCAGAAGGGAATATTTTGAAAGAAATACCATTGTCCAATATACAAAAAGGGCTTTATCTTGTGAAAATGGCTGTGGGCAGCAAAATATTTACTAAAAAACTGGTGGTAGAATAATTTATATTTATTCATTTTTTTTTCATATTTACTTACTATTATTACAAAAATATTATTACTAAAAAAATCATAATGAGCAAAATATCTCGCAAGCAAGCCATTAAGACCATTGCAGCAAGTGCCGGAGCAGCAGCAATGTCATTTGACACATTTTCAAATCCTATGAAAGCAGATATAGAAACCCAAACAAAACTTAAAGGTAATATTAATCACTCTGTATGCCGCTGGTGCTATGCTGACATACCTTTTGAAGACCTTTGCAAGGCAGCAGCAGAAATAGGTATAAAGTCTATAGACCTTACCAGTACAGAAGAGTGGCCTATTATGAAAAAATACGGACTAATCTGTGCCATGCCTTGGGGTGCTCAGATAAGCCTTGATAAGGGATTTAATGATACTGCCAATCATGACGAACTATACAAAAGATATGAAGCACAAATACCCAAAGTAGCTGCCGCCGGATTTACCACACTTATATGCTTCTCAGGCAATAGAAATGGCAAAAGCGAAGAACAAGGATTAGTTAATTGTGTAGCAGGTCTTAAAAGACTGATGCCCATAGCCGAAAAATATAAAGTAATACTATCCATGGAGCTGCTCAATAGCAAAGTAGACCACAAAGACTACCAATGCGACCGTACAAGTTGGGGTGTAGAGTTGTGCAAAAGACTTGGCAGCGAATATTTCAAACTGCTATATGATATATACCACATGCAAATCATGGAGGGCGACGTGATACGAAATATTAGAGATAATATACAGTATATAAATCACTTTCACACAGGTGGCAACCCCGGCCGAAACGAGATAAACGAAACTCAAGAGTTGTATTACCCTGCCATCATGAAAGCAATAGTGGCTACGGGCTATAAAGGCTTTGTAGCTCAAGAGTTTATTCCTACTCGTAAAGACAAACTGGAGTCGCTGCGTGAGGGTATCAGAATATGCGATGTATAGTTACTCAGTTTATTTACACTACTTCTATAGTGAATGTGTAATACTCCATGATAGGGTTACATAGTAGTTTTTGACAAGACATATCTATCTCATTATGAGCTATTTGCTTGTTTTCAGCATCAATCTGTATGGTGAGGTGCTTGCCCACTCTCACATCTGATATATGGTTTATGCCCATATTTTTTAAGCCTTGCATCACTGCTTTGCCTTGAGGGTCTAATATTTCTTTGAGTGGCATGACCGATATTTGAGCTACAAATTTCATTTTTTCAGGATATAATTTTTGATAACAGACAAAATTAGGTATAAAATTACAATCAGAGGTATTGCAATTAATTTTACACTTACCAATAATACCAAGCTGCTCATAAGCAGTATGATTTGATAAAGATTGTTTGTGATGTCAAAATCCTTAATTTTTAAAGAAAATAGCCTAACCTCTGATACCAATAATATAGAAAATATTATACATAAAGTAGGGACAGTATATATATAGCGCATAAAAAACTCTGCTACAAAAGTCTCATACACAGCCACTACCGGCAACGACATAAAAAAAAGTGCATTGGCAGGGGTGGGCAATCCGTAAAATTCGCTGCTTTGTCGTGGGTCGTTGTTGAACTTTGCCAGTCGCCATGCAGATAGTATAGGAATAGCAATAGAAGTATATATGAATGGGTGAGTACCAACCATACCAGCCATAAACTTGTACATGGCAAAACCCGGAACCATGCCAAAAGTAACCATATCTGCCAGAGAATCAAGGTCTTTACCAATGGCAGATTTTACATTAAGCAATCTTGCAACAAGACCATCACAAAAATCGAACATAGCACCAAAAAATACAAAACAAGCAGCATAGAGTAGTGAGCCGTTAAATATCAATACTATGGCTATGCAGCCGCATACAAGATTGCATGTGGTGATGATATTAGGGATGTTATGATATAAATACCTTATAATCATGCTATTATACCCTCTTTTATTACATACTTTTTGTCGGCCATATTGGCAAATGTATCTGAGTGAGTCACCACTATAAATGTTTGTCCCATTTGCTTACGCAAATCAAAAAATAGCCTGTGCAAATCCTCAGCATTGGCGGCATCTAAATTGCCGCTGGGCTCATCTGCATACACTATTTTTGGGTTATTAATGAGGGCTCTAGCTACTGCTACCCTTTGCTGCTCGCCACCCGATAGCTGTCCGGGTTTGTGATGTGCCCTGTGTGTGAGTTTGAGTATTTCGAGCAGTTCCATGGCTTTGGCTTCCGTTTGCTTCTGAGGGGCATTGCCTATGTATGCAGGTATGCAAATATTTTCCAAAGCCGAAAACTCAGGAAAAAGATTATGAAACTGAAATACAAACCCAATGTGTTTGTTTCTGAACTCTGCCAGTTTTTTTGCAGAATATGTCACTACATTTTCTGAATGGTAACTGATAATGCCACTGTCGGGCTTGTCTATGGTGCTCAAAATATGCAGCAATGTGCTTTTGCCTGCGCCGGATGCGCCTACAATAGATATAAATTCACCTTGCGATACTTGTAGCGATATGCCACGCAATACTTGGATGTTGTTATATGATTTTACTATATTTTGGGCTTCGAGCAAAGTGTAAAACATTAATCCTGCAAAAGTAGTACGTAATGGTCAAAATAATAATTATACTTTAATAAAAAAAATTATAGCTTTACACTTACTTTTTATATAGTTTACGTATTTATATAACAAAATATATGGTGTAAATGATACATATTGTGAGCAAATATATCGCCGGCATTATACTGTTGTGTGCCTATATGTCTGTGGCTCAAGGTAATAGATTTGCAAAAGAAAGTGCTAAGATAATATCTCCGGCTGGCAACTCAGCTACCTTTGGCAATACTACCATGATATGGACGATAGGAGAAACGGTAGTATTTACAGGAGCACACGACAATGGATTTCAGACGCAAGGGTTTAACCAGCCTATGATATGTAAAGAAATACCGGTAATTATAGGTTCAAATACATCAGGGTGTGCATTGCCTTACACTCTTACCGTAGTGAGAGGATATAGCCTATACCAATGGAAAATGGGCAAAAGTATAATAGCGGGTGTGAGCAATAATGTATATTACCCCATCAAAAATGCATCCTACATAGTATCTGTAGGTGACAGTACAGGGTGCTTCTTATCTTCAAACCCATACACTGTAGACCTTACCTTAAAAAATCCAAAACCTACCATTACCAACTATGGTGATACACTATTAGTGAGCACTGATGCCGGCAGCTACCAATGGTATGTGTGGCACAATGGCAAACTCAAAGCAGTCATGGGAGCTACTGGCAAAGAGTATAAACCGCTATTCAATGCCAAGTACTATGTGAGAGCCAACTATGACAATAATTGTGAATCTTATGATGAAAAAACGGTGAGCAACGGTACATATGACGACCTCATCAGGTACAACTTTGAGGAAACAGACAGTACCATTAACATAAAACCAATAAGCCGTATTTTAGAACATAAGCTCACTGTATATCCCATACCTGCCAAGGACAAATTTTATGTGGACTATGAGACACAAGTACAAAGTGCCACCTTAGTACTCAACTTATACAACCTGAATGGCGTGGTGGTAGACACTCGCCAGGTCAAATATCAAAATGGAAAAATTACTTACGAGTTTCATAGAGGCGACCTGCCTGTAGGCAAATATATGCTTAATGTATCAGATGGAAATTATAAAAACGTACAAGGTATAGTATTGGAATAATATTATTTTGAAAAAGCTTTATAATAAATTATTGATTTTTTGCACTTTATTGTTTATTTATTCGTGCCAAGATATACAAAATATACCTCCTGAGGTCACTATAAACCTATTTGTCAGAAATGAATTCGGACATGCATTATTGGGTGCTACTGTGTATGTGTTTAATAATCCTACTTCATATGAGACCAAAAACATAAGTACAGCATACCGTACTGCTACCACACAAATAGCCACTAATGGTGATACTGTAGCCACAATAGTACTATCTGCCGAAACAGAATATTGGGTATATACTACCTACCGCGATCCCTTGAGGCAGCTTACTCTGACTAACTATTCGGTGAATAATGGCAAGTACAACGGTTATCTTAAGAGACTATCAAAACGTACTAATATAGACCTGAGACTGATAGTGAGACCTGAAGATGCCAACATAATATTCTACTCCACCGCTACAAACAAATTGCCCATAGAAATAAGCGTTGGTAACTTCAGCCGCAAAGGAGGAATAACTACCCACACACTCTCGGCATTATTCAGCCTATCACGGCAACCTACCGTGCTTGATGTAAGCTCCACTGCATTAGTATCGCAAAAGCAACCGGGCAGATACAGCTACTATGCCAAAAGCGCAGACGGGT
The DNA here is from genome assembly GCA_033765235.1 of Cytophagales bacterium. Classification (GTDB taxonomy): domain Bacteria; phylum Bacteroidota; class Bacteroidia; order Cytophagales; family UBA9547; genus JANRIG01. The sequence continues at coordinate 17,979 of JANRIG010000027.1, read as the reverse complement.
GTGTGTGGCAAGGAGATGTGAACGTGACAAGAGGCCAATCTATTCCAATTGATCTCACCAAGTGTAATACAGGCACCATATCATTTTATACTGATGCTACCCATTCATTGCACACACCCATCAAAATTCATTTTAACGACCAAAATATCACAGGAGAAGTATTATCAATAACGGGTACATTGGCTACAGCACCTACATGTACAAGTTTGGCCACAGCAGCATCAGGCACTACGGCTACATTTGTACGTAATCCGGGGCTGCACAGCTACATAGCCTATACCAAAGACAGTACTTGCGTATGGACAGGTAATGTATCGCTCACAGTAGACCAATGTGTGATAATTCCACTTACAAAATGTGAGTAATTTTTTGTCACCTTTTATCATTATTTGCGTATACATAATAGTTTGAATATAAAGTGAATTATACTTTATACTAAAAAACTTACATATTAAAATCTCTTTTTTGGTATTTCGCCCTTAAAGTTTATATTTGAAGTTGGAATATTGTGTATAATTAATACGTTTTGCTTATTTATAAATTTTACATAAGGAACATTGTACTTAGCGCCTGTATTATGTCGCTTGTAGGTGTTTTGCAAGCACAGAAGCTCACTATTTCTGAAAAAATAGAGCGCAAAATATCAGTAAGTCCATATTTTGGCGTAGCTGTATTTCCCGGCAACAGATTTCAGGTGCAAGACTTTGATGTGGCCGATAATAATATATTTCAAGGCTACCCACCCGCACCTATGATAGGTGCAATGTTACTATATCAGTACAAAAAGAGAGTATATTTTGGTGCCGACGGCAATTTTTGGCTTACTTCACAAGACATTCGCGATATGAAAATAATAAACACAGGATTGTTTGTAAAGCTTATACCACTCACTACCAAAAAGCGCATATCGCCCTATATTATTGCAGGGCTTAACCTTACTTTCTTGAATCTGAGCCAGCAAGGGCAAAACCGCCAAAAGGTAGAGACAGATACCTCAAAATATGGAGATGGTATACAACCTGAGGTACATGACGACGGCAGACCAAATGTGCAAAGAGCTTACAATCAGGTAAACCTTAATATGCAACCCATGCTGGGACCAATGTTGGGAGTAGGAATGGATGTAAAGATAAATCGCAAGTTTTCATTGTTTTTGCAAGCTGCACTAAACTCAAACTTTAGTAATGGAGGTGCTGTAAATAGCGCATTTCAGGAAGATGCAGCCACTGCACCTGCACCCCTACAATACCTGAGCCTGAGAGGTGGTATAAATATTAGACTTTACAAACGCATGAAATTTGACATAGACTCACAAACTGTACCTGTGCCGGATGTAATAGCCATGCTCTATCCATCAGAAGATATGGGGCAGCAGCAGCAAATCATGAGCAGAGAGGGTAATTTTGCAGTCAATATTCGCGAAGGTCTGCGACACAGCGTGCAAGTGACCAACCAAGGCACAGAGATAAACATACAGATAGACCAAGACACTACCAAAAATCCATGCAAAGTAATGGCAGTACTATATGACGAATTTGGAAACAAAGTAGCACAAACACTGCCAGACGCAAGTGGTAATGTAAACTTTGGCGACCTTCCCAAAGGGGTGTACAATGTAGCCTTTGAGGTACAGCCTCCTTGCAGAGAGTCAAGCTTTAGCTATGCTGTGAACGACGCAGAGGTGACTAAGCAGAGCAACGAAGAATATACCCCCAAGTCTGACAGTTTGCAATACAATATCGAAGGTTTTGTAGAATTTAAAGAAGCCAATGCATCCAAAGAAAATATTCAGGTGATGCTGGTAGACCAAGATAAAAAAGTGATAAGAGAAAAACAAACCACCCGCTCAAATGGTGCTTTTGCATTTAAGAACCTGACTCCGGGCAATTATAAAGTAGTATATGAAGTAGGCAATCCTAAAGTGCAATCAAAACTGGCATATACTATCAAAGATACCAAAGACAGTGTGATAAAAAAAGAAGACTTTGCCTTTAACACTGCCCCAAAAACTACATCCACTTCACGCCTCATGTCAGGCAAAATGGAGCTTACAGATACTACTATTGCAGCTTATAAAGTAAACTTGGAGTTGGTAGACAAATACAACAGGGTAATCCAAAAATCTATCCCGGCCAAAGATGGTTCCTTTGAATTCATAGATGACCAAGAAGCTAAAAATGAAATAATATATGATGTGACAGATAAAAAATTGGAACAGCAAGTGGTAGAGCAGCCATTAGTAGCATCTATGACCTATGAGCCCAAGGTAGAGGCTGCCAAAGAACTCGCCAAAGCGCAGGCTGTGGCCAAAGCAGCTGAGGAAGCAAGAGCAAAACCTGTACTAGTAGCACCAATTGCAGATCCGGAAGGGATCAAAGAAAGAGAACTTTACAAACTCTATTCCCGTGAAGGACAAATAAAAAACATTGAAGGATACGGCTTTCAGATAGGTGCATTCAGAAATCTGGATTTTGTGCACAGTATTATGGACAAACTCAAATCCGAAGGCTATGAAGTATATGTACAATCAGTAATGTCCTCAGATATCAACAGCAGATTTAAAGCTACCCAAAATTATAGATTCAACAGAGTGATAGTATTTGCAGGAAACGATGAACTTAAAGCAACTGAAATAAGAGGTAAACTTACAGAAAAAGGATATACCATTATTGTGAAAGAACATTTTAAGCCTAAAGAATAACATATTTTTTATCCCGTATCTATCAGCTTATTAATCTACAATTTTTTATTTCTACGCTTTGATGCCAATCCTATTGTTAAATTAATATTAAATATTTATTAACAAATTGGTTACTTTATATTGCATAATTGTATTCAATGTGTAAACATTTGTATTTATTTGCGTATAATATACATTGGTATCATACATATCTCCAAGCAGTAGTACATGAATAATAAATTTACCGCCTACTTAGTTTTTTCCGTTATAATAACATTATTTACTTACAAGTTATCGGCTCAATCCACCAATAACTGTATGAAAATAGGGCAAAATGTGGGTGAGCCGGGTCAATATGGCTTCAAAGATGTATTCATATCAAACTATGGGTGGATAGCCCAGCCTATCCTGCTCGGCACCAATACAGGCTGTAGTACCAGTTGCAACTATGGGTCACTCTTGCAGCTCGATGCCAATGGCTATCCCAATGCAGGTATTCCGCAACATATAGGTCAGGTTCGCCAGTTCGACAATACCTACAGATACATTGACAGTGCCTATGTAGAGACATACTTCATGCGAGAAAACTCGTTTGAATATCCGTTGGGTGAATACTACGTGTATTGGGAAGGAGAAGGAGTATTAGAGTTTGGTGTCAACGAGGGAGCAAGCCCATCTCCTTCTGCGGGTAACCCGGAGGAAAACACCAATATTACATGGGATGAAGCACGAAATATTGTCATTAATACTTTGCCGGGGGTATATTATGGCACCACCACAGTCACAGGATCTTTCGATGTTACTAACCATGGTTCCCCTAATGGAGTTACTGTTACAGGCAATGTTCCGGGATTAGCAGTTTATGCAGGATTTGGAAATAGACGCAGATATATTATTTCTGACAACTCGCCGGGAGTACACTATGCACGTATATTTTTACCCAATTGGTACCCTTTTTGGGGACACACATTAAGAATACGCAAATCATCTGCAGCTCCCAATCATATTCGCAACATATCTATAGTAGCACCAAACAGGCTCAAAAGAGGTGGTGCCGTAGTCACAGACCCCTCCGGCGACAGAGCCTTTGCAGACCCTAACAGCCCATATTTTTTCAAAACTAAACCATTTCACCCACTCTACCTCAACTGGCTTGATCCCTTTCCTGTGCTTCGTTTCATGCCTGCCATGGGTACCAATAGTGTAGATGAAGCTGTAGATAAATCATGGCTTATGCGCAGACCCAGAGGGTATATGAACCAATCAGGCAATACCTTGGATGGCAGAGTAGGAATCAGCATGGCCTATGAATATATATATGAATTGTGTAATGAAATAAAAGCAGACGCATGGATTAATATTAATGCCGCTGCCGATGAGGACCATATGAGGCAACTTGCCAAAATGATGAAAGACAACCTTGACCCCAATCTAAATGTATGGATAGAAGTAGGCAACGAGGCTACTTGGAATTTTGCCCCCGGATTCAATACATTTTTTGTACTTAATAACTACGCTAATGTAAATAACCTGGCCGGAGGAGCAGGTGAAGCCCTCCATGTAAAGCAAGGGCAGGCTTTCAAAGCATTTGTAGAAGAGTTTGGTACTGATAGCTCCAGGGTAAAAAGAGTATTGGCAGGGCAGTTTGTTAACCCTTGGCATATAGACCAAGCCATAATCTATCATAATGCACGTAACCAACCTTGGGATTACATATCAGTGACTTGGTATTTTGGCAACCAGTCTGCTATAAGCTCATTGGGCGAAAGTGCTACACCTGCACAAATAAACAATGTATCCTATGCCACTTGGACAGTACCAAGCAGCGTAAATGACTCCGAGATGGATCATATCAAAGACCATGTATTACTCGCTCGATCCTATGGAAAAAAAATAGCATTATATGAAGGAGGTACACATACCACATACTCGCAAGGCGGCACAGAAAACTGGGCAAACGTGAAACTTGCCAAATTTGACCCTACCATACGCAATGCCTACAAAGTAGTGATAGACTCCCTTCGCAGATTTCCTGAAATAGAGCTCATAAACCATTTTATGGATTATGGAGGCACAGACAGGTGGTGCTCAGGAGGCACTCCATGGTGCAATACCAGAGGCACTGATATACCGGTATGTAGCTTTGGCTCTGTACCTACCCCGTTTTCAGACACTACCATAGCACATATTAATAAAAATGCTTCTGCACTTACCTTAGCCATAAGCACATTCCCAGGGGGCACATTTCCTTTTGGTACATTTACGCTCGATGCACGACGCAAACATTTGGTATGGAAAGAATTATTAGCCAATATGCCCAATCAAGCATTGTGTGCTCCCACCACCACCTCACACAACGTGGGACCGGGATTGGCACAACAGTTCAAAAGTGGCAATTCACAATATATAAATGTATCAAATATCAACAAACCTGATGCTGTAAATGGTACCTACACTACAGAGTTTTGGGTAAAACCCCAAATGGGCAATACTCTGCAAGACATAGTAGCCTATACAGGTAATAATACAGGAAATATAGCATACAACTCATTGAGAATGAATGCACTGAATAGAATACAATGGTTGGTGACCGACAATGCGGGTACAGTAGTGGCAAATCTTGAAGGACCTATATTAGAATTAGATAAATGGTACCATATAGCAGCCGTGAAAAATACTACTACACATGTATTATATGTAAACGGCAGCCCACAGGCTACTGCACCTGCAGGCAGTGGCAGCTACAATGGACGCAGAGTCAGTTTTGGGGGTGCAATTGTATATGACCAAATTACTAACCCTTTCAGAGGGCAACTTGATGAAGTAAGAATGTGGAATACACCCATATCACAATACAACCTGAGAGACTGGATGTGCAAAAAACTTACTTCATCGCACCCTGATTATACATCAAACCTGAGCTATTATTTCAACTTCAATACAGTATCAGGCTTAAATGTATTAGATGCACGTACCCAGACCAGCGTAGGTACCATGCACAATTACTCCACAGTGGTGGGCAGTACGCTGTACCCTACACTCATATCAGGCGCACCCTTAGGAAATTATAGTACTAATGTATATCCCGGAAGTTGGACCAATATATCATTGAGCCTCGCACATCCTACTACAGGCGAGAGTCTTGTAGCATCTAATATGGGCGCAGGTTCACCCGATGGAGCACATATATATTTGATAGATGAGGCACCATTTTATAATTCATTGCCTACTTATTATACTGCCATTAGCAATAGAGTATTTGGAGTATTTATGGCTAACGGGTCTGCTCCAAACTATGACCTAAGCTATGCCTACAATGGCAACCCCACCGCCCTTAGTCATGGGCCTTATAACAGGATGGTACGTAGGGCAAACTATGCTGAAAGCGCATGGGTAAACTCAGGAGCCATCAACGATAATATTAATAGAAGACTAAACATAAGTTGCAGAGAAAATACACGAGGTGAATATGAAATAGGCGTACGCCTCAACCAAAGGATAGAAAGACCCGGTTCAGGATATGCATTAAGATTTAATGACAACACAGGGCAAGGCGGAGTATTATACGGGTTTAAACCTGCCAATAATTTTACAATATCTTTTTGGGGTATGGTTCCCAGTGGTGGCGGGGGTAATTTTATGAGATTCTTTAATCCTGTAGGGGGCAATAGTTTCTTTATCTCCAACGGGTTTGGATTTTTGGTAAGGCATAACGGCTTTGAAATGGCAGCTTTGAACCCAAGTTCAAGCCATTGTGAAAATTATTGGAGCCATTACACAGTGGTAAAAAACGGAACCAACATTGATATGTACACCAATGGCATGCAAGTAGCCTCATGGACAGATAATGGTAACTTTGACTTTTCTGAGCTACATATAGGAAGTGTAGCTCCAGATTATTCCGGCGACCTAAATGGCTTTATAGACGAGCTGTCTATTTGGAATACAGCATTAAATGTAAATGATGTAAAAGCACTGATGACTAAAAAAATCACCCCTGCTCATCCCAAATATTGCAACCTGCAGGTTTATTTTAGATTTGATGAAGGCTCCGGAAGCGTGCTTGAAAATATGCTTGGCGCCGGTGATATGGTGCTCACAGGTCATCAATGGTCTATATCCGGTGCAGCATTGGGAGACGAAAGTGCTTACAGCTACAATACACCCTATGGTATCACTATGCCTCACCCTGATGGTGATGAGATGCAACTTACCCTCATGAGCTTAAACGATGGTATAAGAGGTATACAACTATATCGAGAAGATGGTGCTGCTTACTTTACAGGTGCATTACCTTCAGGAATAGTAAGTTATGACAGCTCAAGATATTGGGGTACATATGCCATAGTATCAGGGTGCCATGATGCGGAGTACACTTATTACTTTGATTATAATTATGGCAGCAACAGCAGAATTAACCTAAATGCAAAAAATACCCTAAAATGGATGCGCAGAGACGACAATAGGGATATGACTTGGGCAGGCATCTCATCATCAAATAATACAACTTCAAACGTATTAAGAGGTTACCCTTCAGGATATTCAGTGGCAGGTTTTAACAATGGCACCAATGTATGGACATTGGCACCCGGTCACTTACTGTCAGAGTGCGACCGTATTCACTTTTGGAATACAGGCACATTTCCATTAGATGGGGGTAATAACCCTGTACCTGTTACAAACGGTTATAGATTGGGTAATATGTCAGGAAATAATGGAAACTTGTATAGCTACTACGCTCCAAATCCTAATTGTACAAGTTGGGGTATTGAAGACTTTAATGCAGCGGGTACCGGAGAGGGCTACATGATAAAAGTTTACAGAAGCGAGAGAGACGAAATATTACTTGGATCATCTACTATAACTGCTTTCAACTTTCCCACTACTGTGCCGGGTGCCATACCCAGTGTCATAGGCATCAACAATGCCTGTCAGGGATCTGCAGGGATCCTGTATAAGCTGCCAAGACCGCTCAACATCAATGCATTATCTTACTCTTGGAAAGCTAGTGCCGGGCTATCTGTATCCAACTCCACAGGCGATAGCGTATATGTAAATGTGGTAGGCTTAGCACCATCAGTACAATATTTGTCTGTAGCAGGGGTCAATAATTACGGTGCCGGCACTTATTATAGAATGCCTATCACCATCACGGGTACTGCAGCCAATGTGGCTGTTGTGAGTGGTCCAATACAAATATGCCAAAATGCTACAGGAGTAGTGTACACACTATCAGGTGCCACACCAGCCCCATCTTCTATTACTTGGAGTATTACAGGAGGGGCCTCCATTACTGCTTCTACGGCCTCTACAGCTACTACAAGTTTCGTCACCAATTCAGTTTCAGGGGCCATTACGGCTTACGGCTATTATCCGGCTTGCGGCACAGTGGCACTCAATTCATTAAACTTTGATGTAAACAGATCTCCATCTCTCTCACTGCAGGTAGTAGGTGATTCCATATGCCAATCTTCAGCAAACAACAATTTATATATTGATATTGTAAACAGCGAATTTGGTGCTGTCTATCGAGCACTGGGTAGTAGTGGGCTTTGGGGCAGCATAAGTGGTACAGGTGGGCTTGTAAAAATTCCAATTAACAAAAACTTGTTAACCCCTTGGACTACAGCTGTAGTCACTATTACTGCTCAAAACAACGGATGCCCTGCAACACCTCAGTCGCTCACTAATAGGGCATATTTATTGATGTCCACTACCCTCACTACAGCAGAACTCAGTACCCCCATCATCACGCCACCTGCTGCATGCTATGCCGACAATTTTGATGCCACATTTAATATCACTTTTGCAGGTACCAAGGGCGGTGTCACTTACACGCCTACCTATATAGACTATGACCGCGACTGGGGCGGGGGCAATACTTTATTATATTATGCCTATGGCATGGATAAAGTATCTACAGCCAACGGTAGCAATCTGATATCAGCGGTAAATCCTTCAGGATTTCCATATTTCCTAAGCTATTCTCAACCCAACTCCATTACAGGTACCGTGCAAGCACCCGGATGTCCATCACAAGTAATGGAAACTATTGCCACTTTTAGCTTAACTTATGCTGATGCCATACAAGTACCCACACGGGTAACTGATAATGCAGGTGCTGTCACTAACAACCCTCCGGGTCCATTTTATCCCATTTGTGGTGGTACACCTACGCTGCACTATACCACAGCCTGGGGTGGCAATAGCTCTGTTTTTAGAAGGCGCATCACAGTAGGTACTATCACTGGTGGGTCACCAAATCTTAGACTTGCTACTCCTTCTAACATATCTATACTAGGGGTAAATGATGTGGTAATGGCTATACAAGATAGAGCAGGCTCATATCTACCCAATGAATTGGGCAACTTTGGTGGCAATTATCTATATGTTACATCCATAAACTCTGGGTTAGGAATATTTCAAGTATCCAACACCAGGGGTGGAGCACCGCTCACCATGTCGTCAAGTGCTAATAATGTAAGCATTTGGGCTGCAGTCACCATAGATATACCAAACAATGCACGCGTCATTACATTGCCCGCTAAGTACGCAGGTCATGGACTCAGACTTTACTCCATGGTTAATTTTGCAAATGCCTCCACCATGCCTGACCCGCCTACCACAGGCAATAATCAACGATCATTTTATGTAGCCAGTATCAGCGGTCAGAGTTTTATATTATCTGAGTTGCCTACAGGTCTCTATAGATCAGGGCAGCGCTCACAGCAGTATTACATAGGTCGCGGCACCATTACTTTGACTAATGGAAGTACCAATGTTACAGGTTTTAACACTTTATTTGAAAACGAAGAGATACAAGGCTCAGGCGATGCAGGCACCTTTTTAAGAGATATGAACGATGCTTTTATCGGTCAAGTAGAAAACAGAATAAGCCAAACCCAACTCACACTCCGTAGTGCATGGACAGGCCCTACAACCACTATTGGCTTTAGCCACATGAAGCCTCAGCAGTTCACCACAGGTCAGAGTGTAGTCATTACATCTCCTACTGATGCCGATGTGAGCGCGTACAATTGGTCAGTTTCACCACCTAATGCGGTAATATCCATAGTAGGCACAGGAGGCACTACAGGCTACAATGCAGCTACAGGATCTCTTAGCAATAATCTTACCGAAACCAGCAGTCAAGGTCAAGTGAAAAATGGTATTCGTATATATTGGAATCCTACCTTTAGCGGTAATGCCATGGTAGGAGTAAATGTAAGCAACGGATGTGGAGTGTCACAATATGAGTTTGAACCATATACCCCGGGTTATAATAGAAACCAAGTTACATTACAGGTTAGGAGAGCTCTGCCTGATACTCCGGAGCCCATACAATCTACCTCAGATGCATTTTGTCAAAATACAGATCTGATTCAATTTACTACATCCACCCAATCTCAAGCTGATGGTGGGTTCCAATGGCAGATTATTCCCTTTAACACTACTACAATTGATGAACAATGGGGGAATGACATGGGAGCATTTTGGACAGGTGCCGGAGCACAACGTTGGTCATGCAGATGGTCTATTACCAATACAGGGTTTGCCATATTGGACAATTGTACTGCTCCGCGCCCCCCGCGCACAGACCAAAATGATGCCTTTGCCCCGTATATGATGTTTAGGCCGCAGCAAGGATACACCGGCGAGCTTACCATAAGGGTACGAGCATACGGCTGCGGAGATATGGTGCCGGCCAATATGCAAGCCACCCCATGGGTTACCAAAACTATTACCATTAGTGGGTCACCAATTGCAAGCCAAATATCTGTAACAGGATCTGCTTCTATTTGTCAGGGCGATATCCCACCAAACTACAATGCTTCTGCACCGCTTGCAAGTTCTTACAACTGGAGTATATCGGTACCCGGATCTGGAATTACAGGAAATTTAGTTGCATATTTTCCATTTACTGCCGGAAATTTAGAAAATAAAGCTCCCGGTTCTGCAAGTGCAGGTGCAGCAGCAAACTTATATACTATTTCAGGATATAATTATGCTAATACAACAGATGCAGCCGGTACAGCTAACTCAGCATTTAATTTCAGCCAAAACGGAGAACAATTAGATGGACCTGATGTACCACAATATAATTTTGGCAATCAATTTACAATTGCACTTTGGGCTCGCTACAATAGCACGGGAGCAAGTGGGCAGCCAAGACCTATTGCCATGGTGGGAATGACTGACTGGGGACCTTATCTTTACAGAAGAGGTAATGGTACATTAGGGTTTCAACTATACTCATCTCCATGGAACCCTATTTTCCCTCAGATAAACGAATCGCCTATTGATTTATCAACTTTTTCAGGTTCGGGTACTATGCCTAATAATACATGGACACATGTAGCATTATCTTACCACTCTTCATCGGCCGGGTCATTTGCCAGAGTTTATATTAATGGAGTATTGTCATCAACTGTTTCTGTAGCAGGTTTCAATAATGTTTATAACTCTTCTGGAGTGCTCAAAATAGCAACTACACCAAATACGGGTTGGGATTGGGAAGCATGGAACGGTAGTTTAGATGAAGTGATGATTTTTAACAAAGCCATTGAAGCTGGAGATGTTGCTGATATATACAGTCGTACTGCAGCACCTATTACAAGCGACCCTTTGAGTAATGTTGGCAGTATCAGTGGTCAAGGTGCGCTTAGCGTTGTAAATACATTTACAGGTTCTTTCAATATATTGGTTTCAGCCAATGGATGTGGAGGTGCATCAAGCAATGTCATTTTACCTGTCACTGTATATCCAAAGCCCACCATTTCAGGATTTGCTTTTTCTCACCCTTCAGGGTGTGCGCCTACTGCAAGTGGTATTGCATTAATAACTTTATCCGGTGCTACTACAGGTGTAGGTTATGATTTTGATTTAAAAAATGATTTCACGTATGATTATACCATCACAATGCCTGCCAATAGGGTAGTCACTATTAATTCTGGTCTTATTAATGGCTTTGTAATAAATGGTATTAATGTACGTCGCAATGGCAGCACTTGCAACTCCTATCGCTCAGATGCGCAGTTTACCATGCAAGGTACTACCTACCCTAACTCTTTGGTAGGTTTTGCTCCGGTGAGCAACATGGTATGTACAGGCAGCAATGGTGCCATACAAGTGTTTGGTACAGACAATGGCATAAGATATACTTTACTATATGCCGGCTCTACGCTATCTGGTTCTCAGATTGGCAACGGTGGCAATGTCATACTTACTATTCCGGGTTCAATACTTATTTCTTCAATAGTAGGTGTACCTTATACTTTCAGAGTGATGGCTACCAGCACCACCTGTGGAGTAGTTACATTAGCAGGGATAGCCGTCATTACTGCGAACGGTGTAAGCTTGCCCGGTACAGTAAGTGGCGTTGGTTCTTCTGAAGGTTGTATAGGGGTACCATTTAATCTTACAGTATCCGGACAAAGAGGTGTAGTATTTTGGGAAAAATCAATAGATGGCGGTGCCACTTTTACTGATTATTTTGTATTGGAAAACGGTACCGCTACAGGAGCATCATATCTTACACCACCGCTAACTGTTTCAGGATTAATATATTATAGGGCTGCTGTAGATAATGGGGCATGTAATACAGTTTATTCCAATTCTGTTGTCATTACATCTACCTCGCCCCCAATAGCAGGAAATATCACAGGACTCGACTATTCGTGCCCTGCTACACCACTCAATCTTACATTAGTAGGCTTTTCAGGCAATACACTAAACTGGAGTGTGTCAAATAATGGAACTAACTGGACTACTACAGGTATCAATACTTCTGTAGCAGGACTCACCATGCTTACCAATACAGGCTTCAACAACTATGTGCGTGTTACTGTAGCCCGAAGTAATTGTCCGTTAGCTACCACTCCATCATTTATCGTGCAATATAATAGGTTGCCGGTGCAAGGTACCATAGCAGGTGCTAATACTATTTGTCAAAATGCCAACTTGCCGCTATCTATCGGTGGCATAGCAGGAGCTTATCAGTGGTATCGCTCTACAGACGGAGTTTCATATAATGCCATAGCAGGAGCTACTGCCAATGGTTACATAGCCAATGAGTCTGTTGCCGGCATTTATTACTATCGCGCTCAAGTAGCTACATTCTGCGGAATATCTACCACTACCTCTCAGGTAGTTACGGTGTCATCTACTTCTTTTGCCATATTGTCTGTCACCTCCTCACCATATACTATACCTTCGGGTACCAATGCCATATTATCTGTTTCACTTTCAGGAACAGCGAGTTATAATATGCAATGGCTAAGAAATGGTGTACCTTTGATTGCTTCTGTATCTGTCTTGGGGGTCAACACTAATACTTTAACTTTAGTTGGAATAGATGATACAAGCTTAGCTACCTATGCATTATCATTTAGTGGACAATGTGTGAATACAGTATCGTCCAATATAGTAGTAGGTTACTCCACCATCATGCGATATTGGGTGCCCGGTGGCAATGGCAATTGGAATAGTACTACAAACTGGGCAGCAACTTCAGGCGGTGTTTCTGGTGCTTCTGTTCCCAACAATAACTTTGCAACCGCAGTTTTTGATAATAACTCCGGCAGTGCAATAGCTTCACTAAATTTTGGTAATTTTAATTTAGGACGACTATTTTTTACTAATGCTAATGCTACTATAGTTGGCACAGGCTCAAACGCCGAAATTAGTATAGGCAGTACATTGTCAGGCAGCGATTTCATAGCTCAAAATTCAACTGTAAATCTTAAAGGAGGTGTAGATGCAGGACCTACGGCCAGAGATATATCAATCAGAGTAAATAATACAGAATCAGGTTTGATACAAAATAGTACTATTATTCAATCAATAAATCAAAGCGGTGGAGCAGCAGGTGCAGGGCGATTGTACACCCAAAGCAGTGCCGCCACACTCACTTTCGATGGCACATCAGTATATGTACACAGTAATGTAGCCCCAGCAGGTAATAGACCCATACCTGATGCTACTTGGATGACAGGATCCATTGTGAGTGTTACAGGCATTGCTGACCAATTTGTAAGCAACTTAAACTATGACCAAGTCTTTTCAAATGTAGTATGGAATGCCCCTGCGCAAGACAGAATCTTGGATCCAAATGCAGCTACTACAATTTTAGGTACATTAACCATGCTCAATACCAATGGATTTGAATATAGAGCAGCTACTAACAACTGGTACGGAAGTATTATACAATCAGGAGGTAATATTAACCTAAATGGCTCTACCATATATATAACTGGCAATATTAGCCAGCCCGGGGGCAATTTTAGAACCACAGGAGCAGCAAATGCAATATTATCAGGCAATAGTAATCAAACCATTGAAGCATCACAAATAAACTTTAATAATGGAAATACCCTAAGTTTTGTAAACAACAACACAGGCGGGGCAGGCAACAATACCGTAAATATTATCAATGCACATATAGGTATAGGCTCATTTACCATGAGTACCGGAGGTTTCAATTTTAATAACCAAGTTCAAACATTTAACGGATACATCAATACAGCAGGTACAGGATATATTGACGCAGGCACTATAGGTGGCCTTTGGTCTATTCGCAACAATAGTACACCTACCACTATCATTGGTATATTAAACAATTCAATACCTATTCTTAAATTACATAATGATAATGGAGCCGGATATGATTTAGGATCTAATCTTACAGTGACAAGCCTTTTGCATCTTTCCGGTGGTGCAAGTGATATGAGGCTCAATGCCAATGACTTATTCATTGCAGGCAAATTTTACAGAAATAATTCACGCACGGTAGTTCTTAACAACGCTGCATCATCGGTCACAGTAGGTCCGGTAGGGGTATATCACCATGATGTAAATGGAAATAGCATTCCCACTGCCACTTGGCTGCAAGGTTCTACAGCTTCTATTACAGGTATTACAGGTAGTGGAGTAGGCAACAATCAACAGTCATTTTGGAATTATGTATGGAATAATACAGCACAAAGTGGCGACCGTACTTTTGGTACAACTGCAAGTGCAAACTATACTGTAAACGGCACTTTCCTTTTATTAAATACTAATGCAAACAGATTGTTGTTTAAAAGCAATGCCGGTGGTCACATTTTTGACTTTAATAATATATCAATTGTTGGAGGCAACATGCGTGGCGATGATGCTTGCGGAGGCACTCTTAATCTTAGAATTAGAGGCGACTATTATCAAGCTCCAGGCACTACCATGGACTATAATGTAGGGTGTGCAGGGGTGCAAAATATTACATTCGCCGGAGGCAATACATTATTTACTCAACTGGGCTCACTCACCGGGCTTAATACATTGATATTGAACAAAAACTCTTATCTGAATACCCTAAGTATCACTGGCAATACTACCATACCGGGCAATATACAATTCACCTCCGGCAGGTTCATCACAGATAATTATGTACTTTATATGTCAGGTACCTCCACCCAAGCTTCTTCTGTTACAGGATGGGTATATGGCAATTTAGCGCGTACTATACCTACAGGTACCAACGTGCGAAACTTTG
Source organism: Cytophagales bacterium (assembly GCA_033765235.1). GTDB lineage: Bacteria > Bacteroidota > Bacteroidia > Cytophagales > UBA9547 > JANRIG01. Next base: position 2,770 of record JANRIG010000027.1, on the reverse strand, counting down.
ATGTAGGTACAGATGATTCATTCAATGGGGCTATATTCACATTCAGCGGAGTCACTACCGCTGCCAATATTCAACTCAGGGTCGACAAAGGTGATTATCCTTTGGCTACAGTTTCCAGTTGTTTCTTTAATAGAAGTATAAATCGCTATTGGACTGTAAGTACTCATGCAGGTACTACTCTTTCACCGCAAAACTATCGTGCATCATTCTTTTTCAATCCTGCTACCGAAGTAGATGGGGGTACTAATCTGGCAAATATGGCCGGATTTGTATTCTACAATGGCTCAGTTACTGTCTTGCCGGCCACTGTCACAGGTACATCTATTGCCACTACACCTGTCACTTCTACAGGGGTAGTGTACTTTGCTGAGCGCATATTACCTACTGTCACAGGTATTATTGGGTCTGTCAATGTATGTACAGGTGCTCCTACAGGCTATACACTCACAGGCATAGCTTGTAATATTTCATACCAATGGACTGCTGTAGGTGGTAACCTCAATACAACCTCCGGCACAAATGTATCTTGCACATGGACAAATCCCGGTATTAATCAGTTATTAGCCACAGCTTATGACGGACTAATTTATTCTGAACCTACTATTATCAATATCACCACATTAGGACCAGTCACAGCACCGCTGGTCAATGCGCCCAATACACTCGTATGCCAAGGATTGACCATAAATTATGCGGTAACCACATCTGCTGGGCTCACATACAACTGGTCTTTAAATGGAACTAATTTTGCTTCAGGCAATAATATTAATGTGCCTTTTACATCCGCAGGTATTTTTGCATTATCACTCACAGCTACCAACGGATGCTACACCAGCACCATTACATCATTCAATGTATCTGTACCCTCAGCACCTGCACTGTCTACTACTTTCACCCACGTCACAGATTGTGGAGCTTCCAATGGTGTCATTACCATTTCAGGTACTGGCACTATATTGCCATTGCAATACAGACTCAACACCACAAGTTGGCAAGTAGTCAATACATTTGGGGGATTAAACAATGCAACTTATACACCATCAGTTGGTTATATTGCTTTACCTACATGTTCCATATCAGGTACTGCGGTCACCATTACTACTCCAAGTGCCCCCTCGGTGGCAAGCACAGGTATTGCCCAAATCAGTGGATGCGGTTTATCAGATGGAGTAGTTACTATTAATGGCAGCGGTGGCAATCCGGCTTATCAATATAGTTTGAATAGTACTACATGGTTTTCTTCAAATGTATTTACAGGATTAGGACCTAATGCATACACCCCTTACATTCGCAATGCTTCAAGCACCGCATGTTCTGCTGCAGGCACTACTTTTAATATCACTTTGCCCGGAGGCTGTGTGCCCGATGTAGTTATAAGTGAGGTATTTAATGATGGCTCTCCAACCACTGAATGGACAGAGTTGTTGGTTGTAAACGATAATGTAGATTTAAGAAACTATACTATAGGTGATAATAACGCAAATATTGACAACTGGCAAACTCCTTTTACATTTAATAATATACCGTTTTGGCAAAATATACGCGCAGGCACCATCATAGTAATAAGGCACAGAGGCACTACCAGTGTAGATACATTTGCGGGTGATGGCTTTCTTGATCTAAGTGCGCAAGATCCAAACTACTTTGGAGGTGGCTCAGGCAGCACCTTGGATTTAGCAGCTGGTGGCGATTTGCTTCGTGTAATAAATTCTTTAGGGGTACCGGTACATGCCTTGGGTTATGATACATCACCAGGCACCAGCTGGACTACAGATATTGCTGTGCCAAATATAAAATCGCTTATGCATACATCTACCATCAGTTCTGGCGATGCCGTAGCAGTATGCCCCGCCAATGATATTTCGTACTATTATGGTAATTGCTCTTCCAATTGCTACGAATATTCTGCCTCAAAAACTTTTGTTACTGTTACTGGTAGTATAGGGTTGCCCAACAGCTGTACTGCCAGCACTACAGCTAATGCAGCCTATTGGCAAAACTTAAGACAACCTTCTTTCTCTTCTCAGACTTTGACTGCTACTGGTACAGCCTGTCAAGTAATAGTTACTTTCACAGGTGCTACAGATTTGAACCATTCTGATAATACTCAGGGGTATTTGGTGTTAAAAAATTCAGTAAATTCTTTTACTGCCCCTGCAAACGGAACTGCTTATTCCGTTGGAAATACAATAGGTAGTGCTACTGTTGTTGCTATATTGGACAATACAGTCAATGGTGGTAATATGTCTTTTGTTTTAGATGCTTTTGATAATGACTATGTCAGAATATATGCTTATAAGTATTCTTCAGATGATGTAAATGGCAATAGTTATAACATAGCTAGAGGCAGAACTTACAACCTTACTCAATTTGCAAATATTTTTATCAGAGTAAATAATTTACCCACTATCACAGGTATTAATGTTACACATATTTCTGATTGCGGATTAATAAACGGTGCTACAACTATCTCAGGTTCAGGCGGAAGCGGCACCCTTGAATATAGCTTAAACGCTACAGTATGGCAAACCTCACCAACATTTGCAGGCTTAAATATTGGTACCTATAATACGTACATTAGGATGCAATCTCTAACTTTCTGTTCTACATCAGGCACATCCTTCACCATCACCATACCCGGAGTGCCGAGCATCACCGGAGTGGTAGACAGCGACATTACCGATTGTGGATTAACCAATGGTGCAGTAACTATCACAGGCACAGGGGGTACCGGGGCGTTGCAATACAGCATAGATAATATAAGCTGGAG
>JANRIG010000014.1:0-77257 GCA_033765235.1 Cytophagales bacterium | reverse complement strand
AGGCATAATTAGCCCTTCGTACAAAATGCATGTAGTAGAGAGCAATGGCATACCCAACTATGCTCCTGCATGGATTACATTCACCAGCAGTGCCACATCGGGAGGCAACACAGGTATTAATATAGATGTAACGGGCAATGCTGCTTCAGGCACTGCAGTGATATACGGTGCTTATGCCAAAGCTACTGCTGCAAACTTTGCCAACTATGCCACAGGCGTGTATGGCGAAGCTGCTTATACAGGTGGCACTACCAGTGCACTCACAGGAGTATGGGGCGAAACAGTGTCTGCACATGGGGGTAGTAACTATGGAATATATGGTAGGGCATATGGATCTACGCTGGCCAACTATGGAGTGACAGGTATAGTGTCAAACACCGGAGGTACAAATAACTATGGAGGATATTTTGAGTCAAATAGCTCGGGTACTACCAACTATGGCTTATTTGTAACTGTGGCGGGCACAGCCACCAATAAATACGCAGCCTTTTTTGGTGGTGGCGGTGTAGGTATAGGTACTGTGCCCGGAACCAATACTACACTGCACTTGGCTGCTACAGGAGGTGCAAATATAAAACTACAAGCACTGGCAGAAGTAACAGCACTCAATGGTGTGATATCCGGTATAGATTTTTTAGATGCTCATACCAATACCCCACAAGCTAGCATTTTAGTAAGAAGAGATGAAGCAGGTGGACCGGGCGATTTGCCTACAGGAATTCTTTTTAATGTAGTAACTGATGGCTCAGCAGGTCCTGTGAATACGGCTGCAAAAGTAGCAAACAACAGATCATTTTATATCAATACCACCACTGGCACCCCCAACAGCAAGCTCCACATCAGAGATGGCCATATACAAGTTTCGCAACCTACCGCACCTACAGCTGCACCAGGTGCAGGTGCAGGTGCGGGAGCAACTTGTACGCTGTTAAATGCAAATGATATAGCCGGCAAAATTAATTTAACAACTGGAACAGGACCTGTGGCAGGTGTTGGTTGTACTATCACATTTAACAGAGCATATGGAGTGGCACCAATTGTAATCATAACACCTTTAAATGGTACTGCCGGGCAAACTATACAAACAGAAAGAATTTATACCTCATCTACTACAACTACTTTTACAATTAACTATGGTACAGGTGCTACAATTACCGCATCAACACTTCATCAATATCAATATTTTGTAATAGAAACTCAATAATTTATATATTTAACCCCTTAACTAAAAATAAAAAAAATATGCAAATAGCTCAAAACATCAATTTCAGAAAAGCAGGTAAAGGATTTAGAAGAATTCAAGCACAATTTACCAATACAGAGCCCATGGCTGATTTAATAGCTGTGGCAGGTACAGAAGATTTTAGAAGAATAAATAAAAAAAATAATATTTGGGTATCTCGATGCAGATATAACACTCTTGAGCTTACATTACTATATATTGATTTTAATACATCAGGTTTAACTGCTGTTTCTGTAAGTTATGACAAAAATGGAGCAAGGATACAAACTCCCAGCGAAGATGCTGTTATTAGCAATATTGATTACACAGTAACTCCAAGTCTTGATGTTATATTAAGTTGGACAAGCGAAATTGAGAAAAATATCAGACAATACACCATATACAAAGAGGAAAAAGGGACAGGCATACTAGACACATTAAAATTTGCTGCACCCAAAGGTGCCGGTCAACCTTATAGCGAAACAGATGACCAACGTATAAAAGGTACGTTTAATTACTTGGTATATGCAGAGTTTCCTTCAACCCTTCCCGGCGAATATGGAAAGTTTTGTGGTTCTGTCGAAGAAGTAGATGTGTAAGTTTTAACCCAGTCACTCGCATCCTCGCGAGTGACTTTTATAAATATGGCTTCCAGCCTTTAAAAGCCTGTTATATACAGCATCTCTAACGACTGATTATGCAGATATTTATTTGCATAAAGTAGTACCCGATTAAAAATCGGTTTTATCTTTAATTGGATATGCGTTTCACAAACATGTACTATAGCTGAGTGACTTTATATTTTACTTCCTTTCCCACACATTTTTGAGCTCATTCAACTTTAGCAAAGCCTCCACAGGTGATAGCGTATTTATGTCAATACTGCTAAGCAGTTCTTTGGCTTTTACATATTGAGGGTCATTGGCTTCAAAGAGGCTCATTTGGTAGTTTATTTTAGGTATATCTTTTACTTTTTTTAGTGCTTTGTCTTTTACCTTATCTTTTTCAAGCTCATGCATGATGTCATCGGCACGCAGCACTACCTCATTGGGCATCCCCGCCAGTTGTGCCACATGTATACCAAAGCTATGTTCAGAGCCACCTTCTACTAATTTTCTCAAGAATATGATTTTTCCAGCACTTTGTTTTACTGATACATTGTAGTTTTTCACTCTTTGTAGCGTATTGGCTAAGTCACTAAGCTCATGATAGTGTGTGGCAAAGAGGGTTTTGGGCCTATATTTTGGATGATTGTGCAAATACTCTACTATAGCCCAAGCTATGGATATGCCATCGTATGTGCTGGTGCCACGCCCTATTTCGTCTAACAACAACAAACTTTTTTCACTAATATTGTTCAATATACTGGCTGTCTCGGTCATCTCTACCATGAATGTGGACTCACCTTTTGATAAATTGTCGGATGCACCTACCCGAGTAAATATTTTATCCACTACCCCAATTTCTGCATATTGCGCAGGCACATAGCACCCCGTTTGTGCCAATATGGTAATGATGGCTGTTTGCCTCAATATGGCAGACTTGCCCGCCATATTAGGACCTGTAATGATCATAATTTGGTTGCTATCAGTACCTATAGATATATCATTGGGTATAAATGACTCGCCTGCAGGTAGTTGTGTCTCTATCACAGGATGCCTGCCCGCCGTTATTTTTAGCTCATAGCCATCATTGATAAGTGGTTTTGTATAATTATTTTTTATAGATATTTCTCTGAACGATAGGTATATATCCAATTCTGCCAATATTTTGGCATTGTGCTGTATGGGTTCTATAAACTCACAAGCCTCATTTACCAACTTTTGATAAAGGGTATATTCTATGCCATTTATTCTGTCTTCGGCATTGAGTATTTTCTCTTCATATACTTTTAGTTCGGGGGTAATATAGCGCTCTGCGCCCACGGTAGTTTGTTTTCTTATCCAGTCTGCCGGCACTTTGCTTTTGTGGGCATTAGTCACTTCCAGATAGTAGCCAAATACTTTGTTATATTGTATTTTTAGAGAAGATATTTCGGTACGCTCTATCTCTCTGCGTGTGATTTGCATAAGGGTATCTTTGCCTGAATAAGCAATATCCCTAAGCTCGTCCAACTCTTTATCCACTCCTTTTTTGAATAGCCCACCTTGGTTTGACACCAATGGAAGCTCATCATTAAGCTCATTTTCAAGCTTTTGATACAGATATTCGCATAGGTTTATTTTTGACACCAATATGCTCAGTTCAGTTGTAGGTTTATGGTCAAGTATGGTTTGTTGGATAGGTTTTAGTTTAGCCAATGCTTTTTTTAGCTGCAAAAGTTCTCGCGGGTTTATTCTTTTGGCAGATACTTTGGATATGATACGCTCCATGTCACCTATAGGTTTGAGCAGGTCTGCAATCATGGCGGCCTGATCAGGATTGTTCATAAAATAGGTGACAATATTTTGCCTTTGCATCACAGATTCGGGTTGCTTGAGCGGCATGAGCAGCCACTTGCGTATAGCTCTAGAACCCATGGGAGTGAGCGTCTTATCTATAATATCAATGAGTGCTACCCCACCCTCATAATTGGGATATATAAGTTCTAAACTTCGCACCGTAAACCTATCCATCCACACATAGTTTTCTTCTTCTATTCGTGAAATTGATTTTATGTGTTGGAGCTCATGATGCTCTGTACTTTTAAGATAGTGCAGTATGGCACCCGCACATATGGTAGCTTGCTGCATATCTTGCACACCAAAGCCTTTGAGCGACAATGTGCCGAATTGTTGCAAAAGTATATCTGTGGTATATTGTTCGGCATATACCCATTCATCTACTCCATAAGTATTAAATTTTTCGTTGATATAAGGCAATACTATACTTTTTTGTCCTTTGTCAAATATCACTTCTGAGGGCTGAAAGTGATGCAAGAGTTTTTCAATTTTATCAACCATGTTTTCAGCTACCATAAACTCGCCTGTAGTGATGTCTACCAAAGCCAAACCTGCTTTTTGCAATGTGGGTAATACATGGAGGCATGCAAGATAGTTGTTGTGCTTTTGGCTCAGCACATGGTCGCTGTATACCACTCCGGGTGTTACAAGCTCAGTGACCCCTCTTTTTACAATACCTTTTGCTAATTTTGGGTCTTCGAGTTGGTCGCAAATAGCTACCCTATAGCCGGCACGTACGAGTTTGGGCATGTAGCTGTCGAGTGAGTGGTGCGGAAATCCTGCAAGCTCTATCTCACTGGCAGAGCCGTTGCCCCTTTTGGTGAGTATGATACCGAGTGCTTTGCTGGTTTTCACAGCATCATCGCCAAATGTTTCATAAAAATCTCCTACCCTGAATAGTACTACTGCGCCCGGATATTTTTCTTTCACAGTATAATACTGCTTCATCAAAGGCGTTTCTTCTCTCGGTTTTGACATTTGGGTATAAAAATAACAAAGCCTGTCATATTCTGACAGGCTTTTTGTTAAATATAGTATGAAATCTTATTAGAAATTGGTACCTGCACGTATCATGGCACAGCGGAAACCTATAGTAGAGGTAGATGAGTCTTGGTCAAGGTATCGGCGTGTACCCGGATTGAGCCAGTAGGCTACATCTTTCCACGAACCTCCTTTGAATACTCTTACAGAATCGTCTATGAGTGAGAGCCATTCTCTTTTGTTATAATTTTTGGCATCGTCAAAAGAGCCGTCTCTGCGGAGCGAGTTAAGGTCGTCAAAATCTTGAAAAGACATAGGTCGGTAGAGGTCATATACCCACTCGTTTACATTACCTGCCATATTATACAGTCCATAATCGTTTGGAGGATAGGTATATATGTATTCGGTAATCATAGCACCATCATTGAGCTTGCCGGCTATACCTGCATAGTCGCCTCTGCCTCTTTTAAAGTTGGCTAAGAAAAAACCCATTTGGTTACCATAAGGGTTGCGCAATGCATGACCATCCCAAGGATAAAGGCGTGCATGGGTTTGGTTTTCATCGAGCCACTGAGTGCCTACCAATGCTTTGGCTGCATACTCCCACTCTGCCTCTGATGGCAAGCGATACTCTGGAAGCACCAGACCTGATTCGAGAGGTATGCGTGCACCTGAGTTGGCAATATCTACCAAATCTTGACGACCTGCTGCCATGGCAAGACCTTTGTTTACTACAGCAGAGCGCCATTTGCAATATGAATATGCTTGATTCCACGATACACCTACTACAGGGAAAAATCTAAAACCAGGGTATCTGAAATAATGCTCAACATAAGGATCGTTGTACGAGAGTTCTTGTTTCCATACAGTGGTATCGGGCACTGAGCGTACATAGGCAGGGGATTGGGTACCTCCTGAGTCTTTGGCTACATAAAAAAGATACTCAAGCCAGTGGATATTGGCTATTTCTGTTTCATCCATAAAAAAAGATGTGATGGTGACTGTACGCTCCACATTATCGCGTGTGTTCATAAGATCTTCTTCAAATGAACCAAGTATAGTACGACCACCTTCTATGAATACAAGATTAGGCCCTTCCGGCTGACCTTTGTAATCATTTACCTGAAAGCTACTATCGTCGCCGTTGTATTGCAGACCTGTAGTAGTGCTTGCACCACCCGGTGTCATACTGGTTGGGTTACCGCTTTTGGAGCATGCCAGTGCTAATATGACCAGTGCAAAGAGGTAGGGGATATTTTTGGAAAGAGAAGTTTTATTAGACATGTTTTTAAACATAATGATACTTTACCGTGCTAAGATAGAGTAAGATATTGGAACTGCAAAATATTTTTTGAAAAAAATGACAGGTATCACTTTTGCATATATAATTTGAGATAATATTCTTCCATTTCGCGCATTTGTTTTTGAGCTGCAACTGTGGTATCGTCATATCCTATGAGGTGAAGCAGCCCATGGGCTAATACTCTGAGCAATTCAAGCTCAAATGTAGTATTATATGTGACTGCATTGCGTCTTATTATATCTATACCTATATATATATCTGCTGATATAGGCTGAGTGTGGAGTGCACGTAAGTCAAAAGTGAGTATATCTGTAGGGTAGTTGTGTGTTAAATATTTGTTATTTATTTTTTTGATAGTAGTGTTTTTGCAAAACGTGTAAGATATAGTTTCTATTTTTTTTTTTTCGTTCAAAGCTATCAGGTTGAGCCAATTGGTAATATTGCTTTTATACTTTAATGTGAAATTGCTTTCAATGGTATTGTAAAAAATATTTTTATACATTAAAAATTAAATAACATTTCAACTCTGCGCCCACCATCGGTGAAATTGACATTATCAGAAAGGTTTTTTATTAAAAATACACCTCTGCCACCAATTTTATTGATATTTTCTGGGGCAGTGGGATCTGGAAGGTTATCAAAGTCAAAACCTGAGCCTTCGTCTTCTACTATGCATTTAAGAGAGGTGGAGTCTATATACAATGAAAGCCACACGCTTTTCTCAATACTACTATGATTGCCATGTATAATGGCATTGTTTACAGACTCTGTGACAGCTACCATGATATTGCCATATACATCTTCAGGTATATGAAACTTTTCTTTGGCATTGTCTATGAAGCTCTCTACCAGCTTGATATTTTCGAGAACCGAAGGGAATTCGATTTTAAGTTCTTCCATTTATTGTATGTGTGACCGAAGTACAGTTATGAAAACGTAAATGTATATAAATCGGTTTTAAAGTTTTGTTAATTTATTTGTTTTATTTCACTGTTATGGTATTATTATTATATTCATTTGTTTAATTTCAATATTGCTTGACATGAATAATTAATATAATAATAAGAAATATTGCTGAATTAATTACCGGGTGTACCTTGGTTTTCTATAAAATCAAAGTTAATAATTCTGATTTTATGGGTTTTGTAGGTGCCTGCTCCAAACCATCCAACTGCTTTTTTGCCATTTGAGTTTGCGTTGATTATGTTGGTGGGCAGGTTAGAAGGAGGTGTTGAAAATAGTCCGGCCAGTCCTCCACCTGTACCGTTTTCAAGTTCTTTTTTCATGCGCTGTAAAAATATTAAGTGAGGGTATGTTAGGCTCACAATATCCAGCCACACAGAGTCGCCTGGGAAGTATGCAGGCTTGTCTGAAATTGCCGGACCATCTAAGTCATTTAATATCAAATCTTTGAGTACTAGTGCGAAAGGTCTGTTGGTGCTGTTTTGGAGCGTATCTGTATTGTTATCTGCAGATATACCGTCAAGCGATATTCCTATTTTATTAGGGTCACGTACATAGTGCCAAGGATCATATTTAGTGAGGTTAGAGTCTCCTTTAAAGTAGGGGGATGTTTTTTTACCAGTAAATATATTTTTGTATACTCTTTTAAAGTATAACCTTAGCCAATAACTGTCACCTGCTCCTGCGGGGTCATAGCCTGCAATATCAATATATACTCCTTTGGGTATAACACCTGCCGGGGTATTGGGGTTGCGTTTATCTAATATTTTTTGAGTGAGTGAGTCATACACACAAGGGCGAGTATGCCAAGTGCTGGCATTGTAGGTTTCGCCATCGGGTGTTTTTACGGTAAGTGTGTACTGATATCCAATTTTTTTGATGAGTGATACAGAAGCATAGCGACCATTTCCTAAGGGTGTTAAGTTTTCTGTTTGTCCGGCATTGCTGGTGATGGATACTGAGGCATTGTCTATAGTAGCCAAAGTTTTGTCGTTTCCAATAAATTTTTGTGTTTGGGTGAGTAATACCGTATCTCTGCCAACTGTTTGGGGCAAGTTTGCATCATGCTTAAGCAATGCTTCAACTACCAACTGTGGGTCGCTCTGCTCTAAGTCTATGGAGTAAGGGTCTGTGCATGCAAGCATGCAAACAGATAATATAAATAATAGGGTGTGATAATATATTTTCATATCAGAACTTGAAGTTATAAGTGATGCCCGGTATAATGGTAGCAAATAATGAAAATTTGGCCATTTCGCGGTCTAAATTGGTAGCTTGATAATTGACACCGACCTGATTGGACAAGCTTTCTTTGTATCTTGGGAATATGGCAAAAGGATTACGAGCATTCAACACATTGTAGACACTAAATACTAATTCCCATTCGTATCGGTATTTAATGGCTTTGAAAAAATTGGCAGGTATTTCTGCTTCGTCATATTTTTTGCGTTTGCTTTTGATGCTTACAGATGCATCTATCCTGAAATATTCGGGTATTCGTATGTTGTTTCGAGCGTTTGTAGGGTTGTGACCTACATACTGACCTGCATAGGCATAGCCCATATTATATAAGTTCACTGGGGTACCTGTGCCGTATTGTGCATTGGATGAGACACTTACACGTTTGCTCAACTGGTAGCTTACTACTATATTCAGGTTGTGAGTACGGTCAAAGCGGTTGGGGTACCAAGCGTCATTGCTTATACCATCTACTTTTCTTTCAGACCTGGATATGGTGTAGCTTATCCAGCCATTGAGTTTTCCTTTATTTTTCTTTACCATAAATTCTGCTCCGTAGGCTCTTCCTTTTCCGGAAAGCAGTACACCTTCGAGGTTTGGATTGAGTAGCAAATCTGCACCATCTACATAGTCTATTTGGTTTTTCATATCTTTATAAAAAAGTTCTACAGAGGTTTCATAGTCGGTATTTGAGCCAAAATTTCTAAAATATCCTATGGCTACTTGGTCACTTATCTGTGGTTTTATGTTATTTGTGCTTGGAGTGAATACATCTAATGGTATAGATGCTGCGGTATTTGATATAAGGTGGATGTATTGTGAAGTACGCATATAGCTGGCTTTTAGGGAGGAATATTCTGTTAGTTCAAATTTTAGATTAAGTCTTGGTTCAGGATTTATATATGATGCTATTGACTGTAATGATTCTACTTTTTCAGGTTCAGCTACTGGGTATCTGGTTTCATTTTTGTAAGGCTCGGGACCATAAGTTCTTTTTATACCGGGTCCTATATATTGAAATGCCGAAAGCCTTAAGCCATATTGCATACTTAATCTTGGGATTATTTTTTGCTCATTAGAGATATATACAGCATGCTCTAGTGCGTATTTACTGTCAAGTTTTAATGTAGTGCGATTGCCACTGTTTATGATTTCGAGTGTGCCCGGCACAAAGTCATATAGAATAGTCTGCCCACCAAATTGTATGGTATTTTTACTGTTTAAGAAATAGGTTAGTTCGGGTTTTACGCTATAATTTATTATATTTGATTTCCAGCTGAATTTATCACCGCCTGAGTTGGTTTCTGCACCCAAAGCGTAGTCATAATTGCTGTAGAACCCTGTGACGTTCATAAACAATCTGTCGTTGAATACATGGTTCCAGCGTGTGGTAAAGGTAGAATTGCCCCAGTCAAACCCAAAACTGGCTACTCCAAATACATCTCTACCTAAGTACCCTGATGCAAAAATTTTGTCTTTAGTGCCTATGTTGTAGTTGGCTTTCATGGTAAAATCATAAAAATATAACTTGAATCCATCCAAATCAGGATTTGATGCCAAAGCTGGTGCAGCCAACACATCTGCATAAGACCTACGCCCTGCTACTATAAAAGAGCCTTTGTTTTTTTTGATGGGACCTTCGAAAGTAAGTCGACTGAAAATGAGACCAATACCACCTTGTGCAGCAAATCTTTTATTGTTACCTTCTTTCATTCTCACATCGAGTATAGATGCCAATCTACCACCATATTGTGCCGGTATGCCTCCTTTATAAAGTTTCACATCTTTTACTGCATCGGGGTTAAATACTGAGAAAAAGCCAAAAAGATGTGATGAATTGTATACAGGTGCTTCATCAAGCAGTACCAAATTGTGGTCAATGCTACCACCTCTTACATTGAACCCTGATGACCCCTCGCCTACTGATGACACACCCGGCAGTAGTTGTATACTGCGGATGACATCTACTTCTCCCAGTAGTGCAGGCATTTTTTTGATTTGCCCCATTTCCAGTTTGTTTATGCTCATTTCTATGCTTTTCACATTGGCATCGGGGCGCTCAGAGGTCACTTCTACTTCTGTAAGCTCAATTTTTTCTTCTTCTATTTCGATATTGAGTTTTTGGTTGGCATTGAGGTCAATCTCATTGGTATAAGTTTTATACCCTAGGTATGAGACGTTTATAGTGTATTTGCCCTCCGGCAGCGTGATAGAAAAAAAGCCGTAGGCATTGGTAGTAGTAGCTGCTTGTGTTTCTTTGACAGATATGGTAGCTCCTATCACATCTTCTCCATTTTTTTTGTCTTTGAGAGTGCCACTGATGGTGTATTTGGGTTGTGATAGCACAAAATGTGCTGTTAACAATAATGATATGGCAAAACTAGCAATTTTCATATAATCAGGCTTAGTATAACTGGGAAGCAAAACTACGGAAACTTTTTACATGTCAATAGTTTTTATATTAAATTTTTGGTTTATTGTTGATATAACAAATAAAATTGAGGGATTGTTAAATATTTTGTAATTTTGCAATGCTGAAAAAATGAAAATCTATATGCTTAAATACAAAGCAGACCTCAAAACCTTATTATATATCGTCATTACCACAGGTATATTTATATACCAATGGCAATATGGTTTTACATGGTGGATATATGTGATATACCTACACTTCTCGGTAGCAGTGTCTGTGATGACACACAATCACAACCATATTAATATATGGACAAACAAACCTCTGAATGTACTCACAGATTGGTGGCTCACTGTGTTTTACGGCATACCCATATTTACTTGGATACCTACCCACAACCGCAACCATCACAGATTTAATAATAAGGAGGGCGATAGTTCCATCACATACAGACATACAGAAGAAAATCATGCATTGTCATTGCTTTCATACCCATCTGTAAGTGGTTTTTACCAAATGACCAAAAGTATAATACCATATATGAAATATTTGAAAGAAAACGATAGAAAGACATTTTATGAGTATTGGGCACAAATCATAGTATTGGTATTGTGGAACGCCGCATTTTTAATATTAGATTGGCAAAAGGCACTTTTGTATGTAATTATTCCTCAGCAAGTGTCGGGTTTTGCAGTATTTGTGTTCAACTATGTGCAGCATGTACATGCCGATGAGGAGTCGAGGTGGAATCACTCTCGAAACTTTATGTGGGTAAATTTATTTTTGTTCAATAATGGCTACCATACCATGCACCACGAAAAAGCCAACATACACTGGAGCGAACTGCCCAAATATCATAAAGAAATAGAAAGCAATATAGACCCTGTACTGATAGAAAAGAGTTTTTGGGGTTATATTTTTCGTACTTATGTGATAAGTATATTTATGCCCAAGTACAAAAGCAGGTCTATGAGGCTGGAGCGGATAGCTTCCGGGCATAAAATCGGTTGAAGACAGGTCTATATTACCCAAATATTTGGTACCACTTCTTTTGGTTACTTTCGAGTGCTTTGAGTTCTTTTTGAATTTTTTCAAATGTTTTTTGGGCAGATAGCAGATATCTGCTATTGGGGTATTTATCTATAAAATTATAATAAAACTCAGTAGCTGTGTTGTAACGTTCTTTTTTCTTTTCTTCAATACTTATGCGGGCAAGTTTGTATTGCGCAAGTATCTTGAGATAGTGGCAATCTTCTACAAACTTAGAAGAGGGGTAATCTTTTATCACATTTTCAAAGCACATTATGCCTGCTTTGAAGTCGCTCATGCGGTAGTAGAGCCTCGCTTGATGAAATGACTTGAGCTCTAACTTAAATGTGAGCTTGTCAGACATATCGTTGCAGTCTGTAAGATGTGAGGTATTGGGAAATTTTTCTAAAAATACTTGTATGGCATCTAGAGCACTTTTGGTATTGGTCTGGTCAAGTTCAAAGTCGGGAGAGTCTTCATACAGTGATATGCAATGCATGTAGTAAGCTTCTTCGCCAAGTTCGCTTCGCGGGTATGTTTCATAAAATTTTTTGAAATAATAGGCACTTAATATGAGCTGGCCTTGATAATATTGGCAATATGCATAAAAAAATTGTGATTTTTCGGCCTCACTTTGTCCTTTGAGCAGCGGAATAAGTTCTTCGTAGAGCTGCCCTGCATGGTAGTAGTCTTTATTTTCAAAATATTTTTGTGCTGCCTTGAATTTGAGGTCTACATTGTCGCTTTTTTGTACTTTGGCAAATTTGCTGCAACTAACAAACAAGACGATGGCTATAAATAATGGTAAGATTTGTTTGTACATACTTAATAACGCTGCAAATATATGAACAAAAAAAATAATGTATCCTATGCAAGCATGAAATGATATTTTCTTCTTGTCACTTTTTGTTTGATGCCATTGTAAAATGGTGGGTTTCAATTTTAAATCTAAAATATTATATCTTCAATGATTATTAGTTGGATGTGGATACGTAACTTGAGTTGGGTACATAGGAGGTTGGCAATGTAAAAGGCAAAAAACCTGTGGTGCTAATCAAATATTTTGACCTCATACCCATTTTTATTGATTTTGAACAAGCCTCCTTGTTTCATGGGTGTCCATTTCCATGTGTTGGTTTTCAAGGCATTGTCTTCACTTATTGGTTTCCAGTCAAGGGTTACTTTTGAGGGCTTTTTAGTCATACGTATGGTTTCGGTGCTGGCGTTTTCAAAGGTTTTGTAATATATGAGAGCTGTTTTAGTTTCTTCATCTGTCACATATTTGGCCATACGTTTGTTAAAATCAGGGGCATAATCTACTTGGCAAATGATATCTGTGGTGTGGATAATATGGTTTTGGGGCGGGCAAAGTGAGGGTAATGCAGCCATAGCTCGCAGGTAGTGCCTCATATAGTCGCCATAGCCATCTGTAAGCCACACTTCATCATTCATATAGCAGTTTTTGCCATCATTATCTACCATGTAGGTAGCCCAGTTGAGCTTGCGTATTGCACCTTGTATGAGTGTGGTATCTCCGGCGAGTGATGCATATTGCAACTCTGCACAACCTTGTCTGGAGGTGTGGCTGTTGCCCGGGGTTTGATAGGCTGTTTGCTCATTGATAGCCAATACTCCATATTTGTCCCAGTCTTTATTACCCAACTTTTCATATACCCAGCTGAAAATAGATTTTATATCATTTTTCCAATTGGGAAACAGTTGTGGGTGCATCATTATATATTGCGCCATGGTGACAGCATTGATTTGTGTATCGCTCCATCCGGGTACGTCTTCAAAAAAAGGACCCCATTTATTGGTTTTTATTGGATAAGATTGCACCCAAGTTATGA
Source organism: Cytophagales bacterium (assembly GCA_033765235.1). Lineage (GTDB taxonomy): Bacteria > Bacteroidota > Bacteroidia > Cytophagales > UBA9547 > JANRIG01. The sequence goes on along the minus strand of JANRIG010000014.1, from coordinate 63,816 downwards.
TTTGCGCATGGGCTTTTTTGTATAGTACTGTATCTCCTTTTTTGAGTTTTACCAAGTCTTCGAGTAGGCAGAGTGTGCCTGCCCAGTTGGTGGTATAGCTCGATTTCATATCTGCATTGCCTTTGCCATCGTTGCTTTTGAGCATGCCCACTTCGCCTGTGAGTGCATTTACTTTGAATGGCAATGGTGAATTATCAGCATTGCCGGGTGTAGTTTTTTGTGCCAGTGTATTGGCTATTTGTATGGCATATTGCAAATATAAGTCTTCATGTGCATGGCTATACCAGCGTTGTTTGCACATTTTGTATAATTTCAGCAGTTCATATCCAAATGAGCCTGCCTTGTCGGGTTGTGTAAAATATTTGCCTGCTACCATATCACCATCAAATTTGCCTCCGTACACAAAGCTATTATAAGGATAAGGGATGTATGGCCATGCTGCTTGTGCGGGCGAAAGTCCGTTTATGAGATAGTATTCTGCTATAAATTTCATGTTTTCTTTTATTTTTTCATTGCCAGTGTATGCATAATAGAGCTGAAATGATGACAATGCCATAGCCAGTTGGTCGCCTCCCATACCTCGCGGGTCTGTGCCGTATTGCCACCACACTTGATGGTTCATATAGTAAGGCAAGCCGTTGATATCGCGCTTCATAGTATCCCAAAATGCCCAGGTGAGTGATAGTATTTGGTCATATGCAACTGCGAGGTCGCTATTATTCCAAGGCAATATTTTGCCATTGGCATCAGTAGCTATGGGGTGAAATACGATGAATCCATCGCGAGTTTTATCATAGCGTATGCAGGTTTGGGCATGTGAGGCAAGTAGTAAACAAATGAAGAATAAAGTGGCTAATAATAGCTTTATGTTAAGCATGTTATATTATATAGTTATTTGGTTAATAATTTTATCTGTTTTCATAGTTTTGTTTGTAATAATTGGCATAGCTGCCGGAGGTCACATGTAGTAGCCAAGCGGTGTTTTGCAAATACCAATCTACCGTTTTTTCAAGGCCTTCTTCAAATTGCAATGACGGTTTCCAGCCGAGCTCTTTCATGATTTTGGTAGCATCTATGGCATATCTCAGGTCATGACCCGGCCTGTCTTTTACAAATGTGATAAGTTGTGCACTGGTGCCGGCAAGTCTATTAAGTTTTTTATCCATAATGCCACAAAGCAGATGTACAATATCAATATTTTTCCATTCGTTAAATCCTCCTACGTTGTAGCTGTCTCCTATTTTACCTTTATGAAATATTAGGTCTATGGCTCGGGCATGGTCTTCTACATATAGCCAGTCTCTCACATTTTCGCCTTTGCCATACACAGGCAATGGTTTATTGTTTTTGATATTATTAATCATAAGCGGGATAAGTTTCTCCGGAAAGTGATTAGGTCCATAGTTGTTGGAGCAGTTGGATAGTACTATAGGCAAGCCATATGTGTTGTGATATGCTCTCACAAAATGATCGGAAGCAGCCTTGGAGGCAGAATAAGGCGATTGAGGGTCGTATGGGGTGGCTTCGGTGAAAAAATCTTTAGGATTGTGAAGCGAGCCAAATACCTCATCGGTAGAGATATGATAAAATCTTTTTCCATCCATATTGTCTTTCCAGTACATTAGCGCAGCATTGAGCAATATCACGGTGCCTATCACATTGGTTTCTACAAACTGCATGGGGTTTTCGATAGATCTATCCACATGCGACTCTGCTGCAAGGTGCAGCACACCCTCTATTTGGTATTTGTGAAACAGTGAGTTAATAAATTGCTTGTCTGTAATATCACCTTTTATAAATGTGTAATTGGGCAAGTGCTCTATGTCCATATTGTTTTCAAGATTGCCCGCATAGGTAAGGCTGTCAAGGTTGTATATATGGTAGTCAGGATATTTATTTACAAACAGGCGCACTACATGTGAGCCTATGAATCCGGCACCGCCGGTGATAAGTATATTTTTCATTATTTATTCAAAAATCTTTCAAAACTAAATGATTTTCATTTCATAAGATTGTATTTTTTCATATTCACTCTACATATTTTTTCTATTTCAATAAAATATTTCTTAATAAAACTATGAATGAGGCAGTCAAATACAACATTACAGACAAACGAGTAATACTGTAGTACCCATTTAGTATGAAAATATCTTTACACCTGTGTTCGAAGGAGGTAGTGTGGCAATAGCAGCCCGGCTCAAACCTTATGAATACATTGAAGTGAAAAAGTGCTACCGCTATGACACAAATATTCCTCACAATATCTATGAAATAAAATCTCATTTTGCTGCATTTGCACCTATTATTAATTACTAATAACTGTTTGCGAAACTAAGAAAATATCTTGAAGCAAGGCCTATTATATTTATGTAGGTTAGTGTTACTGCACCGTTATCATTAATATTGCAAAAGTATGTGTGGTATATCTGGTATATTTTCTACAAATGGCAAGCCTATATCTTTGGCAGACCTTCAGTCAATGCACCATGCTATTGCCCACAGAGGAGCTGACGATGAGGGGTTTACACTATTTGCACCTGATGTATTTCACTGCTACGGGGGCTCTACTACTCCCCCAACAGTATGGGAAAGCAAATATGCCTATGCCCCACAAATGCATATCAAAAATGCACAAAATGAATATTATTATGCATTGGCACACAGAAGATTGAGCATAATAGATACTTCTGCAGCAGGTCACCAGCCTATGTGCACCCCCGATGGCAGATATTGGATAGCCTACAACGGAGAGATATATAACTATGTAGAAATAAGGCATCAACTCACACAGCAGGGTGTCACTTTTGATACCCAATCAGACACCGAAGTGCTGCTCAAGGGATATATGACTTATGGTATAGAAATTCTGCAAAAACTCAATGGCATGTGGGCGTTTTGTATATATGACCATGTAAAAAAGACCGCATTACTAGCCCGCGACCGTACAGGGCTGAAGCCTTTGTATATTTATAATAACAGTCAATATATTTATTTCAGTTCTGAAATAAAATCAATAACTACCATACAAAATTTTGATAAAAAAATAAATAATAATGCAATATTAAACTATTTAATATTTGCAGAAACTGAGAAAAACAATCAATGTATATTTTATAATATTAAAGAAATTAATTCATCAGAATATCTATATATTGACATTAAAAAAAATGAAATTATTCAAAAAAAATATTACACTTTTCAGCAAATATCTGTAAACTGTGATACTCAAATATTGCGCGAAAAAATTGAAGATAGCGTAAAAATACGTATGCGCTCCGATGTGCCCGTGGCATGTACACTGAGTGGAGGCATAGATAGTACATCCATTGCCTCAATCATGTCAAAGCATGCAAGCACGGGTTTATATACATTTAGCAGTGTGCTCAACAACAGCACATTGAGTGAAAAAAAATGGATTGACATAGCCTCATCACAAATAAAATGTACGCCGATATATGATGAGGTAAAGCCAACAGATATAGCTCACCATCTCGAAAAATTTGTATATGATTTAGATATTCCGGTCATGAATCTTAACACATATATGCACTACAGCCTGATGAAATCTGTAAGTACAAAAGGTATAAAAGTAGTGCTCGAAGGGCAAGGTGCTGATGAGTTATTTGCAGGGTATTATCATTATTTTTATATATATTTTCTATATAAAATCTATAATAATGAATATGAAAATTTGTTAAAAAATGTGAAAATAAATTTGATTTTTTTTAATATTATAAAGCAAATAGTATACAAATATTCATCAAACATAAATTATATTAATCAATTAAAAAAAAGATATAAAATATACCAGTTTATAAAGCAAGACTTCATAAATACAACACAAAACAACAACCAATTTTTGCAAGAAATTTATAATAATCCAGCCGAAAAACTTATATTTGACTATTTTGGAAATACATTGAAAACCATGTATCGCTGTGCCGACCGCAATGCCATGGCACATGGGGTAGAGTCTCGTATGCCCTTTGCAGACGACCTGCCACTATTTGAATACGCGCTCAATATACCATGGGACTTCAAGATACGAGACGGTGTGTCAAAATATTGCTTGCGAGAAGCAATGAAACCGTATTTGCCTCATTCTATATATGCAAGAAAAGACAAAGTAGGTTTTGTAAGCAATCAAACCGCTTGGCTGCAAGAGATGAGACCGATTTTGAAACCTTATATTAACGAGTCATTGTCAGAATATATTGATTATAAGTCACTTATAAAAAATTGGGATGCCATATTTGAAGAGGCACATAAAAATAGCAACCCGCTATGGAGAGTGGTGAACTTGGCTGTGTGGCTCAAGGTTATGAATATTAATACTTAATATTCGCACAATTCCCTAAGTTTTTGTATCAATCTTTCTTTTCCCAAAAATTGGTTTTCCAATGTACTGTTAAACGGCACAGGCGTATCAAGACTGCTCACTCTGGCTATGGGCGCATCAAGATATTCAAAACATTGCTCTGATATGGTGGCTGCTATCTCTGCCATCAAGCTACCTGTATGGGTGTCTTCGGTGAGCAATAGTACTTTGCCTATGCGCTTCACCTCTTGCAGCACCATATCTTTGTCCCATGGCATCAATGAGCGCAAGTCTATGATAGATATATCTATATTTAGCTGTGCTACAGCTTGTTGTGCCCAGTGCACACCCATACCGTAAGTTACTATGAGGCAGGCTTCTCCGCTTTTTATCATATTTGCCTTGCCAATAGGTATGCTGTAGTGGGCCGAAGGTACATCAGATTTCTGAGTTCTATATAGCCCTTTGTGCTCATAATACAGCACAGGGTTGGGGTCATCTATGGCTGCATTAAGTAATCCTTTGGCATCGTATGCGGTGGATGGATACACCATTTTGAGCCCGGGTACATGAAAAAACCAGCTTTCGGTACTTTGAGAGTGAAATGGACCTGCACCCAGTCCTGCACCGGCAGGCATACGTATCACCACATCTACATGCTGCCCCCAGCGATAGTATAGCTTGGCAATGTGGTTCACAATTTGGTTAAACCCACAACTTACAAAATCTGCATACTGCATCTCAATTACAGATTTATAACCTGCTATGGTGATACCAATGGCACTACCCAACACTGCAGACTCGCATAGGGGTGTATTGCGCACGCGCTCTTTACCATACTTTTGTACAAAACCATTGGTGACTTTGAAGACGCCTCCATAGTCTGCAATGTCTTGCCCCATAAGTATGAGGTTAGGGTATTTTTCTAAGTTGTATGCCAATGTTTCGGATATGGCTTCAATGAATTTTTTTTCCTGTTTGTTTCCTTTTGCCTCTATGGCAGCACGCGAGGTATGGGGTTTGTACACAAGTACTTTATCTGCACCTAACACCTCACCTTCCATATCAGTAATGCTATGTATTGCTTTCTCAATATCAGACTTAATGTTTTGAGCCATTTTGTCAATCTCTTGTGGTGTAATAATTTTTTCTGCCAAAAGGTAGTTTTCAAAATTGTTAAGCGGGTCTTTTTCAGCCCATTGGTCAAATAATATTTCAGGCACATAGGCTGTGCCCGATGTTTCCTCGTGCCCTCTCATCCTAAAGGTGATGCACTCTATGAGTACAGGATGAGGTCTATCTCTGATAATGGCACTTATTTCTTTGACAGCATCGTACACCTCCAGCACATTATTACCGTCTATTTGCAACCCATCTATACCGTAGCCGGGTGCTTTGTCTATGATGGCATGGCAATGGTATTGCTCTGCAGAAGGCGTAGAAAGTGCATAAGCATTATTTTCTACCATAAATATGATGGGCAGCTGCCACACGGCAGCCAGATTAAGTGCTTCATGAAAGTCTCCTTCACTTGTAGAGCCCTCGCCTGTATATACTATGGTTACATTCCCTTGATTGTCCAGTGAGTTGCCTAAGGCTATGCCTGCAGCTACAGGCAAGTGTGCTGCCATATGCGATATCATGCCATAAATATGATGCTTTACAGACCCAAAATGGAATGACCTGTCGCGCCCTTGGGTGATGCTCTGCAGAGTACCCTTGAGCTGATGCAGCAACTCTGCATAAGTGATGCCTCTACCCAAATATACCCCTAAGTTGCGGTGCGCGGGAAGTGCCCAATCTTGTGAGCCAAGTGCAAGAATGCTGCCAACAGAAATAGCCTCTTGACCAATGCTCGAAAACCATTTTGATACTAAGCCCTGCTTCACTCCCAAGCACATTTTTTCATCAAAAAGTCTTGTGGCAAGCATCAACTCATACAAGCGGAGCAGCTCAGGGGCTGTATAGTTCTTCTTTTGGTAATTCATTGTTGCAAAAGTTATCTATTTTTTTGTTTTTGCAAAAAATATATATTCATTGGCTACTGCTAATTGATAAAATTAATATGTTCACACAATTATTACGTATATATTATACAATGATGTTTAGTTTAGGAAATTTGTCTCGTCCTTAAACGAGAGTTTGTTGAAATATTGGCAAATTTCCAAGAAAGAGGCTTCTACAGACTCAGCCTGACAAGCAATAGCGGCTTAACTAAACGACATTGATATATTAATAATAAACTTACTGTAACTGATACATGAATACACCATACATCATAGGAATATGTGGAGGTAGCGGCTCGGGCAAAACTACATTTTTAGAAAATATAATATCGCACTTTGCACAAAACCAGCTTAGTACTATATCGTTAGACCATTATTATAACCCTATACATGAGATACCTGCAGATGAAAACGGCGTAAAAAACTTTGATGACCCTACTGGATTAGATATAAAATCTTTTGAAAGTGATATAGAAGCACTTATGGCTGGGCAGCCGGTCTTCAAAATGGAGTATAACTACAACAACCCTACATTGAAAGTGAAGCAAATGCATATATTGCCTGCTCCTGTGATAGTAGTAGAAGGAATATTTTTATATTATTTTGAAAATATTAAAAACAAACTTGCGCTAAAAATATTTGTTGACACCCCACAGCCCTTGCGAGCGCAGAGGCGCATAATGAGAGATACTACCTACAGAGGCAACAGTGCAGAAGAGGTGCAATACAGTATAGTGCACCATGTAGAGCCTGCATACCAAAAGTATATATTACCATACATATACGAATCTGACATCATAGTACCTAATAGTGAAAACATGCACAAAGCCACAGAGGTAATAGTAGGGCATATACAGGGCATGTTGTAAGTTATAATTTTTACTTCACAATTACTGAAGAGTATTAAATTTATAATAACCATTTGACTTATTACTAAAACTACTTCTAATTAAATATACTTAGTTTACTCTAGGCTCATCATCTTCTCGTTTGTAGAATGATAAGAATTAAGAATTTATACCAAATTATTAGTATGAAAAAAAAGTAAAAAAATTGTAATTTATAAATAATAATACATATAATTGTGCAATTACAATTACCTAATAATGAGCCGATTTACAATATTATTCTTATTAACGCTATTTTTCAACACTCGCACATTCTGTCAATTTATTATTTGTGGCACAGATAACAAAAATTTCATTCCTTCTGATACCACAAAAGGATGCTACTCACTGGTGGGCAGTTGCTTCACATTGATAGGCACCTCTTGTGGGAATAATACCAACATCATATATAATACCAATACCTATACTTTGTTAGGCGCAGCAAAACCCTTGTCAGAATCTGAAAAAGCAATTAAAGAAATTAAAACAAAACTAGACCACCTTATTTCTATTTCAGGTAAGAATAATGACAAAGTTGGGCACTTTACTTATAGTCAAGAACCCGTTGCAGCTATATCTACCCCTATTGAAAGTAATAAATATTATTTAGGGTATGTGCCTCCAAAAAATATAAGCACCAATGATACAATACTGCTACTAATAGATAAAATAGACCTGCAAATAATGAATGGTGTCATAAAACACATATATGTATACACTAAAACCCGCGATGGCAATGCTCGCTATACATTTACCAATCAAGATGCTCCTTTGCCTATCAATGAATACTTTTTGCGCAAAGATGATAAACTTTATGATGTAAATACAAAGTCAAACCTACACATCAAAATAGGTGATGCGCTCATATATGAGACCACAAATCCGCAATACGCAATACCCAATAATGATTATTTCTTTACATTGGAAAGCAAAGCACCTCAAAAAGAGATAGAAGTAGGCAAAGGGCTATCGCAGCTGGTAGATGCTGCTATATTCACAGACTTTAACCAACTGGCATTCAAGTCAAATAACGGATATATACATACAGAAATATCTCCTACACTGATGCTACATACACGCAACATAAAAAATAGATTTGGGTACTTGTTCCAAACTGTAAAACCGTTTTTGTGGTACACAGTGTATGGCGAGCGGTCAGATACAATCAACTTTAGCAATACAGACTTTAGAATAAAAGTGCAACAGCAAGCATTTTTAAGATTTGGCACTATGATGAGTATCTACAACTTTTCGCACAAGCACTTGCAATACACTACTTTTGACATAAAGGCAGGCTATTTGGGTGCTATTACCCGCAGCAATAACAAATCTGCAGATTACCTTGAGCACGTGCTATCACACAACATAGTATTGGAGCCTGTGATACTTGTGAGGCCTGTATACAACTTTGGGGCAGAGTTTGGAGGCAGGCTCATGTGGAACATACTATCAAGAGAAAACGTATTGAACAAACATTATTATACCATAAACTATCCTAATGAATTAGGAAAATTAGTAAATCGTAACACTACTTACGATACTGATACTATAATTGATAAATCAGTCACCAATGATTATTGGTTTTTTCAATTAATGGTGAACTTATACTATTTCCCCAATGAAGACAAGCATAACAAAATATTTTTCAGAGCCATATACACCAAGAGTTTTCAAGAAAGTGGCGATTATGTGCAGATGCAAATAGGATACAGTGCAAACCTTAACGATATCATAAAAAGATGAAAACCAAGACAGCCATATTATGTAGTATATTTTTGTTGTTAATTAATCTGAGTGCTTTGTCACAAAATAATGATAAGTCATTAGGAAGATTAATCACCACCCCGCAATTTATTTATGCAAAAAAATACACCTTGTCATCGCTTAATCTCACAGTTGCCGGAGCACTCTATGTAAAAGTAAAAAAACTAATAGTTGACAAAAATATATCAATAACCTTTAATAATAACGATACCACTATCAAAGGATGTCCTAAGTTATACATTGAGTATGGGAAAATCAAGTTTAAAAAATGTTTTTTGAGTAATTCAAAAAACTTTGCCATAAAAATAGATAATCCCTACAACCTCAGAGTAGAGTTTGTAAAAAAGAAATTCAAGTACAGCTTCGACTATGGTGTACTTCAAGATTGCAAATAGTAGTTTGAAATAGCTTCACCCTACCCACCTGTCCAGCACATGGCACAGCCAAGCGTTATTGGCGTTGCACCAATCTTGATGTTTATCCATATCATTTTTTTGTGATTCAGACAGTTGCGCAAGTTCCCCACTGTCGTGGGCTACCATCATCTGAATATCTTCTTGCCTTATTTCAGGGTGGTACTGTATGCCAAGCACATTTGTGCCGTACATAAAAGCCTGATGTACACAATCTTGCGAGTAGGCTATGTGCACGGCACCACGAGGCAGGTCAAAGGTATCTCCATGCCAGTGAAATGTATGAAAAGCATTGGGGAAAGCATTGAAAACAGCATTGTGGGTACCTTCAGGGGTAAGATTTACAGGGTACCATCCTATCTCTTTGGTATGGTTGCCGTACACCCTTGCTCCCAATACGTTGGCTATGAGTTGGGCACCAAGGCATATACCCAATACAGGTTTATTAAGGTTAATTACTTCTGTAATAAGTTTTTTTTCTGCACTCATCCATAGGTACTTGTCATCGTCATTGGCTCCCATGCTGCCCCCCATCACTATGAGTGCGTCTATGTCTTTGGCTTGTGGCAGGCGGGCATCTGCTTCATACAGCATGGTGTGTGTGAGGGTGAACCCTTTTTGTGAAGCCCAAGCGAGTATGCACCCGGGTGTTTCAAATATCTCATGCTGTAGGTAATGCAGCCTCATGCCTATTAATAGTTATCCCCCAGATATTGCCTCAATATATCATCATATGCTTTGGCTTTATCGTCAAGACCTTCGGTTTTGAGCACCATCATGATTTGGTTCACTATATATAGGTTGGTCTGCACGGCCATTTCGTTTTGTATGTCGTTTTTGTAATAATATTTGAGCTCATCTTCGGCACGTTTACGCATGATATCAGCTATTTCAAATGCTTTGGCACTATCGCCGGTGCGTAGCAATATACCTATGAATGAGGGTGAATACACGTCATAAGGAATAGACTTGTCGGGTATTACTTTGAGGCAGTGATATACTACTTCTTTGGCTTTGTCGGGCTTGCCTTCTGCAAGCAGCTCAGCCGCAAGTCTGTAAAACGAGAGGCGTGCATTGAGCGGAAAGCGTTTGTAATTTTCGTCATAGTAGCAGTTTTCATCATCAAGTCCGCGCCAGTACATGCCTTTCATCATTCTATCATACATTACATCAGTATTTACAAAGCCTTGTGTGGCTCCATCTACTTTGAATGGCATAAGCCTATATGCCAAACCCTCCATTTGCATATATTCGCGCAAGCCTAGATAGTTGGAGTTTGAGAGGGTGGTGGAGAAGTAGAGTGGTCTTTCCCAATTGCCTGTAGCTATCATATCGAGCATGATAAGGTCTTTTTTCTCTAATGCGCCTCTGCCTATGCGCCATTTTATCTCGGCAGGGATGAGGGATTCTTTGCCTTTGGGTATATAGTCCATATTTCGTACTTTGTCAGTGTCTATGGGCAGTATCAAATATTCTGAAGGCAGCGTGCACAAGCTGCTCCCGCTCGATGCCTGTACGGTGATGGCAGGGTGATTTTCTTTTACCAAATTTATATACACAGGCAGGCTTATGCCATTTTTGCCTTGAGGGTTTTCTACAAATGGCAAATAGTCGTTTTTGCCTTGAATAAAATTTTCAAACTCCAGTGATATGGGTAGTGGTTTGGAATCATAAGCTTGCATTTTCATCTGCTGTACATACCAGTCTGTATTGAGCAAGCTCAAGTTACATACTCTTACATCTGTTCTAAAACCCTCTACCTCTTGTACATACCATAGCGGGAATGTATCATTATCGCCTCCTGTAAATAGTACTGCATTGGGGGCACAAGAGTTGAGCAAGTTTTTGGCAGAGTCCACAGAGTGGTAGCGGTTGCTTCTGTTATGGTCGTTCCAGCCTTGGGCAGCCATCACGGTGGGTACTGTGAGGCATAGCAATGTAGATATTATGGGCAGGTATACTTCTTTTTTTACTAGTGTTTTCATATAATCCATTACCGCCAGCACGCCTAACCCTATCCAAATGGCAAAGGCATAAAAAGAGCCTACATATATATAGTCGCGCTCGCGCGGCTCTGTGGGGGGTGGGTTGAGATATACTACCAATGCTATGCCTGTGAGCACAAATAAAAACAGCATTACCATAAAGTCTTTTTTGGATTTGCCATAGTGAAATACTACCCCGAGCAATCCTAATATGAGAGGGAGCATAAAAAAGTTGTTGCGCGCTTTGCTTTTGGCAAGCGACTCTGGCAGAGCGTCTGCTGTATCCCAAGCTCTAAGCCATCCCATGTCTTGATCATCGCCCTCGCGACCTGAAAAATTCCACAAAAAGTATCGCCAATACATGTGCCCAAGTTGGTATTTGAAAAAGAAAGTAAGGTTATCGCTCATAGTAGGTTTTTTGCCTGCAGCTCTGCCTGTCCATCGGGCATACTCCTGTGCGTGGCCGGGTTGGCGGCTGTGCATACGCGGAAAGAGAATATTATGCTTGGGGTCAAATTTGTTTTCTACTTTATAGTCATATATTTCATATTTTTCTTTACCTTTTCTGTACAATGCTTCGCCTTGCTCTTGGTCTATGAGTTCTCCTGTGTAGCTCGGCCCATAGAGTATTGGTCTGTCGCCATATTGCTCTCGTTTGAGGTACGATACCACATTCATAATATCTTCAGGATTGTTTTCATCTATGGGTGGGTTAAAGTTTGACCGTATCACTATCATAGCATAGCACCCATAGCCTATGAGCACAAAGGCAAGTCCGAGCAAGCCTGTATTCAATAGTACTTTATTATTTATTTGTGAATAAATAATGCCCCACACAAGCCCTCCTATGATAAGTATGCTAAAAAATATAATGCCGCTTCCAAATGGTAAATGAAAATTATTGACAAACAACACTTCAAACTTGCCTGCATAAGTGGGCAATCCGGGTATGATACCCACTTGTATGACACCCAATATAGCCAAGCTGGCAAGCATGCTTATGACAAAGCCTTTGAAACCCGGTTTATATCTCTTAAAATAATATATGAGTCCTAAAGCAGGTATAGTGACTAAGTTGAGCAAGTGCACCCCGATAGACAACCCTACCAAATAGGCTATGAGCAGTAGCCATTTATCTGCTCCGTCTTCGTCTGCCACTGCCTCCCACTTGAGCATACACCAAAATACAATGGCTGTGAAAAATGATGACATAGCATATACCTCTGCCTCTACCGCCGAAAACCAAAATGAGTCTGAAAATGTGTAGGCAAGTGCACCTACTGCACCTGAGCCTAATATGGCCAATATTTGGGGCAGCGAGGGTTCTGCCTTTAAATCTGTAAGTACTATTTTGCGAGCCAATAGTGTGATGCTCCAAAACAGAAATAAAATAGAAAATGCAGCTGCCAACACTGATGATATATTAACCCAATAAGCTACCTTATATACATCGCCTAAGGCAAGCATGGAAAATATACGGTTGATAAGTAAAAACATAGGTGCACCCGGCGGATGCGGTACTTGCAGTTTGTAGGAACATGCAATGAACTCGCCACAATCCCAAAAACTGGCTGTAGGCTCTACTGTGAGAATATAGGTGACCAATGCTACTAAAAATACTGCCCACCCTGTAAGGTTATTTAATCTTTTATAACTTAAATTCATTATTAATTAATAAAAAGGTATTAAAAACATGATGCAAAGTTATCTGATTTTGTGAATACACCTATTTGCATGCAAAATATTTCCTTACAATCATTATTTATATGATTAAGATGTACTATTCACCGTATATCATACACATCTGGGGTAGTAGCAGGTACTATAGCCATAGAAATATTGAGTATAATATATGATTATTTAATACATTAACAAGTTGTCAATATCCCAAGGCAGGGCTTAGCCACCTTTCGCATATATCCATACTCATATTTTTGCGTTTTGCATAGTCTGCTACTTGGTCTTTGTCAATTTTGCCAAGTCCAAAATATTTGCTTTGTGGGTGCGATAAATACCATCCGCTCACAGCTGCAGCAGGATACATGGCGTAGCTCTCAGTAAGTATCAGTCCTATATTGTTTTCTACATCAAGCAGTTTGAACAGTGTAGCTTTCTCAGTATGGTCCGGGCAGGCAGGGTAGCCGGGTGCAGGTCTTATACCTTGGTATTGTTCATCTATGAGGTTTTCATTACTGAGGTTTTCAGCACTTGCATAGCCCCATATTTCTTTGCGCACTTTTTCATGCATGAGCTCGGCAAAGGCTTCTGCCAGTCGGTCTGCCATGGCTTTTGCCATGATGGAGTTATAGTCGTCATGTGCAGCCTCGTATGCATTTACCAATACATCTAAGCCTATGCCTGCTGTCACAGCAAAAGCACCTATATAGTCATTTTTACCGCTATTTGCGGGAGCCACAAAATCTGCCAGACACAGATATGGCACATTTTCAGCCCTTAGTGTTTGCTGGCGCAAATGGTGCAGTACTACAGGTGTATTATCATGTGCAAATGTGTATGGATTGCTGCGGTCTTCGGAGTAGTGGTAGTGGCTGCCATGAGGCAATGCTTCGCAATGATAGAGTGCTATATCATCATCATTCACTTGGGCAGCCGGGTATATACCTATCACTGCCGAAGCTTTGAGCAATTTTTTATCAATGATATCTTTGAGCATTTTGCGTGCATCGTCATATAATTTTGTGGCTTCTGTGCCCACTATAGGGTCTGTGAGTATTTTAGGATATTTGCCTGCAAGTTCCCATGTTTGAAAAAAAGGTGTCCAGTCTATATATTTGGCTATTTCGGCAAGGGAATAGTTTTCATATACTTTATTGCCAAGTATATGTGGCTTTTTAATATCTATCTGCGACCAATCTGTGGTGAATTTTTTGCTGCGTGCTTGTGCTATTGGTAAATAATTTTTGTCTTTTTGTTTGCCTGCATGCTCTTCACGCATTTTAGTATATTCATCCTTTATTTTTTGGAAAAATGGTTGTTTTGTATCCTTGCCCAACAAGCTGGATACTACAGGCACCGACCGCGAGGCGTCCAATACATGTACTACACTGCCATGGTACTGAGGGTCTATTTTTACTGCTGTGTGTATCCTACTTGTAGTAGCACCACCTATGAGCAGCGGAATATTAAGCCCTACTCTTTCCATTTCTTTGGCCATATGCACCATTTCATCCAGCGAGGGAGTAATGAGACCACTGAGGCCTATCACGTCTACTTGCTCGTCTATGGCTGTTTTTATGATTTTGTCTGCAGGCACCATTACCCCAAGGTCTATTACTTCATAGTTATTGCAGCCCAGCACTACTCCTACTATATTTTTGCCAATGTCATGTACATCGCCTTTCACGGTGGCCATCAAGATTTTGCCTGCGTTTGTAGTGGTGTTACCACTTTTTAGTTTTTCGGCTTCAATAAAAGGGAGTAGATATGCCACAGCTTTTTTCATGACTCTGGCAGATTTTACCACTTGAGGTAAAAACATTTTTCCTGACCCAAAAAGGTCACCCACTACGTTCATACCGTCCATGAGCGGCCCTTCTATGATTTCGATAGGCTTATCAAATGTTTGCCTGCATTCTTCTACATCTATGTCTATGTATTGGTCTATTCCTTTTACCAATGCGTGGGTAAGTCTTTGGTTTACAGGCAGGCTGCGCCATTCTTCATCTTGTTTTTCAGCTTTTTGCCCTGATTGTTGGGCTTTTATTTGCTCTGCGTAGGTTACCAATCGTTCGGTGGCATCGGGTCTGCGGTTGAGCAACACATCTTCTATATATTCCAGCAATTCTTTGGGTATATCATCATACACAGGTATCACCCCTGCGTTCACAATACCCATGTCTAATCCATGTTTTATTCCATAATATAAAAATACTGCATGCATGGCCTCACGCACATGATTATTTCCCCTAAAAGAAAAAGAAATATTTGATACGCCTCCACTCACTTTGGCAAGAGGCAAGTTTTGCTTTATCCATTGCGTAGCATTAAAAAAATCTACCGCATAGTTATTGTGCTCTTCTATGCCTGTGGCTACTGTGAGTATATTAGGGTCAAATATGATGTCTTGAGGTGGGAAACCTACTTTATTTACCAATATATCATAGCTGCGTTTGCAAATCTCTATTCTGCGTTGATAGCTGTCGGCCTGCCCTGTTTCGTCAAATGCCATCACTACAGTAGCAGCACCGTACATCCTTATTTTATGGGCATATTCTATGAATTTTTGTTCTCCTTCTTTGAGCGATATAGAGTTTACTATGGCCTTACCTTGCACACATTTGAGACCTGCCTCTATCACACTCCACTTTGAGGAGTCTATCATTACGGGCACACGTGCTATGTCCGGTTCGGAGGCTATAAGGTTTAGAAAACGTGTCATCATGGCTTCGGAGTCTATCATACCCTCATCCATATTTATGTCTATGACTTGTGCACCGTTTTCTACCTGCTCGCGGGCTATGGCAAGTGCTTCATCTAATTTTTGTTCTTTTATTAATCTGGCAAATTTTATGGACCCTGTGATATTGGTGCGCTCGCCTATATTCACAAAGTTGGTAATGGGTGTGATAGCAAATGGCTCTAACCCACTAAGCCTCATATATGGTTCAGGCGCAGCAGGCACTCTCGGTTTTTTGCCTTCGGCCATTTTGGCCATTTCGCGGATGTGGTCTGGTGTGGTGCCGCAGCAGCCTCCTATAATATTTACAAAACCACTGTCTATGAAGTCTTGATGAACCCCGTTGTGCAGCATAATTTGCGGTGTTTCGTCATACTCGCCAAACTGGTTTGGCAATCCTGCATTGGGATATACACTTACATAGCATTCTGCTATTTGAGATAGTGTCTGAAGGTAAGGACGCATATCTTTGGCACCGAGGGCACAGTTGAGTCCTACAGATAATAGTCCTGCATGAGAGAGTGAATTGTAAAATGCTTCTGTGGTTTGCCCCGACAGGGTGCGCCCTGAAGCATCAGTAATGGTGCCTGATACCATAAGGGGCACATCATATTTAATGTTATCTTGTTTTAATTTATTAGCAGCAAACAGAGCTGCTTTGGTATTGAGTGTATCAGTGATGGTTTCAAAGAGGAGCACATCTGCACCGCCTTCTACCAGTCCTTTGATTTGCTCGGTATATGCTACTACCAGTTCATCAAAAGTGATGGCACGAATGCCGGGGTCGTTCACATCCGGCGACATGGAAGTGAGCTTGTTGGTAGGTCCCAGTGCGCCTGCTACAAAGCGGGGTTTGAGCGGATTTTTTGCAGTATATTCATCGGCTGCTTTGCGTGCAAGTTTGGCATTTTCTACGTTCATTTCATACACCAAGCTTTCCATATGGTAGTCGGCCATGGCTACTGAGGTGCTGCTAAAGGTGTTAGTCTCTATGATATCGGCTCCAGCTTCCAGATATTGCCTGTGTATGTCCAATATCACATCAGGTCTTGTGATGGCCAGCAGGTCATTATTTCCTTTAAGGTCATATTTCCAATCTTTGAATCTATCTTTTCTAAAGTCTTCTTCGGTGAGTTTATATTTCTGTATCATAGTACCCATGGCTCCGTCGAGTATGAGTATTCTTTTTTGCAACTCGTGTGATATATCATATTTCATGTTGCAAATTTGGCATAAAGAAACATGATTGCAAAATGTGTATTGAATGGTTTGTGTCTAAACTATATAGTTAATAGTACGTATAAAGAGAATTGTACAATTTTTTTAGATTTATTTTTTATATTTGACAATATTTAAAAAAGTATGATAAAAAAGCTTAGTGTCACTTTCATCTTACATTTATTTGTATTAGTTATACATGCTCAAGTCCCTGTATTGAGTTCATTCTCACCTTCATCAGGTATTCCCGGTGATAAAATTACTGTTTCGGGCATAAATTTAGAATCAATATCCGGGGTAAAATTTGGCAATGCTTTTGCGTTGTTAGACTCTATGATTAATATATCGGCCGGTGAGTTTAGTATTATAATACCTGTGACCACCGCATCAGGCAATGTGTTTGTCACAGTCACTACTCCGGGTGGTGTGAGCAGTGCAGTGGCTTACACTATACCTCCACGTTTGCCACAGATTTCATCAGCGCATCCTTCAAGTGGCGAAGTAGATGACATAATTACCGTAGAAGGTGTGTACTTATTATCGGTGACATCTGTAAAAATAGGCACAGCAAATATTGATGTATCGCTCATCACCTATTTGGGCAGCAATATGCTGGCTATGCCTGTGGCACCGGTAAAAAACTCAGGGGTATTTGACTTAATCATCTCTAATGTGTATGGTGCTTCTAAAGAATATGGCACAAATAATACTTATAAATATACCGTGACAGGTATTAATGTGCCAAAGCTCAAGGAAGTATTGCCACAGTCAGGGAAGAAAAATGACGAAGTTACCATCATAGGTTTTGACTTTACTACTATTATAGGCATTGGATTTGGCAATACCCTTGCCGACCTGAGCACACTCAAAATATTGAATGACACCACATTAGCTGTAAAGGTGCCGTTAGTAGGGTTGGGGGCTAATAATATAGTAGTATATAGTGTACGTGGGGAGTCTCAAAGCAAGCCGTTTGTAATTACAGCTCCACCTCCTACCATCACAGGACTGTATCCTACCGCTACAAGGATAGGCAGCACAGTGACCGTATTTGGCAGCAACTTTATAACCTTGCAAAGTGTATTCATAGAGAATGTATCTACACCCGGCTACAATTTGCTCAATGCCAATACTTTGGCAATATTAATACCTAATAATGTGGCATCAAAAGCTAAAATAAAAATAAAAACAGCCTATGGTGAAGCTGTGAGTGCAGAAACAATTACTATAGACACCGTATTATCTATATTAATAAAATACCCTGAAATTGAAAATATACTTTTCCCCAATCCTGCTGTACAATTGCTAAATATTAATTTTCATACAGACATTACCCGTATTTTAATATATGACATATTTGGCAATATGGTACACTACCACACCATGGGTGATTTGCCAACTATTAATATAACTCATTGGAAAAGAGGGATATATTATGGGTTAATATACCGCAATCAAAATGCAAGTGTGCAAAAAATTATATTAGAGTAATAAAGTATATTGTAGTATATACTAGCTTGCCTGATGAATAGCAGACAGTAAATAATAAAAATTTTATCTTTTGTTACCATATATTAAAGATTACAATAACTTTGTCAGGCAAATATTAAATTACCTTTACTTAAAATATTAAATATATGGCTTTCACCCTTCCTGCTCTACCTTATGCTACAGAATCTCTAGAGCCACACTTTGACAAAATGACCATGGAAATACACCATGGCAAGCACCATAATGCTTATGTGACCAATCTTAACAATGCCGTGTCAGGCAAACCAGAAGAAAATTTATCTATAGAAGATATTTGTAAAAACATTAGCAAATACCCAATGGCTGTGCGCAACAATGGCGGAGGGCATTACAACCACTCCTTGTTTTGGACATTGCTTACCCCCTCAGGCAAAGGCAAGCCATCAGGCGAAGTAGCAGCAGCCATTGACAAAAAGTTTGGCTCATTCGATGCCTTCAAAGAAGAGTTTGCCAAAGCTGCCACTACAAGATTTGGCTCAGGCTGGGCATGGCTCATAGTGGCAAACAAAGAAATTGCCATTACCTCTACGCCCAACCAAGACAACCCTCTCATGGATATAGCCGAGGCAAAAGGCACTCCAATACTCGGTATCGATGTGTGGGAGCATGCTTATTATCTCAAATATCAAAATCGGAGACCTGACTATATCACTGCTTTTTGGAATGTGGTAAATTGGGACAAAGTAGAAGAACTGTATAAAAAAGCTTAACCTTAATATATCATAATCAGCCTTTTTTGACAGGGCTGATTTTTTTTTTGCATGTATTTGAGAAATAGTATGTTGTGCATCATTTTTTCACTATCTGCTCTATATTCAATACGTGGTCAAAATAGCCATTTTTCTGCTGATATAAAACATACTGTGAGCGGCAAACCTGCCGACTGGAAATCAATAACACATGCCAAATACAGGGTTGTGTTTTTTATGCTGCCATATTGCCCCATGTGCAAGTCATACGTACAAGACATGAACAAAATAGCCTCACAATACAAGGCTGACAGCATATATTTTGTGGCAATAGTATCTCAAAAAACTGTACAAAAAGATGAGTTAGATGATTTTTTGGATAATAATCCTATAAAAATACCTATATACACAGACCACTCCATGAAAATAACGAGGCACTACAAAATAGACACCGCACCTACCGTAGCAGTAATAAATGATTACCATGAAGTGTTATATTATGGCTCTATTGACAATCGCCTTGAAGACCTTGGCAAAAAGCGAACTGTAATTACCCAATATTATCTCACCGATGTGCTGCAGGCATTGATGAATAACGAGCCAATATTAACCCCAAAAACAAAACCGATTGGCTGCTTGGTGGAGGATTGATATGGCGTAGCGGG
This sequence comes from Cytophagales bacterium, assembly GCA_033765235.1. Classification (GTDB taxonomy): domain Bacteria; phylum Bacteroidota; class Bacteroidia; order Cytophagales; family UBA9547; genus JANRIG01. The sequence goes on along the minus strand of JANRIG010000014.1, from coordinate 43,924 downwards.
GTATTATGAAATCCTCAGCCTATTGATAAGCGTCTCTTTTATTTGCTTTGATACAGGCAACATACGATTGTGATAATCTTCTACAACTATGGTACCGCCTTCCGACTTATTATATTGTACAATCTTTTCAAAATTTACTAAGAAAGACTTATGTATTCTAAAAAATAAATTTGTTGGCAATAATGCCTCTAATTCTTTAAGCGAAAGGGTGATTGTCTCACTTTTGCCATCTGATAAGTATATCTTGGTATAATTATTATCTGCCTCACAAAAACATATATCGTTAATATTCACAAACAGAGAGCCTCCTATGGTAGGTAAAGTTAATTTTTTCTTACTGATGGCAGGTATAATGCCTGTATTGTTCAACTTATTTATGACTTTGTTGAGGCAGCGTTCCAAATCATCTATTTGTACAGGCTTGAGCAAAAAATCGATGGCATTTACTTTATAAGCATCTATGGCATAGTTTTCAGTAGCAGTAGTAATGATGACTTCAAATGTAATAATTTTTAGACTGTTGAGCAAATCAAACCCCGTGCTTTCGGGAAAATGTACATCTAAAAATAATAGCTGAGGAGATGTGTTTTCTATTTTTACTTTTGCCTCATCTATGTCTTTGGCTATTGATATCTCGCTTACTATATGCAAAAAGTGAGACTTTAATAATGATTCTAATATTTTGACAGACAAATTATCATCATCTACAATAAGCACTTTCATATATTATAACATTAGTTTATAAATATTTTAGTACGATAGGACGACCGCACATTATTATGACCCCAATAAATGAAATTTGTTTGAATTCGAAAAATAAATTATTATTTTAATATGTTATAGCATGTAATAAATATAAAATCAAGAGAAATTAGTGTATATTTTACATATAAATAGTCATATTTATTAGATTTTTTATTTTTTGATTATCAACATTTTGTATACAAATTCTTATTATTATGTTGTAAAAGTACAATTCATGCATTTTTTAATAAAAATTTTTCACACAAATAACAGTTACTTTCACATTAATATAGCGTATATACACAAAAAAATAAGTTCATATGAAAAATAATTATAAAGACATTGAACCGTCAAACGGCACCGTGACAAAAACGACAGAAACAGATATTGCAAAAAGAGAAACTTCTGACCGACAAAGTATATTAATGTCAGAGATGCAAGCAAAATTAGACGCTATTAATAAGTCAACAGCAGTAATAGAGTTTTATCCTGACGGTACTGTGAGTACTGCCAATGATTTATTTCTTAAGGCCATAGGGTACACCTTGGCAGAAATACAAGGAAAGCATCACCGCATGTTTTGTGAGCAAGCGTATGCAAACTCTAATGAATACAAAATGTTTTGGGAAAAACTCAACCGTGGCGAATATGATGCTGCTACCTATAAACGAATAGGCAAAAACGGTAAAGAAATATACATACAAGCATCGTACAACCCCATACTTGACCATAATAACAAAGTAGTGAAAGTGATAAAATTTGCTACAGACGTCACTGCACAAATGATGCAAAACGCACTTAACATAGGACAAATAAATGCCATCAGCAAATCTACAGCCATCATAGAGTTTAACATGGACGGCACCATTATCACAGCCAATGAGCTATTTGTAAACACCGTAGGATATACAATAGAGGAGATAAAAGGAAAGCATCATCGGATGTTTTGTGAACCAGCTTATACAAACTCTAATGAATACAAAATGTTTTGGGAAAAGCTAAACAGAGGCGAGTATGAAGCTGCTACCTACAAAAGAATAGGAAAAAACGGCAAAGAAATATATATACAGGCATCGTACAACCCTATACTTGACCATAATAACAAAGTGGTGAAAGTGATAAAATTTGCAACAGACGTCACTGAGTTTACTATAGGATTTAATGCTGCCAGCAACTTCATAAGCGAAATATCTAAAGGCAATTTTGATGCTGCCATGAATATAAAAGGTGTAAAACTGAGTGGTGATATATTAACGGTAACCAATGATTTATTGGCACTGCGCGATACCATAAAGGGCATAGTAGGCGATATTAACAATATAGTAAATAAGGCAGGGGCAGAAGGTCAACTAAGAGAAAGACTAGTCACAGACAAGTTTGAAGGGCAATGGAAATCACTCGGCGATGCTATAAATATATTATTAATCAACATATCTGAACCTGTGTTGGAAATAAACAGAATAATTACTGCAATATCAATGGGAGACCTTACTCAAAGCTTTAAAATGCAAGCGAAAGGAGACATAAAAGACATGGCAGATGCACTCAATATAGCCTTGAAAAACTTGAATAAGCTCATGAAAGAGATAGAAAAAAGCTCTTATACCATAGCTACCTCATCAGTACAAATGAATAATCGCACTGAAAGTGCCAAAAAAAGCACTAAAGAGGTAGCATCAGCCATACAACAAATGGCTTCAGGTGCACAAGACCAGGCTACGCGTACAGATGAATCATCAAAACTGGTAGAAACCATACTCAGGTCTTCTAATGAAGTAGGCAAAAAAGCCGAAATCATAAATACTTCTGCCGAAAAAGGACAAGAAAGTTGCCAAAATGGCATGAAAATCATAAAGCAAGTAGTAGATAATATGAATGGCATATCGGGCTCTGCAGACATCACCTCCAACTCTATAGAAGTACTTACCAATAGAAGTGAAGAAATATCTCGGACACTCAACGTAATCACCGACATAGCCTCTCAAACCAACCTGCTTGCACTCAATGCCGCCATAGAGGCTGCCAGAGCGGGCGATGCTGGCAGAGGATTTGCGGTGGTGGCAGAAGAAATAAGAAAACTTGCCGAAGACTCCCGCAAATCTGCTGTGGACATAGATAAAGTAATAAAAGATGTGCAAAAAGATATCCAATCTGCAAATAAGGCAATAGACAAAATGAAAAACAGTGTAGAGTCGGGCTCACAAGCATCAAAATCTGCTGAAGAGGTTTTCAATGTTATATATTCCTCCAGTACCGAAACATTTAGCCTTTCCAAAGAAATATTGGCAGGCACCACTTCACAAAAAGAAGGCATAGGCACTGTAGTAAAAAATATTGAAAAAATAGTAGTAGTAGCCGAAGAGGTGGCATCAGGCACACAAGAAGTTGCAAATAGCTCCATTGAGCTCAACAAATCTATGGATGAAATAGCTCAAACAGGCGATAACCTGTCAAAAGTAGCCGAAGAATTGAAAAAAGGAATAGACCAGTTCAAATTGAGCAATAACTAATATAACTATGCAAAGCGCAGTAAAAAGCATATCGCAAGAAAAAAGCATGGAAGATATAGCCCAAAGCAATCTGAAAACATCGCAGGTAATAGTCTTTAAACTTGGAAACGAAGAATATGGCCTGATGATAGACCAGATAAAAGAGGTTGTTATCACTCCCAATATCACCAAAGTGCCCTTGGCTCCGCGCTATATCAAAGGGGTGGCCAATATCAGAGGCAATATTTTGTCTATCATAGACCCTGAAGAAAGATTAGGCTTAGCTTTAGAAAAAGATACTGCCAATACCTCTATTCAAAATTACACCTTGGTGGTAGAAAGCAATGAGGTGAAAATGGGCATACTTGTGAGAGAAGTGCCCAATACACTGGCAATCTCAGAAAAAGACATAGATAATACACCAAATATCATACAAGGCACATCTATAGATAGTGGCTACATACTTGGTATAGTAAAAAAACAAAACAGGTTGATAATACTCATTGATATATATAGATTAATCAAAAAAGAAGAAGTGAGCACATTGATGTAAGGTAGAATATTAAATTTAACAACTCGCAAAACAATATTATTATGGCAAAAAAAGTACTTGTAGTAGATGACTCGCTGTATATGCGCACCATCATCAGAGACACCCTATTAGAGGCAGGATATCAAGTAGTAGGTATGGCAGGCAATGGCGAATCTGCCATAGACATGGCCATAGAGATGCAACCTGACCTCATCACCCTCGACAATATACTGCCCGATATGCTCGGCTTAGACATACTCAATGTACTCAAAGAAGAAGAGATAGAGTCCAAAGTAGTGATGATAAGTGCTGTAGGTCAAGAGTCTGTAGTAGAAGAAGGCATAAAACGCGGTGCCAGCCACTATATCATAAAACCATTTACCTCTGAGCAATTGATAAGTGTGGTAAAAAATGCCTTGGTCTAAAAAACATTAAAAATATTATGAAACAAGTGTCAGTACTCATAGTGGATGACTCAGGCTTCATGAGAATGATACTCAGCGACATGATTATGCACAGCAACCAATTTACCGTAGCAGACACAGCCAAAGATGGAAAAGAAGCATTTGAAAAATCAAAATTACTCAAGCCTGATGTAGTCCTGCTTGACCTCATCATGAAAGACTATGACGGGCTGTATGCCATCAAAAAAATAATGTCTGAAAACCCTACACCTATAGTGATACTGAGCAGCCTGAGAGCCACAAACCCCGACTCTGCCATAGAAGCACTCAATGAAGGGGCTATAGACTTCATAGACAAACCACTTGGACTCATAAACTCAAAAATAAGAGAACTTGAATCCCAAATTTTACAAAAAATAAAACAAGCATCTGAAATAGATATATTAAAACACAAAAAATATTTACAAAAGAATAATTTAACCCATACATTTTCAAACACTTGTCCGTATGATATAGTAGCCATTGGCTCATCTACGGGAGGCACCGGTGCTATAGAATATATATTGGTCAACCTTCCACAAAATTTGCCCATTACCATAGTAATAGCACAGCACATGCCCAATGAGTTTATTAAGTCATTTGCATCAAGGCTTCACGCCATTTCACCATTTGATGTGAAGATAGCTGCCCCGGACGAAGTACTCAAGGCCAATACAGCATATTTCATGCCCGGTGATTGTAATATGAAAATCACTAAACTCAATGAAAAATATTTGTTCAAATGTGATGACAATACATACAAAGAGTTTAATCACCCATCAGTAGATGGCATATTCACCTCTATATCAGAGGTGTATAAACAAAGAAGTATAGGCATATTGCTCACAGGAATGGGCAAAGACGGAGCATCAGGTATGCTCAAAATGCATAGGCAAGGTAGCATGACTATAGCTCAAAACGAACTCTCCAGCATAGTGTGGGGCATGCCCAAAGCAGCTGTAGAGATGAATGCTGTATCACAAATACTCGACCTCAAAGATATACCCGCATATATTGTAGGATGCTTAGATTAATAATATTATGAAAGACGACGAACTAAAAGAACTATTTGTAGCCGAAGCCTCCGAAGGATCTGAGGAGCTCAATATGCTGTTTGCCAAGCTCGAAAAATCACACTCAGACAAAAAAGCCATAGATAACATATTCAGAATAACCCATACCATCAAAGCCAATGCATCTGCCATGGGCTACCACCACATAGCAGACATGGCCCATGTAATGGAAGATATATTTGCCGAAATAAGAAAAGGAAGTATAGTGATAGAAGAAAAAATATTCAACGACCTTTTCAAAGCAAACGATTTATTGGTGAGCATGATTCAAAATATAAAATCTGCCAAACCTGAGCAAGTAAAATACAAAGGCCTAAAAACCAAACTCGAAGTACTTATCAGAAATTCAAAAGAAGGCTACGGCTCTATACCGAGCCAAAAGATAAAATCTGCCGGCGAAAAAGTGTTAAATCAAAATATTGAAATAAATAACAAACCTGATTTGACAAATGATGATGATACGCCTAAAAATAAAATTACAGATCCATTGCCGGACACCAACTTGAGTGAAGATATAATAAGCAATGACCTTGTTGATGGCACAGAAAACAAACTCACTTTTTCGGATATCATACAAATACCCGTAAAAAAATTAGACAACCTCATGAACTTGGTAGGCGAGCTGCTCATAGAGCGCGACAGAGTAATCACTTCTGTGCAAAGTACAGGTCGCAAAAATGAATTTTCAAGGCTTATGCGTATCACCTCAGAGCTGCAATATTCGGTCATGAATGTGAGGCTTGTACAACTCAATATACTTTTCAACAAAATACACAGGGTAGTGAGAGACACCGCTGTGATTGAAGACAAGAGAGTAAATCTAATAATAGAGGGAGCAGAAACAGAAATAGACAGAAATGTGCTCCAGATCATATCAGACTCATTGGTGCACATAGTAAGAAACGCTATAAGCCATGGAATAGAAAGTCCTGCTCAAAGACTTGCACTCGGCAAAAATGAAATTGGCAGCCTCACTATAAGTGCTACCAGCGAAAAAGAAACTATTGTCATCAAAATTACTGATGACGGCAAAGGCATTAATCATGACATTATCAAATCTAAAGCTATAGAAAAGGGGATAATAAATGCAGATTTTGCAAGCAAAATGACCAAAGACCAGATTATCAACCTTGTATTTGAACCCGGATTTTCGTCGAGCGACAAAATAACGTCAGTATCAGGAAGAGGTGTGGGAATGGATGTGGTCAAAAAAAGTATGGATGCCATAGGTGCAAAAGTGAAAATAACTACAGAAGTGAATGCAGGCACTACAATAGAGCTATCGCTACCCTCTTCTATGGCATTGAAAGCTGCATTATTATTTGAGCTTGACAACAATGAGTTTGCAATACCGCTCACCTACACAGAAGCGGTGATACAGCTGCAAAAAAAAGATATTCATAAAATAAACAAAGGATTGATAGCTACCTATCTCAACAAAAATATCAGCATCGTGTTCTTGTCAGACATATTTCATGACCGCGACAACTCATACAAGCAAGCACTCCAACATACATTTGACAAATTAGACGCATATGACAGACTTTATGTCATCATTGTGTCTTATGGGGGCAAAGATGTAGGATTTGTGGTAGATAGGCTGCTTCAGCAAAAAGAGATTGTAGAAAAACCACTCGAGAAACCACTCGAAAATATTAAATTCATCAGTGGTGCCACCATACTGGGCAATGGAAATGTATGCTTGGTATTAGATATCCCGTCTGTAATCACAGAATTATTCAAAGTATCAAAACTTCAATACAATGACAACTAAAAGCGATATATACGAGCAAATAGTGCAAAACTACATGTCTCCCACAGAGAGCGATACCGCCGAAGCCATTATCAACGATGCATTTCACAAAGCAGCAGACTCATTGCAAAAGCTCATCAAACATCCTGTAAAGCCGGGGCAAGCCAGTATGATAAGTTTAGAAAAATTGCTCCCAAATATTCATAAAGACATATCCAAAACCTACTATATAGAATCTGAAATAAGAGGGAAAATAACAGGCAAATCGTTTTTCTCCATTCCCTGTGCCGAGGCTGACATGTATTATTCATACTTTTCTGCAGACAAAATATGTATGGATGACACTTTCAAAAAAGCCATAATGCTCGAAACTGCCAATATCGTCACAGCGTCTGCCATTGCTCATTTTGCCAATGTATTCAAAATAGCTTGCTATGCACATGTGCCAAGTCTTGAAATAAATAATACAGAATACCTGCACCGAAAAATCATATATGATATGAATTACAACAATATCATATTCATATACAAAAACAATTTTGAAATACAGCAAGCTCCCATTAGCCCATCATTCATATTCACATTCGATATCAAGTTTATAGACCTTGTAATACAAAACCATGAGAAAATTATTAATTATACTTTAAATCAACAGCCATGAAAAACAAATACATAAATAGAATATACTACACTGCCATGTTATTACTATTCTTAAACATCACTGCAGGTGTCATATTTGTATTGTATATGTGCACCATACAAAGCATATATGCCAAGTTGGCTATTGTGGCAGCATCTTCTCTGCCGTTTATCATACTATATATCATCATTAGCCATACTTTTATTGCCCCCATAAAAAATTTTGTGAATACAGGGAAGCTGAACAGCCATGTATATGATCAAGTAAATATGTCAATATACGAGCGCAACTATATTATACAAAATGCTGAAAATATGATAAATAATATCTCAAACTACAATAGCTCACATACTATTGACGAAAGCATGAAAAATCACAGCCTTTTCAAAGCAATTAATGACATGCAACACAAACTCAAAACATTGGCAAATGATGAAAAAATGAGATTATGGCTGGTGGCCGGCAAATCAAAATTTGCACAGTTGCTTCAAACACATTCTCAATCACACATTCATGAAATATCTACATTGGTCATTTCACAATTGGTAAAATATATATCTGCCAATCAAGGAGGCATATATATCATAGAAGACTCAGACCCCGGTGATGTGCACATAACCCTCACAGGCTGTTACGCTTATGATAGAGTTAAGCATTTAGAAAAAAGAATAGAACTAAAAGAAGGTCTTGTAGGGCAGTGTATATTAGAAAAAGACAAAATATATCTTACAGACATACCTCCAAATTATGTACACATCACCTCAGGCCTTGGTCATGCCACACCCAATTGTGTGCTCATAGTGCCACTCATGACAAATAATGTGGCTTATGGCGCCATTGAGATAGCATCTTTTGATATTATAGATGAAAACAAAGTAGAACTCATATCTGCTGTAGCAGAGAGTTTTGCCATAAACCTCCATACCATAAAATCTGCAACCAAAATGTCATCGCTATTGCAAATATCCGAAGACATAAACATTGCACTCAAAGAAAAAGAAAATACCCTCATGCAAAATGAAGAGGAACTCAGAGCTGCTCAAGAAGCATTGCAACAAAAATTGAGAGAAATCACTGCCGAGACCAACCTAAATCATTCTATGCTCGATGCCATCAACAAAAGCAATGCTTGTGTACACCTCGACCTAAACGGTAATATATTGGATGTAAATGAAATGTTTGCACAGGTTATCGGGTACAAAAAAGATGAACTTATCGGCAAAAATGAAAAAATATTTTTACCCCATGACGAGCAAGATTCCGAAAAACATAATATGCTTTGGCAAAGCCTTAAAATGGGCCAATTCAACTCCGGAGAGTTTAGAAAAATAGACAAAAACGGCAAAGAAATATGGATGCAGATAAACTATAACCCACTTTTTGACCTTAATAATAAGCCATATAAAATATTGATGTTTGCCAACTTTACCACCGAAAAAAAAGAAACTGAAAATGAATATAAAAACAAACTAAATGCCATAAATGAAATATTCGGAATGATAGAACTAAACCCTGACTTTACCATAAAATCTGCCAACCAACACTTGCTCGACAATCTGAAACTTAAAAGAAAAGACATAAAAAACAAAAATTTCAGTGAGCTCTTACACCCTTGTAATAATGACAATTTTCATTTATCTGCCGTGCACGACTCTCTGCAACACAATCTACCTTACAATACAGGCATTACCTTAACTTCAAACGATGGTTTGCCTTATATATACTTCGTACACTTTTCGCAAGGCAAAGGTATGGACGGATCACTATCCACCATATACGCAATATTTGCCAATATCAATGAAATTTCTGTATTGTCATAATAATAATAATGGTGAGTACTACCAACAACACCGAAATATCAGACCAAGAGCTAATAGCCATCAATCAAGTGCTCATGACAAAGTATGGTTATGATTTTAGCGGATATGAGCCTTCATCTATCAAAAGAAGGCTCTCACGCATCATACACAAATTTGAGCTGGATGGTATTTTAGACTTGTGGCGCAAACTCATGTCTGATTACAATTTTATGCTCGATTTCAAAGACGAAATATCAGTAGGACTCACAGAAATGTTTAGAAACACAGACCTATGGATATATCTCAAAAACGAGTATATGCCACTTTTGTCACATAAAGATAACATAAAAATTTGGCATTCGGGCTGCAGTACCGGAGAAGAAGTATGGTCTATGTCTATATTGACCCATGAAGTAGGGATATTTCACAAGTGCAAAGCCATATCCACAGACCTTAGCAATAAATTTATAGAAATATCTAAATCAGCTACTTATGATGACCATGCCATGCAAGTGTATAATAAAAATTATTTGGAATATAACCCTTATGGTACTTTGTACCAATACTTTACACCACTGCAAAACAATACTTACACTATCAAAAATTCACTAAAAACATACTCAGAATTGTACCAACACAACTTGGTGTATGACCCTATGCCTCATACATTTGATATTATTTTTTGCAGAAATGTCATGATATATTTTAATGATTCACTCAAAATGAAAGTATTAGATTCCCTTCACAAATCATTGAGCCATGATGGCATTTTTATTATAGGATATTTCGATAATATGCCTCAAGAATATGGTCAATATTTCGAATACTACGCTCCCGGTTATAAAATTTATAAAAAAATATCGTAAAATCAATGTCATTTAGTTTACATCTATTTCTTGTCCCCTCACTGGTCTCAGCAAGATACTAAGACCAGTAAAGAGATTTTTTTACCTCATTAGTCATACACAACCTATAGAAAAATAGACTATTACGGCAACCTTTCACCCCACTTCATTGTTATAAAGCCATGAAAACTTTATATTATATACCATCCTGCCTCCTATTGGCAGCCTTACTCTCTTGCTCCACCAAAGACCCCGAAGCCAAAACCGACAACAAGGTTGCATATACACCCACTGTATTAGCCGATACGCTACTCGCCGGCACCTACACCAAAGACCAAATGGCAAACCGCCTATCAGCCTTTGCAGGTACTAATAGTGGCACAAACAACAGCTTTGCCTCTCTGTTACTGACCAATGGCATCAAAGTTTATCGCATTACTTACAAAACTATAGAACCCACAAATCTTTCCCCCGTCACCGCATCTGGCTTGGTATGCATACCTGACATAGCAGGCAGCTTTGCATTGGTAAGCCACCAGCACGGCACCATACGCGAGACAGACGAGACCAATGCACCCTCTTATTTCAATAATTCTACCCAAGGCGGCGAAGGTAATGTAGCGGCACTTTTGGCAGCATCAGGGTTTGTGGTATCATCGCCCGACTATTTGGGATATGGTGCTACCAAAGAATTGGCACACCCTTATGAGCACGCCCCATCACTTGCAAGAGCATCCATAGATATGCTCAGTGCTGCCAAAGAACTGTGCATATTAAAGGGTGTTACCCTTGGGGGAAAACTATTTTTGGTAGGATATTCCGAAGGTGGTTTTGCTACTATGGCTATGCAAAAAATGATAGAGGAAAAATACTTTACCCAATTTACCATTACAGCATCATACATAGGCGCAGGTGCTTTCGACAAAACATCATTTGCCAAATATATTCTAAATAGCACCACTGACCTTACATTTCTCAACTACTATGTATGGGTGCTCACTACCTATAATAAAGTGTATAAAATAAACCGCCCCTTCAGCTACTACTTCACCTCCGACAATGCCACAAAACTTGAAAATGATATATTTGCCGAAGTGAACAAAAATCCTCAAAATCTTTTTGTTCCTGCCTTCAAATCAGGCATACTCAGTGGCTCAGACTCACTTATGCTCGCAGCCTTCAAAGACAATCATTTATATGACTGGAAACCAGTGTCTGAAACCAACCTATACCACGGCACCAAAGACGATTTTGTACCAATATTCAACGCCGAAATTGCACTATCTGCCATGCAAGCCAAAGGCGCAGCCAAAGTCTCTCTTACTAAATTTGACAATGCAGACCACTATTCAGGCGGTGCTCAATATTTTCAAGCAGCATATTTAGCATTGATACAAAGGCGATAATGTTTATATAACCATCATTTCAACGTAGTTTACCTTACCTCTATTTTTTCGCCCTTGTTGGTGTTCTTCACCAACAAGCCAGACTGAAGGAATACTGTTTCGCCCTTGTTGGTGTTCTTCACCAACAAGCCAGACTGAAGGAATACTGTAAATCTAAGCCATAGCACAAAAAATAAAAATTTTTTATTGTGAAGATTAAAAATCTTCTTTTATCTGTCGTTCGACAATCGCTACGCTAACTTATCGTACAGCGGGATTTTTGTATTTCTCATTGAAGAATATGTGTGCGGTTGTTTGTTGGTGAAGAACACCAACAAAGGCTGAAATAATAATGACATTGAATTATCACTATCTTATTAGTGTTATAGCTCCGCGCTCTTGCCGCTCCTCTGCATATTCCCCATACTTACCTTTGTAGTGTATGATGTAGGGATATACACCTACCGGCATAGGTTGTCCTTTATAGTTACCATCCCAAGCAAAGTCTTCTGACGCACCTTCGTAGGCAAATATCACCTCTCCCCAGCGATTGTATATCACTATGCGGAAGTCTTTGAAATATTTGCCCTTCACAATGAAGTATTTATTAGCCTCACCCTGACTACCTCCGGGTATGAATGCGTCAGGCTTAAATACCAATGGTTTGCACGAGGCTTTTACATGTATGCTGTCCAATACTGAGCAACCTTTGGTATTGAATACTTTGAAATAATACATCAGTGTGTCATACACCATCACTTGTCTATTAGTACTTCCCGATGACATCCACAAATAGCTGAGTGTATCTTTAGTGCTGGTGCCTGCATCGAGTGTGATACCATTACGATCGTCTATGCAGTAGGTGAGCTTATCTACATTTTCTACATCAGGTTTTTTGTTAAACATCACTTTAGAGGTATCTTTTTGGGTACATGTATTTCTAAATCCATCATTAGGATTGCCTATGGAGAACGTAGCAATATATGTGCCCGACATATCTTTGTCTTTGCTGTAAGTAAGCGATAGTGCATGGGCAGTATCTTTGGGTGGTGTAAGAGGCACTGTAGAGCTGGTAGTCCATTTGTACATCACACGTGCTGTGTCTGAGCGCAAACTCGGATAGTAGTTAAATACTATCGGACTGGTCACCGTGATAGGTCTTGCATCCAGCGATACTACATCGCCCTCGCAAGCCGGATTGTCTTTGAGCTGCATCTGAGGGAGCGGATGTGTTTTCACCCTTATAGTATCGTAGCTGTTACAACCCAAGTTATCTGACAAATCTACCGCCTGTATCAAATATTTAGCACTTACACGGTTTTCGGTAGCCCTGTACGATGCCAATGCTTTGAGTGCAACACTGTCTGCCCTGTTCATGCCATTGTTAGCATAGTTATATTCCTGAGCCCAACTGATGCTAAACTTGGTATTGTCAAGCCCCGTCACAGATATCACATTTGGTTTTAGCTCTACCTCACTGCCACGGCAAATCACAATCCCTGCTGTAGATAGTATAGGTAATGGTTTTATATTGGTAGTATCTGTACTCACACATCCATACTCCTGATACTCAAGTATGTAATTGCCAGGCACCACTGCTTTGAGCATGTTGGGGTCTGTTTCTCCCGGCAAGAATGACCCGTCTCTGTACCATTGATAAGTACCGTCAGTAAATATCACTCGGGAGTTTGCCGTAGTTTTGGCTATGATTAATGTATCATTAAAGCATACTTTAGGCACCAATCTTAAGTCCACAGGCGTCACAGGTATGACAGATACTGTATCGTAAGTGATACAACCCAATTTTTTATTGGTTGCTTTCAATATATAATTGCTGGTGGCAGCCGGCACAGTGAGCCTTGCAGATAGCACATCAAATCCTGCTATGGTATTGGGATTGGTGGCAGATGAGGCATACCACTGGAATGTATATTCTTTTTTAGGGTTCACAGCCTCTACTTCAAATATTCTGCCTACGCACAGTTTTTGGTCTCTGCCTGCATCTATGATAGGGAATGGATTGGGCGATACATTTAATTGTTTGCTGGTAGTGTATGGTCCACACGTGTTTTTGCCTACCGCAATAAGCCCAATTTGTATTTTGCCCGAGTTGAGCTCTGCCTGTGTAGGGAAATATCGCGCATTTATATCAAACCTTGATGGTGAAAAAGTACCTCCACCTGTTCCTAATACCGTCCATACAGATTCGAGTGCATTGCCATTCACAGTACCCACCATACGGTAAGCATTGTATGAGCATACATCTATGGTGCCTATGCTTGCATACGGAGTGCCTGTAATAGATACTATTACTTCATCAGTAGCCGCAGCACACACACTATTCAGGTCAGATGATGTCACTGTAAAGGTGAGCCTTGACAATTCTTTGTCTGCTGCAGACAAGTTATAGCCTATGGCAGTGCCTGCTGCAGAAGGTGAATAGCTGCCTGTAGCACTTGCTCCTGCTTGCCATATCGCATTACGATGATTTTGAAGTGAACTTGTTAGGGTAATATTTGAAATATCAGCACAAATATTTCTATCCAATCCTGCATTTACTACAGGTGCTTTGTCAAATTTAAGGTCTGCAAATATGGTATCGAGCGGGCAGCTATTGGTAGTCGCTGCCGATGCCAGTTGTAATCTTATTTTGCCCATGGCTTTATCTGCTGCAGATGGAGTATATGCCACAGACACTTTGTTTGCCACTACTCCTTGCACTCCTGCGGGAGATAGTGAACCTTGACCTGCCCAAGTACCTGTAAACCAACGTGCTTGATTCACTCCTGATGTAATACCAGTGAATGTCACTGCTCCGGCAATATCATCACAAGCAGTCTGGTTAGTGACTTGCAATGTAGGTGTTGGACTTATGGTCATAAGCGTATCTACTTTATAGCTGCCTTTGCAAGTGCCTTTGCCCGTTATTTCAAATGTAAACCCAATATTGCCCCTTGTTTTGTCTTGTGCAGACAGCACATAGCTTATTCCTGTGACTGTAGGTGGATTATTTACGGAAGCAGAAGGGCTTATTCCATTGTCACCTGTGGTTTTCCATACCGCTTGTTTGCCTATATCATTAATAAATGTACCACTAAGTGTAATGGGTCGAGTTTCATTTCCGCAAAGAGAAGCAGGAAAAATATTAATCACAGGCGATATTCGAGGCACCCCTGTGAATGACACATTCATTTCATCTGAATATATTTGATTTGCACAAGCACCTGTACCATTCACTGTGAGTAAAAGCATGATAGTCTGTGCTATATATACCCCCGACGCATTGGTACCCACAGTATCTGCGCTGCTTGGCGTGTAGCTTGCATTCACATCAGTCGCATCGCTGAACGAGCCTCTTACATTGGCAGCCACTCCATTGGCAGGTGGCATGAGATTGCCTGTAATGGTACTTGGTTTAAATGCGTTCCATCTTTGTGAACCTAATGTATGGTTTACAATCACTCCATTGAGATTTACCAGCTGATTATCAGCACATACTATTTGGTCAAGTCCTGCACTTACTGTGACTTGAGGAGTAGCATCAAAACGAAGGGTTACAAAACTTGATACTGTATTACAAGGGGTAGGTCCTGTGCTGTACAATTGAAAGTTTACTGCACCTACATTTTTATCATTTTGGCTTGGTGTATATACCCATTGGGTAGGGTCTGTGGCACTTCCTGCAAGCCCTGTGAGTGTACCACTGCCAAAACTGAGCCAGTTAATACCTGTAGTATGCTGCCTGAATGGCACAAAATCTGTTAGGTTAAATGTAGAAATATCCGCACATTTTGACACTCCCAGTGTAGTCACTACCGGCAATGGCACCAATTGTACAGTGACAGTAGCCATGTAAGTCTTGCAGGTACCGTTGCCGGTGGTAGATACATTGAAGCCTATGGTGGTAGTGAAAGGTACACTTTTATCAGCCTGAGTAAGGAAGTAAGTTGGGTTAGATATATACCTTGAAGTGGCATAATCCAAGTCTGCATCTGCTTTATCGTTTCGACCCCAAGTCATACCTAATGCATTGGTTATGGTTACATTGAGTGGTATACTGTTAATATCTGCACATTGACCTGCAAGGGTTGATACTGACACGGTAGGACGTGGCAATAATTTAATATTTATAGTATCTCTGTAAATATTACATCCCGTACTGCTGGTAATGGCTATGATACCAATGGAGTCTGCCACAGCATCAGTGCCTCCGGGTACAAATGATGAAGTAGATGTACTAAGTACGGATATAGTACCTGCTGCAGGCGTAGCCACCCCTGCATTGTATCTGATGGCAAGCCACTGAGCAGGCAGGCCATTGGTGATATTGGCACTTGCAAAGGCTATATCTAAGTCATTGCACAGCTCTTGCGACGGACTTGCTTTTATGGCAGGCTTGGGATTTACCGTTATTTTTATATTTTTGGATAATGGCTTACAACTACCCGGACCTGAAGTAGATATGGTCAAGATGGCTTCACGGAAATCTTCATCAAGCTGATTAAGCGCATAGAATGCAGGCATGGCAGTGGCAGGTGCAGTCATACCCGATATAGTGCCTTTGCCTCCGTACCATCTATAAGCACTCACAATGGCACTGCTCACGGTATTGATACCTGTAAGGGTAATTTGAGATATATCACCGCACACAGTTTGGTCTGTACCCGGGTCTAAGGCAGGTTTTGGATTTATAGTCACCGTTAATACAGAGGAGGTCACAGGGCGACACGGCCCATTGCCGGTGGATTGCAGGTTGAAATATATATTTTGAGGGGTTAATATAGCAGTTTCTGATGTTGACAACTGGTAAGTTTTAGGGGTATTAGTATATATATTATCGGGGTTAAAACTACCTGCACCCGT
Organism: Cytophagales bacterium; assembly: GCA_033765235.1. GTDB lineage: Bacteria > Bacteroidota > Bacteroidia > Cytophagales > UBA9547 > JANRIG01. Next base: position 27,358 of record JANRIG010000014.1, on the reverse strand, counting down.
TGTAGACCATACGCCATCTAGTGCCACACCTATATGACCCTCCAAATTTATCTCTGTAAGGTCGGCACACAAGCTTGTGAGTGTAGTAGTAATGTATGCCGAAGGTGATTGGGCAAATGATATTTGCACGGTACTCACAGCAGGGTTACAGTTTCTGTTATTTACTGTTTCCAAGGTAAATATAAGTGGTGTACCCTCTACCATTACTCTGGCTGTATCTTGGGGCGATGCTATAAATACCTGTGGCTGCATACCAAGGGTAATGCCAAATAATGTGGTTGTGGTAGTATCGCTCACCGAGGTAGTAGCTCCCGATGACAAGAAGTAGCCCGGACTTGTGCCCGGATTAGCATATTTCCACTGGGCACCATTTGCAGGAGTGAGGGTAGGATCCAGTGAGTTGGGCGATGGCAAGAAAGCAGAGCCTATAAAAGTTATTCCACTGCCCGGAGCAGTAGATATTACCACATTGGTACACAATCCTTTATCTCCTTGCCCGTTAGTAGATGGAGCAGGTAAAAACACAATAGAAACTGTGTCTCGCACAGGTATCGTACATATATTGGTACCGTCTATAGATGTGCTCAGTGTCAGTATCACCGAGCCTGAAGACTTATCTGCTGCTGTAGGACGATATATGGCAGATATTTCTCTGTTTCCGCCACCCAGTGCTGTGCCCGATGTAGATAGAGGTTTACCCTCAGCTCCAGGGATAGAAAATACCCCTGTACCATTTGAGTTCCAAATGCCTATGTTAGAGCCACTAATGGTACCTATCATGAGTGGTTCAAAGTTGGTACACACCGCCACTATTTTTTTATTTCCGGGGTTCACAGCCATACCTGAACTTACGGTATGGGCTACATTTAAGCCTGCAGGAGTGCCGCATAAGCTGCCTATATTGGGAGTGAGCACAAAATGTATGGCACCTACAAATCCTGTGGCAGGTATATACTTGTCGTTCAGCTTACTTGAGGTATTTGTTTTGGTTGATGCAAAAAATCCTGTGGCGGTGGTACTCCAAATATCATTTCCTATGGCACCAGCCACCGTCAGAGATATACCATCAGACCCGCAGAAGTTGCCTCCTGCTATGGTGGGATATTGTGGAGTAGCCGAATAGCCGTAAGTAATGTCTGCAGACACATTTATACACCCGGTCTCTGTAGCTGTGAGCCTGAAAGTAGGAAATATTGCTCCTGAGAATGTGACATTGGCTTTAGAAGTGACATAATTAGGGGTACCTAACGTGCTGCTTACAGCTAATGTAGTGGTAGTAGGGCTTAATATAGGGCTGCCCGACACTATACTCCAACTGGCTCCCGTAGTGGTATAGTTAGTTTCTACACTGCCGTTAAGCAATAAACCTGACAAACTGCAAACTGAGCCACTCACTCCCGGGTCTACTACAGGGGCTTTCTTAATGACTACTTTTTGCGATTGTGTTTTTGTTTTACACAAATTGTTGGCATCTGCTATTTCTACAAATAGGTTGGCATTGCCATCGTTTATTTGATTGGTCGAAGGTAAATAAGTGTTACTAAAGTTTGGTGCTGTAGCTGTGCCCACACTCATATTAGTAGAGGTAAATGTGCCCGGAAATCCACCGCCTGAGTACCACTTCACTATGGGAGACACGCTGGTGAGGTTGCTTATTTGGGCTGTGAGCACAATGGTACTGTTATTGGAGCAATAGGTGAGCCCTGCCAATGTAGAAATATCAGGAGCTTGCCTTATTGCCACAGTGCTCGACTTGCTATCTGCCGGGCATATACCATTGCCTGAGGTGGTATAGGTAAATGTGACTGCACCCGACTGATAATCAGAGGTGGAAGGAAAATAAGTAAGTTTACGTTTAGCAAATACCCCCGGCGAGAACTGACTGAACGAGGCATCTACCCCTAAGGCATTGCGCGCACTCCATGCAACTCCATATCCTGGGTATTGAGCTGTGGATGAGTCGCCGGAACCTAAAGGTTTAGTATCATGCAATACAATGTCAAAGTATGTACTATCTGAGCATATTATTGAAGAAGATGTACCCGAAAATGTTAAATTTATTGGTGCCTTAATATTCAATGATAATGTATCAGTATATGTAGCCTTGCAAATACCTGAAGCAGAAGCTACTAATATAATTTTTTGTTCTCCAAATGCATCGTTGTTTAATATAAAATTTTCTTGCACTGTACTCACAGATACATTTTGTATCAATGAACTGTCAATAATATTACTCGAAGCATATCTTCCATGATATGCAAGATGTGATTTATAATAATACTTATATGTTTCAGGTCCTGTAACGCTACCTGAGAGCTGTACTGTGCCTACGGTACGGCAATATGATTTATCCACTCCTGCATTTACAATTGGTGTACCTATGAAGGTGACATTGATACGCGATTGCACTGCTTTACAAAGGTTGTCAAAACTTCTTAATTTTGCCAAAAGCGTAATTTTACCTAAATCTTTGTCCTCTTGGGTCACTTGGTAGTTGCTGGAGTACAACTCATTCACTTGCACTACTGCACTGTCTATAAAGGTGCCGTTGCCACTGGATGCCCAAGTAACTAAGTCATTGTTTACATCATGCTGCCCCAGCGATATGGGCTGTTTCACATAACTGCCCGTAACTCCCGTGAAACTCAGAGGTATATAGTTGCCCACATCTTTGCACACCACATAGTCTGTGAATGTAATGCTTGGTATAGGTCTTATATTAATGGTGATGGTGTTGCTTGCAGGTGTACATGAGCCATTGCCCGTAGTAGAGGCTAATAATATCACAGACCTGCGCGATATATCATCGGGCGAAGGCACATAAGTAACCGTGGTGTTAAATGCATTGGCAAAGAAACTACCCGGAGCAGTACTTGATATATTTACCCAATTTACCCCTGTATTTGATAAACTAAGTATTGCTCTTACAGGAAACCCTGAGGTATCCGCACATACTTCTATAGGACCGGTGACAGTTATGAGCGGCCTTGGGGTAATGTTTAATCTTAATCTGCTTGTTTTGGGTTGGCAAAGTGAGTTGCCCACTACTGTAGCTGTAATGGTGACTAACACACCATTTCTTGCATTGATACTGTCTTGTTTTGACCAGAAATATCTCGGTCCAAGTATATTGATGTTGTCAAAGCTGCCTGTGCCTGAGGTAGTCCAAGTGATGCCTGCAAAGCCGGATACAGATGCACTTAGTTGGAACGAGGAGGTAGAAGCACATATAGTTTGGTCGCCTCCTGCAAATACACCCGGCTCTCGCACATAGGTAATGGCTTTTTGTTTGGAAATGGCTGCGCACGAGCCTACCCCTGTAGTACTTAAGGTGAATATGGTAGTACCTGCAAATTTTTCTACTGTGGCAGGGGTGTATATTTGGTTGGTAAATGGTGTAGCACCTGCTAATGTATTGGCAGATGAAGCGGTGAACAATCCTTGGCCTGACGAATAAATTAAATATCCTGAAGCATTGGTTATGGTGATGTTGCTCAGCGTGAGGGTGTTAATGTCTGTACAATAAGTCTCATCGGTGAGTCCTGCACCCGTAATACTTGGGGGTGTGAGTATGAGCACCTCTCGATGGTCTCTTCGTGCGGTGCATATACCATTATTGTCTGAGGTAAATGTAATCCAAAATGTTCTGCCATGATTAGCATCTTTGAACGATTGTACAGGCACAAAAGTACCACTGCTCAACACAGCATTGTTTGCAAAAAATCCTCCGGGTGCAGTAGAAGACCACAATCCTGCTCCCGTACGGCTAAAGGCAGAGAGACCTGTGACTTGACCCAGCACATCGCCACATATAGACGTAAGCCCACCTGTAATGCTCACATTGGGTATGGTAGTGAGAAATATGGTTTTACTTCCTATTACATTGTTACAAGTAGATGTTGTGACCACAAAGTTGAATATTACTGACAATGGCATGCTTGCCCCCAAAGTAGTGACCGGCACAAAAGCTGCTTTGGTGCCTCCTGCAATGGATGTGAGAGTGCCAAAGCCTGTAGCGGTAGGGTGAATTTGCCAAATAGGTGTACCATAAGTAGTAGTGCCTGATATGGTGAGTGAAGCTACATCGCCGCAATATGTCTCTGAAGCTGAGCCTACACTCACTACTGGAGCATCATATATAGTCAATATTTTGCGTGCAGTCTGTGCTCGGCAGGCTCCGGGACCGGTGACACTGATATATAATGTGACAGAGCCATTGGTTAAGTCATTGGACGACAATGTATAAGTGGGCGATGCTCCTGAGTTGGTGCTAAAGCCTGTGAAACTAAAGTTGGTATTGCTGCTAAATCCTGTGAGGCTGCTCACGTTGGAGGTGTACCACAGCACAGCCGTAGGTGGTGTATTATTTACTGTGTTTAATACTCTAGCCCCTGTAAGATTCACAGTACCTATGTTAGAACAAATATTTTCATCGCTGCCTGCACTGACAGAAGGCTTAGGCGAAATACCTACAGTAGTGTATCCAAAAGTAGCTCCATTACATACACCGCTACCCAACAACCTGATACTGAAATCTACAAAACCTCTAGACACGTCTGCTGCGGTAGGCACATAGCGAGCGTTGGCTGTGAACCTGTCTGGGAAGAAAGTACCTGTGCCCGTGGTAAGCCATTCCATGCCACCGGCACCTGTGAATGAGGCTAATATACTTATATAAGCTGTATCTGAGCACACTGCGCCGCTTACAGATTGTATGAAACCGAAAGGTGATCTTTGAAAAGTATATTTCACAGTATCTTCGGCAGGAGCAGTACATGCTCCAAAGGAATTGGCTTTGAATCTTAATACTAATGGAGCCTGTTGTATATCAAGGAGTCCTAAAGTGTAAGTAGTGTTATTACCGATAAATGTTTGTACGCCTGCAGCGAATAATCCTGTAGCTGTAGTGTGGCGCATCCAATAGCCTGTAGGCACTGATACAGGTGAGCCATTGGCCAGCACACCACCTGTGACGGTGATTACGTTTTGAGTCACACAAAAGAGTTGGTCAGGCCCTGCATCTGATGAAATAGGTGGTGTGATAAATATTATTTTGGTAGCTCTCACCTGCGAGCATGGGTTGGTATTGGTGCTGGATAGGGTGAGTACTACCTGCCCTGCAAGTATATCATTGTTATGCAATACATACACATCATTGAGTCCTGTGCTGAATGATGCACCTGTGGAAGTAAAGTTGCCAAAACCTCCTGACGCCCAAGTGCCTGACCCACTGGATGATATACCTGCCAATGGCACATTCCTATTGGTACCGCACACGGTAATATTACCTCCTGTATTCACTGTAGGTGCAGATAGTACAGTGAATGTGACAGTAGATTGTACAGCAGGGCACTGATTGGTAGAGTTGGTGCGCCAAGTAAGTGATACTATCCCCGGAAGTGTAGAATTAGGGGTAAATGTGTCAACCAGCTGCGTGCTGGTACTTGTGCCTGATGAGCCAAATGTGCCGGGGGCTGTTTGCCATGAGCCTGCAGACCCTGAGGCATTTAGGTTTATTGGAAAGTCATTCACACATATAGTGTATCCTGAGCCTGCATTGGCAGTAGTAGTTTGTGCAAATGATAGATTCATGATATCAAACACAGGATTACAATTGCCATTGCCTTGCGAGGTAAGGGTAAGTTTTATGGGCAATGCAGAAGATTTATCTAAAGCAGAAGGACGATATACAGAGGTCATATCTGTGACAGGCAGTGAGAGCGTGCTACTGCTGCCTGAGGCACCAAAAAAACCACTGCCGCTGGTAGTCCAAAGTCCTGATGTGGCTGGTGATGATATATTGCCGGTGATAGTAATCACATTATCATTAATACATGCTATGATGTTTCCACCGGTACCTACCACCGGAGCAAGGTTTATATTCACAGTGGCTACATCAAACTCGGGATTACAGTTATTTAATTCACCCAAAGTTTGTAATCTAAACACTACACGTCCACTATTTATTTCAGTTGTATTGGGTGTATAGCTTGCGCTTAACCCGCCCGTTACAGAGTTTACAGGACCTGACCATACTTGACCGGTAGCACCTGATATAGTGGCAGTAAGATTTATGGTTGCATTATTGGCACACACAGGTCCGTTGGTAGTGAGTATTTTGGCCAAAGGTTTGCCTGCAATAGTTACTACTAAAGTATTATTAACAGAAATACAATTTCCTAATCCTGAGGCAGTGACATTGAGAGCAAATGTCTTAGCAGAGAGCTCTGAAGTGCTAGGCGTATATATAATGCTGCTGGCAGACATAAGCCCGCCATTGATGGGGTCGGGGCTTATCACAAAGTTTGAATTGCCCGGGCTGTAAGTACCCGCACCGCTAACCCAAGTACCTTGGGTAGATGAAGTGACATTACTGCCTGATATAGTGGCAGATAGAGATATGCCGGCAGTAGATGCCACATTCTCGCATATGGTGGGTACTGTAGCAAATCTTACATTGGGGGCAGGAGAGATAGATACGTTCATGAATGTAGTTTGCACCCTGCACTGCCCTACTCCATTGCCTATGCTTGCACCTGTGGTTGATAATGTGAGGGTAACAGTACCATTGGCTGCATTGGGTATGTAAATATCGTTGAGTAGTGTAGATTCGTTGGTGCCTGTAGACTGAAATATACCTGTACCGCTCGTGCGCCATCTGCCTCCTGTAGCGGGTGCAGTTACTGAGCCTGAGAGTGATACCACTAAGTTATTGTCGCACACGGTTTGGCTAGGTCCTGCGGATAGTGATGGATTATTGTTGAATGATACATTCAATGTATCATATACCGGCAAGCAGTTGGTTTGAGTAGCAGTGAGGAATATTCTTACAGCACCCAATGAGGTATCTGTACCTGCGGTATATGTAGTAGGTTTACCATTGACAGGAGACAGAGACGATGTTCTTCCGGTAGATGACCAATCTAAGGTGATGTTGGCATCGGGGAAATTGATAGGAATAAGTGTACCCAAAAGTTTTTTGTACCCGTTAAAATCTAAACTTACGTTAGAATTATTTTTACAAAGACTTATAGATGGTGCTCCTACTATGCTTAATATGGGGGCAGGTTGATAAACAATATTTTCTGATACTGCAGACACAGGATTGCACAGCCCATTGATGGTGGTGGTAAGCGTAAGATTTTGGATAAGTGCATCTATCTCTGCTTGGGTAGGCAGATATATTAATGTAGTTTTTTGAACACCTACAGCTATAGTTTCAAGGTTGGGAGATATTGCACTAGGCAAATAAGTACCTAAACCACCCGACCATACTGCACCCCCTGCGCCCGTAAATGTGCCAGTGACTGTCACTATAGCTTTGTTAGTACATGGTGTAGGGTTTGTGACTCTTATGGTAACTACCGGACATGGCAGTATAGTCAACTTTAAATCGTCAAATACATTTAAGCAACTGCCGTTGGTAGTAATGATGGTAGTCATGGCTCTTAGTGTAACAGTAGTACTTATGATGTCTGCTGCTGAAGGCACATATACCATGGTAGTAGAGGTAGTGGTTCCTATGGGGGTGAATGTGCCTCCCGTAGCCGGAATAGCTTGCCACTGAATGCCGGGAGAATTGGTGTAGGTGACCCCTGTCACTGTAAGTATTGTATTATTGGATCCTACTTGCCTGTCAGGACCTACATTTACAGTAGGGATGGAACTAGTTGGGCCTAGGGTAAGCGTGATACTGTCTTTCACTGCTGTACACACATTATTATTAGTACTTTGTAATACCAATTGTACACTACCGGCAGTACTATCTGCTAAGGAAAGCGTATATGTATGTGCATTTAAGTGACTTGTGGATATGGTGGTAAGCCCGTTTTCAAATGTACCTGTACCTTTGGTGCGCCAAAATCCTGTATTGGTAAGACCTGTGATAGAGCCTGTGACTCTATAGTTTCTATTGTTTCGACAAATGGTGGCATTGTTACCTGCATCTACTGCAGGTGCTGCTAATACACCTATACCTACATTTGATATCACGCCCGTAGGGCAAGCACCGTTGCCATAGGTAGATAGTGCCAAGTTTACGGTAAGATTGGGCGAAACGGTGGTGTTTAGCCTATAAATCATAGACAAATTGGGTCCCACTGCTGATATAGGGCTTAAAAATGTTCCGGTAAGGGGAGTTTGTGACCATATACCACCTACCGCTGAACTTACTGTACCGGGTATGGTAATAAGCGGATTATTAAGACACACCGGACCTCCCAAAGCCGTGGCAGAAGGACGATTTTGAATAACTACCACACTGCGGGTGAGCGAACTTTGACAACCAAATTGGTTCCACACGGTCATAGATCCTACATAACTGCCTGATGAGGTATAAGCATGTCTTACGCCCGGCACACTTGCCACATGGGCGGGGTTGAATGCCACCACAGTGGTATTGGCACAAACTATACCTAAACCCAGTGTAGAGGTAGCACCCACTATGCATCCAAAAGGCTGCAATGAACTGCCTGAAAATGAGAATATTTGTTGAACATTATCACCAAAGTTCCATACTACTCGCTGTACACGGGCCGGTTGAGGAAGCGGATAGTTATTTATCTGCATTGTATCACCTTCCACAGGTAGTGAGCCATTGGGCTTCATCCATTTGAACATTTTATTAACAAACCCTACCCCTGTGACTGATACGCGCCTTGTAGGTATAGGGTTGGTAGCAGGATTTGTCCATGTGCTGGAGCCTGACACAGTAGTAATACCCACTACTGAGCTACTCATGAATGGGTCAAATAGTACTCCATTATTCACACAGACTTGTCCACTTGGGTTTTGTCCCCAACCTGCACGCACACTGGTTACATTTACGGGGCGATACACTGAGTCAGCACATTTGGTGCCACGCTGTATGACTAACTTCACATAATAGGTACCCGGATTTTGAAAGTTGAAACTGGGCAACGTAGCAGTAGTAGTATTGGCAGCTAATGGAAAATCATTAACTGTATTATCAGTGCGCCTTCTAAGGTTGTTGACCCCTGCTAATGTATTGGTATAGCGGTCTCTGCCGGTATCCCAATAGAAGTTGGATATACCATTGATATTATTATTGACTAAATTTACAGTATTAGTGCCATTACATTGGTCCGAATTGCCTATGGCTGCTATGGCAGGTGCCGGACAATTGAGTACTCTGAACTGATAGTCGCGGGTGACTTCACCCAAAAAACGGAGAGTTCCGTCGTTCATTTTTCTAAACTCACGCGCTCTTATGGCTACCACATACAATCCTTGTACATTTACCTGAGGTCTTATTTGCATTGTACCTGTGGATGTATTGAGTATGATGCCTTGCCAAGAGGCACTATTGCTAAGTGGGTTTGTGGGAGTATATGGCGATCTGTATTGTGCATACCTGTAAGTGGCCAAATTCACATTGTCGGGGTATGGGAAGCCCGGTAATGTAGTGGCAAAGAGCCTCATATTGCCTGAGAATAAAGTTCCATTAATATTAGTTGCCGGAAGACCTCCCCAAGTATCTGTGAATGGACCTTGCTCATCATAGGCATTGACTACTTCATATTGTACTGAGTCAGCATCAAGGTCATTGGCACCATGGTCATAAGCAGGGTTTTGCTGCACGCCCAGTACATCTTCTATAAATTGGTTATAACTGCAAACAAACAGTGGTGGCACTGACCTAAAGCGAGGGCTTGAGTTGCGCACCATTTGCACAAGCGACTTACCGGTGCCCGGTGAAGTATAGTTGCCCATAGTGACTGAGCTACCGCTTACAATACTCACCCCTGTGGTAGTATTGTTGTTAAACCCTAAAGTAGTATTTATATTGATCCCAAGAGTGGTATAGAGTTGTTGCCATGTGTTGGTAGCATTGTCTAATCTGGCTACATCGGGTATGCGTGCGTATACTGCGTAGCTGGTGCTGCCCGGGTTATTAAGGTTTTGGAGTGCATTGTTGCGGCAACACAGCCTAAAGGTCATATGATAGCCTCCGGGGATATTGGGCAAATCTACAACTCTGATATACTCAGCCCATTGTATGGCTACTTTGGGTGCAAATGTACAAGTGTTTACATATTGCTCAACGCATAGTCTGCCTCCAACACAAGCATCTGTAAAGTTGGTTCTATCTCCATTGGCAGATAGTACTTCCCCTGATACCGTATTAAAAACTCCTTTTACAAAACCATATCCATCACGATTATACTGTACGGTAGGATATGTCTTAAGAGCGCGGTTCCACGATGGGTTTTCATAAGAGGGTACATTAGTAGAAGGGAAAAGTCTTGTGTTGCCGTTTTGTGCTGTAGCACTTAGAGCTCCACTACGTATCATAAATGTATCTAATGCTGCCTGAGCACCACCCCAAGTAATGGTAAAATCGCGCTTGAACTGTGGAGCATTGCTGTTAGTGCCACTTACCATCCTATTGATACCGCCATAGGGATAGGTAGTACCACCGGGATAAGTAGTAACGTATGGATCAAAACTACCGCCCGGCAATGTAGCTGTGAGTGGGTTGATAGGTAGTGTATCGCCACGTACTTCTATGAGGGCACTGGGAGGAAACCAAGGATTACCTGCAGCATCGCGCCACAATTTGAGCACTACTTTGTATCGGGACGAGTTGGGCAAACTTCCCGGGCCTATGCGCACATACTCCAATACACCCCCTACCACGTGGGTGGCATATGTATGAGTAACCGTTAATAACGATAGTGTGATGGCAATAAATATGTATAGCTTTTTTAACATAAAGCAATTGTTAGTTTCTTGAAAATAAATCTGATTTCAATATTAATATAAAAAAAGAGAATATTAAAATCTGCACGTATCATAATGTAAAATTAAAGATATATACAACTATATATACGAAAGTAACTACCAATGTGTTGAAATCATAAATATTTAACTATTTTTGCGAAAGTAAGTAATTCTGAATAAAGCGTTGGAACGTTTTCGACAATATTTCGTATTAATATTCATATTTTTAGGCCAATATTTTTCAGTATTTGCACAGAAAGAGCCTATATTTTCGCAATTTTATGCTTCATCTATTTATCTTAATCCTGCACTAAGCGGGCTGGAGCACAAAGTAGCCTTTAGTGGTATACACCGCTCGCAATGGGTAGGCATAAATCCATACACCTCATCACAATTTGCAGTAATAGTGCCATATCACGATAAGGGAGAGAAAAATTATCATAAAGGAGGCTTTGGTGCCAATATCCTCAATTCTAATATGGGGGGCGGCATAAACTTATTGTGGTTTAGCATAAATGCTGCCTACAATCTGCACATAGCAGCCACCACAGCACAAAATATTACTTTTGGCATACAACTTGGCGGGATACAGATGCAAGGAAATTCACAAAATTACATATGGGGCAGCAGCTATGATGCAAGTACCGGCACACAGAACAGCACCAATAATAATGATGCCAATTATCAAAACATACCTTCAAAATTTCACCCTGAGGTAGGAGCCGGGTTGCTATATTACTATAATGCAGGGCGTAATATTTACCAGCCGGGTATCAGTGCCTATTTTGGATTTGCTGCCTCGCACCTTACCAGACCCAATGAGTCTTATGTGCAGGGGGTGACTGTGCGTGCACCTATTCTGCTAAAGTTTCACGGAGGCATAGAGATACATGTAGCCAAAAACTTAAATTTTTCGCCCAACTATATATATGTATTGCAGGCATCGGACAATATGCTGATGGCAGGGGGCAATTTTACCTATTTATTTACTGACCATGAGGAATATTTGCGACCTACCAAAATTGCCATTGGCAGCTCATACAGGTTTAACGATGGACTGGTTTTTTTATTAGGTTTTGGGAATAAACATTTTAACCTTGGTCTTAGCTATGACTTTGGCACATCTGCCCTCAGTAAGAGCGGTTTTGGCACTGCAAGCACCTACGAAATATCATTTAAAACAACGGTACATTTTAGCAAGAAAACCAAAAAATCTTCAAAATTCCATACCCCGCTCATGTAGCATATTTGGATATTGAAAAAATATGTACTTACTTTATTGCTTTAATGTATAACGGTATTGATGAATAAAATCACAAAGGCATTATTAGTATTATTTTTTACCTTACACGCTGCCATAAGCTATGCTCAAGACATACAATTTTCTATGTTTTATGCAGTGCCCATGTATATAAATCCTGCCTTTGCAGGCAGCCGCCATGCCAACCGCTTTATGCTACATGCTCGGTGGCAGTGGTATTTGCAACCTGCTAAGTATTACACTTATTTTGCATCATTTGACACCTATTTCATGAAATACAAAAGTGGGCTGGGTGCATCTGTAATACAAGATTATCAAGGCTCGAGTGGCAGCAGTATTACCTCTACCCATTTTAACGTAGCCTATGCCTATGAGGTGAGGCTTACCAATGCATACACACTGCGATTTGGCTTGCAGGGAGGCTTTATCAGTAGTGGGCTGGGCGCAGGAGTATTACCGGCAGACCTTGTAAATGATCGAGAACCTGTATCGAGCGGGGGCTTTGCAGGCAGCAATATAGCCCCTGATATAAGCTTTGGAGCTTTGTTTTTTACACGCAGACTTTGGGCTTCGTTTTCAATGCACCATCTTAACAAACCTGATATTAAATTTACCCCATTAACTAAAGAAGTATGGCCAGTGAAAATAACATTAACCGGAGGATATAAAATCCCGATATTATTACACCCTGATGCAGACGGTAAGCACTCGGATAATCCTATCATGATGAGTATAATACCTACTGCTACATGGAAAACGCAAGGAGGCACCGACAGTTATTTTAACTTTCAGAACGACCAAATAGACTTAGGCATATACTGGACTTATAAGTGGATGCTGGCAGGTGTATGGTACCGAGGCATACCTATAAAAGCTACCCGCTCCAGCACAGCTGACGGCTCCGGAGGCAGATACTATCCTAATAATGAGTCTGTTGTATTTTTGGTAGGTGGCAGCCTCATGGGTATAGGATTTGGCTATGCCTATGACCTTACGGTATCTACACAGGGTATTGGCACCGGAGGTGTGCATGAGATAAATTTGTCGTATGTATTTCGTACACGTAGGGCACCCAAGTTCAGAAGGTTGCCTTGCCCGGACTTTGAGTATGACCTGATAAAGAGGAATTGATACTCAAAGGGCACATTATTTTCATTTGATTATTATTACATTCAATATGTTATTAAAGTGTCATAGCCCACGCATTGATCATTGCTTTATAAACTTTATATTATTTATACCTTGTGGTGCCTCAATATGCACAAAATATATGCCTTGCGAAATTTTGGATAAATCTATCATTATACTATTGTCAATTGCCTTGTTCATCACCATTTTGCCATACACATCATATATATGTAATGTAGTTTTTGTATAGTAGCCTCTGGTATTATATATATACAATAAGTCTTCAGCAGGATTTGGATATAGTATCCATGAGGTATTATTAATATTATTGTTTAATGAAGTAAGACAAGTATCTTGCACTTCTATTTCTACAAATGCACTGTTTACACATCCGTTAGCATCGGTGCCATACACAGTATATATTGCAGACAGTGAGGGGTTTATGGCTAGTGTAGCCTGATTGCCTACCACTTGGGTGCCTTTGTAGTCGTACCATTTGTAGTGCTGCGCTCCTGTGGCAGTGAGTACGGTTGCAGGGTTGCATGTACCGAGCAAGGTAGTAGATGTCAAAATGCTTACTTGGGGCGGGGTATTTACTTTTATATAGTTATTTTTGGTCAAGGCAGAGCTTGTACCTAAAGCATTTTGGGTAGTAAGGCTCACGTGGTAGGTGCCTGAAATATTGAATATGATGAGCAAATATTGCTGTGTGGAGGTGATAGGGGTAGCACCGTTGTTTTTTTCGGTAATATTCCAACTCCAGCCGGTAGGGTATTGGGTAGATATGTCTGCAAATGTCACACTTTGGCCTTGACAAACTGTAGTAGGAGCTGCATAAAAATCGGCCACGGGAGGTGCTGTACGAATGGGGGTGTGTATATTGATATTATCCAAATATATTGCATTTCCCCAACCTGATATATTTTGAAACATAAGATGTACAGAGGGTTGCCCGTTGAGAAACTGTAATGATATTTGCTCTTTGCGCCACTCGGTATTGGTGGGCAAAAATTGGGTAGATTTTGGAGTGCCTGTGGCCAAATTATCGCCCCCTCGTTTCCAAAATGTTTTGAAGGTTTTGCCACAATCTGTAGAATATAGTATACTCAGCGTATCGGCATAGTCTTGATATTTGGCATATGCATAGTCAAACTCGAGGTAGCTGTTGCTGCCCGATGCAAAGGCTATTTTTGGTGAAACAATACCGTTTTTTATACCTGTTTTGTCGTAGGTACTGTCGTAATTGTTATACCTGTAGCATTTTTGACCTGTGCCGTAGGCACTCACGCCTGACAATACGCGCCATGTGGAGTCTGCGGCAGGGTTGTACAGCACCCAGCGGCTAAGCACTGTGTTGGTTTCAAAATTTTCTGTAAAAGGCATAGTGAGTGTATTGCCTGATATGATGTGCAAATAGTTGGCTTTGTATGCTGTGTCGGCACCGTGAGTGTTGGTTACTATCAGTTGCAGGCTATATGCACCAGTGGCGGTGAATGTATGGCTAAAATTTTGAGAGGTAGTGCTTATCACAATATTATTCAAGCTATTTTTCACCATCCATTGCCATGAAGTGGGTGCCATTTTGCTGGAGTCTATAAAGTTTACCACATTGCCTGCGCAAGCTATTTTGGTGGAGCATCCTATGAATGCTTGAGGCTTGAGCGATGCTATGTATACATTGGATGATAATAATTCTTTGCGCCTTGGGCTATTGGCAAGCACTGCTAAAACTCTGCTTTTTTGGTCGTTGGTAAATATATTCATACATACATCGTCTGTATAATCAAGATAGTTTTCTGTCATGGCTCTTTGTCCGGATATGCAAGCTGGTATGGGAGCGGTAGGGCATCTGTAGTTTTCGGCGTTTACTTTGGGAGTATCGTCGCAATAGTCAGTAGTAGTGCTGCAGTTACTATCATCGCCCCATATATGTTTTAGGCCTAAAAAGTGACCCATTTCATGCGTTACGGTGCGCCCTTTGTTGTACGGCGATACCACATCACCTACCCTGCCAAATACATTGTACCTTATCACCAACCCATCTGTCACAGCCGGACCTTCGTTGGCGTCAAGCCCTTGCAGGGTTGAGAGGCTTGGAAACTGTGCATATCCGAGTGTTTTGGAGAGTGTGCCTCCGAGTTTCACCGTCCATATATTCAGGTAATTATTTGGGTTCCATTGGGTAGCGGGTTTTAGTATATTCTCTATGGCACTGACAGTGCTCCATGAAGTACGGTTGCCGTTATACCTGCGTATGCCATGCTCTGCCAGTTCACTTCCATCTGGTGCCCACACAGCTTTTACAAATTTTATTTTCATGGAGGCACCTACAGTGCTATTGTTGTACCCGAGTGTGCCGAGTTTTTTGTTAAAATCTTCATTGAGTACATCAAATTGGGAATATACTTGCGTGGCGGTAATATTAGGCGATGTGCCCACATTTTCGCCATTGTGCACTATGTGTACTATTACAGGAATGATGAGTGTATCGTCTTCTGTGCGCCATTTGCTTTTATTGATTTTATAATTGTCAATCCACTTTTGCAGTTGTTTTTCGTATTTATTTTCATTATATGTAATATCTCCTTTGGATATATGATATTCAAGTACTTCACGGGTATGGCAAGAGCGCAAAGGAAATGTATCGGGCTGTGTAAATGTGACTGCACTTTGAGAGTGTGCATTGATGCACGCTAAAATAATTGTGAAACAGCGTATAAACTTGATATAACTCATGAATATATTAGTGGTATTTGATTTTTACAATTTTATGTAAAATAATTAAAATAATTGTAAATTTGATATTTTATAAGTAATAAATGAAAATAGTAACCTGTATTGCTATAATTTTATTTTTGGGCACCAATACATTTGCCCAAGAAGGACTTTTTGAAGATAAAGCCGAGTACACACAAGATTTGAATACATTATATGCACAAACTAAAAATATTACCTTGATAGCCTATGCCAAAAAATTTGAGACTTCGGTATGGACAGATGATTTTTTGGACGAAAGTAACCGTGAAAAGATAACAGTGATTACCCGCAAAATGTTGGAAAAAGGGCTGAAACCATCGCCTCATTTATACAATTTCATGAAATTTTTGGAGGTGTGTGTAAATGATAACGAATTTCACCAATATCAATTTGTACACTTTTTAGAAGTATTGGAGCAGGTGGTAGAAGGGGGTGATGATAAAGTATTTAACAGCTATATAACAAACACACAACTACTGCTCGAAAAAAGTGCTTTGTACATTTCACACAACAACAGTGTGTGGGTGGTAGGTACTACGTTTGATTTTCAATATGCAGGCTCTATATCACCTGAGCAGGAGCAAGCTAACCAAGATGCAGCCCTGCTGCAGTCTATGACCGGCGGGTCAGACTCTGCACTGGCAGATGCCTCCACCAAAGCAGCACCTATGCCCACGCTCAGCGGCCCTCTTATTACACTCAAAAATGTAATGCTTAAGCTCTCCTCTATGTACGATACGGTGTACATACAGCATGCCTCAGGGTCACTATTGACCAATACACGACAATTTGTAGGTTTTGAAGGCATACTGCCATGGCATAGTGCAGACACCAGCTTATCAGACGTTGAAGTATCACTCACCGACTATACATTTAATGTAGCCAGCCACGGATTTTTATTTGAGGCTGTGGAGCTGCACCACCCTGCCAAGCTGCACGAATCTGTGAAAGGCATATTGGAATATAAAATAGAAAGTCATAACAAGATCAACCAACGCTACCCTAAGTTTACCTCCTACTCCAATGATGTACCTATCAAAAATCTTAGCAAAAATATTAACTTTCAGGGAGGCTACAGCCTGTCGGGCAATCGGTCATCTACGTCTTGTATAGATTCTAAACCATCCTTTTTAGAATATAATGATGGCAAGCACAGGTTTCAGGCATTTTCAAGTTTTTTTCACTTTGGCGACTCTATCATATCGTCAGACCACACAGCCATCATCATATTTGTGGGCGACGATACCATAAGCCACCAAAGCGTAGGCTTCACACTACACACCCACGACCTTCATGCCAAGTTTCACAGAGACAGAGGTCATTTCAAAAACAGTTTTTTTCACGACACTTATCATGGCTTTGAGTTTTCGGCCGACCTTGCCCGATGGGATTTGAAAACAGACTCTATCACCTTTGAGATAGTAGGCAGCCGAGCCATAGTGCCGGCTATGTTTAAGTCCACCGCATATTTTAATGACAATGAGTTTGTGAAGTTGCAAGGTATCAATAACTTTCACCCGCTCAGGGTATTATTTTACTATAAAGACAAATACAAACCCGAAACATTGTATGCCGACGAAATCATAAAAAAACTCAAGCTTGTGCCCATAGAGTTTAACGGTGCCATGATGGATATGATGCGGCGCGGATTTATAAAATACAATGGCACCTCCGGCGAAATAATACTCAAAGAAAAAGCCTATCACTTTATGAGTGCATACATGGGCAAGACAGATTTTGACAACCTATATATACCCTCAGTATCAGTAAAGCACCCCAACGCTACCTTATACTTGGGCGATAATGAAATGCGACTACGTGGAGTAGAAAAATTTTATATTAGTGACTCATCCAATGTATTTGCCTTTCCTGACAATGACATTATCAAGATTTACAAAGACCGAGAAATACAATTTGACGGGCAGCTTATGGCGGGCATTTTTGACTTTAAAGGCAAAAATTTTACCCTCGACTATGAAAACTTTATGGTGACTCTCACCCAGATAGACAGTATTAAATTTATACTAAAAAACTTAACAGAAGAAGACGCCGAAGGGCAAACCCACTTTCTCGACAATCAATTGGTATATGCCGCGGGCACCTTGTACATAGACGACCCGGGCAATAAATCAGGCAAAAAAAACTACCCTCAATACCCTAAATTTGACGCAACTACAGGTGCATATGTATATTTCAATAAAAAAGAAATACTGGGTGGCGCATATAACAGGCAAGTATATTTTAAGATACCCCCATTCAAGACAGACAGTGTGCGCAACAGCGACCAAAAAGCACTTAAATTTGATGGTAAATTTTACTCGGGCGGTATATTCCCTGATTTTGATGAAGTGCTCAAAATTATGCCCGACAATTCATTGGGGTTTAAACACAAAGTACCTGCTGAAGGATATGATATATATAATGGAAAAGGCAAATTTTTTGGCACAGTCACACTCGACCATCAAGGCATACGTGGCGATGGCGAAATACATTACCAATCAGGAGTGTTTTACAGCAATGATTTTGTATTTTATCAAGACTCGTTGGTAGGCTATGGACAGCAAGCCAAAATCAAAGAAGCTACTATCAATGATGTGTATTACCCAGATGTGAACATAGCAGACTACGAATGTAAATGGATACACAAAGATGACTCGCTGCATGTCATTAACCTAAAATATCCTTTTGAAATGTATAAAAAACAAATCAGTGTGGAAGGTGCCATTAACATTACTCCCAAAGGCCTCACCGGGCAGGGCATGATGGAGGTGAAAAAAATAAATGTGATATCGCCTCATTATGAGTTTAAAGACAAGCACATCATGGCACGGCACTCGGTATTCAATTATAAACTGGAAGGATATACACAGCCCTCCCTCTCTATGGATAATGTAAAAGCAGACTTTCAGCTAAACGAAGACTATGTGTACCTAAGTCCTGAAATACAAGGGCTTGCAAGTTTGACATTTCCTATTAACCAATATAAAACTTCCATAGAACACGCCAAATGGGACATGAAACACAAAATAGTGTATATGAGCATAAACGATGATGAAGATGTGAATAAGTCCATATTTACCTCCACCAATCCCGATCAGGACTCTTTGCACTTCAATGCCCGCTCTGCAGTATATGATTTGCAAAAAAAGATACTTAACATCAGCGAAGTGCCCTATATCAAAGTAGCAGACTGCAAAATATTCCCCGACAGCAACAAAGTGACCATCCTTGAAAATGCCCAGATGAAATCGTTCAAAAAAGCGCGCTTGCTGGTAGATACCCTATTTGGCTACCATACATTTCACACAGGCAAGATAGAAATACAATCAGGAGAAAAATTTAGTGGGTCTGCCACCTATGATTTTATAAACGCCCACTCTGATACATTCAGAATACTGTTTACCAATTTTCATCTGGAAGAAAAAATGATAAACAAACACGAAACCTTGCGATACACGGCTGCAGAGTGTGAAATAAGCGAAAAAGAAAAATTTTACATTGCCCCAAAAATATTTTATAAAGGTCATACCAAAATGGTGGCTTATCACAAGCTATTCTCATTTGACGGCAAAGTAAAAATAGATATTAAAAACAAAGAGCTGAAAACAGACTGGTTTGAATACAGCAAAGACGGCAGCAGCCCAGAAGTAGTGATATACCTTGACAAAACTTTAGAAAAAACTAATAAGACCAAATCTAAAACAGTGGCACAATCCGATACTACCTTAAATGCAGTAGTGTCAGAAAACACAGAAGAAGATTTTCAGACAGACCATTCTCAATTGTTTTCAGGTGCATTTTATGAATATGGTGCCAATGACATATACAATACCATAGTATCTACCCGAAAAAATGAACTTGACGAAGCTATATTCACTGCATCGGGTGAGCTGTACTTCGACGGGCATATAAACTCATTCAGAATAGGATACCCCAAACGGCTCAAAAACCATACACTAGTAGGTAATGAATATATATATAACGACAGCAGCAGCGCATTTGTATGTATAGGCAATCTTGATTTTAGTAAATCTGACCCTAACTTTGGCATAAAAAGTATAGGTGAACTGGCAGGACATCTTGACAAAAACCAATATTATGCTAATAGTATGATCTCGCTCAAGCTCAACATACCCGACAAAGCACTTGAGCTCATAGCTACCAAAATAAAAGAGGTGCTACAAGACTCTACCCACCACTTAGATACCACCAAGCACACCGAGCTCAACCTGTTGGCCATAAAACTTGCCAATATGGCTAACGACAAAGCTGCCAAAAATTTTGAAAAAGATTTTCATGAATTGGGGGAAATCAAACCTCTCTTTAAATATGCACCCAAACTTGCTGAGGGCATATGCTTTGGCAATGTGTATTTGGAATGGTCCAAAAAACATAAAGCATGGTACAGCCTTGGACGGTTCAAAATGTCGAACATGCTGGGCAAAGACATTAATGCCAAGATAAAAGGATATATGGAAATTAAAAAAACAGACCAAGGCGATATGATATCTGTATTCATACATCCGCGCAGCGATATTTGGTTTTATATATCATATCAGCCGGGCAGGTTATCCATACTATCATCGGAGGCAGACTTTAACCAACTCATAGCCTCCAAAAGCAAAGGCGAGACCGGCACTCCTGCAGTATATACCTTTGTACAATCAGACTATACCGAAAAAAAAATGTACCTCAAAGATTTCTTTAAAAACTACCTGAACCGTGAATACAACGAGGAGGAAGAAGAACGTGAGCTACAAGTAGATGAGCCCGAAATCACCCAAGAAATATCCGAAAGCCTTGACCTCACTGAGAGCAAAGACACTGTATCATCTAAGCCTGCAGTGGAAGAAGACATAGTATTGCCCGACAACTATGTGCCCGAAAAAACCGAAAAAAAGAAAAAAGAGAAAAAGAAAAAAGAAGACCCATTTGCTGAACCTGCACAGCCTGCTGAGGAAGTAAAAACAGAACCAACCGAGCCCGCTGTAGAAAAGAAAGAACCTGCACCTGACACTAAAAATGAGTCAGAATATTTGCCCGAACCTGCTCAAAAACCCGAAAAAAAGAAAAAAGAAAAAAAGAAAAAAGCAGACGCCTTTGCTGAGCCTGCCCATGAAGACGAAGTAAAAACAGAACCTGCCGAGCCTGCTGCCGAACCAGCCCCTGAAGAACCTAAAAAGAAGGAAAAAAAGAAAAAGAAAAAAGGCCAATCAGAAGAACCTAAGCAAGATACAGAAAACAATAATGGAGAAGGAGGCAACTGATGGCAGATAATAGATATAACAGAAATAATGAAGTAATATCAGTGTCTGACGGGCTTGCTACATTCTTAGAAGTGTACAGACTTAAAAAAAAATATACCTCAGCCCAAATCATAAACCTGTGGAACGAGATAAACGGTAAGATAGTAGAAAAAGCTACCCTTAACATATATGTGCACGACCAAGTACTGCATGTATCCATAGACTCTGCCCCGCTCAAGCACCACCTGCACTATAATAAAAAACTGATATTGGAAAAAATAAACGCAGCCATAGCCACATCAGAGTGCCTGAAAGACCTGGTAGTGATTTGAATACATTTTTATATGTATTTCAATAATCATATAAATCATTGAAAATGATTTATAAAATCTGCAATATTTTGAGCAACAATATTTACAAGCCTCTCCCGAGCCTCTACAGATGCCCATGCTATGTGAGGGGTGAGCAATATTTTTGATTTATCTTTTAGTTCATAATAGGGACTATCAGCAGCAATAGGTTCAGTTACAAATACATCTACAGCTGCTCCTGCTATTCTGTTTTCATTTATTATTTTTACCAAATCTTGCTCATGTACTACGCCTCCCCTGCTCATGTTTACAATAATGGATGTATTTTTTAACCTGCACATATTGTCATAGTGCAATATATTTTTAGTTTTATCAGTGAGTGGGCAATGTATGGATACTATATCGGAGGCACTCAACATACTATCAAGGTCTGTCATTACATACTTTTGATGCTTATTTTGTCCGGAAACGCTGTGGTACATTACATCCATGCCAAAGGCGTTGGCTATATCTGCCACTGCTTTGCCAATATTGCCCAAGCCTATGATGCCCAATGTTTTGCCATGTAGCTCATAGTAAGGCTTACCAATATGCGTAAAAAATTCATTTTGAGCATAATGTCCTGATTTCACATATTCGTCATAATATGGCAAGCTATGTATGAGCATAAGTATGGCAGCAAACGTGAGCTGTGCTACAGATTGGGTAGAGTATCCTACAGCGTTTTTTACTTGTATATTTTTGTGCTTGGCATATTCGAGGTCTATATTATTCACGCCTGTAGCTGCCACACATATGAGTTTGAGTTTTGGGCAGCTGTCCATCACCTGCTTGCCTATCACTACTTTATTGGTAATGACTATATCTGCATCTTTGCATCTGGTCTCTGTGTCTTGAGGCTTTGTATGGTGGTAGCAAGTAAGTGTGCCATATTGTTGCAGCAAAGCTATATTTGGCACTTCAAATAGGGTGCCTGCGTCAAGAAATACGATATTGAATTTAAGATTTAACATTTATATTTATCTATTTTAGTACAGTAATATTGTTATCCTGATAAATGTATAGATTTTTTAAAAAGCAATATTGATGCCGTCATTGCTACCTCGAGGCACAAAGCAGTAGGCAATCTACTATAAGTCAAACACATGCGACTGCTCTGCACATCAGTCGTAGCTTTGCTACGATATAATGAGACTGCTTCCATACGGTGGCAGCTACGACTAAGAAGTCCATTGAAATATATGTAATACATTGTAAATAAAATACTTATTGAAAATATTATTAACACCTGCTTATTCTCTCTTTTATTCATTTCAGCGATTATTAATCTTCGAACTAAGAAGTATAGGTGCTTAAATAAACACCATTTTATTGATGATTTAAGTAATTTTTTGAACTTAATACCATCATATCAATAAGTTTTTTTCACTTTTACCACAATCCAAATATTTTTTTATTTATATATTATTTTTTTTAGTTGATCCAGTTCTTTCTTCACAGACACATATTCTACCACATCATAGCCTTTTTCGAGGTATTCTTTGGCTTTTTTATTGTTTTTTTCGTGGAGCGAAACTCTTACCATGCCTGTGTAGGCAAAGCTTTGAATATCATTGACCAATTTTTTAGTGATGGCACATTGGTCTATACATTTCAAGTAATATATTTTGGCATTCACCATATCATGTTTGTCCCAATCATACAGTAAGCCTGTAAAAAGGTAATAAGCTGCCATGAAAAAGTCGCCCCTGCTTTGCCCCAGTCTCAAGTTGGGTTCATAGGCTTGAGTATATAATTTGGCAAGCAACAATGACTCTATGTACCGCACCAAATAAAAATTGTTTTGAGGATATTTTTCTATTAATTTTCTAGAATATTCGAGTGCTTCATGTGGCTTTTCCTCATATTTGAGCAGCACATGCATATAAAAAAATGTAGATTCAGTATTGGTAAACACACCTTTTTGTGAGCCCAATTTCAGATTTTCGAGACCCGTTACTTTATTGCCCTGCACAAAAAACCACATAAACGGACGCACAATAGGGTGTGAGTCAGGAAATTGTGCGGCATAATAATAGTATAGCCCTGTAGTGAAGTGAAAATCGGGGATAATGTGAGAGAGCGTAAATCCATCTTTCATATATCCATAAGCTTTGCGTGCAGTGCCCAGTGCTGAGGTGTAGTCTTTGGCTTTGATATGCAGCAATGTGAGCGAACTATATGACGACAGTAAGAAAAAACTGGCATCATACATCGTCTTTTTGTCTTTGAGCATGGGCTCTGCCAGTAGTATGGTGCTATCCAAATATTTGCGGTAGATATAAAATTTAGGATTGTCGCGCGACATGGGTACCATTTCCCAATAGGTTATCATACCTTTGATGAACATAGGTGCAGGGTGCTTAGGGTATCTTTTTACTAATTCTTTATTGTCATTATGTGCTTGTTCTATATTAAAATTATAAATATTGTTTAATATACCCTTCACAAGCACTATGTCACTTTCATGCTGTGCTATACTGAATTGTGCGTATACTCCCACATATTGCAATATCAATATGCATAACATTATTACTCTATTCTTCACTTGAGGCATCAAATTCAATATTTAATTCTATTATTTGTATTTTGCTGCCTGCAGAGCATGAGATGGTTTCGCGTATAATCTGTCCATTTTTTTCAAATATAATGCTGTAAATATCATTTTTGGTCATAATTCCTAAATAATATCCCGTACCCGCATTAGATTGTATAGATTGCACCAATGATTTGTCAAGATTTGAAATGGTGATATCAGTCTTGGTTTGTATTTCCTTTTGAGGCTGTACCACATATCCTTTCACACACACCAATTTTGAAGTATCTATATTTGAATTAAGCATATACGTGTTGATACGTGTGGCAAATGGAGTCTCTCTTTTAGAGTTCAAGTATTGTACTTTCATATCCATGCTGCATGTAAAGTTCACATCATCGTTGGTAGAGTTGTATGGCACTCCCAAATTTTGAGCTGTTTGCCAATTATTCTTATATTTTTTGGTATAAAAAATATCATACCCACCTACTGAGTTATGACCTCTTGAGCTGAAATACAGGGTACTGTCATCATAATACAGAAATGGAGTTTCCTCGTCATCCACAGTGTTCACTGCGTTGCCCAGGTTGACAGCATGCCCCCATACGCCATGCTTGTTTCTTTGGCTCACATATATGTCCAAGCCACCAAATCCACCTTTCCTATCGCTTGTGAAATAGATTGTTTTTTTATCTACAGAGAGGCAGGCAGAGGTTTCGCGATACGGTGAGTTTATGTTGAAGCCCATTTTCACAGGCGTATGCCAGGTGTCTACTGTTTTTTCGGCTGTGTACATGTCTTCTTCTCCGGTATATGGGTCAGTGCGAAGTATTACAGCCATATGTTCATCTGCGCTTATACATAATATAGCATTATTTTCATGATTATTCACCGGGTAGGGTATTTTTTCCGGATTTTGAATCCCGTTGTTGCTCATGGCAGCCATATACATAGCACTTACATCTGACTTGGACTCAAAGGTGGAGTAATAAATTTTGTCGTTAAACGGTGCTACCAATGGCGAAAGTAAATCATTTTCAATATTGCTTTTGTCTAATATTTTGATATTGATTGGTATTTGCTTAGGCCTCAGCAAAATGTAATGTTGCAATTGTGTGCGATGTTTTTTTACTTTGTCAAATATTTTATCTTGCACACATTTTGTACTGTCGCACATATTAAGATAATATTCAGCTGTATCTATATTATTTAGTTTATAATAATAATCTGCTGTGAAGTAGGCATTTATAACCTCTTTAGCAGCATATTTTTTGATAAATGTTATAGCTTTATGTACGGAGTCCATCGTTTTGTATCGTGATATTTCCAGCATTTGTCGCATCTTGTACGTAGCAGGCAGTGCTGAAGTGTCTGTTTTCAATATACAGCTTTTACAATTTTCATATTCATGCTTTGCAAAATATAATTGACACTTTTTATATTTTTTATCCTCTATTTCAGCGCTTTGAGCCTTCACAAAAAAAACTAATGATATCATTAATTTGATAAAAATAAACAATTTTGCTTTTTTTGCATTCATATTATAAAAATCAGTACTCATGCTAGCTATCATTCTCGTATTGGCAATTTTAACGATTACAAGTTTTTATTTATACACACAATATCAAAATCGTATTGCAAAGCAAGCTACTTTTTTAGGATTATCAGCTATCATAGGGCTTATCTCTACCATATTTATTGGAAAAGCCTTTAAAAAATAACTTAATTTATATGTCAAGAATAAAAATAAAACAACTTCTGCAATCTACAGATTATGGTCAAGAAGTACAAATCAAAGGTTGGGTGCGCACCAAGCGCGACAGCAAAAATGTAGCTTTTGTAGCCATTAATGATGGCTCTACCATTCACAATATACAGGTGGTAGTAGAAAATGCTTCATTTCCAGAGACATATCTCAAAGATGTAGTCACAGGTGCAGGGGTGTGTGTCACTGGCACTTTGGCAGCCTCCCAAGGCAAAGGCCAGCAGGTAGAGCTATTGGCAAAGTCCATAGAAGTATATGGCACCGCAGATCCAGAAACGTACCCATTACAAAAAAAAGGACATTCTTTAGAATTTTTGCGCGAAATAGCCCATTTGCGCCCACGTACCAATACCTTTGGTGCTGTATTTAGAATACGACACGCCATGGCCTATGCCATACATAGTTTTTTTAATGAAAAAGGCTTTGTATATGTACATACCCCTATCATCACAGGGGCAGATTGTGAAGGTGCAGGTGAAATGTTCAAAGTTACTACATTCAATCTTAATAAGGCTCCATTAAATCCGGACGGCAGTATAAACTATAGTGAAGATTTTTTTGGGAAAGAAACTAACCTTACAGTATCAGGCCAGCTCAACGGTGAGCTGGCTGCCATGGCACTCGGCGAAGTATATACATTTGGTCCTACATTTCGTGCCGAAAACAGCAATACCACGCGCCACTTGGCCGAATTTTGGATGATAGAACCCGAAATGGCATTTTATGAGCTCAATGACAATATGGACTTGGCAGAAAGTTTTTTAAAACATCTTATACAATATGCACTCACACACTGTACTGACGACTTACAGTTTCTCAACCAAATGTATGACAATGAGCTTATTGCAAGACTTAATAGTGTGGTAGAGCATGATTTTGAGCGTGTCACATACACCGAAGGCATTGAAATATTAGAAAAGTCAGGTCAAAAATTTGAATACCCGGTGCAATGGGGCACCGACTTGCAATCGGAGCATGAGCGCTATTTGGTAGAAAAGCACTTTAAAAAACCTGTGATACTCACCAACTATCCTAAGCATATTAAGGCATTTTATATGAAGCAAAACGACGATGGCAAAACCGTGCGTGCCATGGACGTATTATTCCCTGGCATTGGCGAAATCATAGGAGGCTCGCAGCGCGAAGAAAACTATGACAAACTTTATAATACCATCAAAACACAAGGCATGAATGAGCGTGAACTCTGGTGGTACCTCGACACCCGCAAATTTGGCAGTGTGCCTCATGCAGGTTTTGGATTGGGTTTTGAAAGACTTATACTATTTGTAACAGGTATGGGAAATATACGAGATGTAATACCATTTCCACGCACCCCTCAAAATGCTGATTTTTAGACTATTAATAAGTATTGCCCAACCTTAATACCCCTTAACCTCTTCATGGTTTTTTATTTATTGAACCATGAAGTGATTAAGAAAAATGAAGAATGCCCTTAACCTCTTCATGGTTTTTTATTTATTGTACTGCCACAGGATTTAGTGTTTTCCTATCAAATTTTATATCTTCACATTCACATCCCTCCTACTTCATCAGCGTCACATAGCCCGATAG
>JANRIG010000021.1:0-60116 GCA_033765235.1 Cytophagales bacterium | reverse complement strand
ACAAAGTTCCTACTTTATGTAGAGCACGGAACAAAGTTCCGCGCTAGAGGGGGATTGAGTAAATGGTGTATTCAAGCCTCGGAACAAAGTTCCTACTTTATGTAGAGCACGGAACAAAGTTCCGCGCTAGAGGGGGGAAGTGTCTATGATTAATGTGGACTGAGTAAGTTTTGAGAGATAACCTTTCTACTCTCTACTTAGCTACAAACACCGGCAGCTCTATCTCAAATATGGTACCTGTGTTAGCCTCATATTTTACACCAATATATCCATTCAGGAAATCCACGTATTTTTTCAGTGTGAACAGGTATAGATTAGACGAATTGTAGGCTTGATTTATTTTATAAAATGGGGTAAATATTTTATCTACCTGCTCGGCACTCATTCTTTTGCCGCTGTGTATCAATTTTATTTTGAGCATGGCTTCATCGGTCAATATGATATCAAGCATGATGTTGTAGTTGGGTTGTTGGCTTTTGTCTTCAAAGCAATACATCCAAAGATTGTTGAATATAGATTTTATCACATATTCATTGGTGCGTATGGGTTTTAGTAAGTTTATATTAAACTGATATACGGCATTGTATAGGTTGTATTTGTGAGATGCAATTTGTAGTGTTTCATACACCTCTTTGTGTATGTCCACATCGGAGTTGATATTGAGCTTGCCTATAGATAAGTCACTTACCTTAGTGAGCTCATGTATGCTGGTATCCAGCTTGGTGAGCTGCTGGTCTATAAAGTTGTGGTAGGTAATGTTGCAGTCTTTTTTTTCAAGATTCATCACATTAATAAGCCCTTTCATGGTAGCCACAGGCCCACGCAAGTCGTGCGATATTTTGTAAATGAGCGTATTGAGCTCCATCTCAGAGTGTATGAAGCGCTTTTTGTAGCTTTCCTGCTCAGTGACATCGTTCCAAAATGCAAAGGCATATTTCTTTTTGTCGTTTTTGTATATAAACCCGTTGAGCAGCAGGTTTCTAAGTGCATTATTAGGAGTTTCAAAAGCAAAATTGATGTTTCTAAAATTATTTTTTTTGTTAAATATTTCAGTTTTTTTAGGCAAATAATGGGGGTTTAGTACTGAGATATGTTTGCCTACTACTTTTTTGGCATCTATATTAAACTTTTTGCAAAATTCTTTGCTCAGATATTCTATATGGTACTCATTGTCAAATACCAGCATATCCATGTTCGACGGTGTCAAGCTGTCATTGTTTATGATCTGCTTAGATATTTTATACATTTTTTTTGTAATGACCATATATTTAATATTTAATTATTTGCCAAAAGGTTTAAGCAAGCTATCAATGCAAGTTTTGACCTTACCATAGCTTGATGTTCTTTTATCTCTTGCATGAGTTTTTTGTCTGCTTCTATTTTAAGTTTCATACCTTGGCAGTCTATAGTTGTGCTTGATTTGGATGTATTTTGTTGAATTTTTAAGCTCAATTGTTGATTTTTTGCTATCAAGGTATTCACACCTGCAAGTTGTGTATCAAATATACTTTGATATTCATTGTCTTTTTGCATGAGTACTATAAACAGGTCTAATACATCTTCAAGATAGGTTATTTTTTCTATAGCATTTACAAATTGGGTATGATGCAAGGGCATAAGTTGCATTTTGCCAAAGTCAAATCCATCACTAAAGAGCATATCGTCTTGCAAAGCAGTGTTGTACCTTGGCTCCTCTGTGTCATTGGCAATATTGAGTTTTTTGAGTATCAGGTCTTTGAGATGATACTTGGAGGTGATGAGCAGCGCAGGATTTATCTTTGAGAAATAATATGTTTGGGTATTGTCATTATATTTTTCCATAACTATATAATTTTTTTTTATTTTAAGTAAATGTACGCTACATCATTAATATAAGTAAGTCACAAATAGCAAATGGCATATTTGGTATAGTAAGCGAAATTTAATACTTATCAAATGATTATTGATATACATGCACTTTATCATATTATTAAATTTATGAGTAAGTGATGAGCAGGATAATAATACTGTACAATTTATTACCAATAGTTATTATTACAATAGATTAATACTTAATCTCAAAATTGCGGTAGCCTGTCATTTTGCCACGCGCTATATCTACCTTTTCTACTTTGGAATGTGGCGAGCCGGTGTAGCACCACTCAATGAGTTGCTGAACAACGTCTTCAAGACCTTCGGCTTCTATATATACTGTGCCGTCGAGCTTGTTTTTTACTATACCACATAGCTTAAGGTCTTGGGCTTTGTTTTTGGTATATACTCTGAAAGATACCCCTTGCACACGACCATGCACGGTAATGTCATAATGAACTAAGTCCATAACTAATTTGTATTTTATTTATTTTCAGCATATTGACACAATATATTATACCACTCTTCTCCAAATTTTTGTATAAGAGGCTGCTTAAGAAATACATACAGTGGTATTTTGAGTTTTGCACCATGGTTGCATGCCGGGGCGCATATATGCCATTGATGATAGTTGAGCAGGTGGCCGTATGGAGTTTTGGCAACGCGTATAGGGTATAAGTGGCATGAAGCAGGCTTTTGAAATGATATTTTGCCTTCTTGGTAAGCCTTTTCTATGCTACATTGCCAAATATTATTATTTTTTGAGGCAAATACACATTGCTTGCTGTCAACAGTGGTGGTACAAAACTCGCCTTCACTATCTGTATCATAAAGTCCATTTTGCTCAATGGCAGCTATGCTGTCTTGGGGTAAGTAAGATTTTACCTCATCATATATTTGCTCCAATATAGGCAACTCATGTATTTGCAATGGTGCACCTGCATCACCCGCTTCACAGCAGGCACCTTTACATTGCAATAGGTCGCACACAAAGTAGCTTTGTATGATATCATCGGCTATAAGCGTATCGTGTATAGCAAGCATGTGAATAATAGAATTATTATAATTTGCCAAAGGCATATCCCATGTTGCAAAAGTGCTCAATATATGCGGGCAATGCAAAAGTAATATTTTTTTTCGCCTTTATATTGTCGTGAAATACTATGATGCTGCCGGGCTTTGTACTTTTTATGGAATGTGAAAGGCACTTTTGAGGGCTCCAAGTTTGCATAAAGTCAAAACTAACCACATCCCATAGTATGATTTGGTATTGTGCTGATATTTCATTTACCCACCAAGGAGGCAACTGCCCATAAGGAGGTCTGAATAAGTAAGTATTCATATATACCTCATTTTCAATTGTTTGTTGGCACATATTAATATCATCAATATACGTATTTTTTGATGTAATAAACCCTTTGAGGTGATGATGGGTATGGTTGCCTATGCGGTGTCCTCTATTTATTACCTCATGAAATATGGCAGGATGCTTTTGTACATTGTGCCCTACACAAAAAAATGTGGCTTTGATTTGGTATTTTTCCAATATGTCAAGTACCCAAGGCGTGAGCTCAGGTATGGGTCCGTCGTCAAAAGTAAGGTAGAGTGCAGGTGGTGTGTCATGGGGCATTTTACAGATACATTTTTTGTAAAACATCTTGAATATAGTATCTTGAATAAGCATAATATAAAACCTGTTATTTATTGATAATACTACAAATATAGTCAATGATACGTGTATATTCGCCGGGTTCAAACCATTTGTATTCCTCATCTTTGCGCAGCCAAGTCAATTGCTTTTTTGCATAATGGGCGGTATGCTTTTTTATTAGTTGCGTACACATTTGCAAATCAGTCTTGTGGTCTAAATAATCAAATATTTCTTCATAGCCTACTGTTTTGAGTGCACTTAGAGTTCTATATTTGTACAAACCTTGGGCTTCTTGTACTAACCCCGCCTGTATCATATCATCAGTCCTAATATTTATTTTTTGGTTTAATATGTCCTTGTCTAAGCGCAATGCTATTTTTATCACCTCAAAAGGTCTTATAGTTTTTGTATTGTTGAGATATTGTGAAAATGGTATTTGCGTAGAAAAATATACCTCCAATGCACGAATGATACGCACATGGTTGTGTATATCTACCATATTGTAATAGACAGGGTCTACCGTTTTGAGCATTATTTGCAAAGGTTCTATTCCACTTGTATCAAAGTCATTGTTTAGTTTATTTCTTATATGCAAGTTAGCCGCAGGCATAGTATCCAGCCCATGGCACACTGCATGTATATATAGCCCCGTACCTCCCGACAGTATAGCTAATTTTCTGGTATTGAATATATTATCAATACATTGCAAAGCTTGCTTTGCATAAGTTCCTACATCGTAAGGCTCGTGTATGGATACATGATTTATCAAGTGATACGTTGCCATACTGAGCTCTTGGGGTGTGGGCTTTGCGGTGCCTATGCTCATCTCGCGGTATATCTGTCTGGAGTCTGCAGATACTATTTCTGTATCAAAATATTTGGCCAGTTTTATGGCAGCAGCAGTTTTGCCTACGGCTGTAGGTCCGGCTATCACTATTAAATATTTTTTGTCATTATTCGCCATTTATTAACATCAAAAATATAATAAAATAATGAATGCTGTACAATATCATTATATTCATTGTTTTTTAGCAACAAAAATAGAGCTATCATCGTTTGCATATATAATTATGTAGAAACTTATGATAACCGCCACCATATATATACATGGTCAATATGACCCTGAAGATGTGATAAAATTGCTCATAAGAGAGCAGCTTATTGCATTTGCCACCCATGATTTGGGCATTACTGTGTACAGAAACGAAAATGGGCAAATGAAAACAGACAATGTGAATGTAATATATGTGAAAACAAGTGCATTGATGTACAACCATTTGATAGAGCATCTTGATACATTTTATCCCGAGCAATACTATTTATTTTCTACACCTATTGTAGATTTTTCTGACAGTGTAAAGTCAGTAGTATCAGAAAATGTAAAAAGAGTATAACAGCAAGCAATAAACAAGTAATATTTTTTGTAATATATTCTTATGTTAACAATAATTAATTTTTCAATTATATGTAATTCTAATAGATTGCCGGTTATTAATATTAACACCCTATATATACATTATGATAGAGGATATAGAAATTAACGAGCTGCGTGCCCTGTGTCATGCCATTACCGAAAAATACAGCTACGACTTTGGCAACTATGCTATTTCATCATTTAAAAGGCGCATTATCAGATTTTTGGAATTGTACAAAATCAATAACATGGTCACTCTCACCGAAAAAGTAAAAAACGACAGCAATTTTTTTAAGCTATTTTTGAATGAAATCACAGTAAATGTGACCGAAATGTTTCGCGACCCTTCTATGTGGCGCGATTTGCGCGAAAAAGTATTGCCCAACTTATTCTCTACACACGAAACCATAAAAATATGGCATGCAGGTTGCTCATCAGGCGAGGAAGTATACTCCATGTGCATATTGCTTCATGAAAACGGGTGGCTTGACAAAACCAAAATATGGGCTACAGACATAGATGACTCCATATTAGCCAAAGCCAAAGATGCCAAATTCAGCATGAAAAATATGCTTGAAGTCAACGAAAAAAACTATATAAGATATGTAGGCAAATCAAAAATAAGCGACTATTACAAAGAAGTAAACGGTATGGCAGTGATGGATACTAAACTTACACGCAATGTCACTTTCAGAATACATGATTTGGTGCGCTCAGGTTTGTTCAACAAGTTTGACCTTATATTATGCCGCAATGTGCTTATATATTTTAATCAACAACTTCAAAATGAGGTTTTTAAGCTTTTTCATGAAAGCTTGTTCAACTATGGGTACTTTATCATAGGTTCTAAAGAAACCTTGATATGGAGCGACATAGCATCCA
This sequence comes from Cytophagales bacterium, assembly GCA_033765235.1. Taxonomy (GTDB): domain Bacteria; phylum Bacteroidota; class Bacteroidia; order Cytophagales; family UBA9547; genus JANRIG01. Next base: position 54,318 of record JANRIG010000021.1, on the reverse strand, counting down.
AATTCATCACCGTGAACAATGAAGAAAAAGTATATAAAAAAGTAAAAGAATAGACTGTAGGTGACTAATCAAACCCCCACTTTAGAAAAAAATTTTTATAAAGCCATTGTAATAGGAGGCTCGGCGGGCAGCTTTCAGGTCATAACTCAGATATTGTCTGAAATAAACCCTGAGATAGACATACCTATATTCATGGCACTGCACAGGCTTAAGCATGTGCGCAACGGATTTGTGGAAGCACTATCGCTCAAGTCAAAAAAAACCATCACTGAGCCCGATGATAAAGAAACCATTAAAAAAGGAATTGTATATTTGGCACCTGCAAACTACCATATGTATATAGAACTAGGGAATAAAATATCACTATCCACGGAAGAAATGGTGAATAACTCCAGACCTGCCATAGACCTTACTTTTGACACTGCATCATATGCATACAAAAACAAGGTATTGGGCATTATACTATCGGGGGCAAACAAAGATGGCGCATGGGGAATCAAAAAAATGAAAGAAAGAGGCGGGTATACCATAGTGCAAGACCCTAAAGAATGCACCATAGATACTATGCCTACAGCTGCTATGAATATTACAAAAATAGATTTAGTTTTGAAAACAAATGAAATTATTAAATTGCTAAACACTTTGGCTTAGTATGAATAAGTATTTACTGCCTTCTCTGTATTTTTTGCTATCTGCAATGCTCTTATTTATAGGGGCTTATGTATATTATTTTTCACATATTTCTATGCTTAATTTTGTCATTTTTTTAGGCTTGCTCTTTGCACAACTTAGCACAGGCAGCTATTTTATTTACAAAAATCTTGTAGTTAACAATAAATTAACCGCTGAAAAAGATGAAATATTCAAGAGTGTGAAAGAAATGACCAAAGATATAAAAGATGTGCAAGACCTCAATGACTCCATAGTGCAGGAGCTCACCCTCAAATTCAGCGCACTCTATGACAAAGCTGTGCTAAAAATCAAAGAAGGCAAGACAGAGGAACAAAAACTTGAAAATATATTATGGTTGGTATGCAAGGAACTTAATTTTGCACAAGGCATTATTTATATAGTACACAAAGAAGATAACAAAAAATATTTGCGTATTGCCACATCCTATGCCCTTTTTGAAGACCGTACCCGCATAGATAATATAGAAATTGGTGAAGGCATTACAGGACAGGTAGCTCTTACAGGGAGCCCTGTGTATATACAAGAAGTGCCTAAGGGTTACCTCAAAGTAGTGTCAGGCCTCGGCGAAATGTACCCTGACTACATATATATATCGCCTATCAAGTCCAAAAATGATGACATATTGGCGGTCATAGAGCTTTCGGGCTTTGGAGCCATGAATAGTGAAGCCATCAACTTTACCAATGAGTTTATTCAAAAAGTAATATCAGATATATTTACATCCAAAGCTTAGTATGAGAGTCACCATCCGATATAAGATACTTTTTGCAGCACTGATAGTGATGTCATTCTTGGCACTCAACTCATACAATATCATTCGTGAAATATTCAACGTAGTAAATGAAATAGGCGATAGTACCCTCGACAAAACTGAGCTCATTATCACATTGCAAAACCAAGCTGATAAAATATTTATTTATACCGTATGTATATTTATAGGCGGAGTGATAGCAGCTTTTTTAGTGGCATACTACATTCAAAAACCTATAAAAAGCACACTTACTACACTCAATAAGCTCAAAAATGGCGAAATGCCTGATGTATCTTCTCTCAAAATGAGCAACGATGAGATAGGAGATATGCAGCGCGGGCTCACCGAAGTGATAGAAGGTCTCAAAAGCACAGCCCAATTTGCCGTGAAAATAGGCAAGGGAGAACTTGATGCAGACTTTAAACCTATAAGTGACCAAGATGTGCTGGGTCATGCACTGCTCGACATGAGGAGCAACCTGCAAACATCATTTATGCGCGACGAAGAACGCAACAAAATAGTGCTTTGCAACTCAGAAGTAGGAAACATACTACGCTCACACAACCAACTTGATGCCTTAGGAGATGACCTTCTCAAATATTTATGTATCAAAATCAGTGCTATACAAGGCGCATTCTACATAGTGGAAGGCGAGGGCAAAGATAAATACATTAAACTCACCAACACATTTGCCTATAACAAAAAGAAAACCATCAAAAAAGAATTCAAATTTGCCGAAGGTCTGGTAGGGCAGGCAGTGGTAGAGATGGATATGGTGCATCGTACTGAAATACCACGCGACTATGTCACCATCACATCAGGCCTCATAGGTGAGCAGCGCCCCACCAGCATACTCATCATGCCCCTCATTACCAACGAAAAAGTATACGGTGCCTTGGAGTTTGCCTCTATATACAAGTTGAAGCCTCTCGAAATAGATATAATAAAAAATGTGAGCGAAATCATAGCTCAGACAATATTCAACCTTCAAGTAAATGAGCGCACTGCAAAGCTTTTGCAAGAGTCGCAACGCATGAGCTCCGAGCTCAAAGAGCAATCTGCAGTATTGCAGCAAAATGCAGAAGAAATGCATGCAACACAAGAAGAACTGCAACGCTCCAACAAAAAACTTGAAGAACAAATAGAAGAGGTAAACAAATCTCAAAACCGCACTCATGCCCTACTGGTAAATGCCTCCGAGGTTATCATCATTTGCGATAAAGTAGGAAAAATAACCTATGTAAGCCCCTCTATCCAAACTATATTAGGCTACAGCACAGAAGAACTAATTGGTACAAAATATGTAGATAAGATAAATAAAGAGTCTAAATCTGCATTCACAGATATGTTTGAAAATGTACTGGTAAAGCCTAAGCAAATACGCACCCTCCAATATGTATATCACAAAAAAGACGGAAGTGATATTTGGATAGAAGTAAGCTGCAAAAACCTCATCACCGACAAAGCCATACAAGGAATAGTGCTAAACAAGCGCGACATTACAGAACGACGACTTGCCGAAAAAGAAGCACGTATGCGAAGCCAGATGCAATCACTCTCCGAAAACTCTCCTGACCTCATCACCAGACTCAACAAAGATGGCGATATATACTACATAAACCCTACCATAGAGCAACTTACAGGTAATAAGCCTGATATATTTCTCCGTAAAAATGTTACTGAAACCAGCCTAAACGATGGTGTGGTGAAAACTTGGCAAGAAATTATCCATCAAGTAATTACTCAAAAAAATAAAATACAACTTGAGATGACCTTCCCAAGCCTCACAGACAGCTTGGTCATGAATGTGAATGCCATACCCGAGTACAACGATGACAAAAGCATAGAATCTGTGTTACTGGTATCAAATGATATCACCGAAAGAAAAAAAGCTGAACTCGAAATTCAATCCAAAAACAAAAAAATAACCGAAAGTATTAACTATGCACAACGAATACAAGTAGCTATACTGCCGGAATTAAATTATATAAAAACACTGTTGCCCGACTTTTTTATGCTCTACAAACCTCGCGATGTGGTGAGCGGCGACTTCCCATGGTTTGTACATGATGGCGATAATATATACATAGCTGCTGTAGACTGTACAGGTCATGGTGTGCCCGGAGCCATGCTCTCGCTTATTGGTTACTTTTTGCTCAATGATATTGTGAAAAGCCAAAAAGTATCAGAACCAGGCAGAATATTAGACCTGTTAGACCACAGCGTGACCAAAACCCTCAAGCAAGACACAGAAGGCAATGAGATGAAAGACGGCATGGATATAGCCCTATGCAAGATAAATCTTAAACAAAAGGTACTTGAATACGCAGGGGCTCACCGTCCGCTGTACCAAATGAGAGGCACAGAGCTACTTGAATACAAGGGCGACAAATTTCCGATAGGCGGAGGAATATTTAGAAACCAGACAGACTTTACCAATTATAAAATTGATATATTGCAAGGCGACAGTTTCTTCTTTTGCTCCGATGGATACCCTGACCAGTTTGGAGGTCCAGATGACAAAAAAATAGGACCTGCACGCATCAAAAATATTATTATGGAAAATAATAACATCAAACATTTTGACAAAATGAAAGATATATTTGACCAATTTTATGTAGATTGGAAAGGCAATACCAAACAAATGGACGACGTATTACTAATAGGAATAAAACTTTAACCATTTCATTATACCATGGAAAATTCACTCGACTATATTCTCAACCTGCACCAAATACTATCCGAAAAAAGGATACTACTGGTATATGAAGGCGAATTCACGCAGGAAATTACAAAATCTGTGCTGGCTATGGCCGAAAAAAACTTAGAGTCTACCAACGAAGAAGTCAATATCAAAAAAAAGGTATTCAACGTAATGGTTGAGTGTCTGCAAAACATATGCAAACATTCAGACGAGTTTGGCACCAACGAAGAGTTTCAAACAGCCATATTCATGATAGGCAAAGAAAATGATGACTACACCATCACCTCCGGCAATTCTATATATAACGACCGTATAGATATTGTAAAACAAAAACTTGAAAAAATAAACAGCCTCGACAAAGATGGCCTCAAAGAACTATACAAGAGCGTACTATCTACCACTGAAATATCAGACAAAGGCGGGGCAGGACTAGGCTTCATAGATATGGCTCGCAAATCAGGCCAAAAACTCAAATACGATTTCTATCTTGTAAATGATAAAATATCATTCTTCACACTACAATCTAGAGTATCAAGAAATAAAATAGATTAAACCCCCATAAAATATATAAACCATGGCAAATATTAACTTAGAAGGAACCGAAGATACCCCCAAAATAATCTTAGATGCTACCAATAGCATATTTGAAATATCGGGCAGGTCGCTGCCTGAAGATGTGTCGCAGTTTTACAAACCTATTCTAGAGTGGCTCGATGCTTTCTCACCTACAGGCAAGGTAGTATTCACATTCAAACTCGATTATTTCAACACTGCCTCCTCCAAGCTCATACTTGACATTCTCAATCGCCTCGAAAAGCTCAAACTCAAAGGTGCTAACATACTCATACAGTGGTGCCATGGCGAAGATGATGAGGACATGAAAGAGGCCGGTGAAGAATTTTCGGAGCTCGTAGAAGTACCTTTTGAAATCAAAGCATATTAATGCATTTACATATAAATACCTTTTTTTTTAATCATAATAAATGAGTGAAGAGATTTTAAAAGCACTAATGCAACTGTTTGCCATCATCACTAAACAAGATGAAGGTGCCAGTGCCAAAGAAAAAGCATTCATAGAGCGATTTCTAAAGCAGCAGCTTAGTGCCGAAATGGTCACTGCATATTTTTCACTCTACGAAAGTTTTCTTACCGAAAAAGAATCTGAAGGAGCAGACGAAGAAGCAAAAAAGAAAAAACTAACCTCCGTCAAAGACTCAGTACGCACACTTTCTATTTGCAAAAAAATAAATAAAACACTTACTCAGAAGCAAAAAATAATTGTATTGATAAGGCTCTTTGAGCTCATAAGCCAAGAACCTACAGAAACAGAAGCCAAAAAAAACCAACGCAGAGAAATCATCAATACTGTAGCCACCGTATTCAATATTGAAAAAGATGAGTTTGAAAAAATAGAACTTTTCTGTCAAGTCACAGATTTTTCGGCCCTTATCAATGACCCCGAGTATCTGCTCGTGCACCGCCAATTACAAGCAATAGAAAACGGTGCCAAAATCATAAACAGTGAGATGGACGGCAGTATAGCCTTCTTGCATATTACCACAGAAGACATGTACTTTTTGCGCTATCAAGGGCAAGCTATCATACAGCTCAACGGCATACCCGTCAATACAGACAGTGTATATCTCTTTGCCTATGGGAGCACCATCAAAATGCCACATGGCGAGCCCATATACTTTAGCGATATTTATTCCAAATATCTTAAAGACAGCAATATAGCCCAAATATCATTTGAGGCTTCGGAGGTAGAATACAAATTTCCAAACGGTGCTTTGGGCTTGCGCGATGTGAATATATATGAAGGTGCAGGCAAGCTTATAGCCATCATGGGAGGTAGCGGTGCCGGCAAAACTACCCTGCTCAATGTACTTGCAGGTCTGGAAAAACCCTCCGAAGGTGAAATAAAAATCAATGGCTTAGATATATTCAAAGATAAAAATAAGGTAGAAGGCATTGTAGGCTATGTAGCACAAGACGATATACTATTTGAAGAACTCAGCGTATATGAAAACCTATATTTCAATGCCAAACTATGCTTCAAAGACTACACCGAAACCCAACTTGATGAAGCCGTAAATAAAACCCTCAAGAGCTTAGGCCTTTTTGAAATAAAAGACATAAAAGTAGGAAATGTACTCAATAAAAAAATAAGCGGAGGCCAGCGCAAAAGACTCAATATAGCCTTAGAACTCATACGCGAACCCGCCATCATGTTTCTCGATGAGCCTACCTCAGGTCTATCTTCAAGAGACTCCGAAAATGTGATAGACCTGCTCAAAGAGCTCACCCTCAAGGGCAAACTCATATTTGTAGTCATTCACCAGCCCTCGTCTGACATCTACAAAATGTTTGACAAAGTAATTATACTTGATGTAGGAGGCTACCAAATATATTACGGCAACCCTGTGAATGCCGTATCATACTTCAAAAAACTCACCAACCAGCTCAATGCAGACGAAGGCCAGTGCCACCACTGTGGCAATGTGAACCCCGAATCTATTTTTAATACCATAGATGCCAAAGTGGTAGATGAATACGGCAATACTACCGAAAACAGAAAAATATCTGCCAAAACTTGGAATGAATATTTCAAAATACTACAAAAACCTCAAAAAGTAGAGCAAATACAAACATTGCCCCCCAGCAACCTTAACCTGCCTTCCAAAATCACACAATATATAGTATTTACCACCCGCGATTTGCTTTCCAAAATCAGCAATTCACAATACATGCTTATCAACTTTTTGGAAGCTCCCCTACTCGGCTTCATTCTCTCATTCATTATCAGGTACATAGACGACCCCAAAAGTGATAACTATTATTTTGGACAAAATGAAAACATACCCGCATACATCTTTATGAGTGCCATTGTAGCTCTATTCATGGGGCTTACTGTGAGTGCCGAAGAAATAATACGCGATGCCAAAATACGCAAACGCGAAAAATTTCTTAATCTTAGCAAAGGCAGCTATATTTTCTCAAAAATCACCATACTTTTTACCCTTTCAGCCATTCAGACATTCCTTTTCACCCTCATAGGCAATAATATACTTGGCATCAAAGACATGACCTTCACCTACTGGCTGGTACTCTTCTCACTCTCATGCACTGCCAACGTGCTGGGTCTCAATATATCATCTACCTTCAACTCAGCAGTGACTATATATATACTCATACCACTTTTGCTCATCCCACAAATGATACTCAGTGGTGCTATTTTTAGCTTCGACAAGCTCAATCGCTTTCTCACTACCAAAGACAAAGTGCCGTTTGTAGCTGATATGATGGCATCCAGATGGGCTTTTGAAGCACTGGCAGTATCACAGTTCAAAGATAACAAATTTGAAGCCCTATTCTATGACTACGAAAGGCAAGAGAGCCACTATGACTATAAAAGTGTGTATTGGGCACCCAAGTTGATAAACAAACTGGAGGAATGCCGCCACTTGTTGGAGCACACCCCTATAGACACGGCAAGCTTGAATGCAGACAAAATATTGATTAAGAATGAATTGACCAAAGAAATAGCCCAAAATCCCAAGTTGCAATTTGACCCATCGGATATGAGTGCTGCCTTAGATAAATTTGACAAACGCTCCATCGAATACTTGAGAAACTCTGTAGAAATCATCAAAAACTATTACACATCCGAATATAATAAAGTGAATGCTAAAAAAGATATGGTGCTCAACAACTTTATGGCAACCGACCGCACAGCAGCCATATTTCAAGAAACTAAGCACGACTACTACAATGAATCACTGGCAGACTTGGTCAAAAACCAAAAATCTAAAAACAAAATCATAGAATACGACGACAAATTGTTGCAAATCAAAGACCCCATATTCAACATACCCACAAAACCACAAAACCCATTTGCATACAATACGCATCTTTATGCTCCTGTAAAATATTACTTGGGCATTACATTCGATACTTTTTGGTTTAATGTCATTATCATTTGGATTATGACAGCTATACTCACTGTGACCCTATATTTCGATACTTTCAGAAAATTATTGTCTATAAATATCCATTCTATCCTAAAAATTAACTTCAAAAACAAAAAATAACATACTATATATATGAATACATCCAAAATTATATTATTTTTGCGCTTTAATACAATTTCATATCAGAGATTTATCATGCGTATTCAATACAGCATAGCAATATCAATCTTATTTATCTTTGGCACATGCTCCGACAAAAAAGCATCCAAAGATGAATTTGCCTCTATTGCAACTATAGACACCACCGGACAAATGAATGAGGCTACTTCTGAGCTTGCAACAGAAGTCATTAAGTCAATACCCCCACCTGTAGAAATGTCGTCTATCATCAAAAATTCGGGTGCCGACTATGCCAATGAAATACTCAACCCATCATCAAGATATGAAAACTATAATACCAATTTTCTCAAATCCATCAACTTAGGTGTATATGGCGCAGATTTGGGATACATTAATATTTATAACCACAAAGAAGATGCGCTTACCTACCTAAACACTGTAGTAAAACTTGCCGAAGACCTAAAAGTAGGTCAGTTTTTTGATTTTGAAACCATCAAAAGAGTAGCTGACAACAATAAAAACTTAGACTCATTGCTCAACATCACCACCAGCAATTTTGAGAAGATGAATAACTACTTACAAGAGCAGCAGCGGAGCAATATAAGCATGTACATGCTCACAGGTGGTTGGATAGAAGCACTTTACATAGCCTCAAAAGTAAGCCTCGACAAAAAAAACAAAGACCTTTACGAAAAAATAGGAGAGCAAAAAATAGCCCTTGACCAAATATTATTACTGCTGTCTTTTTACAAACATGACCCCAATGCCGTAGCCATATCCAAAGACTTGACCAAACTTAAAGATATATATAGTAATATAAAAATAGAAACCGTGTACGCAGAGCCTACCATGGTAGAAGAAAACGGCATGCTGGTAGTAAAAGACAATTCTAAGACTATAATCAAGATAGAAGAAGCCCAAGTGGTAGAAATATTCAACTTGATTACAACTATTAGAAATAAAATTGTAAGTTAGTCAAAAAAATATTAGTGGATATGAAAAAATTGGTCATTATATTGGCTGTAATATCAGGTAGCATTGCCTTGTGCCATGCACAATGCAATCCAGACCCTATGATTCAAAAATGCTCCGGTAAGTTAGGTGAGTTTACTTTTCTCAAAGTATATAAAATAGACAATGGCAAGCCCGGTGAGCCGGTAGAGTTTAGCTATGTATTCTCAGGCAATACCAATTATATGATATCGCTATGCGATGACAAAGGCACGGATACAGGCGTAGAAATAAGCCTATTCGACTCCAACCGCAAATTAGTATCTACCAACAAACTCAATGGCAAAGTATTCCCTGCCATTACATACAGCTGCAAAACTACAGGCATATACTACATGACCTATACCCTAGCCGATGTAAATTGCGGTGTGAGTGTGCTCGGTTTCAAAAAGTAATATATATTATATTCAATATCATTTAGCTTAGCCTTTATAAGTTGTAAAACTGAACAATTATATGACAACTTTTTTGAAAGTTGTCAAATATAATCCATTCACTAAATCACCCACCATCATTGGGAGGTACGAAGCTGGAAGCAGTCTCAAAATAGTTGCTTTCGTATCCAATGCATGCAATGAGGCTAATCCTCACCTAATATAATTCCGGAAACTTAGCAGGATTTAGTTCATTCATTATTTCATATACTTTGTCAAATACATTGTCTGGATTGGGTTTTGAAAAATAGTCGCCATCATCACCGTATGCAGGTCTGTGCTCTTGAGCTGTAATAGTGACTGGGGTGTGGTCTAAATATTTATATGCATTTTGTCCTTCTATAGTTTGCTGCATCATGTAAGCGGTGGCTCCGCCCGGCACATCCTCATCTGCAAATACTACTCTATTGGTTTTTTGAATAGATTTTTGTATGATATGATGTACATCAAATGGGATGAGCGACTGTACATCTATCACCTCACAATGTATACCTACGGCATTGAGCATGTGTGCTGCCTCCAGCACTATTTTGCACATGGCACCATACGTCACTATGGTGACATCAGTACCTTCCAACAATATCTCAGGCACACCCAAAGGCACTGTAAACTCACCTACATTGGCGGGCATGCGCTCCTTTTGCCTATATGTATTAAGGCACTCTACCACCAAAGCAGGATTGTCTGATTTTAGCAGGGTATTATAAAACCCGGCTGCTTGTATCATGTTGCGAGGCACACACACATATATCCCGCGCAAACTACTCAGTATCATACCTATAGGAGAGCCTGAATGCCACACACCTTCCAGCCTGTGGCCGCGAGTGCGTACTATCATCGGGGCTTTGTGCCCACCTTTTGACCTATAGTGTACAGATGCCAAATCATCGCACAGTGGTTCTAACCCATAAATGAGGTAGTCTAAATATTGTATTTCGCAGATAGGTCTCAAGCCTCTTTGTGCACAACCTATGCCTTGACCTATGATGGTAGTCTCTCTAATGCCCGTATCAGTGACTCGCAGCACACCATATTTTTCTTGCAAGCCTGCAAAACCTTGGTTCACATCGCCTATTCTGCCTACATCTTCTCCTATGGCAAATATGCGCGGGTCGCGCTGTAGAGCAAGGTCAAAACATGCATTGAGCACTTCGCGCCCATCTACTACGGGCGAGTTGGCAGTATATTGAGGTTTTATTTCAGCTACATGTAGCGGCGAATATTCAGACTCGCTGTACACATGTGAACTGTATCTTCTGTTGTTTTCATTTATCTCATCTCTGAGCCACTCTTGCAGGTATCGCTTGGCTGATAGGTTTTCTTCTCTTACAGCCCTAAGTGAATTTTTTACAGCCACTATGGCATCCATGCGCATAGGATTAGATATTTTTTGGTAATCTTCCTTTATTTTTTGGATGTCAGATTTTTTGGATGTCTCATTTTCTAATAACGATATATAAAAAAATGCTTTGTCTGTTTCGCTTTTGATAGATGCATTATATTCATGCCATGCCTCATCGCGGGCTTTGCGCACGGTGATTTTGGCAGTATTTTCTATCTCTGTCAAGTCTGTATTGGATGCAAAACCGTTTTTTAATATCCATTCTCTAAACTTTACTATGCAGTCATTTTTATGTTCCCATTCCAGCCTTTCCTTAGATTTATATCGCTCGTGCGACCCTGATGTACTATGCCCCTGAGGTTGAGTGACTTCATCTACGTGTACCAGCACAGGCACATGCTCCTCTCTGCACACAGACTCAGCATAGCGGTAGGCATGTATGAGGGCTTCATAGTCCCATCCTTTTACTTTTATTATCTCAATACCTTTTTCAGTATCTGTACGTTGAAATCCTTCTAATGCTTTGGAAATCTCTACTTTTGTAGTCTGCAAGCTGCGGTGTACGGATATGGCGTAGTGGTCATCCCATACAGACACCAGCATAGGTACCTGTAACACCCCTGCTGCATTGATAGTTTCATAAAATATGCCCTCTGCACAAGCACCATCGCCTATAGAGCCAAAAGCTATTTCGTTGCCCTTGAGCGAAAAATTATCTGCATATTGTTGTAAATCAGGTATATTTCTGTATAATTTAGATGCGTAAGCCAGCCCGAGCAATCGAGGCATCTGTATAGAGGTAGGCGACATGTCTGTAGTAGAGTTATGCATATTGAGCTGATTAAGCCATTCCCCATTTTCGTCAAGCGATCTGGAGCCATAGTGCACATTCATGAGTCTGCCTCCTGTGCATGGCTCATACGCCACATCTGCATGGGCATAGAGCTGGGCAAAAAATTGGCTCAAATTGCCTACTCTAAGTGCCATGAGCCAAGTTTGATCGCGGTAATATCCTGAGCGCCAGTCGCCCTGCTTGAATATTTTGGCAAGTGCCAGTTGTGCTACCTCTTTGCCATCACCAAATATGCCGAATTTGGCATTACCCATAAACACTTCTTTTCTTCCCAATATACTGGCATGCCTGCTTTCCAATGCCAATTTGTAGTCATCCAACACCATTTGTTTGTCAAATTTGGCTACTTTGGATGCAGTTTTAGATTTTGAAACTGTAGCGCGCATAGGCATAAATGAATTTAATGAAAAATACTATTATTAATTTGTACTAAAATAATAATATAAAAGTTGTAAGATTTTATTAATTTTGCGAATATAATAGTTGTAATTATGAAAAAAGTTATACACACAATGGCAATTTTGTATGCTACGGCAATTATTTCATTGTCGCAGCCTGCTATCAAATTTGAAACAGAGTCCTACGAATTTGGCGACATCAAAGAAGGACCTGCAGCATGTTATGAATTTGTATTTACCAATACTGGTACAGAGCCTTTGGTTATATCCAATGCTGCTCCCTCATGCGGGTGCACCACTCCCACATGGTCGCGCGAGCCTATAGCACCCGGAGCCAAAGGTACTATCAAGGCTTGCTACAACACTGCCGGCAGGCCGGGCAATTTTTATAAAAGTATCACCATCACCTCCAATGCAGATGTGCCATCCAAAGCCATTTATATTAAAGGAAATGTATCTAATACACAAGCCAAAAAATATAGTGAGGAAGAAATCAGGCTTTCGCCCAAAATAGTGCTTGAAAAGTCTGCCCACAACTTTGGCAAAGTAGAAAAAAACCAAAAACTTAGCCTAAAGCTGAATGTAAAAAACATGGGAAGAACAGACCTGAAAGTGACCTCTGTAAATGCATCATGCAACTGTGTCACATATACTACTGCCAAAGACTATATAGCCCCCGGCGAAGCAGGAGTAGTAGAGCTCACCTACCGCCCGGGCTCCATGAATGAGCAGCAAGATGTAGTAAATATAAGTAGCAACGATATTACAAATCCATCGCAAAAGTTTACACTACAGGTGAACGTGGTAGAGAGCATAGCCCCTCAAAGCATACTAAAAGAGCAAAAAAGCAATTTTGTGCCTTTTAAATGATAAATATTACTCAAAAAATAAATTATTTTTTTTGATATAATATTATGTATATATTTGAAAGAAATAAACTATTAATTTATATACCATGAAAAAAATTACATCATCTTTTATTATAATTTGTTTAGCATTTTCATCAATTGCTCAACAAACAGCAAATACTACTACAACAGGAGAAAAACCATCTTCATCATCATCAAACCCTATGATAAAAAAGGGATTTATTCTTAATTTAGGTTTTGGATTTCCATCTTACAGCGACGCTGTCACGGTAAGTGCATCTTCTACAAGCACATTGCGTAGCAATGAATCTTTGGGTCTGCAAATAAGCCTTGAGATAGGAAACCAATGGTACTTTTGGAAAAATGAGAAAATGGGAATAGGCTTAAGGGCAAACTGGCTTACACTCGGTTACAGCAGTTATACCACTGACTATCCTAATTTTAAATATAATAATACGCTCATAGAATGGAGACCTTTGAAACTGGCTCCACAGTTTACATATGCACTTAGTGATAAAATGGCTTTAGATTTCTCACTTGAGTTTTCGGCTGCATTTTTGATTGGTGGGGGCAACTTAGAAAACAAACCCGGATATTCATATAATGGCAATGGAGGTACATTTGGTGCAGGATATTATATAACGCCGGGTGCAAAATTCAGATACAAAAAACTTGCCGTAGGTTTTGATTTGGGATTAGGTTCCGGAGGTCTTGCCAAAGCAGAAGTTGCCACAAATGCCGGCACCACAAGCAGCGCAAATTCAGGCGAGGTAGAGTTAAAAGTTGGTACCGTATCACTACTAAGTCCAAAGCTGTATATAGGGTTTAAATTTTAATCCTTAAAATATATATTTAATACTAATGACCTTAATTAATTCTTAAGGTCATTTTTTTTTATATTGGCATATTATTATTTGCGGATTGCAAGCAAATCGTCTCTTTTCAAAATTTTTTCACCCTTGTCACAGTGAGCATTTTACAGGTATTGCTTCATCCATTGCACTATGGAGCATAGCTGTAGGCATATTTGTTATGCTTATTTCCTATGCCATACTAAATGGCTTTAGGCAACAAATAAGCAACAAAATTTTCAGTTTTGGAGGACATATACAACTTACCAAATATGAGCAAAATGTAGGATTTCAGGAAAATGGCATTCCGTACAATGCTGCTTTTGTAGACACATGCATGCGCCATCCTTATATAAGCAGTGTGAGCAGTTTTTGTCAAAAAGCTGGTATTATTAAAGCCAATAATGAGATATGCGGTGCTATAGTGAAAGGTATAGACAGTACATTTGATTTTCATCAATTTCGGCATTATTTGCTCGATGGCACATTTATCAACTTCAAAGATAGTGCATCTGCCAAAAGTATTGTAATAAGCAGCTCCATAGCACACAAACTCAAACTAAAAACAGGCGACTATCTTATCATGTATTTTATACAAAACCCACCTCGCTATCGCAAACTCAAAATAGTAGGCATATATGAAACAGGCCTTGAAGAATTTGACCAAAATATGGTATTTGGACATCATAAATTAATAAAAAAACTTAACAACTGGCCTGATAGCACCATAGGTGGCTATGATATAAGCCTGCATGACATTAGCAAGATAGACTCTGCATTTGCCTACATATATTACCAAATGGACTATGGGGTAGGCATAGAAAAAATCACTGATAAATATATATCCCTATTTGATTGGCTCAAGCTGCTAAACCAAAATGTAAGAATATTTCTTGGGCTTATTATGCTGGTAGTGGTGTTCAACATGGTATCGTGCCTATTTGTTATTATAATGGAAAAAACATCTGTGATTGGCATACTAAAAGCACTGGGTGCGGGCAACAAGCTCATAAACCAGCTATTTGTAAATAATATTTTGCTCATAGTGCTCAAGGGGATGGCGGTGGGCAACATATTGGCTATATTATTTTGTGTGTTGCAATATTACTTTGGCATAATACCACTCGACAAAGAAAATTATTATGTTGACGCTGTGCCTGTAGCCTATGACATACCTATTGCTATATTGCTCAATATTGCACTCTTTGCACTATCTTTGGCAGCTTTGTTGGTGCCTAATATTATTATTTCAAGAATATCTCCTGCACGTGCAATAAGATTTGCATAAATATTAAGATGAATATTGCACAAAAATTTGCCCCATATTTTAAGGTATTATATGAAGATAACCACCTGATAGCGGTGGACAAAGTAGCAGGTATACTTGTGCAGCCCGACACCAGCCAAGACCCCTCGCTGGCTGATATGGTAACAGAGTATATACGGCTGAAATACAGCAAACAAGGCAATGTATTTTGCGGTGTAATACACCGTAATGACCGCCCTGTAAGCGGGCTGATATTGATGGCAAAAACATCAAAAATGCTGAGTAGAATGAATGAGCTGTTCAGGAATGGTGATGTACAAAAAACATACCTTGCACTTGTATATCGCAAGCCCAAAAATGATGAAGACATACTGATACATTGGCTCAAAAAAGATGTAAAAAAAAATTTTGCCATATGCTATACTCGTGAAACTGACGGGAGTCAAAGAGCAGAGTTGAGTTTTAAAATTATTAATCATACAACTACAGGATATTTGCTGGAAATACAGCCCAAAACAGGAAGATTTCACCAAATAAGGGCACAACTTTCAAAAATAGGATGCCCTATAATAGGTGATTTGAAATACGGATATGAAACCCCCAATGAAGACAAATCTGTGTGCCTGCACGGCTGGAAAGCGGCATTTGTGCATCCTGTACAAAATGTACCTGTCATGATAGAAACTTCATTGCCACAATGGGCATGTTTATGAAGCAGATGTTACCAACCACCCATTTTCATAACGGTGAGTATAGTACCTATAATGCCTATTGTTGAACCAAATATTAGTGCAAATAGCCACTTAATTAGTTCATTTTTAGATTCAGCAATTTTTTGATGTGTCTCTGCTATTTTTTGATGTGTTTCTGCTATTTTTTGATGTGTCTCTGCAAATTTGCGTTCCAAATCTATTTTCATGTCAGCTATTTTGTGTTCTAAATCTACTTTCATGTCAGCTAATTTGTGTTCTAAATCTACTTTCATGTCAGCTAATTTGTGCTCCAAATCTACTTTCATGCCAGCAATTATGCGCTCAGTATCATTTTTCATTTCGGCAATTTTGAGCTCAGTGTCATTTTTCATCTGCGCTATCTGTAGCTCTACCCTGTGAATGTCTTCTTTGGTAGAAAACACCGTTTGGGCTTGTTCAAATTTGCCTTCTACTTTGATTTCTATATAATGAATTAATGAACGGGCTTGCTTTTCGTCCATTTTTTCGCGCAGTGCCTCATATACTTCTAAGTCTGTAAGCAACATACCGTGATTTGTTTTAACAAAGTTACATAATTATCATTGTAATATCAATGGCATCAACTATTATCTGATAAAAATTGATTTATAATTGCTATATTGCATATACTTGTAAAAAAAAAAATACTTAACAATGACTGAGTTTTTCAAGTTCATTATGAGTGATATTTGGTACTTTTTGGGGTTTTGTGTCATTATCACTATTGCTTCAAATGGTGTAGCAAAAATTATAAGAGCAGCTAAAGGTAAAGAATATTAATAATATGGACGATAAAGATACAATATCATTCACCATTACTCGCATTGTCAAAGCACCTTTGGAGGAGGTATTTTCAGCACTGGCCAACGAGGAACAGCTTAGTGAATATTTAGGCGAGTGCACTTTGGAGCCACAAAAGGGTGGCAAAGTATCACTTTTTGATGGTTGGGTAAAGGGTAAAGTATTAGAATTCATGTTTTTGGAAACTTTGAGCTATACATGGAAGCCTGCTGAATGGGATGAAAAAACGCCTTATTCGGTAGTGAAATACGTTTTTAAAGATCTTGAAAACTATACTGAAATAATACTTACACATTCAAATTTTATCTCAAAAAAAGAAGCCGAAAGCCACAAAAAAGGTTGGGAAGAGTTTGTATTTGCACCCCTTGAAGTATATTTGGGGCTGTGATACTATATATTTGATATTGAAAACCAATAAAAAAATACTATTGATAAGTCCGGCTCGCTATGGATATGTGATGAATGATGTAGAAATATTGGGCAAGCACTATGAAGTGATATTTTTTGTGTATGACACCAAAGGATTAATAACCCTCATTACCAATACTACAAGATATATTATAAATTTTTTTTATAATATTTTGAGCTTGCAAGCTATAGTAGTGTGGTTTGCAGATTATCATGGGTTGGCACCTACCCTTATGGCAAGATTATTCGGCAAAAAAATAATCATCATAGTAGGTGGTTATGATGCTTGTAAAGTACCTGAATATAACTATGGGGCACATATACAACAATGGCGGTCAAAAATGATTAAATATATATGCTCTCATAGTACCTATACGCTATGTGTGAGCCACCACACCGCTAAAGAATTGATAAATAATACAAATATTACCCCATCATACAGGCTCAAAGTAGTGCACAATACTGCTATGGTATCCTCTGTACATGATATAGCTCAAAAACAAGACATAGTGATATGTGTATCAAAAGTACCTGATTACAAAACCTATATGATAAAAGGGGTGGATAGATTTATAGCCTTGGCTCAAGCCATGCCACAGGTAAGGTATGTGTGGATAGGGGCTTCGAAGTTTGACACAGCTTTTGTAGCACCTATCCCGAATAACCTCACGGTGATTGAAGCGGTAGAAAAAGATATATTATTTACCTATCTTGCAAATAGCAAAGTAATATGCCAGTTATCAAGGGTAGAGTCTTTTGGGGTGGCACTGCTGGAGGGAATGATGCTGGGCAATGTGCCCATAGGTATGAAAAACACAGGAAGTTCGGAAGTTATTAATACCTCATTTGGATACGTGATAGAAGAATTTGAAGTGTCGAAAGTGGCAGATATGGTACAAAATGCTTTGATAAATGCACCTGAGTGGAGCACACTCAATGTTAATTATGCAAAGGAGCATTTTGGATTTGAAAAAAGAGTCGAAGCTATGATACAATTGATAGGATAATTTATTATATTTTGATAAAATACCTCCAAAATAAAGATATAAATTACCAAAAATGGGATGAGTGCATACAATATAGTGTCAACACTCGCATATATGCCTACACTTGGTGGCTGGATAGTGTGTGTGAGCATTGGGATGGGCTGGTGTATGGCGATTATGAAGCGGTGATGCCTCTGCCCTGGAAACAAAAATATTTGTTAAAATACATATATCAACCACCATTTACACAACAATTGGGCATATTTTCTACCAATTCATCTCATTTTCAGAAAGTACAAGCTTATATAAGTGCCATACCTAAGGTATTTGTAAGCATTGATACCACTTTTAATGATGCAAATATTATAGAAAATAATAAATATGCCACCACAAGAAGAAATCAGGTGCTAAAATTGGCAACATATTATGATGAAATATGCCATAAATATGATAAAAGACTCAAAGAAATATTGAAGAAATACAGCAATAACTATGAATTTGATATCATATACCATTTGTCAATAATTGATAATGTTAAATTTATCAATAAATTTTATACATCCATAAATTTATATTTAAAAAATGATGACTATGCACGACTTACCACATTAATGACAACTTTAGAAGCAAAAAATATATATCACAATATATCTTATATGAAAAATAATGAAATTATTGGTAGTCAAACATATTTTGTTCATAATCATAGAATATATTTATCAGTAGGTGGTTGTATGAATGAATATAAACAATATCACATTATGCACTGCATGTATGATATGATTATAAAACAATTTCATGATAAATCACTTTTAGACTTTGAAGGCAGTGAGATAGAAGGTGTACATTTTTTCAACAGCAGGTTTGGTGCCTTAGATACATACTATACACATTACAGGCGCGGTATATGGTAAGTCTGGGGATGTGTAATAAATAATATATCCTTTTCTTCTCTTTGCTTTGTTGTACAAATAATTTATATTTGCACCCCAAATTTTACACATATCAGTAATATATGGCGAGGTAGCTCAGATGGTTAGAGCGTAGGATTCATAACCCTAAGGTCGGCAGTTCGATCCTGCTCCTCGCTACTACAAAACGTAAAAAACAACCTCGCTATTCGACAAGTTAGTACAGCTATTGCTGAATAACTAATAAAAGAAGTTTTTTAATCTTCACAATAAAAAGTTTTTATTTTTGTGTTATGGCTTTGACTTACAGTATTCCTTCAGTCTGGCTTGTTGGTGAAGAACACCAACAAGGGCGAAAAAGAAGTTTTTTAATCTTCACAATAAAAAGTTTTTATTTTTGTGTTATGGCTTTGACTTACAGTATTCCTTCAGTCTGGCTTGTTGGTGAAGAACACCAACAAGGGCGAAATAAAAAATTTTTATTTTTGTGTTATGGCTTTGACTTACAGTATTCCTTCAGTCTGGCTTGTTGGTGAAGAACACCAACAAGGGCGAAAGGGTTAATTTTTTACAAAAAAGTCAATATTGATGACCCCTGTTAATTTCATGCTGAGTTTATCGAATCATGAGCAATAATGTCACATTTCGACAGGCTCAATGTGACATATGAATATGCCCGCCCCGCAGTCGCTCGGCTCTTGCCGAGTGAGGGCTATCACCCAACTGCCACAAGTCTGCGATAAAGTAATATATTAGTAGTGAGTCTAGCAAAAAAGTGTGGCTCACAATAGCAGACTTCATCAAGTTATAGTGTAGTGCTTAGCTTAATCAACAAATTGCTGATTTATATCTAATTATCTGCTATTATCATATTTTGCTACTGATTCCATAAACTGCTTGCCACGGTCTTCATAGTTTGCAAATAGGTCAAAGCTTGCACAACACGGACTTAGGAGAACTATATCACCTTCCTTACCAATCTCTAAGCACATATTTATGCACTCCTCTATATTTTGTGTTTCTTTGATAGTTGGTATTAACTTGTGAAAGGCAGAAATAAGCTTATCATTGTCTTTGCCCAAGCATATAAGTGCCTTCACCCTGTCTTTTACAACAGGATAAAGTTGTGTATAATCATTACCTTTGTCTATACCGCCTGCTATCCATATCATAGGTTGCTTAAATGCCTCCAGTGCATAAAAGGCTGAGTCTACATTGGTTGCTTTGCTGTCATTTACAAACTTTATGCCACGTATGGTGCCACAGTCTTGCATACGGTGCTCTGCATTGGAAAAATCTTGTAATGATTGCTCAATGATAGAAGGCGACACTCCGCAGGTGATGGCAGCGAGTGCAGCTGCCATGGTATTGTACACATTGTGCCTGCCTTTGAGTATAGATTTTTTTATATCAATGATATATTCTTGACCTTTGTATTGGATAGAAATAAAGTCTTCATCGCCACAGGCACCATCAAACTCATCCGGATATACGCTGAAAGGCAACTCTATGGCTTGCGTGTCTATATCTATGAGGTTTTGTTCTATAAGGTCGCTATCTATACCATATATGAAGTAGCATTCCTCATCCATATTCTGAATAATTCTAAACTTGGATTGTACATATTTATCAATCTTGTAATCGTACCTGTCTAAATGGTCGGGGGTAATATTGGTAATGACTCCAATATCTGCCTTGAAGTCATACATATTGTCGAGCATGAATGAGCTTATTTCCAGCACATACCAATCATGTTTGTTATGTATCACCATTTCTGCAAAGCTATTACCCACATTTCCGCCAAGACCTACATTGTACCCTGCTTTTTTGAGTATGTGGTAGGTGAGTAGTGTAGTGGTAGTCTTGCCATTAGTGCCTGTAATACATATTTTTTTTGCATAGGTAAATCGTCCTGCAAATTCTATTTCACCTATTATGTTGATTTTTTGTTTCTTAGCTTTTAATATTATTTCTGATTTATCAGGTATTCCGGGGCTCTTTACTATTTCGTTTGCAGTCAATATGATACTTTCAGTATGCTTATTTTCTTCAAAGTCAATAAAAGCATCTTGCAGTTTTTGTTTATATTTCTCGCCTATTTTTCCGGAGTCTGACACAAATACATCATACCCTTTGGCTTTGGCCAACAATGCTGCACCGGTGCCACTTTCGCCTGCCCCCAGCACTACAATTTTGTTGTTTTTGTCTTGCATATTATCTTATCTTAAGGGTGGTTACTGTCAATATGGCGAGCATAATACCTATAATCCAAAATCTGGATACTATCTTAGGTTCTGCATATCCTATTTTTTGATAATGATGGTGCAGAGGTGCCATTTTAAAGAGCCTATGTTCACGCGCATATTCTATACCTTTGGTATTTTTAAGATATTTAAAATATCCTACTTGCAATAATACTGATAAATTTTCTATTAAAAACACACCGCATAGTACAGGTATAAGCAACTCTTTGCGAATGATAAGTGCCAAAACTGCTATGACACCACCTAACATGAGGCTGCCTGTATCGCCCATAAATACCTGCGCAGGATATGAATTGTACCAAAGAAAGCCCACACATGCACCTATAAACGCAGCCAAAAATATTACCAGCTCTCCTGTATTGGGCAAGTACATGATGTTCAAATAGTCAGCAAATATCTTGTTGCCTGATAAGTAAGCCAATATGGCTAATGTGAACCCTATAATGGCCGATATGCCTGCTGCTAATCCATCAATGCCATCGGTGATGTTTGCCCCGTTTGATACTGCGGTGATGATGAATATCACTACCAAAGTATATCCTATCATAGGTCCATTAGTGCCCAAAAAATTGAATATGGCGGTGTAGTCCAATTCATTATTTTTTAAAAAGGGTATGGTAGTTATGAGCGATTTTATGTCTTCATAGCCTTGTTTGAGTATGACAGGGTCATCACAAAAATTGGGATCTTGCAAATAGTTGCGCACCAGCACCTCGGGATGGTAGTATAAAGTAAGACCTACAATAAGACCAATGGTGATTTGACCAATAATCTTAAAGGTACCTTTAAGACCTTCTTTGTTTTTTTTAAATACTTTGATGTAATCGTCCATAAATCCTACGGCACCCATCCAAACTGTGGTGACCAAGAGCAAAATGATATATATATTATTAAGCTCCGCAAATAATAATGTAGGAATGATGATAGAGCCTATCATGATGAGCCCTCCCATGGTAGGGGTACCTTTTTTTTGCATTTGACCTTCTAAGCCAAGGTCGCGGATAGACTCCCCTATTTGTAATTTTTGTAATAGTGTAATGAGTGTTTTGCCATACAGCATAGATATTACTAATGACAGTAAGGTAGCCATGATGGCTCTAAACGAAATATATTTGAATAACCCTGCACCAAAAAGGTCAAATTGCTTATCTAAATAGCTGAATAGGTAGTATAGCATTTTTTAATAAATTTTATCCATGTTTCCTTGTTTTATTTTTCATAGTATTTGTACGCCGCCACGAGCATTTCTTGATCGTCAAAGTGGTGTTTTGCACCCATTACTTCCTGATAGTCTTCATGTCCCTTTCCTGCCAGCAATATAATATCTTTGGGGTTTGATATTTCCACAGCATGAAAAATAGCTTCCTTTCTATCTGTTATTTTCTTATATTTATTATAATGTTGTGGTTTTATACCTGCTTCCATTTGCAAAAGTATATCTTCAGGTTGCTCATTGCGCGGGTTGTCTGATGTGAGTATCACCACATTGCTGTATTGTCCTGCTATGGCAGCCATTACAGGTCTTTTGGCAGCATCTCTATTACCCCCGCAGCCCACTATGGTGATTACATTTTCTTGTCTTGTTCTGAGTTGAGCTATGGTAGTAAGCACATTTTCGAGCGCGTCGGGGGTATGTGCATAGTCCACAATGCCTATTATATTTTGCTTTGATATTACTTGCTCAAACCTGCCTTTGGCACCGTTCAAGCCTGATAGTGCAGTAAGTGCTGCTATTTTTTCTACCCCGCACAATACTGCTGTGGCATATACGCCCAGCAGGTTATATGCATTAAACTCTCCTATCAGCTTAAACCATACTTGTCTGTTTTCCATCTCCATAGCCAATCCTTGCAAGGTATTAGATACTAATTTGGCTTTGAATTCTGCAGTATTTTTGAGTGCAAAAGTATGTACAGTAGCTTGGGTATTTTGCACCATTATTTTTCCACGTTTGTCGTCCACATTTATCAATGCAAATGCAGATGCAGGTAGCTCATCAAATAGTTTTTTTTTGGCTGCAATATAGTTGTCAAAAGTCAGGTGGTAGTCGAGGTGGTCATGAGTAATATTGGTAAATAATGCCCCCGAAATTGATAAACCTGCCATACGGTTTTGGTGTATGGCATGGCTGCTAGCCTCCATAAAGCAATATTGGCAACCTGCATCGTTCATCAAGTGCATCATGTGGTTTATTTGTAGCGCATCACCTGTGGTATGAGTAGCCTCATACAGGTTGTCATTCACATAGTTATGCACAGTAGATAGTAAGCCACATTTGTATCCCAATGTTTTGAATAAATTATAGAGCAATGTTACATGGGTAGTTTTACCGTTAGTACCTGTCACGGCTATTACTTTGAGTTGCGATGATGGGTTGTCGTAATAGTTTGCAGCTACTATGCCCAACGCTATAGAGGAGTCTTGTACCTGTATGATGGCGACTTTTTGCAAGTCTGTGTTTGCGGGTATTTTTTCACAAATTACAGCGGCAGCTCCTTGTATTATGGCTTGTTGTATGTATTGATGACCATCTGTATGAGTGCCCTTCATGGCCACAAACAAGGTGCCTAAGGTGACCTTGCGTGAGTCAAAAGCTACTTGGGATATGCCAATACCTATATCACCTTGCACAGTGATGGTACGCACTTTGACCAAAAGCTCTGCTAATTTTTTCAATTAATATTTTTTTTGAAATTCAGGTTCTTTTTGAATATCAGTATCGTATTCAGTGCCTCTCAGCAGCTCTGTGAGCACCGCCAAATGAAATCCAAATCCTCTGATGAGTTTGTTGGTTTCCTTATCGGATTTTGCCTCCAAAGCTTTTTTATATTTACTTGGTTTCATGTTAATATATTTTTTATCCTAATTTTAAATGTACAATATTATTTTTGTTAATTTTTAATCCCGGGGGTATAGATTGAGTGAGTACTCGGCCATAGCCATTGTATTTCACCATAAGTCCATTGTTTTCAAGCACATACAAAGCATCTTTGAGAGTAAACCCTGTGACATCTGGCATAAGGTTTTGGATAAATTTTCTGTCTCTCCATATAATAGCATTGTTTGCCACCCGTGCGCTTACCCATTCTTCATTGCCCAATGTATGATTTGAAATTTTATATTCATTACAAATAAAACGTAAATCTTCGGCATATCCTGCACGTACTACAGGAAAGTCATACATTTTGGGTTGTTCGGGTGTTTCAAGTTCTTTATGCATCTCAGGGTCAAGGGCGTATATTTTATCTGCTACTTCTTTGAATACGGGTGCTGACACATCAGAACCCATTTGCAAAAAACCTTGCGGCTCACTTATTACTACTATGCAGCTGTATTTGGGTTTGTCGGCGGGGAAAAATCCGCAAAATGATGTATAATAATTTTTGGTATAAACCCCATTTTTTATGATTTGCGCTGTGCCTGTTTTGCCTGCTATGCGATAGTTGGGGGTGTAAATATTTTTGGCAGTGCCTTCTTCTACTACGCTCTCCATCATTTCTCTCACTTTTTTTAGGGTATTGGCGGAGCAAATATTTTTATTAAGCACGTGAGTTTTATATTGTTGTACCGTAACGTCACCTTTGATGATACGCTTCACTATAATTGGTTGTATCATTTCTCCGTCGTTGGCCACTGCATTGTAAAAAGTGAGGGTATGAATGGGCGATAGTTTGAGTTCATAGCCAATAGACATCCATAGCATAGATATTCCGCTCCAAGATTTATCAGTAGGTTTTTTAATGTATGGCATAGCTTCGCCTGCCATTTGAAAATTAATCTGTGTTCCCAACCCAAATGAAAGTATGTATTCAATAAATTTTTGTGGTTTTTGTGCAAAATATTTGTCCATAAGCTTAGCCACTCCTATATTAGACGACTTTGCAAATACTTGTTTTACAGAGAGTTTCCCAAATCCTTCTTCGTGATGGTCTCTCAATATGCGGTCTTTGAATTTGTACTCGCCTGTGCCACAGTCCACGGTGTCGTCGAGGCTTAGTGAGGTTTCTTCAAAAAGTGACATGAGCGATGCCAACTTAAAAGTAGAACCCGGGTCTGTGAGTCCTTGAGTACCCACCGCATAGTTATACGCCTCTGTGTAGTTGCCGTCAAGGTTTCTGCCAAGGTTTGCAATGGCTTTTATTTCGCCTGTTTTCACTTCCATGAGTGCCACACATCCATAAGCTGCATTGTGCTTTTTGAGATGGTATTCGAGTGAGCTTTCGGCCACATCTTGCAGGTTTACATCTATGGTGGTTTCTATGTCATATCCTTGGTCGGGCAGCACTTCTTTTTCATCATGTATGGGTTTCCATGAGCCTCCTGCAAGTTTGCGAAAAAGTGCATGCCCATCGTGCCCGCCCAACTGCTTATCAAAGCTGAACTCTAACCCTACCACCCCTTTATTTTCAAGATTTATATAGCCTATAGTACGTGTGGCAAGCTGGCTGCCAAAGGGATGAAATCTTTTTTCGGTACGTTCAAATATAGCACCTCCTTTGTATCTGCCGGCTCTGAATACAGGCCATTTTTGTATAGATTTTTTTTCATTGTAGGTCAATAATTTAGTATTAAGCACAATATATTTTTCTCCTTTTTCAAGTCTTGCATTTTTTATTTTGCGTTTGTATTCGTCTTTGCTTTTGTCGCCAAAAAATCGCGATAACAGCCATGAAAGACTGTCAATACCTTTGTTGAATACTGTATCGTGCGGCACTTTTGGGTCCATTGCAAGTTTGTAAAAGGGTATGGAGGTGGCCAACAGGCTGCCATTGTCAGAAAATATATTGCCACGGTTTGCCTTTATTTTCATGTATCTCAGGCTTATTTGCTCTGCCTTTTTTTTCCATCGAGCACTGTCTATTACCTGCAAATAAAATATTTTTCCTATTATGATAAATGAAAACAATACTACCACCAAAAAGGCAATGCGCACTCTTAATAATATGGTTGACTTAATATTCATTTTTCACAAGTCTATTTTTATTTTCATAGGTGGCTTTTTACTTTCTACAAGTCCTAACGGGGCTACTTTTTTGGCTACTTCTGATTGTTTGCTGTCATACATATATCCTGCTTTGATAGTGGTGTATTCGGTGCGCAAGTCTTCTAATTCATATTTGAGACGGTCTATTTTGCGGGTGGTTTTTTCGGCATAGTGTGCGTTGGATATATATAATATTACCAATACTGTGACCCAGAGCAACTTGGGCAGGTAGTGCACAGGCACTCCGTCTTCAAAAGTATTTCCTAATTTGAAAAAACTGCCTATAGAAGCAAAAAGTCCTTTAGATTTGCTCTTGGGTTTATTTTCCGTGCTATTTTTTATAGTATTTGGCATAACATTGCCAATATATAATCAAAAATATGATACATTTCCACAATACCATTTATTTTTCGGTAGGAAATGCAGACATTACACACCTAAAACCTATGGTAGAGGTGGAGGAGTCTTCATCTAAATATCGTCGTGTAAAAGGTGACAGCCAAAATGAGTTGTCGCTCCATGAGCCTCCTTTGTACACACGGTGCCTTTCGTCTTCTAAATATTCTTCATAGGTGTTTTTGCGCAGCTTTTTTAATTTGCGCCTATATGGGTCAGCGTCTTCATTGAACTCAAATTTTTCATAATCACCGGCTACGTATTCGTACAAGTCTTGTACCCATTCGTTTACATTGCCAGACATATTATAAAGTCCTACATCGTTGGGCGGGTAGGCATATATATATTCGGTGTATATGGCACCATCGTTTTTGCTGCTTGCCACTCCTGCATAGTCGCCACGTCCGCGCTTATAGTTGGCAAAAAAGTACCCTGTTTTTTTGGCATAAGGGTTGCGCAGTCCGCTGCCATCCCACGGGTATATGCGTTTGTAAAAGTCTTTTTCTTCTATGTATGGCTCCATGTAGCTGAATGTTTGGGCTGCATATATCCATTCTGCTTCAGTAGGTAGTCTGTACTCTGGCATGATTTGTACCAAATCTACGGCTTGTTGAGAAGCAGCTTTTTGGGTGCTGTCTTTGGGTGCGGCTGATGCAGAGTCTGGTTGCGGATTAAAGTTTGCCATAGGGTCGTTGCCTGTAAAAGTAGAGTCTTGTTCAGGTTTGAGATTAGTGGATTTGGTGGTATCATTTACTGCTGATTTGGAGGTGGAGTCGGCAGGTTTTTTGTTTTTATTCAGTAATTTATCATTGAGTTTGCGTACTACCTCGGTGCGCCATTGGCAGTAGTCATTGGCTTGCAACCAAGATACCCCTACCACCGGATAGTACCTAAAGGCAGGATGACGAAGATAGTTTTCTACATAAAAATCATTGAAAGCAAACTGGCGCACCCAAACTAAAGTATCAGGCAGTGCTGATATGTACTCTTGCTCAGAGTCGCGGCGCATGTAGTGCAGGTACTCGTTCCAGTGTATGTTGGCAATCTCGGTTTCATCCATAAAAAATGACTCTACAGTGGCAGTATAAAGTTTAGTTTTGGTATGGCTAAATTCATTTTCTTCAAAGCCTATGAGTGAGCGACCTCCTTCTATGAATACCATATTGGGTCTCACATATTGGTGTGGGTTGAATGGTCTGCCTCCTGTGACCTGATCGGGGTGAAAAGTACTATCTGTATTGGCATAGTCAAGCCCTGTGGCCGAACTTGCATTGCCAAACTCTGTAGAAGTAGGGGCTTTTTGTTTGCTACATGCCATAGCAAATATTAGTACCACTGCAAAAAATTGTATTTTACTAAGAATAAATTTCAATAAATTTTACTACTTATAATGTGAATAGTACAGTATAATTCATTTTTCAAAAATGCATAAAATATTGCAATATTGCAAATTAAGAAATTAATAACATGCAAAAAATAAGCAATGAGGACTTAGGCAGGGTAAGTATAGAGGTGTATAAAAGCAAAAAAAAACTTGATATCATTGTCATATTAGACAATATACGCAGCCTGCACAATATAGGCTCTGTATTCAGAACATGCGATGCATTTTTGGTACAAAAGCTATACCTGTGTGGTATATGCGGCACACCACCTCACCAAGAAATACATAAAACCGCCCTGGGAGCTGAGAACTCTGTGGCATGGGAATATGAAAGTGATGTAATAAAAATAATAAAGTCACTAAAAGATGATGGATATCTAATATGTGTTGTAGAGCAAACCGACCAATCTATCATGCTGCAAGATGTTGGTATTAAGACTGATAACAAATATGTATTGGTGTTTGGCAATGAAGTAGATGGTGTGCAAGAACGTATTTTGCCGTATGCAGACATGGCTGTAGAGATACCTCAATTGGGCAGCAAACACTCGCTCAATATATCTGTGAGTGCTGGTATAGTGATGTGGGCATGGGTGAGCAAGTTAGGGGTGTTTTTACCATGATAATTTGCAATAGTAATTTGTTACAAACCAATTTCTTTAAGTTAAGCATGTTTGAGGTGTCAGGCTGATATTTTTACAGCATTATAAAAGAACTCCATATTTGTTTAGACCGGCTACCCTTGATATGTTATGTAAACTGCTGTTATTAAATTATTTAAGATTATTTATAGCTTATATCAAAATAAATCAGTGTTTATAGTTTCATTATTACTCATGCCGTATGGCATCGTATTTAAAAAGCCGGCTTGTAAATCATTCGCACATCCTCCGCTGACTGCGTCTCTAAAATGCTTTAATGCCTTATTTTAGAAACCTGTAATAATTTTTCTTCTAAGGATTTACTAAGCTAATGTCATTTATATTGACTTTTTTGTAAAAAAAAATTAACCTCAGCATAACAAAGAATATACTCGAAATCACATAAATAATAGCTATAAAACATCAATAAAGTAAATTTCATATTTCCAATTGTAATGTTTGTGTAAGCTCAATTAAAATTATAAGTTTGAAATAAACTCCGCGTAGTTTTTGGAAAAATTGTCCATAGATAATTATATTCCTTCTAAAACTAACAATATTCAACTCAATTTTTTCAAATATATGCCTGCTGCCATAGTTTCTATGAGTTTTTTGGGCAATATATAAGTAGCCATGGCGCTTATTTGGTTCACAAAGCCTACCACTACTTCTGTTTTTTTGCTAAACATTGCTTTTACAGCAGTGTGGGCTACCACCTCTGATGGCATGTTAAACTTATCGGCTATGGCTTGCATGGCCTGCATGCCTGCTCTGTCTGTAAAGTTGGTAGCTGTGGCACCTGGGCTCACGCATGTTACAGATAGTTTGGTTTTTTGCATTTCAAATGATAATGCCCTTGAAAATGTGACTACAAATGCCTTAGAAGCACTGTATACAGCCATAGAAGGCACCGCTTGATAAGCGGCTGTACTGGCAATGTTGAGTATATATGACTGAGGTTGTGCACGGAGTACAGGCAGCATTTTGTAGGTAAGGGCTACCAATGTCTGATTGTTAAGCACCATCATATTGAGTTGATTTTCAATAGATAATGTATTAAAATAGCCCCACATGCCATAGCCTGCATTGTTTACCAATATGTTTATACCCAGATTTTGAGATTGTATGTAGCTCACTATAGTATCACAGGCCTGGGGTGTAGTAAGGTCTATGGCTAAGGTATATATATCTACATGGTATTTTTTCAAAATATCGTTTTTCACAGCATCCAGCTCTATCTGAGAGCGAGCTATCAATATGAGATTGTACGCTTTAGCTGCCAGTATGTGTGCTATGTCTTTGCCAATGCCTTTGCTGGCACCTGTGATGAGTGCGTACTGCATGTATTTTGACTATTTGAGTAAGTGCATAAACCTTTGGTAGAGCTTGGTACGGCTTTTTTCATTTTTAGGCTTAAATTTGCCTGTGATGAATGGCACGTACATTACTCGTCTTCTGCTATTCTCACCCACGAGTACTGACTGAGCTACCCTGTGCCAAAGTCTGCCGTCGTGCACAGTAAGGTCGCCGGCACTTACAGAGAGACCTACCTCTTCAGGGTCAGGTTCATAGTCTAAAAAATATTTTTTGCGGAATAATAATTCTCTAAGTTTTTGCTTGTGGGTGCCCGGAATGAGCCTTAGACCTCCGTTTTTAGCTTCATAATTGTCCAAATGTAGCCCAACATTGAGCATAGGCATTATTTTTTTGCCATAAAATACATCGCGAAGGCTGTCTGTATGCCATCCCATTTGTGTAAATTTGCTATTCTCATTATTAATATAGTGGTTTATCACCAATCCGTCTTTTTCATATTCTCCTATTCTGCAATTTACCACTTTTTTGCCAAGCAATACAAAAAGAGCTTTGAAGCGAGGGTCTTTGAGCAAATCGTGTAGTGTATCGCTATAGAGTGAGGCAAATGCATACCTTTGCACAATTTTGCTGCCGTCTATGTCAAAACCATATTTGATGGGTACACCATTTATTTTTTCCATGTTTCCATCAATCCATTTTTTTTGTACTTCAAGCATAGCTTGCTGTATGAGTGCTACGGTATCTTTGGATACAAAATTTTCAAAATGTATAAATCCATATTCTTCAAAAAAATTAATTTGTTCTTTGGTGAGTTCAGTACCAAGTGTAAATTTTGGATAATTTATTTCTTTCATTTATAGTATGATGATGAAATTAACATGTTCCCAAGTGGCAAAGTAACAAAAATAATACTTTCACAGCGCAATTATAAGAGTTATTTCACAAATTATTAATATTAAATAAAATCATTATGCTACTTTGAATGATGGTATCAAACTTTTTTCTACTTTTTCTTTGGCATATTTGAGGTCAATAATAAATTTTTTATCAATAAGTTTATCCACCATACCAGGCATTTCAAACATGGCATCTGTCATAAGCGACTCACAAATGGAGCGCAGACCTCTTGCGCCCAATTTATATTCAAAGGCTTTGTCCACAATATATTCTAGGGCATCATCCTCAAATTCAAGTTTTATACCTTCCATCTCAAATAGTTTTTTGTACTGCTTTACCAAAGCATTTTTAGGCTCTGTAAGTATAGCAAGCAGAGACTCTTTAGACAGTGGATTGAGGGCAGTGATGACAGGGAGCCTGCCAAGCAACTCCGGTATGAGCCCATAGGTTTTGAGGTCGAGGCTGGTGGCATATCTTAATATATTGTCTCTTTGTACCTCTTTGCTTTGGTTTTGTTTTAGTTTGAAGCCGAGTGGTTGTGTGTTGAGCCGAGCACCTATGATGCGCTCTAATCCTTCAAAAGCACCACCACATATGAATAGAATATTTTCAGTATTTATTTGAATGTATTTTTGCTCAGGGTGTTTGCGCCCACCTGTAGGTGGCACATTGGCTATGGTACCTTCTAATAGTTTGAGCAATGCTTGCTGCACACCCTCACCACTCACATCGCGGGTAATGCTGGGGTTGTCGCTCTTGCGCGATATTTTGTCTATCTCATCTATATAAACAATGCCTCGCTCTGCCTCTTCCACATTGCCATTGGCTGCCATGAGCAGCCTTGAGAGTATGCTTTCTACATCTTCGCCTACGTAGCCTGCTTCTGTGATGACGGTGGCATCGGCTATGCAAAATGGCACATCGAGTATCCTGGCTATGGTTTTTGCCAAATATGTTTTGCCTGTACCTGTCTCTCCTACCAATATCAAGTTAGATTTTTCGATGGTGATATCTTCGTCGTAGTATTTTTTGGTCTTTTGTAATAGCCTTTTGTAGTGGTTGTAAACAGCTACACACAGTGACTTTTTGGCGTTATCTTGCCCAATAATAAACTGGTCAAGATATTTTTTTATGTCTTCAGGTTTTATTAGTTTTATGCCTTTTGAGTTGCCCTTATGGTGAGAGGGGTGTTGTGGTTTTATTTCTTTTTGCAATATTTCATAAGCGCGCTCTACGCATTGGTCGCAGATATTGGAGTCAAGACCTGATAGCAATACAGAGGCTTCACTTTTGCTTTTACCACAAAACGAACATATGGGTTGTTTTTGCATAGTATTATTTTGTACAAATTAAGTGCCCATTTTTTATTTTTCAAAATGGGCACCATGATTATTGATATTTACTTACTTGGAGTAGCTGCCACTGCTGCTGCTGCCTGAGTGGCCTCTTCTTTCACTGCGCGTGTAGCCTCTACCGTGCAGATGGGCACAGCAGGTGTTTTGAGTATTTGAAAATTTTTGAGAGGTATGTCTGAGATTCTGAGCGATTTACCAACTTCCATATCTGTAACATCAAGTTCTATTTTTTCGGGCATGTCTTTGGGCAATGCAAATATTTTTACATGATTGAGCTTTTGTACCATTCGGCCGCCTTTGAGTACGCCGCTTGCAGTACCTTTGAGCTTCACTGGTATGTTTAGTTTTATCGGAGATTTGTCATCTATAATAAGAAAATCTACATGCATAAGCATGTCATTTACCGGATGAAATTGTACATCTTGCTTGATGGCTTGATACAGTTTGCCTTCGATATTTACTGTTACAAATCTGGCTTCAGGTGTATATACCAAATCTCTAAATTGTATGGCAGGAGCTGTAAATGCTTCATTCACACCACTTCCGTATATCACACAAGGTATATTTCCTTCCATACGCAAGCGATTAAGCTCTGATTTACTGAGATTTGCTCTTTTAAACCCTATAATCTCTACTGTTTTCATGATTGTAATTGTTTATTGATGAATTGATTAAATAAATAATGAACTAATGGAGCCTTGCTCATGCACCTTTTTTATTGCCAAGGCAAATAAATTGGCAGATGAGATGACTTTTATCTTCGAACTTTGTATTTTGATAGGTAATGTGTCTGACACTACCAGTTCAGCCAATACTGAGTTATCTATATTTTCGAGGGCTTTGCCTGACAGTACCGGGTGTGTACAAAATGCCCTTACAGACTTGGCACCTTTTTGCATAATGAGGTTTGCAGCTTTGGTAATAGTGCCTCCGGTATCTATAAGATCATCTATCAGCACCACATTCATATCTTTCACATTGCCAATAAGTTGCATAGATGCTACTTCATTGGGTTTTGGTCTGTGTTTGTCTATCACTACCAGGTCGCAGCCCAAAAATTTGGAAAAACTGCGTGCTCTTGAGAGCCCACCCACATCGGGCGACGCTATCATTATGTTTTCAAGTTTGAGTTGTTTTATATAAGGCATGAAGAGTGCGGTGCCGTCGAGGTGATCTACAGGTATGTCAAAAAATCCTTGTATCTGCCCGGCATGCAAGTCAAGAGTGATGATGCGCTGAGCCCCCGCTGCGGAGAGTAGATTTGCTATAAGTTTTGCGGTGATAGCCACTCTGGGTTTGTCTTTACGGTCTTGCCTGGCATAGCCAAAGTATGGTATCACGGCAGTAATGCTGGAAGCAGACGCCCTGCGTGCGGCATCTATCATGATAAGGAGCTCCAGCACATTGTCTGCCGGCGGAAAGGTAGATTGTATCAAAAACAGTTCCATGCCTCTTACAGATTCATCAAAACTGATGAATATTTCACCGTCACTATATCTTTGTCGGGTCATAAGACCGAGCTTATCGCCATATTGCATGGCAATATTTTCAGACAAATAACTACTATCTGTACCTGTATATATTTTGACTGTAGATGGCATACTTGTAAAATGGGCTGCAAATGTAGGTAATTATTTGAAAATTAAGATTGAAAATTTAAAAAATTATTTAGTTGTGCAGATAAAGCTTTGGGGTGGGGGTGTAATTGTATTATTTATTTACCTACTAATGCTATAAATATTTTTTCAGGATGCGATACCTAAAAATTAAGTTAGGGGTATTGATTTTGATAATTAATCAATAATTATTTTAATATTTGCTACCTTTACATGAATATATGTACATAACCACTATATAATATGTTGTTTTCAGAAAAAACAATCAATGAATTGATTAATACACACCCGGAAATAGCCTCAGCACTAAGGTTTTTGGGAATACATTTTGACAACTATTCGGAGCACACCCTCAGCCAATTGTGCCATGAAAAAGGGCTTAACCCTGATATGGTAGTGTCGCGCATTCATGAGCACCTTTATACAAAACCCAAGCAAGGCATTATATTTTCAGAATTGCCTATTGACTTACTGATAGCCTATCTCAAGCACAATCACTATTTATTTATAAAACAAAGATTGCCTTTTCTTATGGAATTGGTCAATAAATTTGACATTGAAAATGAGCAAATAAAAGCAGAACTCAAATTTGTAATGCCACTTTTTGTAGAAGATTTTATAGAGCATATTTATGAAGAAGAAGATACATTTTTTGTATATATATTATATTTATACCAATTGCTTAATAATAATACTGTGGAAAACACAGAAACCATTAACATAGACCGTATAAGAAAATATTATGAAGAACATACTACCATGCACGATGATGTGCTCAAAGGATTGCGCGAGCTCACTCACAACTTTGAGATAGATGCCAGCTACGATATTAATACAAAGGTAGTACTCTCAGAACTCAAAAGATTAGACCAAGACCTGCTTTTTCATGCTAAGGTGGAAAATGAAATATTATTCCCCAGAGCCATAGCACTTGAAACTGATGTAAAGTTGCGTATGTCAAATTTATTATTTACCCAATAAATTAATAAATATATAATTGGCCAGAATATTAGCAATAGACTTTGGATTGAAGCGTGTAGGCATAGCTGCCACAGACCCGTTGCAAATCATAGCCAATGCATTAGACACTGTAGAAACTGCAAAACTCATACCATATCTGATACAATATATAAAACGCGAACCTGTAGAAACTATTGTTGTAGGTGTGCCTATAGACCTGTGGGGCAATGATACCCATGCTACTGAAAGTGTAAAAAAATGTATAGAATTATTAAAAAAAACATTTGTTGATATCAAAATTGATACAATAGATGAACGGTATACCACAAAAATGGCTCAAAGCACCCTCATTGCTGCGGGTGTATCCAAAAAATACAGAAGGCACAAAGGCAACTTAGACAAGGTGAGTGCCACTATCATACTGCAAGATTATCTTTTGTGGAAAAAGTGATTTATGTAGTACACTTTACTTACTATCGACCGCCTCATACCTACTGCCCCACCACCCGTAGTACACTACATATAAGTAGCATAATACAGGTATGATAAATGAAATTTTAAGCCCCAGCCATTGAGAAGCTGATATCACAATGAGAGGTAATATGGCTCCACCTACTATAGAAGCTATGAGTACTGAAGCTCCCTCCTCTGAATAATGCCCCAAGCCCTTGATAGCCAATGAAAAAATACTTGGAAATAATATAGAATTGAAAAAACCTACCGCCAATATAGTTAACACAGATATTTTGCCCATAGTCATGATAGATACCAGCACACACACAGCTGCACTCAGCGCAAAACCCGATACCACTCTACTGGGAGAAACATCGCGGAGTATAAAGCCCCCTATGACCCTGCCAATGAATGAACTGCCCCAATAGTAGAGCAGCAGCTCATACAATTTGCTTTCAGTCAATTGATTGTAGCCCATGCCGGGCAGCGATATGTATTGTACAAGGTAGCTGCCTATGGATACCTCGGCTCCCACATAGGTGAATATGGCCATAGCACCCAATATTAAGTGTTTTATCTCAAATACATTACCGTATGTGCCTTGGGTTTTTTTTACCAATACAGGCAGATTTTTGGTGTTAAACTCAGGTAGTTTTGACATATAAAATGCAATACCGGATAGCACAATGAGACCGAACATACACAAATATGGTGTCTTTATGAGATTGGCCTGTGCCCTCTTATAGTCGTCCGGCGACATGGTGAGAAGCTGCTCGGGATTAATGTCTGAAAGAGTAAAAAATATATATGTCCCCATCACCAGAGTGATAATACGCCCCAATGAGTTGAACGATTGTGCAAATGTAAGATTTGACGCATCGTGTGCAGGGTTGCTTTGCAATACCACATATCCATTGCCTGATATTTGCAGCAATGTGACACCCGCAGCTATTATTACCAATGCAGATATAAACCCTTGATAACTTTCGGCTACAGCCGCAAGATAAAATATGATGCATCCCAAGGCTGCCAATCCCAAACCAATAAGAATTCCTTTTTTGTACCCCGCCTTATCCACTACTTTGCCTGCCGGCAATGCTATGATGAAATAGGTAGCAAAAAATGTAAAATGCAGCATGAGTGCCTGCTGAAAATTGAGCCCGAATTTGTAGAGCAGAGGCACCACCAAATCTGTGAGTTGCGTAAGTATACCCCATATAAAAAACAACACTGCAATATTTATTTTATCAAAAAATGACACACTGTCTTTAAAATTTTGCCGTATAATTGATAAAGTTTTCATTTTTTACTGCTTTTTTACACAGATATGCATATTATACTCATATTTTGGTATTTTGTTTATGTATTATTGTAATATAATAATATCAATACGTTGAATTTATACAAGTTACTCATAAAACCTGTGCTCTTTAGCATGAGCCCTGAGAGGGCTCATCAGGTAGTATTCAAGACCATCAGATTTTACCTGCAAATACCTTTTGTAAAATATATATGCACCCGCATATATCAGGTACCACATCCTGCACTGGAGCGAGTAGTATTTGGCATTAAGTTCAAAAACCCCGTAGGACTTGCAGCAGGTTTTGACAAAGATGCCAAAAGGGTGCCAGAGTTGGCATGTTTTGGGTTTGGGCATATAGAAGTAGGCACTGTGACCCCATTTCCTCAACCCGGCAATGAAAAGCCAAGGTTATTCAGATTGCCTAAGGATGAGGCTATTATCAATAGAATGGGGTTTAATAATAAAGGGGCTTACAAAATGTTGCAAAGGCTAAAAAAACTCAAAAAAAATGATATTATTTTAGGAATTAATATAGGCAAAAACAAAGACACACCCAATGAAGAGGCGGTAGAAGATTATAAAAAATGTATCACATGGCTTTTTGACTATGCAGACTATTTTGTGATAAATGTAAGCTCGCCCAATACCCCACACCTGCGTGAACTGCAAGAAAAAGAACCACTTACATTTATACTCAACAGCCTCAATGAACTCAATATACTGCTTGCCACTCAAAAAAATACTAATAGGAAACCTATATTGCTCAAAATAGCCCCCGACCTCTCTCCTTCACAGCTTGACGATATCATAGAAATAGTGCAGCTCACAGCCATAGACGGTATCATAGCTACCAATACCACCATTACTCGAGACAGCCTCACCACCTCCAAAGAAACCATTACTGTGATGGGGCATGGAGGAATGAGTGGCAAACCATTGCGCCAAAAATCAACTTATGTCATTAAATATATTCACCAAAAATCGCAGGGTAAAATACCTATAATAGGAGTGGGAGGGGTGCACTCGCCCGACGATGCCATAGAAAAACTGCAAGCAGGAGCATCATTGGTACAATTATATACGGGCTTTGTATATGAAGGTCCCTACTTAGTGACCGATATATTGCTGCATTTGCTTGATGAAAAAAAATAAGTGACTTATATGTTCTTAACCATTAAGAAGTGAAGATACATAAAGAGTACATTTTCTTAATAACCTTAATTCCTTCACGGTTCAAAATAATAACTATTAAGAAGTAAAGACACATGAAGGGTGCTCATACGCTAACTCACTCTATCACTCATTTATTAAAATCAACCTATAAATATTTATTAATATTGAATATCTTTGCTTACATAAGTAAATGGATCAAGATAAAATTAAAAATGTTGAGCATGCTATAGCTTCATGGGTAGAGTCTTCAAACGAAGATTTTGATGCCATGGTAGATATGTATAATTCCGGCAGGTATTCTTGGTCAATGTTTATTGGTCATTTATGTGTCGAAAAACTATTAAAGGCATATTATATAAAAATTATGCATGAACATTGTATAAATACTCATAATCTATTGAGAATTTGCGAGTTGGCAGGGTTGTCATTAACACAAGTACAAAAACAAGATTTTGCAACAATTACAACCTTTAATATTAGGGCAAGATATGATGATTACAAACAAGATTTTCACAAAAAGTGTACAAAAGAATTTACAGATGAATGGATTGAAAAAATAAAATCACACAGACAATGGATAAAGGAATTGCTAAAATAATAAATAAATACATTTTGCATTTGCAAAAACAGCACATCAAGTTTGATAAAGTTTATTTATTCGGTTCATATGCCAAATTAACCCACTCAGATGCCAGCGATATTGATATAGCACTTATATATGAGGATGGTGATGATATTGATAACTTTGATCTGCATGCAAAACTGTTATTATTAGCTTATGACATAGATACGAGAATAGAACCTTACCCGATAAAGCAGATAGATTTTACTACAGATAATCCGCTTGCAATGGATATACTCAAAACAGGAAAAGAAGTAAAAATAAAACAAGAGTAGCTATTTCGATTCATAGCATATAGCACTCTATTCCAGTCCATTAAGAAGTGAAGATACATAAAGAGTACATTTTCTTAATAACCTTAATTCCTTCATGGTTCAAAATAATAACCATTAAGAAGTAAAGACACATGAAGGGTGCTCATACACTAACTCACTCTCTCACTAACTCATTAATTGTGAGAGCCACTTACCACTGAGATATGTATTCACTTTATTTTTTTCGCCACTTCATCTTTCAACTGCCACATATATCGGGTGATAATTGACCAAATAATGGAGTCATCTACATTGTCGTATGAGTGTATGAGCCTATTTCTCAGGCTATTATTTTAGCTGCATTTATGAGTTCATTAGTCTCATACTCTTTAAGATACTTGTTCACAGCTTCACCTATTATGCCCAAATGCCTTTCTACTGCTGCTTTGGTTTTATAGTCTTTTTAATAATCAGCAAATGATTTTATATCTTAAATAAAATCCTCAATCAAGTTGATGGAGTTTAATATATCAGAAAAAAATTTTTGCTCCTTTTCCGTCATAAATTAATGTTTTTGTCTTATTGATATTAGCTTTAAGATAAGGGTTTTGGATAGATGCTTCGGTAAGCAAATCTACTTTTCTGTTAAACAGTACCTCCAACTTGTCCCATAATGAAAATAACATATCGCCTCTGTCCAAAGGGTCGTCTATGTCAATTTTTACTACTACATCTATATCACTATTCGTAGGGTCAAAATGGTCTGTTATGGATGACCCGAAAGCATACATTTTATCAACCCTGTGCGAACTACACAAGTCAGCGAACTCGGTATATTTTTCTTTAATTAATGACATTAAGTTCATGTGCAAATATATGCAATTATGCTGCACCCTGAAAAATGTAAATTAAAGTTTGAATTTATTTCTGTATTATACAATATAATAAACCATTAAGAAGTGAAGACACATGAAGGGTGCTCATTCACTATCTAAATATTCAATATTAATATATATATTTTGTCAAACAAATGAGATATTGCAGAATAATATCAATAATACCTGTTTACCATATATTATTACATAAGAAGTGTTTGGACTGTTTAGCAAAAAATCAGACTTACTATTGGGCTGTCATACAGATTTTCATAATCATTTGTTGCCTGGGATAGATGATGGGGTGAGCAGCTTCGATGAGGCATTGGCCATACTCAAAGTATATGGCTCATGGGGAATAAAAAATGTGATTACCACACCCCACATCATATCAGACTCATATAATAATACTCCTGAAATTATACTTGATAAGTGTGAAATGTTGCGCCAAAAAATAGTAGAAAATAATATCAATATTAATATTACTGCTGCTGCCGAGTACTACATAGACGAAGATTTTAGGCTTAAAGTGCTGAATAATGAGCCACTGCTAACATTTGGCAAAAAACATATATTGGTAGAGACCTCGTATGTAGACCTGCCCCCATTTTTTGATGAGGTTATATTTGAGCTCAAAATCAGAGGTTACCAACCTATATATGCACATCCGGAGAGGTATCATTTTGCGATGCAAAACTATAGTGTGCTCAAGCAGTTGTATGAAAAAGGTATCTATTTTCAGATTAATATCATGTCACTTGCGGGCCATTATGACAAAGATGTAAAACAGCTCGCACACAAGCTCATTGCGGATAATATGGTAGATTTTGTAGGTACAGACTGCCATGGCATGAGGCACATACCTGTGTTGCAAAAAGCATTGGGTAGCGACTATTACAAACGACTGTTGGCTAAAAACTTAATAATGAATGACAAACTGTGACAAATATGTCAAAAAAAAAAGCCGCAATATGCGGCTTTTGAAGATATTTGGAGCTTAGCGTTCTAATATCTGTATTGCTCAGTTTTGTATGGCCCGGCTACAGGCACATTGATATAATCTGCCTGCTCTTGGGTAAGAGTATCTATTTCTACCCCTATTTTTGCAAGATGTAATTGGGCTACTTTCTCATCTAAGTGGCGAGGCAGCACATACACATCATTGTCATAGTTTTTGGCATTTTGCCAAAGTTCTAACTGTGCCAATGTCTGGTTTGTAAATGAGTTTGACATTACAAAACTAGGATGACCCATAGCGCACCCGAGGTTTACCAATCTGCCTTCTGCAAGTACTATGATTTCTTTGCCGTTTACATTATATATATCTACCTGTGGTTTGATATTAATTTTGGTATTGCCATAGTTTTTGTTGAGCCAAGCCATGTCTATTTCATTGTCAAAGTGGCCTATGTTACACACAATGGTTTTATCATTCATGGCTTTAAAATGCCTGTCTACCACTATTTTATAGTTGCCTGTAGCTGTTACTACTATATTGGCACGTTTCACGGCATCGTCCATTTTGCGTACTTCGTATCCATCCATAGCAGCTTGCAGTGCACATATTGGGTCTATCTCAGTCACTATCACACGGCAGCCTGCACCTGCAAGAGATGCTGCCGAGCCTTTGCCTACATCGCCATAGCCGGCTACTACTGCTACTTTGCCTGCTATCATAATGTCTGTAGCTCTGCGTATGGCATCTACGAGCGACTCTTTGCAACCATATTTGTTGTCAAATTTAGATTTGGTCACAGAGTCGTTGATATTAATTGCCGGCAAGGGTAATTTGCCCGTTTCTTTTCTTTGTTTGAGTCTCAGTACTCCTGTGGTAGTCTCCTCAGAT
Organism: Cytophagales bacterium; assembly: GCA_033765235.1. GTDB lineage: Bacteria > Bacteroidota > Bacteroidia > Cytophagales > UBA9547 > JANRIG01. The sequence continues at coordinate 12,877 of JANRIG010000021.1, read as the reverse complement.
ATGCCTTTGATATTGTGTACCAACTCAGGAAATTTGTCAAGCACCATATTGGTAAGGTCACCACCATCGTCAAGTATCATGTTGAGCGGTTTACCGTCTTTGAAGGCAAATAGTGTTTGCTCTATACACCAGTCAAACTCTTCTTCATTCATACCTTTCCAAGCAAATACGGGTATACCCGCTTTGGCTATGGCAGCAGCAGCATGGTCTTGCGTAGAAAAAATATTGCATGATGACCAAGTGACTTCTGCACCGAGGTGTATCAGTGTTTCTATTAGCACGGCAGTTTGTATAGTCATGTGCAGGCAGCCTGCTATGCGTGCACCTGCGAGTGGCTTTTGTGTACCATACTCTTCACGCAATGACATGAGACCGGGCATTTCTGCTTCAGCAAGTTTTATTTCTTTTCTACCCCATTCGGCAAGGGCAATGTCTTTTACTTTATATTTTACTTGAGTATCTACCATAAATGTAGCTATTGATTGGGTTTATTAATATGAAAATTATACAAAGATAACATACAGTACATGCAACGACAACAATTTGTTTAAAAAAAACATGCATAATTGATAAAAAAAATGCTATATATTGATAATAAAATATTTGCATAGTATTTTATTAGTACACATTACACTCTTACCAGTTTGAGTGGGAATGTTTTGTCAGAGTTCCACTGCGGTATATATATGCTGTCTTCATCATCTACACACAGGTCGTGGCAGTGCATGAATGTGCCTTTTACTTTGGGCGACTGGTGCATGTGTTTAGGTTTGCCATTTTCATATTGTATTTCATCTACACCGGGTGCTGAAATGAGTTTGTTGTTTTTATCCAATACTATGAAATATCCCGTGCGCGACTGCCATGCAGGAGATACCCCATTTTCTGCAAATTCGCTCCATATCACAGGGAAGTACAGGTTTTCTCCTTTTATAATAGGTCGGCATACAAATGAGCCTTTGTAATAGTGACTTTCTAAGTGTTTGCCATCTAATGTATAAAATTTGAAACCGCACTCCTCGCGTGATGTGCCTATTACTTTTATGTTATTTTTATCGCGGCTGTCAATGCATACACCGTGTGCCTGTACCAGTTTTTGCTCACCTTCTGTTGTTTTGCCTGCAAATATATTTTTGAATTTGCCATTGCTGTCATACACCAATATGTAGCTGGAACCGTATCCGTCTGCCACATATATATCGCCATTGGGTGCTATGGCTGTCTCAGTGGGCACAAAAGGCACTTTGGCTTCATCAGTATATATGCCTGACTCTGAGGGATATTTGAGGGTAATGAGCACTTTGCCGTCGAGGGTGGTTTTGTACACTTCTTTTTTTACGGTGTCTGTAATAAACAAAAATTCTTCGCCGTTGGCATTCCACAGCGTGAGCCCGTGCACCCCGGGAAATTCGTGACCCCATGCGTTTATTAGCTTGCCCTTTTTGTCAAGTATCACTATGTTGTTTTTGGTTTCGGTGGTGCAAAAAATAAGCCTTTTTTTGCTGTCTTGCACCATTTCGTGGCAGTCGTTTACAGGCGTATTAGTGAGGTTGTCAACTCCCCAGTTTTTCACGATTTTGTATTTGAAATTGGCATGCCCAAGCACAATATCTTGGTCTGTGGCACCAAAGTTAATATTTGGGAGAGAAATGGCTGCCACAGCAGTAGTGGTGATTTGGGTGAATTTTCTGCGTTTCATAATAAATATAAATTAATTACTAAAGTAAACCATAAATACATTTAAGTACAATAAATTTTTTAGTATTTAATATTTCAAGTAAATATATGTCGTGCACATAGAGATGTAGTTTTTATACTATATGTCATTGGGTAAGCCTTGATTATTCAGCAAATAATTATAGAATGGTTTTCATCACACTATTGAATACTTATTTTTCAAATAATCGTTGGATATGGGTATGAGATTTACCTTGAACTTGTCCACTATCACTTTCATAATAGGGTCATTGTCAATTTTTTTCATAATGCGCAAGGTTTGTTCATCGTCTTTGCCCACTACTATTTGGTCTATAAGCCCTAAATATTTTACTGCATAAAAAAATCCGGCAATGGTATATGGACCAAAAGGGCTCAATGGCATATCAAAGTTGCTGCCCGATAGGTTAAATATAGTATTGGGAGTATATTCATCAGACTTCATATTATGGTATTTTTCGAGATAATATCTGGTAGCAAGTGGTCTTGACGACATTCTGGGGTCTGACATGCACAGCAGTCCTGCATAGGGTTTTTGACTTTGGGCTTGTTGTATGAGGGCATCATAGTCATCTCTATTGTCGTGGTGGCGAATATATTGTTGTACATCGTCCCAAAATTTCACTTTGGGTTTGCCACCGTCGAGCCTTACCAAGGAGTGTATGCTATAGTCTTGTATTCCTGCAGTCACTTTTATATGTAGCTTGTTCAGGTCAGGGTCTCCTGAGAGCATATGCTCCAGTTGTGTGCGTTGCGCACGGCAGTGGGTTTGCAGGTTGTCTATGCTTTTTATCCAATCGCCGGCCAAGTAGCCGTCGTAGGCATAGTACTCTCTGAGTAGGTGCCTGAGCTCTGCTTCGGAGTCTATTATTTCTTCTTTGCCATTGAGCATGATGGTGGGCGATGCTTCAATGAGCATTTTTTCTATCTCTATGGCTACTGCTGTGGCATTGAGCATGCCACAGTTGTACACTGAGCCTTGCACAATATTAGTATCGTATATATGGCTCACATAGCTGTGGTCAGACTCTTTGTTGAGCTCCCCGTGCGACTGTATGTGTACATAGTAGTCAATAGTTTTTTGGGCATAAGCACTGCTGCGCTGATTGCTTTCTATAGTACGCTTTATGTCCATAAATACATTTTTGGTCACAAATGAGCCGGGTGTACGAATGACATGAAACTCGATATCTATATTTTGTTTTTTGAACTCATCTATAGTGCCATACACAGCATCTAAGTGTATTTGTCCCAGGTCGCGCGCATCTGCACAGCCTACTAATATATGTACTTCTTGTCTATCGAGCATAAGATTATTGGGGGTTTATATTTTGGGTGTAATTTAATTCAAAATATTTGCAACACAAGGTCAATCCACATTTTTCACAATTAGGTTTGCGGGCTTTGCATATATACCTGCCATGCAGTATAAGCCAATGGTGTGCTTTGTGTACCATATTTTGTGGGATATGCTCCATCAGTTGTTTTTCTACTGCCAGTGGAGTGGTATGTATGTCATCTGCCAATCCTATACGCCTTGATACTCTGAATACATGAGTATCCACTGCCATGGCAGGTAAGTGATATATTACTGAGGCTATTACATTGGCTGTCTTGCGCCCTACGCCCGGCAGCTTCATGAGGTCTTCTACACTGTCTGGCACGGTACCTTTGTAGTTATGTACAAGTAATTTTGCCATTGCAAGCAAGTTTTTTGTTTTGTTATTAGGGTAAGATATGCTTTTGATATAGGGGAATAATTCATCAAAGTGGCTGTGCATGAGTGCTTCGGCATTTGGAAATCGCTCAAAAAGTGCGGGGGTCACTGTATTCACCCTTTTATCAGTGCATTGTGCACTCAGTATCACGGCTACCAGCAGCTCATAGGGGTTGGCATAGTGCAGTTCGGTCTCTGCTACACTATTGTTACTTTCAAAATATTGCAACACTTGAGAGTATCTGCGTTTTATATCCACTTATTTAGAGGTAATATTAATGGATAATAATAAAAAAAATTGTACTCCTGACAATGCAGTGGCACATGCCAAATGTAAAGGTTGCAAATAGGGCAATAGTTCAAAATAGGTAAGTACCAAGCCTGATGCAAACTCTAAGCCTACTATTAAGATTAATATATATGCCCATATTTTATTATTATTATTATACATATGGTATGCTGTAAGCACTGTACCTGCTACTACGATGTATGCGAGCAATCTGTGATAAGAAAATATTACCCCAAGATTATTAACCCATAGTTCTCTAAAGTCATAGTGGTAATAAGAGGCTATTTTGTCTATTTGCTGGCGCACTTGCGTGCCCAGTACTATTTGCAATAGCGTAATGACCAATGATGCCAATATTACATATTTTATATATGGATAATGCACTGCATAATTATCTTTACCACACCTGTATAACATATAAATAAGTATGCCAAATATGATGAGTGCCATGAGCATGTGTATGGTTATCATGTATGGAGCAAGTACGCTTGACACTACTTTGGCACCAAGCCATCCTTGAAACAGTGTGCATATCAATGCTGCCCATGCCCACCAATGTATGCGCTTATATTTTGTATTATTGATATGTGCCTGTACCACTAAAGCTATCACTACTAATCCAAATACTGCACCCAGCAATCTGTTGATATACTCAGTCCATGTTTTATACACATTAAACGCTGCTTTGTAGCTGCCATGGCTGTATTTGTATTCATACCCTATAGGCAACTGCGACACGTGAGTAGGTGGTATCCAAAGTCCAAAACACTTAGGCCAGTCGGGGCAGCCCATACCGGAGCCTGTGCAGCGCACCACACCACCTGCTATGATGACTAAATAACATGCTATGACAGAAGTTTTTATGGTAACAGGCAGGTTCACTTTTATATTAATAAATTAGTAAGAAAAAGTAATATAATGCTATAATATATTGGTCGCGTTAGTTCAGTGCAAAGGTATATATTAATCCCTGATATTGTAAATATGAGGTTGTGAAAAATTGTATTTAATCTTCATCATCAAACTTGTATCCTACTCCTTTGATGGTTTTAATAAAATCTTCGCCCAATCTCTCACGTACTTTGCGCACATGTACATCTACCGTGCGGGATAGTACATATACATCAGTGCCCCATATTTTTTGCAACAGTTCGTCTCTGTTAAAAACCTTTTTGGGGTTGGCTGCTAAAAAAAACAAAAGCTCAAATTCTTTGCGAGGCAGCACATACGATTTTTCATCTTTGTATACCATGTAGGTATTGCGGTCTATCTTAAGGTTGCGTATGTATATGGTAGCTTGTGAGTTTTCATCTTTTTTGCGCTCACGCTTAAATATAGAAGCCAGTCTGCTGAGTAGTGCTTTTGGTTTCACAGGTTTGGGAATGAAGTCGTCGGCACCGGCATCAAATGCTGCCACTTCTGAGTATTCCTCGTTGCGTGCAGTGAGCACTATGATATAAGTTTTTGAAAACTCCGGCATATCTTTTATTCTGCGGCAGGTCTCTATACCGTCGAGCACGGGCATCATTATATCCAGTATTATAAGGTGCGGAAAGAATTCTTTTACTACTTCTATAGCTTCTTTGCCGTTTTTGCAAGTGCGTACTTCGTATCCGTCTTTTATGAGGTTGTATTCCAGTAGGTCTAATATATCTTCTTCATCGTCAACTAAAAGTATTTTGATTTTGTCCTTATTTTTCATATATATCAAGGAAATAATTCTGCTAATTTCTTTTCGAGAGATGGACCTCTGAGATTTTTTGCAATGATATTACCGGCCTTGTCGAGCAAAAATGTAGCCGGAATTCCTTTCACATGGTATAGCCCTGCTGCATCAGATTGCCATCCTTTCAGGTCAGATACATGACTGGGCCAAGAGAGTTGGTCGTAAGCTATGGCTTTTAGCCAATTGGCTTTATTATTGTCCAGCGACACGCTGAAAATGGTGAAGCCTCTGTCTTTGTACATATTATATATGCGTACCACATTGGGGTTTTCCATACGGCATGGGCCACACCACGATGCCCAAAAGTCTATGAGCACTACTTTGCCCTTGAGCGATGATAGGGTAATAGTCTTGCCACTGGTATCGGCAAGTACAATATCGGGGGCTGCTTCTCCTTCTTTGGGCTCGCCTTTGGGCAACATACTTATAAAGTGCATAGTGCGCGGGCTGTCTTTGTACTCTTCTTTGAGCTTTTTCACTAAGTTGCCGGTGCCATCTACACCGCTTTGCATGAGTATTTGAATAAAATTTATGTAAAACAGTTCTTTGTTTTTAGAATTTGGAGGGCAGTTTTTTATGACATCTGTGGCTTCAGCTTTCCACAGTCCATTGTCGTTGCCCGCATAGCGCTGCAGGTAAAAAGCCAGTTTGTTCAGCATCATATCGCCACGGGTATATTCTATATCTGTATATTCTGAGGGCTTTATGAATGCTTCTTTGGATGTTTTGTCGTCAAAGCTGAATAAATTGAGCACTTTTACAAAATACGAGCCTTTGTTTTGAGCTATAGCATTCATTTTGAATGTGGCTTGTGCTTTTTGTAAAGAATCAAACTTTGCTTGATAACGGCTATATATGGCTGTAGCTTCTTCTTTTGTCATTCCACTCGTATTAAGTTCGCGTGCTTTGGTCTCCAATTCGCCTATTTGCTTGTTAAAATTTATAAAATCTGTGTAGAGTTTGTATTCCAACGAGTTTGATACTTCAAAATTTTGGCTTATGTTGCTCCATGTGAGTTTTACTACAGGGCTTTCATTAGCTAATATAATGATATGTGAATTTTTCTCATTTTCACCTATTTGGTAAAAACCTCGTGGCAGGTAGGTATTTTTTTCTAACTTGAATGTGCCATCGCTCTTGATAATGACAGAGTCTGTTTTGTAAAAATATGTGCCAAAATACTCATATAAATATAATTTGGAATTGGCAGGTGCATCTACAGCTGTACCTGAAAAAATCACTTGTGCACCATGCGATGCAAGTGAGATGAAAACAATAACTATGGTGTAGAAAAACGATATTTTTCTCATAATATTTAGTAAATTTATAAGTATAATGACAAGTTAGCTCTGCAAATCTAAGAATTAACAATTATTTAACGATAACTTTACATTGATAAATATGCAAAGTATGTAATATTTCGGCTTATTTTTTTATAAATGAAGGTTGGTTTCTTAGTCCTTTGTACTGGGTGAGCTCCAGCTGCACAGCTCCTACATACATTTCTGCTTCTGCCAGCAAGGGTATTTTATTTTTATCATCACTTATCCATACTTTAATAGATTCTTCACCGTCAAACATGGTATTTTTGGGCATTACGGGCACTAATTTTATGGCTCTGAACTTGCCTGCATCAGTTTTTACGGTTCCTTTGCCCATATATCTTACGCGAAATTTATAATTGTTTTTATCAAAAAAAGCATTTATGGAAAGGGTGTCGCCCTTGGTGAGTTTGTTAAAATTTATTCTTCTCAAATAATAAAATCCGCTCACTATATCTTGTACATTATGAGGTACTTTATAGTCTTTTACTTCATTTTGTCTGCCGGGTTGCATACGCAGCACATTCACCTTTTCTTCTGCATAGTAGTAGGTGGCTTCTTCCAATAGTTTGTATCTGCCTTCTTCTATGTTTCTCACCGACTTTTGGGGCACATAGTCTGTAGTATCTATATAGGTGCTCCAGGTGTCGCGTATTTTGATAAATAAGTCAAATGTGCCTATGGATGAGCCTGTTACGGATATGGAGTAGCATGGTTTTTTGTTTATATCATATATATCATTGTCCACGGCTATAGTAGCTTTGCCTGCAGTGATGAAGCCGTAGTGAAGCCTGTAGGTGAGTAGCTCACCTTTGCTAAAATTGTCCCTTTCCAGCTCTATGGCAGCTTGTGAATGGTTATATTCATAGGTAAAAAATGAAGAAAATATGAAGGTAATTACAAATGCGAGTTTGACAGACATGAAAACAGGCTACATATTTAGGACACAAAAGTAATAATTGTATGATTAATGTAAAGTGCAAAGGGCAAAGTTTAAAGTTAAAATTTAAATAAGTCTTGCCTTCTTCATTACTCCCCCAGTCGCTCCTGTCCACACGAGTGACCTATATTCCATGGCATCTTGCCATTCAGATGTGCGCCAGCTAAGGTATGATATTACTTTTATACTATTTACTTTATATTGCTGTTCATAAATTTTGCAAAATCTTCATCCCATTGTTCACCCACAAATTTCCAATATTTTTTATATTCACTTACTTTACACCACTCTTTCATATAGTTTTTCCATCCATTATGTATTTTTATATCTATATTTTTATGCTGTTTCAATATTAAATAGGTTCTTTCCATGATTGATGTTATCATTTCGAAATATATTATCTGCTTAATTTTTTTATTATCCACATTTTTAATTTCTGAATCCTTTAAATATTTATAATAATAAGGCTTAGCGTTGATAATATTGTCATAAGAAACTTTTAAAAAATTCATATACCATTCATCAACAGTTTCAAAAATTCTTTGCTTTTGATTTTTCTTTTCTACTATTTTATTGTTAAAATAGATAACAAAACCCAGGATTAAACTCAGAATGGTTACAATATATGATGCCAACTCGAGTCCGTCTTTTATGTCACAAAAATTTATATTGATAGGATACATTTTGTATTATTTATTTCGCCCTTGCAAGTATTCTTCACATGCAAGCTAGGCGGAAGGAATACTTTAAGTCAAAACCATAGCAAAATAAAAATTTTTGTATTATGAAGATAAAAAATCTTCTATTATTTGTCATTTGGCAATCGCTACGCTAACTTGTCTAACAACGAAAAGTGGTCTAAAAGAAGCGCTAAGACCAGCGAGGTATTGAAAACTACCATTTACAGTGGCATCAAACAAAAAGCATGAAAAAAATAGGTGAAATGAGCGTGAAAAAAATCAAACTGTTCGAAGCCTGAAAGCAAGTGCGTGGAGGCAAGTTTTTGATTTTTAGCGAAATGAAACCAATTTTTAGCTTTTTGTTTGCCAGCCTTGATTTTTTGGTTACTTTTTAATCAAGTAAAAAGTGACAAAGAAGCAATAAGTTATACCCTACCACACATAGCAGCAGATATATATAGCAATTATCTATTGATATACAATGTATTATGACACTACTACTATCTTTTTCGCCTTTGTTGGTGTTCTTCACCAACAAAACAACTTAAAAATATATAGCCTGATATGAAACATATAATCTCTAAACTACTGATTTTTTGCTTAATGTGCTTATTTCTTAGCCAATGCTCGTGCGATGAGGAGCCTAAGCCTATCATAGACCCTTGCACAAAGTACGATACGCTAAGAGCTAATTTTAGGATGTATGAAAGTCCTTTTATACAATCAAAAGAACTTGTAGAATATGACCAAGACGAAATAGCTGCCGTTAAATGGATAAATTTTAAAGCATTAGATAGTACAGCAAACAGATACGAGTGGAGGGTAGGTACTGATACAAGGGTGTTTACAGGTTCAGGCTCAGGTATTTTATTTTCGCCCGACCAAGTAGGGCAAAAAATAAAAGTAACTTTAACTGTGTACAGAAAAATAGCATGTAAAAAATTTGACTCTGTAGCCACTTATACCAGAATACTTACAGTAAAACCACAATATTTTACTTATACATATGGCACTTGGTTAGGCATTGAAAGTACCAACCCATCTGATACATTTAAGTTTAGTATTAGACCTATACCTGATAGTTTGAATAACTATCGAAATCCGTACAAATATGCCTTAATGGAAGGATATCCTAGAACTTTTTCATTAAAAATATGCGAAGAACAGTATAAAAATGTAAATTATTTACATGGTCAAGGAATTACATTAAACACACTATATCTTAGTGAGGTAAAAGGTGATTATTGTAATGACCCATATGAAAAATTATTTAAAGTACATGTTAAAGACAAAGACAGCCTCACTTGTTATTTTTTTAATTGGGACACAGTATACCCATACAACAAAGCAATAATATATAATAAAACTTTAAAAGCTAAACGTATTTCTTATGAAATCAATTAAATATTCATTCATTATTTTCTTTTTTGGAATTTCAATATTTGTACATGGTCAATGTCTTGAAAACTCATCAAGTTCATTTAATGAAGTATTTGATTTTCAAAAGTATAGTCTCGATCAAAACAATCCTACCAAATATCCTATATATTTTGTAAATGCATTAGGTCAAAAAACTGCAGGAGACGCTTATGCACCTTGGGAAAATAATGGGTGGAATACTAAAGATTTTTATACCAGCTTGTTTTTGGTAAATCGCTCACCAGATGCACCAGATAATAAAACAGTAAACGGGTGGAATTTGATACAATTTGATTTTGGAAATCCTAACAACTACTTAAATGAAAATTATGCATATTTGATTCTATACAATAAATACAGAGGAATATTGAGAGTATTTGCATATCTTCCAGAAAGTGCAAAAGTAAATTATATGGCTTTTATTACTTTAAAAAATACAGTATCTAATTCAAGAACTGCAGCTTTTCAATTTTCTACACCAGATGAAATAAACTCAGTTCAAGATTTTGACCCAAATTTATCATTATCAGTAGCCAATAGGATTAGCACCTCCAATGGTCAATGGCTTAGGGCAGACTTTGCCATCATGTATGACCCTTGCACTTGTAAAAATACAGGTTTTCAACCAAGCGCTTTTGAATTAGATATCAGGTATGTGAATAAAGCAGATGTATCTTTGGTAACAACTATAAATGGCACACTTGATGCCAAACCCTATATGGAAGGAGAAAATGATAATATGTCTTCTTATAATGAAGGAGCTAATTTAGGTGCTGCCATATTGGGAACAATAAGAGGAAGTTTAGATGTGAGTGGTAACATAACCACCTCTACTGTGCCAGGGGGAGTAACACAAGTAACTCGTCGGAAAGAGCAAATCACGAAGGAAATTGATAAAACATATGATAAAATAAAAAAAGGTTCTAATGATTGTAAATATGGAAGTTGTAACAAGCAATCCACATATACAACTGTAATAAAAAGCACTGTAAAGCAAGGTGTAAAAACAGTATTAAATTTTTCAAACCCAGTGGCAAGTTATGCATTAAATGCCAGTGGGGTGTTTGATTTTTTTCTAAGTACTCTTAGTAGTGGCAATGACCAAGAAGGTCAAATGTATTCAGTACCTCAAACTTATGCATTAAATGCATTAGCAACTACTCAAGGCACCATAAGAGAAGAAAAAATTACAGAGGCAGTATCCATTCAATATCCAGGCACTGTAAAAAGAGATGCTCATACCCCCGAAACAAATAAAAGCCATCCATACTACAATAATGTTATGGGTGTATTTGCATTAACAGAAGCCCCTGAGATAGAATATATAACTTACTATCCTAATCCTTCAGGCATAATAGTTCAATCAGTACCACAAGCATATCTTTATCCATTTCCAACTGTTAATGCATATAAACTTAAAAAAGATGTAAAATGGGTTATTAATCCACATAGTGGGTTAGAAGTAAAAGACATTAAAGCTTCACTAGTATTTTCTTATGAAAACTTGCCTGATGTAAATTTAACCTTAGATATAGTTAATTTTCCTACTGATGTAAATGGTCAAAACTCAGGATTTATGGTAGGTCCTGTAATTCAAAATTATTACAGGAATCCACAAGAGCCATTTAATATTGAAACTTATAGAAATAAAATTGAACAAAATGGCTTTAATATAGAAAAAAGTGTGAGCGGGTCTAATAAGCTTAAAGATTTTATATTTGGTACTAAATATTGTAGTCTAGGATATCTCACCAATTACCAAGTTAATTTTTTTGGTGTTCTCAAAAATTTAACTCAACATATAATGCCTCATCCAAAACTAAAATTACTTGTTATTATGAATAAAAAAGATGCTTTGCCATCAGACCCTGATATTGTTAATATTTATACATATAAAGTTAAAGAAACAAACAGTAATAATGGGTTTCATTTATATAACATAGTTACAACTACTGTAGGTAACCACAATTACTTGTCGTTTTCTAACTTTAGATTGGGTAGTCCCATAGATAATTGGCCTCAAAATGAATTATCAAGCTTGCCGTACAACCTTACAATATCAGGTGTGAATACTTATAACACAGACGAAAAAATAGTTGCATTAAATTCTATTGTAATTGATAATGGAACATTGACATCTAATGCAGGTACTAAAACAATAGCAGCACCTGAAATTGAGCTCAAAAATGAAACTACATTAAATGGTGAGTTTGTACTTACCTCAGATGAGGAAGTTATCTATCCGCCTTCATATTTTAGAGTAGTACCACAAGCTACTGAAAGTGAGATAAATACATTGTGTAGTAGTTTGGCATCTGCTGGAACATATAATGCAAATAATAAAGCATTTGTTGCTAAGTTAGATGCAGAAGCTTCATCGCATACTACACCCAATCTTAATAAAAATCAATCCCCCGCCTCACGTACCTCCCAATCTGCCCGCCTGCTCGCCATCCCCAACCCGTCGTATGGTACAGTCACCTTCTACTACTCGGTGCCACAAGAGGGTGAGGTGCACCTGCGCATATCCAACACCCTGGGGCAGCCTGTAGCCGAGGTAGTGCACCAGCTGCACCATCCTGCAGGCGAGCACAGCAAGGTATTTACCCACAGCCACCTGCCCACAGGCATATACTTCTACACCCTCACCACCCCCGACGGCCACACACAAACCCAAAGGCTGGTAGTGATAAAGTGATGATTGGTGATTTTTGGTTGATGATTGTTGATTTAAAATTGAAGATTTAAAATTAATCGTACATCATTCATGATTCAAAAATAAACACTCAAAAATCAAAAGATTGAAGATTTAAAATTAATCGTTAATCATTAATCGTTCATCATTCATAATTCAAAATTAATACTCACTATATTGCATGTTTAAAACATAAATGATTACATTACTCATTATTATTACTCTCATATTTGGTACCCGCACCCCTACTACAGACCCTGACTACAAGCTGGCAGTAGACGGCAAAATAGTAGGGCACGATGTAATAGCCTCGGCACCAACCAACTGGGCAGATTTTGTGTTTAGCAAAAACTACACCCTGCAAAGCCTTACA
>JANRIG010000017.1:0-72313 GCA_033765235.1 Cytophagales bacterium | reverse complement strand
AGTAGTTACCGTAGTTCAAACCAAGATCAACCACCGCTCCGCTATCAGAAATCAATCCCAACGAACCACCAAAGCTCGATTGATTTGAGATATTGGTTGCATCAGCATAGTCAGCTACGCCGGCACCCGCAGAGAAATAATATCGAGTCGACTTCTTTTCCTCTTCTTCTTTCGCCAAGTCTGCTTTCACAGACTGAACGATATCCGCCTTAACCTCTTCAGGAGATTGTGTGGGAGCCGCCAGTGGAGCTGGTGCTACTGGAGGAGGAACCAAGTAAACGTTCTGTGGAGGCAACGGCTGCTGTTGAGGCTGAGCTGTTTCAGCACTGAAGTTTTGGTCACCAAAGAGCTTTCGTGCGCGCTTTTGTTCGTCTTCGAGACGAGCCGCTTCAATTTTTTCTACGAGTTTTTGTTCGGTACCAACTTCAGCATCTTGACGCATTTTTCGGAGTTGATCCGCTCGTGATTGAACAAGGGGACTTGCTTCTACATATGTCGTCGGCTGTTGCTGCACATTGGATGGAGCCACCTGCTGTGGAGCTGGGCTCACAATTACTTGTGTAGGAACAACCACCGTACTGGCACCGGCCGGAGCCGCCAACTGCTTCTGGGCTGCTTGCGCAGGAGCTGGAACTGCACCGTTACCTGGAACGGCAGCGCCAGTTTCTTTTGCAATTTCGGCCTGAAGTTGTGGGTCGATGGTTTCATTTGCCGCATGCACTGAAGTCGCACCCATCAGCAACATTAGAATAATGATGAGCCACTTAGTATCTTTCATAAAGTACACCTCGTCCCGTCTTCGAGTTTCGAAGAAAATTAATTCACCTGGTCAATGAGCAATAGTTGTGCCGCAACGCCCGATCCCCTAACTGATAGCTAAGTGATCAAAACAACTTGTAATTAAACTAAACGACGAAGGGCCGCTTTGGCCCCGAGCAGGAAATTTTTATAAACAAGTTTACAGTGTAGACAGTGTTGTGGATGGGGCGTGCCGGGTTTGGGGAAGTGGAGCCGAACCGCAGTTTGAGGTCAAATTCCCCACCCCTTAAGACATTTTTTGTTTGAGCTTTGCCGCGACTGTGTCTAATTTCATTCCCCTACCGATTTGTCCTTAATATATGGGCCTCCATGGCGGAACTGGTAGACGCGCACGACTCAAAATCGTGTGCCTTTGCGGGCGTGGGGGTTCGATTCCCTCCATAGGTACTATAAAGGGGCTTGCGCCCCTTTTTTAGTGTATGTCTTGTCCTGTGATTTGAAATTCTAAATCATCTGCAATATCAGCTACCTCTTTTACCATATCTTTGATAAGGTCTTCGGTAGCATGGTCTACTATCACTGATGAAGCTACTTGCAAAAAGCCTTCTTTCACAATAAGTCTGCTAAAGGTAAATTTTGAAGCATCTTCCAAATGCTTTTTTATGTCTATACTATCGTTCATTTCACACACTTTGGAGTCAAATTCTAAAAATTTATGTTTGGTTTTGCTGGATACACGACTCCAACCCAGTACTCTTTGGAAGCGCTCATGCTTGGTAGGCATGATGATAATGGACTGACTGTCAGTATAGGGTATTACTTTGCCCCCTATTTGGTTAGCATAATTTTCTAAAATTTTATCGAGGTTTAGCGATTGAGACATAATGATATAAAGTTTAATTTATGTACAAAAATGATACTTTTTTGATATATTGATACAAAATTTCAGCTATAAATATCATTTATTTTATAATATCAACCAAAAAATATATAAAATATCATATATATACCGAATGAAGATACCTGAGTAAATATCTATAGTATTAATTGTATTATATTTATTATCAGCGTATTATAAGGAAAAAATATACGAATATTAATCCAACATAATCATTCGATATATTTTTTTGAGAAAAAATATAAAAATTTCAGCCGGCTAATTTAGGCTATTCAAAAAAAAGAATATTTACAACACAGTTATGGATAATTTGGCAAATGATATAATGCGCTTTTTGGATAACCACAATATCTTATACCACACTCGTACATACCAATATATGAATGTACATGATACTACATACATATTAACCAATGATAATAAATTGGCCATATTTCCGATATCATCGGAGACAATTGGCTATGAAATATTATCACAAAATCTACTTATGTATATGACCACCTATAGAAATAATAACTGCAAAGCTGTAATTGTTCATGAACATATCTGGTCAACAAAAAATGGTATTATTAAAAGCATACTGCTAGGGTATTTTAAAAAAAACAAAATCATATATGCACGCAAGACCAATATTATGGATATTGCACAAACCACCTACGATGATTTTTTGGAACAGCATCATTTGTTGGGCACTACAAGATCAAGATATAAGTATGGTCTGTATCATTTGGGAAAATTGGTGGCAGTGGCAGGATTTGGCAAGCCGCTCTATATGAAGTATGAAGCTATTCCTTATCTGAGTACAGAACTTATAAGGTTTGTCAATAAATCTGGCATAAGTGTGGCAGGTGCATTGTCTAAGTTTATCCATCACTTCACTTCTCAAGTACATACCGATGAGATAATGACTTATGTAGATTTGGAATGGTCTAACGGCGAAAGTTATTGTAAAATAGGATTTGAGATAACATCTGCTACGCCTCCAATAAAAATTAGAGACACCAGCAATGTAAAGCAACACAATGATGGTAAAACTACCATGCAAGGGAGACCCAATATGGGAAACTTGAAACTAGTAAAAAAAATATTTTGACTAAATCATATTTTGTCTACTTTTGATACAGTTTTTTATTTATAAACCTTAAAATAAATTTTTAATAAATGGCAAAAAAGATAAAAATGGGAATGGTAGGGGGCAGTTTAGATGCCTTCATAGGTGCTGTACACCGCATAGCAGCCAACCTTGACGGACAAATAGAGCTGGTGTGTGGAGCATTCAGCAGCAGCGCAGATAAATCTGCGGCCACGGGCAAAGCACTATATTTAGACCCAAAAAGAGTATATGCTACCTATGCACAAATGATTGCTTCAGAAGCCAAACTGCCCGCCAAAGACCGCATGGACATAGTATCAATAGTGACTCCAAACCACCTGCATTATGAACCTGCTAAATTGGCACTTGAAAACGGATTTCATGTGATATGCGACAAACCTGCAACATTTAGCCTCAAAGAAGCTATAGAACTAGAAAAAATAATCAAAAAAACCGGATTATTATTTGCCCTCACCCATACCTACACCGGCTACCCTATGGTGAAAGAAGCAAAAAAACTTATACAATCAGGTAAGTTGGGCACCATACGCAAAGTAGTAGTAGAGTATCCGCAAGGGTGGCTCTCAAGCCCACTGGAACAAACAGGACAAAAACAAGCAGATTGGCGCACAGACCCAGCACGTGCAGGCATAAGCTGCTGTATGGGAGATATTGGTACACATGCCGAAAATATGGCCGAATATGTGACCGGATTGGAAATAAGTGAGCTATGTGCAGACCTGTCTATATACGTGCCGGGTCGCAAACTTGACGATGACGGCAATGTACTTATAAGATTTAACAACGGTGCCAAAGGAATATTACATGCAAGCCAAATATCTACCGGCGAGGAAAATGATATTAACATAAGAGTATGGGGCGAAAAAGGTGGTATAGAATGGCACCAAAAAGATAACAATACACTAATAGTAAAATGGGCAGATAAACCCACCGAAATATTACGTGCAGGAGGCAACTATGGTAAGCTGTCAAAGGCTGCATTGGCCAACAGCAGAACTCCCGGAGGTCATCCCGAGGGCTATTTGGAAGCATTTGCCAATATATATCGCAACTTTGCTATGGCTGTAAAAGCTTATAAATCAGGTAAAAAACATGACCATACGGTGTATGACTATCCGGGCATTCACGAGGGCATTAGGGGCATGTTATTTGTAGAAAAAGCAGTAGAAAGCAGCAAAAAAGGCGCATCATGGGTAAAAATGTAACAGAATTTATCCTGAAATGGATATTTATTCTCGTAGCTGCAGCTGCTATTATAGATTTATTTCCATTTATTTTATTTTTGGTATTGTATGTATGGGTGGCTCGTAAGTTTTTGGGGGTTCAGAGAATAGAGGTGACAGGCAAATCCAAAGATTATTTGTATAAAATAGATTATGATCATAGCTACCATACCCAAATAATACAAAATGTAGATGTAGATTTTGAATTTATGAAAATAAAACCTTCAGGCGAAAGCGGTTGCACAATTAATGTATTGGGAAAATCTAATGAAAAAGGATTGTCATACGCTTGGGACGGATGCAGCCCAAAATTTATCGTCAATGACCTTATCATAGGCACTCCAGACGGACGTGTAGATGGCAACACCGGCAAATCTATTACCCACGATGCCTCACTCATACATGATGTATTATATCAATATCATAAAGAGTTGGATAAAATAGTAAAACGCTCGCAAGCCGATAGAATATTTTTAGAAATATTAGAAAAAAACAATTTTAAACTCGCCAAACCTTACTATTGGGCTGTGAGTGCCTTTGGTTGGAGCTATTGGAATACATGATAAACCTCAGTAGGCACATAGCCAACATAGATTTATTATGTGGTAAAAAAAATACTTCAATCTGGCAGTACACGAAAAAGTTCATGCACATATTTCTTTGTCATTTCACAACCTCGCCTTATACTCCTCATAGCCAAATGATTTTAAAAGTTCAAATTTGCCACTTTCCCTCCATATACCTATGTTAGGCAAGTTTACTCCATTAAATGTTGTGGTTTTTACCATTGTATAGTGCATCATATCATCAAATACTATTTGGCTGCCTGCTTCCAACGGTTTATCAAAACTGTATGGACCCATATGGTCTCCGGCAAGGCATGTGAGACCTCCTATTTTGTACACATATTTGCCTTCATCGACGGCAGCAGCACCATATATTTTTGCGGTATAAGGCATCTCTATACAGTCCGGCATGTGCGCCGATACAGAGGCGTCAATCACAGCTGTGATTTTTCCACCGTTTTCAATTACATCTTGCACAGTTGCCAGCAGGTAACCTGTTTGCCAAGCAATGGCAGAGCCCGGCTCCAGTATTACCTCTTGCAAGTTTGGATATCGAGCTTTGAATGAGGTCAATATATGAATTAAATGATCGGTATTGTACTTTTCATGGGTCATAAGGTGGCCTCCGCCCATGTTAAACCATTTGCATTGTGCTATGAGATGACCAAACTTTGTCTCCACCGCTTGTAGTGTGCGTTCCAAGGCATAGCTATCGCCCTCACAAAGGTTGTGAAAGTGCAATCCTTCTATACCCTGAGGCAATGTATTGCCCAAGTGAGTATATGTCATTCCTAATCTTGAGCCGGGTATGCTGGGGTTGTAGAGGTCTGTGTCTACCTCTGAGTATTGAGGATTGATACGTATGCCGCAGGTAATATTTTTAGAATGTTTTTGAATAATATCTTTATATTTTTGCCATTGGGATATGCTATTGAAGGTGATATGGCCACAATATTGCATCATTTCATCCATTTCATGAGCCAAATAGGCTACGCAATAGGCATGTACCTCGCCTCCATACTCATGGTAAGCAAGTTTTGCTTCGTTGAGCGAGCTTGCAGTGGTACCCGGCAAATATTTTTTTACAATATCAAACGCACCGTACATAGAGAAGCCTTTAAGTGCAAGTATTATTTTTACACCTGCCTCTTGGCTCACCTTAGATATTAGTTTAAGATTGCGGTATAGCAGTTTCTCATCCAATATGTAGCATGGAGAGGGTATATGATGAAAAGGTATATCAGGATGCATAGGATGCAAATGTATAAATCAGGGTTAAAATACGGGCATGAATTTATGCTATTTTTTATATTTTTGCACCCTTAATTTTATAAAGTATGGAAATATCCAAAACCTACTCCCCTGCCCAAGTAGAACCCAAATGGTATAATCATTGGCTTGACAATAAATATTTTGCTGCCAAACCCAACCCCGACAAAAAACCCTATACTATAGTGATACCTCCACCTAATGTGACAGGAGTGCTGCACATGGGGCACATGCTCAACAATACTATACAAGACATACTCATACGCCGCAAGCGAATGATGGGCTATGAAGCCTGCTGGGTACCGGGTACAGACCATGCATCTATAGCTACCGAAGCACGCGTGGTAGCCATGCTCAAAGAGCAAGGTATAGACAAAAAAGATCTGACACGCGAGGCATTTTTAGCACATGCGTGGCAATGGAAAGAAAAATATGGAGGCATTATACTGCAACAACTCAAAAGATTAGGTGCATCTTGCGATTGGGACAGAACCCGCTTCACCATGGAGCCATCACTCTATGAGGCTGTGATTGAGGTGTTTATTCAACTGTATAACAAAGGCTATATATACAGAGGTGCCCGTATGGTAAACTGGGACCCTCAAGCCAAAACTACTGTATCAGACGAAGAGGTAATATATAAAGAGATAAATTCTAAACTATATTATATAAAATATTACTCTGAAAATAATAATAATGAATACTTCACTATAGCCACTACGCGCCCCGAAACCATCATGGGTGATGTGGCCATATGTGTGAACCCTCACGACGAAAGGTACAAAGCACTGATAGGCAAAAAATATTTAGTACCACTTATTAACAGACCTATACCTATCATTGCTGACGAAGCTGTGGATATGGAATTTGGCACAGGATCGCTCAAAATAACCCCTGCACACGACATGGTGGACTATAATATAGGTCTAAAATACAACCTGCAAATCATAGACGTGCTCAGTGACGATGGCACCATAAGCCCGGCAGGGCAAATATATGTAGGTGAAGACCGCTTTGCTGTGCGCAAAAAAATAGTATTGGAGCTTACCGAAAAAAACCACATTGCAGACAGCAAAGATATTGTGAATAAAGTAGGTACCAGCGAGCGTACAGGTGCAGTGATAGAGCCTCGAATCAGTACGCAGTGGTTTTGCAGTATGAAACAAATGGCGGTACCTACCCTTGAAAATGTGCTCAATGAAAACATAAAAATTTACCCTAAAGATAAATTTATTAATACATACAAGCACTGGCTCGAAAATGTGCAAGACTGGTGTATCAGTCGCCAGCTGTGGTGGGGGCACCGCATACCTGCATGGTACGATACCAAAGGCAACTACGTGGTAGCCAAAAACTTAGAAGATGCACAAAAAATTTATTCACAAAAATATAACCTTGTCAATGCCACACTGACCCAAGACGCAGATGTGCTGGACACTTGGTTTTCATCATGGCTGTGGCCTATATCTGTATTCGACGGTTTTGCAAAAAATGATAACAAAGATTTTAAATATTTCTACCCTACCCACGACTTAGTCACAGCTCCCGAAATACTCTTTTTTTGGGTTGCACGCATGATCATGGCAGGGTATGAATTCACAGACAAAGCACCTTTTGAAAATGTATATCTTACAGGCATAGTGCGCGACAAAGCCGGGCGCAAAATGTCGAAATCATTGGGCAACTCTCCAGACCCTATCGAACTCATAGAAAAATACAGTGCAGACGGTGTACGGTTTGGCATGCTGCTGTCATCGCCGGCAGGCAACGACCTATTGTTTGACGAAAAATATTGTGAACAGGGGCGCAACTTTGCCAACAAAATATGGAATGCCTATCGCCTTATCAAATCATGGGAAGTGATAAACAGTGAGCCAACTGATATAGACACTAAAACCATTCAATGGTTTACTTCCAAATACAACCATGCACTTAAAAATATAGAAGACAATTACGAAAAATACAGAATTTCTGAGGTTTTGAAAAATATTTATACCCTTGTATGGGACTATTTTTGCTCATGGTATCTGGAAATGGTAAAACCTGATTTTGGCAAACCTGTTTCAATACGTACCTATAATGATACCATAGTCTTATTCGAAAATTTGCTCAAAATATTGCATCCGGTCATGCCATTCATCACTGAGGAGATATGGCACGGACTTAGCAACCGCACAACTGCAGAAGCTATAGTAGTGTCGCAATACCCTGTGGCACAAGACTATGATGATAATATTTTGATACAATGCGACAAAGTATTTGCTCTCGTTACTGAGGTTAGAAATTTGCGAAGCAGCAAAGGAGTATCGCCCAAAGAGGTGCTTGAATTGGAATACTATACAATGAAAGACGATATTTTGCAACCTGCATTAATTACCTATGAAAATATCATCAAAAAACTTTGTAACCTGTCTTACATTAACCAAAAGACAGATAAACTCCCTGCCTCTAATTTTGTGATGGGAGGCATAGAGTTTTTTGTGCCTTTGGGCAATCATACAGACCTTGCAAAAGAAAAAGAAACACTACTCAAAGAACTTGAATATACCAAAGGATTTTTAGTGTCTGTAAATGCTAAACTTGCCAATGAAAAATTTGCTGCCCATGCCAAACCTGAGGTAATAGAAAATGAAAATAAGAAAAAGGCTGATGCCATAGCCAAGATTGAAAGCATAGAAAAGACATTGAGTAATATGTGATGAGTTTTATAGGATATGCACTGCTTTGATATTTTCAAAAAAGTGTATATTTTATGAAATAATAAAAATATGCTTGTACTTTCTAATACTGATGTTTGGTTTAATAAATATTTTTTCATTGTCAATCATACATTTTGCTATTTTCGCACCTTTATTTTATTCCATAACCAATAATATTTATGTATAGAACCCATACAGCCGGCGAGTTGCGAATATCACATGTAGGACTACAAGTAACCTTGTGCGGATGGGTACAGCGCATCAGAGACAAAGGCTCTATGATATGGATAGACCTGCGCGACAGATATGGTATTACCCAACTCATGATAGAAGAAAACACCCAGCCCCAACTTGCAAAAACAGCTCGCACCCTGGGCAGAGAGTATGTGGTACAAGTCTCAGGCACTGTAATTGAGCGAATTTCAAAAAACGAAAAAATACCTACGGGTGATATAGAAATCTTAATATCTGATATTACATTGCTCAATGCATCTAAAACTCCACCATTTATTATAGAAGACGATACTGACGGGGGCGAAGACCTGCGCATGAAATACCGCTACCTCGACTTGCGAAGAAATATTGTAAGGCGTGGGCTTGAGCTGCGACACCGCATGGCACAAGAAGTGCGCAAGTACATGGATATAAATGGATTTATTGAAGTAGAGACTCCTGTACTCATCAAATCTACCCCGGAGGGTGCGCGCGACTTTGTGGTGCCTTCTCGCTTGCATGCAGGGGAGTTTTATGCTTTGCCGCAATCGCCTCAAACATTTAAACAGCTGCTCATGGTGAGCGGATTTGACAAATATTTTCAAATAGTAAAGTGCTTTAGAGACGAAGACCTGCGTGCAGACCGCCAACCTGAATTTACCCAAATAGATTGCGAAATGTCGTTTGTACAAAGAGATGATGTGTTGAGTATGTTCGAAGGACTGGTAAGGCACTTATTCAAAACTATAAAAAATATAGAATTGGCACCACTCAGCCATATGACCTATGCCCACGCCATGCGATACTATGGCAGCGACAAACCCGACATAAGGTTTGAAATGAAATTTTGTGAACTCAAATCTAAAGGTCTTTTTACCAATGGGCAAGATGCTGTTGACTTCACATCCGGCAAAAATTTTGTTGTGTTTGACAGTGCAGAACTTGTAATAGGCATCAACGCCACAGGCTGTGCCTCATACACTCGCAAGCAGACAGATGAGCTAACTGAGTGGATAAAGCGCCCACAGATAGGTGCCAAAGGGCTGGTATATGTGAAAGTAGAAGCAGACGGCATAAAGTCGTCTATAGATAAGTTTTACTCTCAGGAAGAACTCCAAAACTGGGTATCATTATTTCAAGCCAAAACAGGCGATATGATATTGATACTGGCCGGAGATGATATAAAAACACGCAAACAACTCAGCGAACTTCGCTTAGAAATGGGCACAAGACTGGGGCTGAGAGACAAAAATACATTTGCAGCACACTGGGTAATAGATTTTCCATTGCTGGAGTGGGACGATACTGAAGGCCGCTGGAATGCCATGCACCACCCATTTACATCACCTGTGCCCCAAGACATTGCTCTACTATCAACCAACCCCGGTGGCGTAAAAGCCAATGCCTATGATATGGTAATAAACGGTTGGGAAGTAGGTGGAGGTTCTATAAGAATACACGACCGTAATATACAAGAAAAAATGTTTGAGATATTGGGGTTCACCCCCGATGAAGCTAAAGCCCAATTTGGTTTTCTTATGGATGCTTTTGAATACGGTGCTCCACCACACGGTGGCTTAGCATTTGGCTTTGACAGGCTTTGCTCACTATTTGGCGGCGCAGATACTATAAGAGACTACATTGCTTTCCCCAAAAACAATGCAGGCAAAGATATGATGATAGACTCACCATCTGCTATTCACCAAAAGCAGCTCGATGAGTTGCACATTGGCATCAAAAAGTGATTTTGAGGGTATGATTTTGGAAAAAAATAACAAAAACTAATTAATAGATGATAAACGCTAACTTTGCGCCCTAAAACTTAAGTCCCAAATCGTCCCAAATGCCGAGATTGGGCCATATCTCGCTGCCCGATGAGGCATTGTAGCCTTTGCCACCTGAGTTCGGTTTGTCGGAGGCTATGTATGACACCGTGTAGCTTTCGCCGGCATTGGTCTCAAATTCTATCAGGTCGCGGAGTATTTTTTTGTATGCTATAGGGCCTGAAGCATTTTGTATAGATAGTGAACCTGTGACCCGCAGTTGGCATTTATTGCCTGCCAATGATGATATATTTGCATTTATTTTGTTGCCGTTCCAAGCTATGTCGCATACAAATCCACCACGAGCTTTGAGGCCTTTTACTGAGCCGGAGGCTATTTCTTTGGGTAGGCAGGGCAATATAGATATTTCATTGTCTTGGCTTTGCAGCAGCATTTCAGTGAGTGCATTGGTAAGCAGCATATTGCCTTCTATGCTAAATGGTGGTGCCACACTCATAAGGTTGGGTGCAGTATTGTATTGTAAATGTTTTAGTAAATATTCAATGGTTTTGGGGTTGTTGAGCAAACGTGCAAAGCAGTTGGCAGCCCATACGTTATTGTAGCTGTTGGGCTTCAGTTTGGGTATCATATCTTGTAAGGTATTTTGTGCCAATGTTGACATTTCGGGGGTAATATTTTTACTGATGTAATTATAGGGGAATAATGGATAAATAGCAGACATAGAAGTACTTGCATCTTGTGCATATTGATATTTTACAGGCCACTCATTGATACTTGCCTGAGCGTTGTCGCTATTGGTTTTAGCTAAGTCTGCTTGCAGATTTATGATTGTTTTCCTAAATTCCGGATCAAACCTAAAGTTTTTGTCTGATTGCCCGTCAATAGCTATGATAATATTACTGAATAGTTGGTTCACAGCAGATTGGTCTTGAGTAGATGCATAAGATACTTTGGAGGTGGCACCATCTGAAGTCATGAACTCGTTGCCGTCAGACAATGAGGGGCACACCACCCATTTTCCTGCAATGGGTGAGCCGGGCGGTGCTTGCACCAAGTAGTTGGCTACAAATTGGGCAGCTAATTTCATAAAAGGATATACTTTTTTGAGATATTCAATATCTTGGTTAAAATTATAGGTTTCAAATAGGGTATTGCAGATATATACAGCCCCTAAGACATTAAAACTTTCTACCTGATGTGTAGCTGGTGATACATTGCCAAATATGTTCATTTGGTCAAATATGGCTATACCTTGGGGTGTACCTGTCAATGACAGTGCATTGTTTTTTGCGTTTTTGGTAAGTGTATCGGCGAGCCATAGCAAAGGGGCTTTGAGTTCGCTCAGGTTAGTAGCATCTGCATGGGTATATATTATAGGTAGTGAATTTACGGTTTTGTAACCTGACCCATACAGCGGGCTCAGGTGCTCATTCCATTTACCTTGAAGGTTGGCCGGCAATGTGCCCGGTTGCGACGATGATATGAGCAAGTATCTGCCGTATTGAAACAGCACTTGCATCAAGTGCTTATCCATTACCCCCGATTTCATTTTTTCAAGTCTTTTGTCGGTGGCAAGGTCAAAGGTTTTATCTTCGGGATTGAGGTCTATTTGTACTTTGGTAAAGTACGATTTGTAGGCATCTATGTGGGCTCGGCGCAGGTCTTGATAGCTTTTGGCGGCAGCATCAAGCAGCAGCCTCTTAGCATACACTGCATGCTGCGATGAGCGATAGTTGGTAGCTGCAGAAACTATTAATACAAGTTCATCTACGTTTTGTGCTACTATTCTGCGGCTGCCATTTCGTACGGTGCCTCCTGAGTACACGGCTTTTATTTGTGTTTCGTGAAGTAACCCGTTGGCGGTCAGTGCGCCTCGCTGTATGAGCAAAGTAGAGTCAAATGGGCTGCGCACTGTTTCGGCATCGGCTTCGCGGCGCATAGATATGGTAGCATTGATACTGCTCGGTTGGTTGCATGTAAGCTTTATCACTATTACATTGTCTGCCAAGCTGGCAAACATTTCGCGGGTATAAAATTTATCACCTATATGATAGTGCTCTGTGGCTATGGCAGAGTCTATATGCAGGTCGCGGTAGTAGTCAGTCACTATGCTTTCATCAGATATGTCTGTGTAGTCTATATATAGGTCTCCAAGCGACTGATAATTGTTTGCATCTGTTGCAGAGGGAGTAAGTTTTTGCTCTATAAGTGCCTGTGCGTCGGCATTTTTGCCATCAAATATTAGTTTTCGTGCTTCATCCAATGTATTTTTGGCATCTTGTATATTGTATTCGGCATATTTGCCTGACCATAGGCTCTCTTCATTGAGCTGTATGCGCTCACGCTTTATACCTCCAAATATCATGGCAGCCAATCTGCCGTTGCCAATGGGCAATGCTTCGCACCATCCTTTATTATCAGCATCGCCATGTATATTGGTACTGGTGCCATTGCCATAGGGAGCGGTGTCTTTTTGCAGTGCCGGGTGTTCATACCACAGCACCAGCTGTGTCATGGTGGCATTGCTATCAGCATTTTTTTTATATTTTACTGATTTATTTTCTTTTTTAGCCTTATTGCAATGGGTAAATGCTACAACTGTGGCAATAGTGATGATAAACGAAAATCTGAAAAAATTTTTCATACAATTATTTATTTGGGCGAAAATATATAACATTTTCATTATTAATACTAAAAAATTAACATTAAGGTTATATTAACTTTCATAATTTTTGAGTTCATGCACATCTGAAGGGTCTATAGATTTGAAATATTTGTACAAATTCAAGATAATAGCAAGTCCTACAGCCGTTTCGCAGGCTGCTGTTAATATGATGAATAAAACATATATGCTACCGTCTAAATGCCCATGCCTGTAGCCAAATGCTACAAAATTGATATTGGCAGCGTTGAACATGAGCTCCACACCTATGAGCATGAATATAAAATTTTTTTTGACCAAAACCAAAAACATACCAGTGCTGAATAATATGGCTGATATGAAGAGATAACTGTAAAGTGAAATCATATATGGCGGGTGTTATTAGACAGTACAAACATAGCTCCTATGAGCGAGATAAGTAATAGAAATCCTGATATTTCAAAAGGTAATACATACCTGGTCATGAGCGAGGTACCTATATAGGGGATATCTGCCTGTGATATTTGAGTTACATTTCCTGATAAGGTGGCAGACAATTTGCTGAAAATGAATAACAGCAAGCTAAATACACCCACACAAACTATAGAGGCAAACACAGTAGATTTTGTAAATGATAACTTGGGTATTTGTGTGTAGTTGGCAGTGAGCATGGCACCAAAAATAATTAATATCACTACACCTCCGGCATATACTACCAGTTGTGAAGCGGCTGTCCACTCGGCTTGGTTATATACAAATATCACCGCTGTGCAAATCATGATACAAAGAAAAAATAGTGCACCGTGTACAAGATTGCGTGTAAATACAAGTCCTGCACATGAAATAATAATTAATGCTGCAAATATGACGAAAACGATATATTCCATTATTATGTGTTTGGCTTTTTGAATATAGGCTTAAATGCAGGTTTTGCAGGTACAGGTGCAGGTGGTGTTTCTGTAGAAAGTTGAGATTTTTGTACAGCATACATATCATATTCATTTTGCTTTTCAGCAGCCAGTTCGGGTGTGAGGTCACTGAATTGGTAGTTCATATTACGAATATCATACATACTAAAGTCATATTCTTTGGTCATGGTGAGGCACTCTGTAGGGCACACAGTGGTGCATAGCCCGCAGTAGCAACATTTGGCCATGTCTATGTCAAATTTGGATGCATATAGCCTTTTTACGGTGCCATCGCTGGTGTAGCCTATGGGCTCTACAGATTTTATACTCTCTATGGCTATGCAGTTTACAGGACAAATGATGGCGCATTTGTCACACACTATGCAGTCATCTATCTCATTATGAAGTTTATATCTGGCATTGTCAGGCAATGGTATTTGTTGATAAGGGTATTGCAAAGTGACTATACCTGTACCTTGCCTGAAATACTCAGGTGAGGTGACATTGATAGGTTTGTAAATATTTCTTGATTTGTATATATGCGAAAATGTAAGTTTCAACCCCTTAACAAGAGTGGCCAGCAAAAAAATAATATCTTTAAAATACTTTTTCAATGGGGTGAATATAAGACAAAATTAAAAAAATATATACATACTGCTTAATAATAATATTTTTGATTCCCATTAAAAAATTATTGATTGAATATTTTTTTTGATTGTAAAAAATATTTCTACCTTTGCAGTCCTCAAAAAAAACAAAACGGGAGCATAGCTCAGCTGGTTCAGAGCATCTGCCTTACAAGCAGAGGGTCCTTGGTTCGAATCCATGTGCTCCCACTACCAATATCACTGTATTTTTTTTACAATTAGCTACATTATAAAATACACCATCTCTCACATATATACGCTGTGTAAACCTATTTTGGAGTAATATAAAATAGGCTGCTATATTTTTTATTGACAATATTTATCACATAATTTGGCATAAAAATAGTACGATACTATGCAAAAGCAACTTTGGGCAAAAGGATATAGCGTAGATGATAAGATATTAGAATTTACCACAGGCAATGACCGTGTGCTGGACTTGAAGCTGGCACCTTATGATGTATTAGGCTCACTTGCACATATAGCTATGTTGCAAAAAATTGGCCTGCTCACCTTAGAAGAATATGCTGCACTGCGAAGTGAGCTCATAAGAATATACCATGAGATACTTTCTGCACAGTTTGTCATAGATGCAGGGGTAGAAGATATACATTCGCAAATAGAGTTTATGCTTACCCAAAGGCTTGGAGAAGTGGGCAAAAAAATACATAGCGGTCGCTCACGCAACGACCAAGTGCTGGTAGACATGAAACTATATATGCGCGACAAGATAGAGGAAGTAGTAGTAAATGTAAAAGTGCTTTTTGAGCTTTTGCAAACGCTGTCAGAGAAGTATAAGAATGTGCTGCTGCCCGGATACACGCACTATCAGGTAGCTATGCCCTCATCATTTGGACTGTGGTTTGGAGCTTATGCCGAAGCCTTGACCGATGACTTGCATACATTGCAAGCAGCCTATGAAGTAGTAAACCGCAACCCACTGGGTTCGGCGGCAGGCTACGGTTCATCTTTTGCACTGCAGAGGCAACTTACTACAGACTTGCTCGGATTTGCAGGGCTCAATTACAATGTGGTATATGCCCAAATGACCAGAGGCAAAGCAGATTTTGTAATATTGAGCAGTATGGCATCTGTAGCCTACACGCTCAACAAATTGGCGTCAGATGTAGTGCTGTATGTATCTCAAAATTTTGACTTTATATCATTCCCGCCACATCTGATGGAGGGTAGCAGCATTATGCCACACAAAAAAAATCCTGATGTGTTTGAGCTAATACGTGCTAAAACTAACCAAATCAAATCATTGCCTCAGAGTATTAATGCCATTACTGCAAATATGCCTTCGGGCTATCACCGCGATTGGCAGTTGCTAAAGGAGCACACACTGCCGGCATTTGACAACCTTACAGATTGCCTACAACTTACCGCCGCTATGCTTGAGCAAGTCATTGTAAATGAGCATATAATAGAAGACAAAAAGTATGACTATCTATTCACCGTAGAGCGTGTGAATGAGTTGGTAGTGGCAGGTATGCCATTTAGAGATGCATACAAAAAGGTAGGTGAGGAGATTGAAAATCATACATTCAAACCTAATTATAAGCTGCACCATTCGCATGAAGGGAGCATAGGCAATATAGGCACCGAGTACATCCGTCAGTATTTTGACAGTATATATGCAAAATTTGACTTTGATACCAAAAAAAGTAAGTTAAATGCGCTAATATCAGCAACGTGAAGTGAGTGCAAAATAGAAAAGCATAATCCCATTTTATGCATTAGAGTATGCTTTTTTGATATGTAACACTTCTAATCATTTAATTTTCAGATTATTACATCATGCATTTTCTATTGCTATGCATTAGAATTTAATATTTGATATTCAAGTACTTAAGTTTCTAATGCATAAAATGGGTTAATATATCTGCATCTCTAAAATGAAATACCCATATTTAATCCAACCCTTGGGGTAATGAAAGTGTAGTTACCCAAAAAACCCATGTCTTTAGTTCTGTAATACTCTTCAATACCGGGTCTTGTGTACATCAATTCACGTGAAAACCCTACCCCTTTGTTTAGAGAGAAGCCTAAATTCAACTCTAATGTAAACTTGCCCCACACCCAGTGTTTGCCTCCTGTGGCACCCACACCATATATTTGTTGCAAACCGTGCAATATGCCTTCATCTTTTTGGGTGGCATAATAAAGATGCTCGGCCGTGACTACACTATACTTGAGCATGACCTCTCTGTAAGGAACATAAGCACCAATATACCAGCCAATTACAGAATTTTTGCTCACATCTTCCACCAATTCTATTTCTTTTTTGCGGAAATAATACCTGCTTTCTACTTCCATACCCCAACCCGAATATTTCACAGTACCGGAGTACCCATCCATAGTTTTGGCAAGATGGCTATTGATATTTTTATCGCCCAGGTGTGGTCCCCATATGTATTCGCCATAGAGCAATACAGATACTCGCTCTGTGATAAGCCTCTCATAACTAAGGCCATAGCACCCTATTACAGCATTGAGCGGACGTGCAGTGAGGGAATTTTTTTGAGAAAATACAGACAAGGGTATGATGAATGCTAATATATATTTCATGAAATGGCTATGTGACCTTACTATGGGCTTAGATAAATACAATTGCAAATAAAACACATTTACACGTAAACATAAAACGTATATCTGTGGTAGATTATTTTACAATCTGCCTTTACACTTACAACTATATAATATATGACACATAAATAAAAATATGTAAAATTGTTGACTTTACATATATACTTTCAAAACTATATCAAGATACCTCATTCTACAATCTTACAGGCAAATTTTTGGATTGTAAATAGTTTTTCAACGTAATAATATCAATCTCTTGGTAGTGAAATACACTGGCAGCCAGTGCAGCATCTGCATGGCCTTGGGTAAATGCTTCATAAAAATGCTCCATATTGCCTGCACCACCTGAAGCTATTATGGGTATATGCAATATGGCTGAGAGTGTGGCTGTAAGCTCCAAAGCAAAGCCGCTTTTT
Organism: Cytophagales bacterium; assembly: GCA_033765235.1. GTDB lineage: Bacteria > Bacteroidota > Bacteroidia > Cytophagales > UBA9547 > JANRIG01. Next base: position 54,587 of record JANRIG010000017.1, on the reverse strand, counting down.
ACGCCGTCATGGTCCATGGAGGTGAGCAGAATTTCGCCTGCACCTCTGTCTTGCACCTCACGTGCCCAATCCAAGGTGCGGTATGGTGTGGCAGTGCGCCCACCTTGTACATGCACCATGTGCTCATTGTTAATATGCTTAGTATCAATGGCTACTACTATACACTGGCTGCCAAACTCACGTGCCAGCACATCTACACGGGCAGGGTCTTTCACGGCATATGAGTTGATGGATATCTTGTCTGCACCGTTTTGCAACAGTTCATACACATCTTCTACAGAGCTTATTCCACCTCCTACGGTGAACGGAATATTAATGACTTTGGCTACATCTCTTACCAATTGACTGAGGGTCTTTCGATTTTGTACTGTGGCAGTAATATCCAAAAAAACGAGTTCATCGGCGCATTGTAACGCATACTTTTGGGCAAGCTCTACAGGGTCGCCGGCATCGCGGAGGTCTATGAAATTGGTGCCTTTCACGGTGCGTCCGTCTTTGATGTCAAGGCATGGTATGATACGTTTGGTAAGCAAATTATTTGATCAAATTTTTTTTATTTCAGTTAATCCATATCTTAATTCAATTTGCAATATTATGTTTTTTCTTTTGTCCATTTTTGTCTTGATACAAAAACGAACCAAAAAAATCAAGACTCAATAAGGTTTTTGACATTATATTCAAATCATTGTTTTACCAACTTGATGATACGCGGGGCAAAATCATCCCCTGTAATTTTCACATAATACAACCCTTGGGTAAGGATATTAGTATTCATATTGAGCACATTTACATGAAGAGCATTGGGTATAAATTGCTTATAGATGAGTTTTGAGGCTAAGTCATATATTTCTACATCTACGTTTTTGGTAGTGTCTTTCTCAGTGAGTATGAGCCTGATAGGACCGTTTGTAAATGGATTTGGAATGATATATTTTTCGGTAATATTTACATGTGATTGCCCGAGCCATGTGGCAAATGACCTTGTGAAACAGGGTATGCCATATCCCATATCATTGTTAGGGCTCAATGATAGTGAAGAGGTGCTGCGCACCAAATCTATGATTTGCATATTGCTGAGCATGGGTAGTGCTTGCCACAGGCATGCCACCATACCACATAGTATGGGAGCGGCAAATGAGGTACCGTTGCCCACAGATATTATGCCTGAACTGAAACCAACAGTAGCACTTTTGCCTTTGGCTACTACATCGGGTTTTATTCTACCGTCGGCAGTAGGACCACCCAGACTGAAAGAGGCAATATTGCCCAATTCATCTACAGCACCTACGGCAAGTATTGAGTCTGCATCTGCAGGTGTGGGTATTATGGTCCAGTTTTTATCTCCCATATTGCCGGCACTGTTTACCACTATCATACCCACACGGGCACAGTAGTTGGCTGCTCGGGCAGCTATGGTAGTTTTGCCGTTCATTTGTGCCATGGTGTAGCTCAGAGATTTGTCATCAAATGTAGAGTAGCCTAGCGATGAGTTTATTACATCTACGCCCAGGCTGTCGGCACGCTCTGCTGCTATGAGCCAATTTGCCTCTTCTATAGGGTACTCAGTGGCATCGTCCTCTGTACGAAAGAGGTAGTAGTTTGCATTATATGCGGTGCCTATCAGTGAGCCTTCGGCGTATGCTGCCATGCAAGACAGCACTTGGGTACCGTGTTGTATATCATCATACACATTGGTATCGCGCGATACAAAGTCATAGGTGCCAAGTACTCTTTTTTCTGTAAATAATTTTTCAAAAAACTTTAACCCATTGGCTTTGCTATATCCACCGTCGAGCACAGCTATGGTAATGCCATGTCCCTGAAACCCTTGGCTGTGCATATCATCGGCACATATCATGTGTGTCTGGTTATATGACCCACCGTAGGTAGTTTCCTCTATCCTTACTTTTTCTTTGCGTGTATTTCGCCGCATGCTTTCTTCGCTTACATTCACTGTGTCTCCAAAAGGTCTGAGCATCTGTACTTTGTCAACAAAAGTAAATGTTTTTGTCAAACTATCGAGCAATTTTCCCGGGGCTTTCACATAAGCCCCATTGAGCCAGCGACTCGTATATAGTACTTGTATTTTGTGGAAGGTGAGCGTATTCACATAGCTGCTGCACACAGGCAAGTCATAGGATTTTACTGGTATGTTTTGTTTTTTGCGGCGAGCTATGGATTTTTTGCTTAAAAATACCTCCGGCCGGTCAATAGAATATGTGGTGCAATTTTTGTCTTTGAAATACACAAAATAATACTGTTTATTTTGTGCATAACTTGTAAAAGACAAAAATAATAAAATTAATACATTGACTTTCAGAGTATTATATTATTTTATAAATTTTGCAATGCTGCCAATATTATTTCTTTGCTCAGCCTCTTGCTTACATCAATATTCACATAAGTAAAAAGTATATCACCTTGCTTGTTAATGATAAATACCGAGGGTGCAGGCAAAAATCTATGACCTTGACCTGATGCTGATTCGAGCAACCCTACATATCCTTTCTCGCGATATACAATACCAAACTCAGGCATGGCTTTCATAGCTGCATCACTCAGCAAAGTATAGTTTATTTTATCTTTTTCAATAGTTTTGGGTATTTCTGTGATTTTGTCGGGGCTCACTGCCACTATTTGGTAACCCGCCTTAAGTACCTCTTGCTCTATTTTTTGCAATTCGCTCAAGTGAGCATTGCAATACGGGCACCAGTTGCCTCTAAAAAATATCAATAACACCGGCTTTTGTGCATATATGTCTTTGAGCGATATGTCTTGATCTTTGGTGTCTTTGAATATCACATCAGGTACTTTTTTGCCAACCTGCAAAGGACATACATCGTCGCGCTTGGCATAAATATTTTGAGAATATGATTGTACTGCTGATAATAGACTTACTGAGAAGATAAGGATGATTTTTTTCATATTTTTTTTTGTAAATATACCATAAATTTGAATGAATGGCATTTACTTAATAAATTTTGTCAATCAATTCACTTCAGGCACCTATCTACAAACAGTCGAACATCATAAATGGTCTCAAAGTAAATAATATCACTCCTAAATATATAGTACTAATCTCAAAATCTTAAATCTTAAATTTACAATATATTATCCCTGAGGCAGTTTGCTCAGGTCTGAGTACATGACTTCCCACTGGTGCCCATCAGGGTCTGCAAACGAGTCATAATACATCCAGCCGTGGTCTTCCCCGTTGCGATATCTGGAGCCACCGTGAGCAAGTGCAAGTTTTATTGTTTCATCTACTTTTTCTTTGGTTTCTACCTCTATGGCTATTAGTACCTGAGTAGTAGAGCCATCTGCTATAGGTCTGTTTGTGAATGTTTTATAGTAATCGTGGGCTATGAGCATGGCATACATAGTGCCATCATTGAGTATAAGACATACTGCTTTTTCGTCGCTAAATTGCTCGTTAAACCCAAAGCCAAGCGACGTCCAAAAACTTCGCGTTTGCTGCAAGTCTTTTACCGGGAGATTAATATAGATTGCTTTTATATTCACAGAAGAATAAAGTTTTTTTTCAAATATATATTATTATTTTGCGAGTATAAATATTTTTTTGATAGCTAAATAATATATTTACACCGTTTTTTTTTTACACATTTATTGCACATGCCAAAGGCTTTTATTGACCAAGATTTTCTATTACAGACCCGCACTGCACAATTGCTCTATCATGACTTTGCAGCGCACATGCCTATCATAGATTATCATAATCATTTGTCTGCAAAGCAAGTAGCAGAAAACATGGTATTTGAAAACATTACCCAAGCATGGCTCTATGGCGACCATTATAAGTGGCGTGCCATGCGTGCAAACGGGGTGAACGAGGAGTACATCACGGGCAAAAATACTTCTGACCGGCAAAAATTTGAAAAATGGGCGTACACAGTGCCATACACTATGCGCAACCCACTCTATCACTGGACACATCTGGAGTTGCAAAGATATTTTGATATACATGAGTTGCTAAGTGCCAATACCTCAAATATTATCTACGAGCGTACCTCCCAAATATTGCAAACATTGCAATACAGTACTCAAAATCTGCTCCAAAAAATGAAGGTAGAAACTATATGTACTACCGATGACCCTATAGATGATTTGGTACACCACGAGGCTTTCAACGCTATGAATATTGGCATAAAGATGTACCCTACCTTTCGTGCAGATAAAGTATTGGAAGTGTATACCCCGGAAAATTACAAAATATATGTGCAAAAATTAGGAGAGTCTGCCAATTTGAATATTACATCACTCAGCCACCTGATGGGCGCACTCACCTACAGGCACGACTATTTTGCAAGACGTGGTTGCAAACTTTCAGACCATGGACTGGATACTATACCGTATGCACAATATAATGACAAAGATGTAGAAGCATCATTCCAAAAGCTCATGCGAGGGGTAAAGCTGAATTCTGAAGAAATATCTCAATATCAATCGTTTGTACTATATCATTTGGCTTTGCTTGATGCGCAAAAAGGGTGGGTACAGCAGTTTCATATAGGTGCACTGCGCAATAATAATACTCGCTTGCAAAAAATAATAGGAGCAGATTGTGGAGCCGACAGTATTGGAGACTTTACTGTGGCACAAGGTATGGCACAGTTTTTCAACAAGTTAGACACTGAAAATAAATTGACCAAAACTATTATATACAATCTTAATCCTGCCTATAATGAAGTATTTGCCAGCATGATTGGCAACTTCCAAGACGGCAATATTGTCGGCAAAATACAATTTGGCTCAGGGTGGTGGTTTCTTGACCAAAAAGACGGTATGGAAAAACAAATCAATGCACTTTCAAACATGGGTTTGCTGAGTCGATTTGTAGGAATGCTCACAGACTCTCGCAGTTTTCTCTCATTCCCGAGACATGAATATTTCAGAAGAATATTATGCAATATATTAGGCAATGATATAGAAAATGGCGAGCTGCCCAATGATATGAACTGGATTGGGCAAATGGTGCAAAACATATGTTATCACAACGCAAAAAATTATTTTAACTTAAATTAATATGAAAATAATAAAATTATTATCACTTGTACTGTTTTGCCACATGCAAGCGTGGGCAGTTAATCCATTGATTATTAATATTGAAAGCAGGAAATACACCTCACTAAACGGGGAATGGCAATATATCATTGATGTGTTTGAGACAGGATACTATAACTACAAATACATAAAACGAAATGACAAAGACAAACAGGCATTTTGGAATAATGGTATTCCTGCAGACAAAACAGAGCGAATAGAGCACGGATATGTAGATAAATACGTGCTGAAAGTACCCGGAGATTGGAATTCACAAAACCCCCGCCTCGACCTTTATGAAGGCACTGTGTGGTACAAAAAATCATTTGATTATATAAAATCTGATAAAAATAATAAGCTATTCGTTCATTTTGGTGCGGTTAATTATAAAGCAAATGTGTTTATCAACGGGAAATATCTTGGCGAGCACAAGGGTGGGTTCACCCCATTCTGCTTTGAAATACCTGATAGCTCTCTATTAGAAAAAGACAATTATTTGATAGTAAAAGCAGACAACAAAAGATATGCTGATGAGATACCGGCTCTGAACTTTGATTGGTGGAACTATGGAGGCATCACACGCGATGTACATTTGGTGGAGTTGCCTGCTGTACACATTATCAATTATCAGTTTGCAATGCAAAAAGACAAAACCATAACATGTAAAATTAACATGTCGCAATATGTAGAAAATGAAATGGTAAAAATAGAAATACCAGCGCTTAAATTTGTCAAAATTATCAAAGCCAAAGAAGCACAAAACCTATCATTAAAAGTACCCGGCATCACACTATGGTCGCCCGAAAGTCCAAAGCTATATCAAATCATTATCACCACCTCTACCGAAAAAATAGCAGATAAAATAGGCTTCAAGACCATAGAAACTCGCCAAACAGAGTTGTTGCTCAACGGTAAACCACTCTTTATGAAAGGAATATGCATACATGAAGAGCTGCCTACACAAGGGCGAAGAGCTTACACTAAGCAAGATGCCGTAATACTTCTGAATTGGGCCAAAGACTTGGGGTGCAACATGGTAAGGCTGGCTCACTACCCTCACAATGAACACATGACCAAAGTAGCAGACTCATTAGGGCTAATAGTATGGTCAGAAATACCTGTGTATTGGAACATCAACTTCAATAATGCTGAAACACTTGAAAAAGCCAATACTCAACTTGCCGAAATGGTGACCCGCGATATAAACAGAGCATGTGTGGCAATATGGTCAGTAGGGAATGAAACTCCTGTGAGTGAACAGCGTACAAAATTTATGGCAGAGTTGATAAAATCAACCAAAATACTTGACCCCTCCAGATTAGTATCTGCTGCATTGGAAGTACACTACAATGTGCCGGATTGGGATACACACATAGTAAATGACCCATTGGGCGAATATGTAGATATAGTTTCCATAAATGAGTACAATGGGTGGTATGGCGGGCTTCCTACCAATTGCCGCACCATAAAGTGGGACATTAAATATAAAAAACCATTTTTCATCAGCGAAACAGGCGCAGAAGCATTGGGTGGTTTTTATGCTGACAGTCTTACCAGATGGAGTGAGGAGTACCAAGAGTGGTACTACACCGAGCAAACAGAAATGATGCGCAAAATTGGCAAACAATTTGTAGGTTGCTCGCCATGGATATTGGCAGACTTTAGGTCTCCCAAGCGGCTCAACCCATACTATCAAGAAGGGTGGAACAATAAAGGACTGGTAGGGCACAAAGGCAATAAAAAGAAAGCCTTTTATGTGCTCAAAAAATATTATGAGGAAATAAAATAACCCATGCCTGCTTTATTCAAAAACCTTACTTTTCAAGTTTTAGTATCTATAGCGCTTGGCTTGCTATTGGGTGCCATGAGCCCCGAATGGGGCATGAATATGAAAATACTGAGCGATGTGTTTTTCAAATTTGTGAAGTTGCTCATTCCTTTTATTATATTTTTTAGTGTGGTAAATGGTATTGGCAGTATAGGCAATCTCAAGAAACTCGGCAGTGTGGGAGGCAAAGCACTACTGTATTTTGAAATAGTCACTACATTTGCATTAATCATAGGAGTGGTGATAGCCAATGTATTTGAGCCGGGCACAGGGGTAGACTTTTCAGCCATATCCAAAGGCGATATATCCAACTACGTCACAGAAAAAAAAGAGATAGATTGGCTCGATTTTTTGATGCACAACTTGCCTGCCAATGCAGTAAAAGCATTTGCCGAAGGCGAAGTAGTACAAATTCTCATTTTTGCCGTGTTTTTTGGCATAGGTGTCACCAAGTTGCGCGAAGGCGGCAGTCAAATTATTAATATATTCGACAAAATATTACATGTATTTTTCAACATACTCAATATGCTCATGTATATGGCACCATTGGCAGCATTTGGTGCTATGGCTTATGCGGTAGGCAAGTTTGGGTTGCAGTCTGTAGTGCCGCTTGCCAAGCTTATGCTCACATTCTACACCACAGTCATAGTTTTTGTAATAGTGATACTGGGCTCTATATCATGGTATTGCAGGTATAATATCTTTAAGTTTTTGGTGTATATCAAAGATGAGCTGCTCATAGTGCTCGGCACCTCATCCAGCGAAACGGTGCTCAACCGTATCATGCACAAGCTCGAAAACTTAGGTTGCAGCCGCTCTGTCACACGGCTTGTGATACCTACAGGCTACTCATTTAACCTTGATGGCTCCACCATATACTTATCTATGGCCACCTTATTCATAGCTCAAGCCTACAACATACCATTGAGCTTGTATGAGCAGCTCACCATTATTTTCATTCTCATGGTCACCTCCAAAGGGGCTGCTGCTGTGCATGGGAGTGCTATAGTGATATTGGCAGGCACCCTGCAAGCCACACATGTGGTACCTGTAGAGGGGGTGGCATTGCTATTGGGGATAGACAGGTTTATGTCTGAGGCACGGTCTATTACAAATCTGATAGGCAATGGGGTGGCTACCATGTTTATTGCCAAAATAGAAGGCGAATTGGACAGCCATAAGATGAATGAAGTATTGGGCTAATGTATCATATACAAAATAATGGCTTATAACTTGTATGCACTATTACAACTTTCGCAATGCTTCGCGTAAGCTTAGTGAATCTATCACACGGGTGTATATTTTGTCCAAGGCATATGCATGTCGTGCATACATTTTGTAGCTGGAGTCATAAAGTACACGAGTAGTTTGCAATTTATACCACATAGAGTCTTCGAGTATTTTGTAATACAATCGTTGGGAGTCTACAGGCAAAAATGTATTGATAGCCTTGGCCTCGTTAAGATGTATTTGTATAAGCGTATTCACCATTTCATCCTCAGATAGTGGTGCAGATACTTTTTGGTCATCATTGCATGATATTAATAGCAGAAACAAAAATGTTGCAACACTGAGGGAGAATCTTATCATTGAGCAAAAATATATTATTTGAGGAAATTATCCCAATTAGTAGGATATTTGTAGGTTTAATTATAAGATGGATATAAGAATTTTTGCTTCAGAAATTATTTACAATATTGGTATCGTACTATTAGAAACAGCTATTCGCATTCATTCAATGTGGAGCTTAAAAACACAAAAAATGCTGTCCGGTCGCAGAGCTACTTTTGAAGTTTTGCAAAATGTTTTTTCAGGAAAAAATCATAAAACTATATGGTTTCACTGCTCATCGTTGGGCGAGTTTGAGCAAGGACGACCTTTATTAGAACTAATAAAAATACAAAAACCTGACTATAAAATATTGCTTACATTTTACTCATCATCAGGATATGAAATGCGCAAAAACTACCCTTATGCAGATTGTGTAACATACCTGCCTGCCGACTACAGTACTGATGCACTCAAAATCATAAAAATAGTGAACCCTGAAATGGTATTTATAGTGAAATATGAATTTTGGTATCAATTAATCAAAAAATTGCATGAAAATAATATACCTGTTGTGCTATTTTCGTCTTTTTTTTATCCTCATCACATATTTTTTAAGCCTTATGGCTACCTGTTTAGAAAAATGCTTGCCTATTATAGCATGATATTTGTACAAGACAGCCTTTCACAGTCGCTACTACAATCAATTAATATTCAGTCATATATAGCCAATGATACACGTTTTGATACAGTGCTCAACCTACCTGCTAATAGAAAATTGATGCCTGACATAGCGCATTTTAAAGGCGATGGCATATTATGGATAATAGGTAGTACCCACCCTGAAGATGTAGATGTGATATGTAATATGCTCACTCCTCAATTATTAAAAAAATACAATTTGAAAATACTATGGGCACCTCATGAAATAGAAAATAAAGACCTTATATACATAGAGCAACGACTGAAAGCTAATAGTGCACGGTATACCAACCTCAAATATGATGCTGATATATTGATAATGAATAATATAGGCTACCTTGCATCGAGCTACTACTATGCAGATTTTGTATATATAGGTGGTGGCTTCAAGGGTGGATTGCACAGTATATTGGAGCCTGCGGTGTATAGCAAGCCTGTACTTTTTGGTCCAAATATCAGTAAGTATCGCGAAGCCCAACTCATGGTAGATGCCCATGGTGCATTCATCATTGAGAATAGTGCATCATTATCCCAAAAAATTATATTATTATGTGAAGATATCAGTACAAGGACAAGCATGGGACACCATGCGTATCAAATGATAATCAATAATAGTGGTGGCTCAAAAAGCATATATGACACAGTTTTTGCAAGTCAATATCACTCCCATATCATTTGAAATTTGTATAAAAAAACATTATTTTTGTGAAAATATTAAGTAAATGGCAGAACTTACCTATGAGCGAGTATTAGAACTTTTTGCTGAAACAGACAGACGTATGGCTGAAACAGACAAGCAAATGGCTGAGACCAACAGGCAAATGGCTGAGAGAGACAAGCGTATGGAAAAATCACAAAAAGAACTTAATAAGAAATTAGCTGAATTTGGCGATATGCTGGGCAAATATGCCGAAGAGCAAGTGAGAGAAGACCTTATACGCAAATTCAATGATTGGAATATACCAGTGCATTTCATAGCCAACCATTGTGTCATGAAAGATGACAACCTTGAATTTGTATATGAGATAGATATACTATTATATAATAAAAACTATGTAGTAGCCATAGAAGTAAAAAATACACTAAAAAAAGATGATATAGACGAGCATATAGAGCGTATGGCTAAGATACTGGCACATCCTATGTCATTTGCCGAAGGCAAAATACTACTGGCGGCAGTGGCAGGTATGATAGTGAGCGATGGTGTAGATAAATATGCCGAAAGCAAAGGCCTGTTTGTGATAAAACCCAGTGGCGACAATGTGAAAATAATGAACAATCAAACAACTTTCAGACCTCGTGAATGGAAGGTGAAGTGACCCATAGTTGTAAATAAATGACCGCTGTAGTAACCAAATCTGTGGGGTCAACCTATACATTACGTACTAATGAGGGCGAAGTGTACCATGCAGTGCTCAAAGGCAAATTCAAACTAAATGACCAAAAACTTACCAACCCTATAGCAGTGGGCGACAGGGTGCACTATGAGCCCGAATCAGAAGGTGCCGTGAAAATGATAATCACTGAAATATGCCCACGCAAAAACTATCTCATACGCAAATCTACACACAAAACAGAGCATAGCCACATCATAGCTTCCAACATAGATGAGGTATGGCTCATCATATCTGTGCTGCACCCCCGTACTCCACTTGGCTTTGTAGATAGATTTTTGGTAGGGTGTGAGTCATACCAAATTCCCACTAAAATAATTTTGAATAAAATAGACTTGCTCACCCAATCCAAATATATGGATATATGGAATGAAGCAGAGCACATATATTCATCTATTGGCTATGAATGTGTGCGTATATCTGTACACCAAGAGGTGAATATGAGCAAGATGCATGATATGATGAAGGGAAAAAATGTGCTCATATCAGGGCAGTCTGGGGTGGGCAAAAGCAGCTTGATAAACAGACTATTACCACATATTTCGCTAAAAACAGCCCCAATATCAGGCTATAACAATAAAGGTACACATACTACTACATTTGTAGAAATGTACAGTGTGAACAATGATACATTTATCACAGATATGCCGGGCATCAAAGAGTTTGGCTTGTATGACATGAACGATGAAGAAATAAGTCACTACTTCCCCGAAATGAGACGCTTGGTAGGGCAATGTAAATTCAACACTTGCACCCACCGCAACGAACCCGGCTGCCAAGTAATGGCCGGTGTAGAGGCAGGTACCATAGCACAAAGTAGGTATCAAAATTATTTGGGTATGCTATTAGAGCGGTAGGGTATTATGTAATATATTTACAGCTCTTTTCTAAGCCTTGCCACAGGTATATCAAGCAGCTCCCTATACTTTGCTACCGTGCGTCTGGCAATATTATACCCTTTGGATTGTAATATTACTTCCAGTTCTTCATCGCGCAGTGGTGCGTGCTTATCCTCCTCAGCTATGATCTGTTGCAGCACTGTTTTCACCTCCATATTACTTATATCTTCGCCGGCATCTGTAGTGAGTTTTTCGGTAAAAAAATATTTTAGTGCATAGGTACCATGGTGTGTCTGCACACTTTTGCTGCCGGCCACCCTTGACACAGTAGATACGTCCATGCCTAACTTTTCTGCCACATCTTTGAGCACCATGGGGTGTAGTTTCATTTCGTCGCCCGTAATAAAAAAGTCTTTTTGCAACATGACTATGGTTTTCATAGTTTCCAACAATGTATTTTGGCGCTGCTTAATAGCATCTATAAACCAATGTGCGGCATCTAATTTTTGCTTCACAAATGTCACAGCCTCTTTGAGCTTTTTGTCTTTGCCTGCTGTTTTGTCATAAGTGTCAAACATTTCTATGTATGCAGGGCTCACTCTCAAGTCAGGAGCATTTTTGGCATTGAGACTTACTTCCAGTTTTCCATCATGGTTGGTCACCGTAAAGTCAGGTATCAATGTTTGGTTTTTTACGCTGTTTTCGTCGCCACTTCCGGGTTTGGGGTTGCATTTGGTGATGACTTTCAGTGCATTTTTCAAGTCGTTTTCAGAAAGTGGGAGTTTTTTTAATATTTTGTCATAATGTTTTTTGGTAAACTCATCAAATGCATTTTCCACAATTGATATTGCATTTATGACATCTGTATCTTTGTTGTCTTTTCTATGAAGTTGTAGCAGCAGGCACTCTCTCAAGTCGCGTGCTGCTATGCCTGCAGGATCAAATTTTTGTATCATTGCCAATACATGAAGCACTTCATCATCATCAATATACAGGTTTTGTGAAAATGCCAAGTCATTGGCTATTGATTCAGGTTTGCGGCGCAGATAGCCGTCTTCATCAAGGCTGCCTATTATTTGGATTCCTATGCTGTGCATGCGCTCATCTAATGCCAAAAAACCTAATTGGTTGAGAAGAGATTGGGTAAATGACATGTCATCTGCCAATGGCATATCTTTGTTTTCGTCTGTATCGTTGTAGTTGCCATCGCCTTGCATTTTGTAGCCTTGTGCTTCTTCATGTTGCATATATTCGGCTAAGTAGTTGTCATCATCTTCACCAAAAAGCTCGTCGTTTTCAGTTTCATATTCATTGTCTGTATTTTCCTCTGCGTTATCTTCTTGCAGCTCTTCTTTGCCTTCTTCCAATGCAGGATTTATCTCCAACTCTGCCTCTATGCGCGACTCTAACTCTGCTGATGGCACCTCCAGCAACTTCATAAAAAGTATCTGCTGAGGCGATAGTCGCTGTTGTTGCGAAAGTTTGAGCCCAATTTTTTGCATAATTTTATATTATAACGCAAAAATATTAAATATTATATAAATATCAATGAATATGCAAGTACCTTATAAATTGATATTGTGGCAGGGCAAACGTAAACAAAAGTGTCCATTTGGTTGTAAATCAAGTCATTGCATTGATTGTATATAGTATTTTTTTGTTATTGTATACATGCACTCAGTCATTGCCATTTTTGCCTGCTGCCCAATACATACCTGCTTTGGCTTTGCCATATTTTGCTTCTATTTCTGCTTTTTTTATTTCTGACTCTATCAGGTTAGACTCGCGAGTGTTTACCAAAAAGAGAGAGCTTTCTCCGTTGTTAAATTTTTCAAGTTCCCCATTGCGCAGCACGGTATAGTCTTTGATGAGTTTTAGCTGTGTGCGCAGTAGCAACTCGTTGGTTTTTAGCTCATTGTAGAAGCTTTGAAGTTGATTTTGGATATATGTAAGGGTAAAATTTTGCTCAAACTTGGTTTGCTCTATTTTGTATTTGGCTATCATATATTTGCCTCGCTCTTTGCGCATGAATATTGGTATTTGTATGTCAAATCCTGCTTTGTAATAGTTGCCATAATATTGGTTTGCCAACGGGTTTTCATTAATACCTTTTCCGGCACTGAGCAGGTTGTAGTTTAGGTTTATCACAGGTCTGAAGTTTTCTATGGCCAAACGTCGCTCTACTTCGAGTGATTTCACTTTTAGTGCCAGTTTCTGCACCTCAGGGTGGTTTACTTTGGCATATTCGGCGAGGGCATTCAGAGTTTCAGTATTTATTTCATTGGCTACGGTGACAGATGTGGCAGGCTTCCATGTGCTGTCCATCTCTACAGGGGCTTCGTCATCATTCCAAAGGTAGTTTGATACTTGCAGCAGGGCATTATTAGCATCTACTTTGGCAAGGTTAAAGTTTACATACCTGTTTTGCAGCAGTATCACAGCCTCTGTAGAGTCTATGGCAGGCTCCTCGCCAAGGTTTACACGCTGTATCACAAATTTGTTTCTGTTCATGGCCAAGTCATAGCCTGTTTTAGAGAATAGATATCTGTGGTATTTGTAGTACCAGTCCCAATAGTCTTTAGCGGCATCAAAAAATAGTTTGTTTAATATTTTATTTTTTTCGGCATCAGACATTTGTCTGAATATTTTAGACATTCGTAGCATAGCCCTTCTTTGGTCAATAATGAGCCCTTGACCTATGGGTACACTCACTCCTATGTACGAGAGACCTTCGCCGGGCAAGTAGTTTTGTGGGTTCACATTAGTGCCCAATGCCTCATCATATCCTACTTTGAACTCTGCCCCAAACCATGTGGGTACTTTGAGCTGGTTTTGCCACAGGTGATAATAATTTTTTTGGTCAAATGTTTTTTTATCTAGGTTAGAAATAAATTTTGGTTCAAATCCTGCCCTTGACATTCGCAGCTCTTGGTAGGCAATCTCAGGTATGATATTTGCTTGCTTCACCAGTGGGTGATACTTGAGCATAAGCTCAAATAAGTCTGATAGTTTGAGTACTTTGGCAGTATCGCTTTGTGCAAAAGCCGTGTATGAGATAAAAAAAATATACAATAGAGCTCCGATTAATCTATTCATCGTCAGTTTTATCACCTTTATCGAGCTTTAATATGCTTTTTTCTGCTTTTTTCTGCTTTTTTTGAACCTCAGCCACAAATTCGGGTGGAAATCCGTTGAACTGTCGCCACATTTCATACCCTAAAAATACAGTATGCAGCATTGCCCAACCTACAGCACCTGTACCCATCCGCACCATTTCAGGCCAAGGTTCATCATCAGGGTCGGGTACTATTAGTACTCTAAATTTACCATTGTGGCTTATAAGTTTGTCTACCACAGCTATTTTGCCCCCAAAAGTACCTACTGATGCTCCGGGCCAGCCGGCAAATATTATGGCAGGCCATCCGTCAAATTGCAAACGCACTTTGCTACCTATAAGTGCCAATGGCAAGTCCACAGGTTTTAAATACAGCTCCACAGCAGGGTTGTATGTATTGGGGATAATGCTGGCTATTTCTTCGCCATCTTTCACCGTTTCGCCTATGCCCTGCTTGAGTGCCCGCACTATGTATCCGCTTTGAGGTGCACGTATGATGTAGAGGTTGTTTCTGATGATAAGGTTTGAAGTTTCAATATTAAGTTTGGCAAGACTTCCTTCGGCATCATATAGGTCGGCAAGTGTAGCATCTATTTCAGAATTTGTCTTTGATATTTTTTCACTATATTCTGCTACTATGGCATCGAGCTCTATGTTTGCATTGGTAAGGTCGTTTATAGAAGAGTAATATTTGTTATACGACGATATGTATTTGGCATTGGCTTGTTGATACTTAAGGCTGCGCTGCTCCAGCTGTGTGAGCGATACCAGACCTTGGTCAAATAGTTTTTGCTGCCTTTCGAGCTGTTTTTGGGCTATTTCTTTGTCTACTCGTGCTGCTATATACTCTGCTGAGTCTATAGATACATACAATTGGTTTGATTGTACTTTGTTTTTGGCTTTGGATATGCTGTATTGCAGCCCATTTCTAAGGGCGTTAAGTTGATTTTGAAGGGCTTTTACTTTTTCTTGTTTTGCAATGATGGAGTTTTTCTTAGCAGATATTTGGTTGTTCATACGTGCCAAAAGTTCGGGGTCAAAGAATTTATCTTTTATTTCTGATATTTTCAAAATGGTATCACCTTGTGTCACATATTGGCCTTCGGCCACATACCACTTTTCTATGCGCCCTGCTATGAGAGTTTGCACTGTTTGTGGTCTGTCTTTGGGGCTCAGTGCCGTCACCATGCCTTTGCCGTCTATATTTTGCTGCCATGGCAAAAACATAGATAGTACTACGGCTACAAATATTCCACCCAGCCATTTGGCTAAGAGGCGGTCTTTTTTGGATGAGTTTACCAGCTTTATGGAGTATAGCCTGTCCAGCTCCAGCTCTTTCATCGAATGCATTTCTCCCTGTTTGCTCATATTTTAGTTTTTGGGGGTAAATATTCGCCTATGATAAGTTCTGCAAATTCTTTATTGGTTTTTATCAATGTTTTGTAATTGCCTTGTGCTTCTATCTTTCCATTGTTGAGATACAGCACTTTATCTACTCGTTCAAGTATGTAAGGGTCGTTTGACACCATCACAAGCAGCCAATTGTGCTCTTCACTTATGAGTACATCCAGTATATTTTTCTTTTCATTGAGCTCCGTAAAAAACTCATCGTCCATCACTACTATGCTTGGTTTCTCGGCCAGTGAGCGTGCCAGTATTATCTTTTGCCTTATATTGCTGGACAGGTCTCTTCCACCGCCTGTGAGGCGGGTACGCAAGCCATAGGGCAATGATTTGAGAAAATCGCTCAGCCCCACTTTTTGCACAGCCCACATAAGGTCGTCGAGAGATATGCCTTTTTTGCCTACAGTAATATTTTCTTCAAAAGTGCCTTCAAATATTTCGTCGTGCGATATATTTTCACCTATACCGTCGCGGTAGCTGTATATATTAATGTCGCGCATGGGTATACCGTTATATGTTAAGCTGCCACTGTAGTTGTGGAGCAAGCCTGTAATGATTTTGATAAGGGTGGTTTTGCCCGAATTGTTGTGCCCTGCCACACATACATGCTCGCCGGCATTCATCTTAAAACTCACCCCCTTGAGCACATGATTTTGTGCACCTATGTATTGGTAGTCAAGATTTTTCATTTCTATTACAAAATTTTCATAATCGGGTATGGTACTCAGCTTTATGCCTTTATTGTCTTCGAGTGGCAAGTCTGTCACATGGCCTACTTTGTCAAGTGCTGTGAGCAGGTCGTATATTACCTCCAGAGTAGCTATGAGTTTTTCTACAGATGCCAGCACCAGTACTATGATGAGCTCGGCTGCAATGAACTGACCCAGGTTTATTTGGTTTTCCATCACCAATAGCCCGCCAAGTATGAGCAGACCGGCTGTAATGAATGTTTTGAAAGCAATAAATGCTATGTATTGGGTTTTGAGTACGCTGAAGTGTTTTTGGCGGGCGTTGAGGTAGTTAGACAGATATATGTCTGTTTTGTCAATGGTGAGGTTTGTAAAACCAGCCAGCTTGAATGTGGTGGCATTGCGGGCGAGTTCTTCCAACCAAAATGCTACTTTGTATTTATATTTAGACTCTGTGATACTTGACTTGATGCCTCTAGGCCATGAGTAATAAAATATGATGATAATAATAGTAATTAACAAAAAACCGAATATTACAAATATGGCGTGGTAAAATGAGAGTAATATGAGCCCAAAAAGTATTTGCAGCAAGGCTGCAGTCATGTCTATCAAAAACTTTGGCAATGACTTTTGGATATTTAGTACATCAAAAAAACGGTTTACTAATTCAGGTCCATAGTCTCTGCTGATAGACTCCAGCCGTACCTTTGGTATGCGAAAGCTAAACTCATAAGCGGCTTTGGTAAAGACACGCTGCTGCAATATCTCTACAAACTGCAATTGCAATATTTGCAAATAACCTGCAAATGCTGTAGCCAGCACCATGATGATTGCCAGCACCACAATAGCGTTGAGAAGCATACCTCCGGATATGAGTGATATGATAGACTGTATGCCCAATGGCAATGCAAGATTTACAATACCTACCAATACAGCAAAGAAATATATATAGCTTATCTCTTTGCGCTCTATGGCCATGAGTCTTCCCAGTCTCTTAAATGGGTTCACATGGTTTTTGTGTAAGTCGTCATCATCTCTTTCATATTTGCCAGTATCTTCATCGGGCTCAGTAGGGTTTGATAGCAATGGCTTCACCGGCAGTCCTGTCACAAAAAGGATATCGTTTTGCACGTTGCGGTTTTGTTGGGCATTGCTGCTGCTGTAGTTGAAGTCAAATTTCCAGTTGAGCCCTACCACTCTGTACAAGTCTTTGGCAAGCTCTTCTGCAGACTTATAGCTCAGGTCATAA
Source organism: Cytophagales bacterium (assembly GCA_033765235.1). GTDB lineage: Bacteria > Bacteroidota > Bacteroidia > Cytophagales > UBA9547 > JANRIG01. The sequence continues at coordinate 36,758 of JANRIG010000017.1, read as the reverse complement.
TATATCTCACCCTCAAAGGCTATAGCTTTGTATTTGTTTTTTTCCTTAGTTATCAGTATAGGTATGATATTGTCCGATTTTTTGAATGCTATAATAGGGTAAGATATGTCTTTGATGGTAGTTATAAACTTATTGGGAGGCAAGCTGTTGGTAGTGAATAAAAAATTGGCATAATGACCGGTGTCATATATGCGCTCAAAAAACTGGTCTAGTGAGTCTATATATTCCTTGAGGTGCCTACCTTTTTCGGTGAATAACTCAAAATGATTGACTTTTATGCCCGAAAGCTCAGCATATTTTTCTACTAGGTTATTTATTAAGGTTACATTTATCACAGCTTTAGGTCATTTTGGGTTTAAAAGGCATTTTGGGGGCTATGGGTTTGGGTGCTTCATTGCTTTTTTTTGCTTCAGCCATAGTATCCAACTTATATTTGCGCCTTATTGCATTGATTAAGAATAATTTTTGTTGTGTAAAACTTTGGGTGCTCACCAGTGCATACATAGCTTCAAACTCTTGGTACAATTGAGGTTCTGCATTTTGCAATTTATTTTTATCAATTTTCTTTGAAATAAGATATTCATCAAATTGCATATTTCTTATATTATTTATATTGGTTAATAATACCTTGCAAGTTTTTGATGTTATTGGCATTGATTTGCAATTTTTGTTTGGCATCACTGCCGTAAAAACTATCTCTGCCACTCACTTGTTTCATATAACTGTTAGATTGATTAAGATAATATATGGCTTCATTTGCCAATGGTACCGCTACATTTTTGTCGCGTTGTATTTTGGGGTCATTGAGTTTTTCCATCCTCTTCCAAGCCAGCGTGTAATAGTGCCAGCCCAACTTATACCACCCGTCAGCATTTAGTGGGTTGGCTTTCACTACCCTAAAGTAGCTGTATAATGCTTTGGAGGTAGAGTCAAGTTTTTCCCAAGCAGATAGTGTGTCGAGGTAGTTTATGTAGATATTACTGTTATTTTTGGTTACAGCCTCTTTAATATAATTGGAGTCTTTTTCAAATGTTTTTATATCAATGGGGTTTTTCATAAGCTGCCACATAGGATCTGCCGGCAAGTGCTTTATAATGAACCTATGAGGTGCCGTAAGAAAATGCTCTTCAGTAAAGCTTGCTACATAGTCATCATTTTCATTGAGGTATCCTGCACCCCATGTGGCGTCCAGCAGCATCCATTGGTTATTTATTTTCACCGTATTCCACGCATGGTCAGTATTTTTGAAGCTGCGCCCTTGTCGGTAACCAAAGCCTTTGGAGTATCCGGCTACCACTTCGCATGGCACACCTGTGAGTATACACAGCTTTTTGAAAAGTTCACTATAACCCTGACATACCGCTGTTTTGCGCTTGAGCACACCTTCGGGGGTTTGGTCTCGTACATTGCCTGATTTGAACATAGACAAGTCATAGGATATATTGCCACTCATCCATACAAATATAGCCCTTACTTTGAGAGCATCGGTATCGGCTATCATTGATATAGCTTGTGCAAGGCTTTCCACAGTTTTGCTGTCTTGCTTGCTTAGTGCTTTGGCTTTAGTGTCAATATCTGTATATTGGCTATTAGCTGCTAAACCTGTAAGTAATGCAAAGAGAATAATTATTATTTTGAGCATATATGTTCAATTTATTTGCAAAATAGCTATGTATGCCAAGTAGTCAAAGTTATTTGTTAAATAAAGTTAATATTCAAGTATCATATCATGCAATTATATTTGAAAAAATAATTGTACAGGGTATATAAATATACAACTTGTATCAATAAGTTTGGCTTTCAGCTATAATAAATTGAAAAAAATATTATATGTAATTTTTGGGGTAATTGCCTTGATGCTAAATTTGGCATTGGCTGCATTTTTTGTAATCAAATTATTTTTATTGCAGAATACCTTTATATACAATGCTTTAGCATTAATGGCACCAATCATGATAGTTTGCCATATCATTTTCTTGATATTGGGTATATGGATTAAGCAAAAATGGATATGGTTGAGCTGCATAATTATATGTATGATATATATGTATAATACAAAAGAAATATTCTCTTTTAATATAGGTGATAAAAAAGGTGATTTTAGTGTGGTTACCTACAATGTAGGTAGTTTTAATTTAGACAGATATTCTATATATACAGATAAAGACACCATCATCACCCTAGACACCACAGATGTATTCCAGCAAAATCTATGGATAGACTCACTCAAAGCAGATGTGGTATGTTTTCAGGAGTTTTACAACAATGATATGATAACATCTGAAAGTATAATACACAAAATGAGCAGTTTAGGCTATCATTATTTTTATATGAACCCTATAAAAATGCCATGGTTTACAGGTTACTTTGGCATCATCACCTTCTCCAAACACCCTATTATTAAATCAGGCCCTTTAAGATTTAGCCATAGACATGGATTAAATAATGGTATATATTCTGATATATTAATTGGTAAAGATACACTGCGTATACTCAACATACATCTTCATTCCATGAGTCTGAGTGTGAATTTTACGCAGGGCAAAGGCGATACACTGATACGTAATATAAAAGTCATAAAGAGAAAACTTGAAAAAGGGTTTATTATAAGAGGCAGGCAAATAGATGATATTGCAGATTTTGTACAAAAAAGTCCATACCCTACTATAGTGGCAGGTGACTTTAATGACACTCCTTATTCATACACTTATCAAAAATTGAAAAGTATTATGAAAAATACATTTGAAAATAGTGGCAATGGTTTTGGCTATACCTATAATAAATTCCCTTGGTTTATACGTATAGACAATCAGTTTTACACCAACGGATTGCAAGCAAATTATTGCGAAGTTATGTGTACCAACAAACTATCAGACCATTACCCCGTGACAAGTTATTATAGTATCAGTAAGTAGCCTTAGTAATAGCAATACTACATAAAAATAAGTAATTTCCACATTTTTTAAATTAATATGCTACTACTACCTGAGTATAAGACCCAATTGGTACAGCTAAACATACAAAGCATTGAAAATATAATTTATAATATTATCCCATTTTATGCATTAGAAATTTATTACAACCCATAATTACTTCAAAATGAACAAGTTTTATCAAAATTTGACTTTAAAATAGTTCACTATTCCATCACCCAAATTTTAACTCCAACATGCTCATTTTATTGTACTTATGGCTTTCATCACAATCTCTAATGTATAAAATGGGTTTATTGTTTGATGGCTATCAGCAATCCGTCTCTAAGCGGCAGCATGGTGGTGTACACACGAGGGTCGTTATGCACATGGGTATTAAAGTTCATGATGCTTTGTGTGGTTTTATCCTTTGCCTCATTATCTGCTACTTTGCCACTCCACAGCACATTGTCTGCTATGATGATACCTCCTTTATTCACTTTAGGCATTACCAAGTCATAATAGTTGGCATAGTTTTTTTTATCGGCATCTATAAATACCATATCAAAATGTGGCGATAAATTAGGAATAACATCTAACGCATTGCCTATCAGATACTTGATATTATCATTTTTGTAGTGCATGGCAAAGTATTTGCGTACTCTGTGTTCCAGACCTTTATCATTGTCAATGGTGATGAGGGTAGCATTATCCGGCATGGTATTGGCCATACATACAGCAGAGTAGCCTGTGAATGTGCCTATTTCCAATATATATTTTGGCTTGTGCATGGCTACCATCATAGAAAGCATGGCACCTTGCAAGTGCCCGCTGAGCATGCGAGGGCTATGTACTTCACGATAGGTATCTTCGCGTATGAGCTTGAGCAAAGGAGTTTCGGCTGAGGTATGATTTTGACAATAATTTAATATTTCATCAGAAACCATATATCAAAAAAACATTAAAAAAAATGTAGAAAAAGGTGCTGCCAGCAGCAGTCCGTCGAACCTGTCGAGCAAACCACCATGCCCGGGTATAAGATTGCCCGAGTCTTTAACCATGAGGCTGCGCTTAAGCATAGACTCTATCAGGTCGCCATAGGTGCCTGCGGCAGGTATGATGATAGCCATTACGTACCATTTCCAATATTCGATATCTGAAAAATATATGCTCATAATGTGTGCAATGGCCAATGACAATACTATACCACCGGCTACTCCTTCCCAAGTCTTGTTGGGCGATATTCGCTGAAACAATTTATGCTTTCCAAAATATTTGCCTGCAAAATAGGCCCCTGTGTCTCCTGCCCAAAGCAATAGAAAAAAACCAATGGATATCTGCGGGCTAAAGCTACCTGTACTATATGCCGAAAAATGCAATAATGACAATGGCATAGCCACATAAAATACACCCAATATGGTAAAAGCTATGTTTTCAAACGGGTTTGATGACCTGCGATAGAGCTCTGAAATGAACACAATACCCAATAATGCAAAAAATAACAGATAAGACTTGGTAGGCAAGTCGCCACGGCTCACAAAAAATGATATTACATTGAGCAATACACCATTAAAGAGACCCCAACGTATAAGTGGGTCTTCGGCATCTTCACGAATGAGGCTGTAAAACTCACGTTGCGTAAAAAAAGAGAGGATAAGCACAAACCCAAAGTATGTCCATTCATTATAAGTCAAAAAAAAAGTAATAGTACCTGCACCAAGAATGCCTGCTATAGTACGCTGTTGCAAATTGGTGAGCTTATTGAAAAAAACAATTTTCATTCAATATATTTTTTGCCTCCGAGTGGTAATCTTCGTGTACAAATATCTCATAATTTCCGAAATTGTTATATGATGAGTCCTTTTTATTTACAATTACGCTGTTTATTTCATTATCTAACAATATGTCATATGCCATCTGTGCTTGATGTGCAAAAGTAGAAGTATATATTTTTGACCACATAGAGATATATTGTAAAAATACAAATTTATAGATTTTTATTTATTATATGACAGTGTTTGTATTGTCAGTGAGCTCTCTCATAAGTTAAGTTAACAACACCTGTGTCAAACGATTTTACTTCAGTCAGTTTCCAATTTGTTTCTTTTGGTTTGTATGCAAATAAAGAAAGTCCTTCTCCAATAATTTTTGGAATTACTGATATTATCATTTTGTCCAAAATCCCTTCATTAATAAAAGACGTAATAAGCTGTCCACCGCCTACAAGCCAAATGTCTTTTTCTGTTCTCATTTTCAAATCTGTTACAAAGTTTTTCAAATTCTCTGTCAAAATGTAAGTGTCGGGACTTTGAATTTTTAAGTTGTTGTTTGTTGTTACAACATATGAGCTGAGTCCGTAATATGGCCAATCAACTCCAAACCCAATTATTTCATCGTAGGTCTTTCGTCCCATTATTGTCGTTCCGATACTGTTTAAAAGTTCAGCATACCCGTAGTCTCCAGTTTGTGGGTTTGGAACAGAAGTCAGCCAATCTAAATTTCCGTCCGGTCTTGCTATAAAACCGTCAAGGCTGGAAGCTATATATAAAACTGTCTTATTCATTTTTTGTTTTTTATATGTAATTGCAGTTTTCACAATATACGGATAACGGTTTCGGGGGTATGCAATGGGCGGGGATTTTTAGCACTGCAATGTTTAAAACTACAAAGTAGACCACCTTGAGCTAACTTATGTTTTAGCACTTGTACGTTAATTTCCTTTTTGTCGCTCTTGTTCTAATACTGTTTTTATGTCCTTATAGTTTTGAGGCAAATGTCTTTTCGCTATGTCCCATATTATTTCATAGTCTATACCGAAATACTCATGGCTGATTCTATTTCTTAAACGGTACATTTCTTCCCAAGGAATAAGCGTGTAGTTATCCTTTATAGCCATTGGTAAATTTTTTGTCGCTTCGCCGATAATTTCAAAATTCCTTATTACTGCATCAACTGTTTTATAGTCCCATTTGAAATTTTGAAAATCGAGCCCAAAAATGTATTCTTATACCCTTTCCATGGACAATATGATGTCCTATAAATATAAAATCGGATCTCTTTCGCTCGGTTTCAAATGTAATGTACTTGGTTGAGAATATATTCCTTAATTTTCGGTTTTAATGCATTTTTTGTCACCAAGTCTATACGAAGTCCCAAGTATTGCTCCAAGAAACGCTCCAAGGTAAAAAACTCCCAACCAACAGGCTGAGAAAACTCCACTAAAAGGTCTAAGTCGCTATTGTCAGTAGGCTGTCCGAATGAATAAGACCCAAAATAACCAATGGTGGTTACATGAAATTTGTCAACAAGAATTGGTTTAATTTCTTTTAGTTTGGTTTCTATGTCCAGCTTGCTTAACATGTCTGCAATTTAGTTATTATTGTTGAATTTTGCTTCTTCTCGTATATGTGCCAACGGCTCACGTGTTTGCGAAGTGGGTGACAAAAGAGGCTCCAAGCACACACATTTTTTGTCTTTATAATATAATCCTTCATTATTTGCCTTTTCTGAAAGTATTGATTGTGCATTGTCTATCGGGCTCATGAGTATAGCTTTTATTACACAAAAGTACAAAAATCAACCCTAAAGTAACAAATAAAAAATCGGCAAGCTACGGTATTCATCATTTGCAGGCGCACGTCTGTGAGGTGTGACTCTCTGAAACCTCTTATTAAAGATGCATATTTCAAATAACAAATCTGTATTTATCTCGCAGCATCTGCCACGTACAGAGGAGATTTTAATCTATTTTGCTAACTTAGGCTTACAAAGCCAATGACAATGGTTTGGGATTGCAAACCACAAACTGCAGGTAATAAACCTTTGCAGTATTTAGTATAAGTATGTAAATATCCATAGTTTTGTGTCCTAATATTAAGTCAATACATTATGATAATAGCTCCTTCGCTGCTGGCTGCCCACTTTGCCAATCTGCATCGTGATATAGAAATGCTCAACTACAGTGAGGCAGATTGGATACACTTTGATGTGATGGATGGAGTATTTGTGCCTAATATATCTTTTGGCTTTCCTATATTAGAAACTATAAAAAAGTATGCTACAAAGCCTATAGATGTGCACCTGATGATAGTGAACCCTGAAAAATACATAGAGCGCTTCAGAGATGCAGGTGCCACATACATATCTGTACATATAGAGGCATGCCCACACCTGCACCGTACCATAGAGCAAATAAAAAATACAGGTGCCAAAGCCGGAGTAGCTATTAACCCTCATACGCCCGTGGCACAGCTCGATGATGTGATAGATATGATAGACCTTGTAAATATTATGTCTGTAAACCCCGGATTTGGCGGGCAAAAGTTTATAGAAAATACATATACCAAAATTCAAAAAACTAAGCAACTGATATTTGAGAAAAACTCCACTGCCTTAGTAGAAATAGATGGCGGTGTAAATCAGGAAAATGCTGTGAAACTCAAGCAGAGTGGTGCAGATGTGTTGGTGGCAGGACATTTTGTATTCAGTTCCACAAGCCCTATACATGTGATAGAAAAGCTCAAACAGCTTTAAAATCTGGTAATTTGAAAGATGTGATTTTTGGGGTTTATTTATGCCAATATACCGTTTACTATTTTGCCATGCACATCAGTAAGTCTGTATCTGCGTCCTAAATGCTTGAATACCAATCGCTCATGGTCTATACCCATAAGGTGTAGTGCAGTAGCCTGAAAATCATGCACATGCACAGGGTCTTTGGATATGTTGTATGAAAATTCATCTGTTTCGCCATAGGTTATACCCGGTTTTATACCTCCGCCTGCCATCCACATGGTAAAGCAGCGCGGGTGATGATCTCGTCCAAATTTGCTTTTTTCAATATTGCCTTGGCAATAGTTGGTACGACCAAACTCGCCTCCCCATACCACGAGTGTCTCATCAAGGAGTCCTCTGCGTTTGAGGTCTAGTACTAATGCTGCTCCGGGTTGGTCTACTTCTTTGGCAAGATTTGGCAGTGCCTGAGTGAGCCCCCCATGTTGATCCCACCCTTGGTGGTAGAGCTGAATAAATTTCACCCCTTTTTCTGCCAACTTTCTTGCCATAATGCAGTTGGCTGCAAATGTGCCGGGGGTGCGGCTATCACTGCCATAAAGTTTAAATATATCTTCGGGTTCATCTTTGAGGTTCATAGTTTCGGGTACTGACATTTGCATTTTATATGCCATCTCGTATTGGGCTATACGGGCTTCTATTTCAGGGTCGCCGGTTTGGTCAAGGTGTATTTGGTTAAGGTCATTGAGGTAGTCAAGCATTTTTCGCCTGTCGTCTCTAGAAAGTCCATCAGGGTTATTGAGGTATATCACAGGGTCTTTGCCCGACCTGAACTGTACCCCTTGGTGCTGTGAGGGCAAAAATCCGCTCCCCCAAAGTCTGGAGTAAAGTGGCTGTGCCTGACCTATTTTGCCTTTGGACAGCAGTACACAAAATGCGGGCAAATCTTTGTTGTCTGCACCCAGCCCATAGCTCACCCATGAGCCAAATGATGGGCGACCGGCTATCTGAGAGCCTGATTGAAAAAATGTGATGGCAGGGTCATGATTGATGGCTTCGGTGTGCATTGATTTCACTATGCATATTTCATCGGCTATTTTGCCTGTATAAGGCAATAGTTCACTAAGCCATGCACCGTTTTTGCCATGTTGCGAAAATTTGTAATAGCTTGGCACAAGTGGAAATGATTTTTGGTTGGCTGTCATCCCTGTGAGGCGCTGTCCTTTTCTCACACTTTCGGGCAGGTCTTGCCCTTGCATTTTCTCAAGGGTAGGTTTATAATCAAATAGGTCTATTTGTGATGGACCACCGTTTTGAAACAAGTATATGATACGCTTGGCTTTGGGAGCTATATGGGTAGATTTAAGTATGCCTTCCAGTCCTTTGGGTGGTGCAGCAAAGGCATTGTGCCCCAGTAGTGAGGTGCCAAGAGCAATACTGCCAAGTGCCAATGTAGATTTGAATAAAAAATCTCTACGGTCTATTTGATCTACAGGGTTCATGATTATTCACGGGTTATAAATTCGTCCAAATTATATATAGTATGCGCCACCATAGCTAATGATGCCATATCAGCTTTGTTTATTTTTGGGTTAATGGGGTAATAGCCTACATTTATGAGGCTGTTTATTTTGGTGTTTGATAGTGTTTTCTTAAAATATTTATATTGGGTTAATAATATATTGCGCTCATTATCTGATGGTTTTCTTTGTAATATAGCATAAAAAACATCGTCAACAGGTGTTGTATTATTTTGCGCTAATGTTTTTTGTGCCAATACTCTGGCACATTCTACAAACTGAGGGTCGTTGAGCAAGTTGAGTGCTTGCAGCGGTGTATTGGTGGTTTGTCTTTTTACCTGACATACAAATCTTTCGGGTCCGTCAAATGCTGTGGTATATGGATGTGGCGAGGTACGTTTGTGCCATATATACATACTGCGGCGATATATTTCAGGGGCTTTGTCTGCTACATAGTAGTTATTTACAGGACTTTCTGTTTTTTCTTCCCAAAGTCCGTCAGGTTGGTAGGGTTTGAAACTAGGTCCGCCTATTGTGAGGTTAATTAGTTTGCTGGCTGTGAGTGCCTGGTCGCGTATCATTTCCATTGGCATACGGTACCTGGCTCCACGACTCAGGTACATGTTTTGAGGGTCAATGGTATATTTGGCAGGGTCTATATCAGAGGTTTGCCGGTAGGTGCTTGTCATTACCATGAGTTTGAGCAGTGCTTTCACATCCCAGTTATGCTCTGTAAACCATATACTTAGCCAGTCAAGCAGCTCAGGGTGAGAAGGGTAGTTGCCTTGGTTACCAAAGTCGCCTGAGCTGGCTACCAGCCCGTTGCCAAATAGCATTTGCCAATATCTATTTACAGCAACTCTTGCCACCATAGGGTTTTTGGGGTCTGTGAGCCATTTTGCCAGACCAAGTCTGTTTTTGGGCATTTTGTCATCAAATTTCATCACGGCTTGTATGGTACCCTCAGTCACTTTATCTTTGGGAGCATCATAGGCACCTCTGTCAAGGGTGTATGTTTCTCGCTTTTGCGGTCGGTCTTTCATTACTTTTACCTGTCTTACTGCCAGTGTAAGGTTATTTTCTTCTCCTCGCAGAGATATGTTTTTCTTTTGTGTTTGTGTATATTCTTTGCTGAAATATACTGCTGCTAATTTTTTCAAGTCATTATTATCCCATTTTTTTGCTTCCAAGGCTTCATTAAGCATTATTTCTTTGTATTGGGCAAATACCTCCACCGGGGTAAGGTCGCGGTTATATACTTTTACTTCATCTATTTTGCCGTTGTATAGAGGTTGTATGCCTTGATCTGTTCGGCTGGCAAATGCAAGATATTGTGTTTTGGAGTACCACGCTCTAAAGTTAAGTTGCCTTAATATTTTTTCTTCAGTTATAGACAGTTTACGCTTTTTTTGGAGGTTGTTGTAGTAAAAAAATTGTTTTTTATCTTCCTCCACAGTATGTGTTCTGATGGTCTGGTCAAGATGGTCAAGCATGACAAATGATTTTTGTATTTCCCCATTTATATATACATTCATGCCTTCTGCTTTGCTGCTGCCATTGTATGTGAGTGCCACATATTGCCAAGTGCGTGGCACAATGGTATCTTGAGTAATGACTGATATGGCATTGGAAGGCCAAGAGTTGGTGATGCGTGCTTGTATTTTGCCCCCCATGGCGAGTATTTCATAACCTCTGAAGCCGTGGTAAGTAGTGGCACAGTTTGCAAGTAGGGTATATCCTTTGGCAGCATTGTCGGGCACCCAAATCCATATACCTACGCTAAAAGGTTGGTTTCGTTCAAAGTCATATTTTGGATTATCAAGTTTGGAGGGGTATTCACCATCTATGGCTAGTGCATTGCCTTTATATCCTTTTTGAAAAGAATTATGAATAGATATTTTACCTACGGTATCTTTATTATTGAGGTATATGGTGCTGTCGAGCGGAGCTTTGGTTTCAAAACTGAAATATCCTACGGTATATTTGGCTATAAGGCTGTCTTGAGACATGTTTTTTAGCTTCTGTGCCAATCCTTCGATAGGCATATTTTGAATAATTTTTGCTATTTTATCATCTTCAATGGTATATTTTTTTACTATTTCTGCTAATTTTTTGTCTGTTTCTGTGTCTGTAAGCAGAAGAGTAGGACCTGTAGTATTCTCATAAAGGTTGCCTTTGCCACATTCATCTAATTGATTAAAAAAAGAAGCCATTTGGTAATATTCTTTTTGTGAAATAGGGTCATACTTATGGTCGTGGCACCGAGCACACTCTACGGTAAGTGCCAAAAATGCTTTGCCCGTAGTATTGACTCTATCCAGCACGTATTCTGTACGAAACTCTTCGTCAATAATACCACCTTCTGCATTTATCATATGGTTGCGGTGAAATCCTGTAGCCAGTATTTGGTCTTTGGTAGGGTTTGGCAGCAGGTCTCCGGCCATTTGCTCTGTAATGAACTGATTGTAAGGCATGTTTTGGTTAAATACTTTGATAACCCAGTCTCTCCAAGGCCACATTTCGCTTTCGCCATCGTCTTGATAGCCGTGACTATCAGCATATCGTGCTACATCGCACCACTCATTGGCCATTCGCTCACCGTATTGAGGGCTGCATAGCAATGCATCTACCATATTTTCATAGGCCTTGGGAGTATTGTCATTGAGGTAGGTTTGGAGCAATTTTTCATCAGGTTGCAAACCTGTGAGGTCAAAAGCTACTCTGCGTGCAAGTTTTATTTTTGAAGCTTGCGGCGATGGGCTTAGTCCTTTTTCGGTCATTTTTTGTAATACAAAGGCATCAATTTCATTTTTTATAAAATTATTATCTTTTATATCCGGCACATTATATTTCACAGGTGCTATAAATGCCCAGTGCGGTTTGTATTTGGCTCCTTGCTGTATCCACTTCACTATCAGTGCTTTTTGTAAGTCTGTGAGTTTGAGATTCGACATGGGTAGTGGCATCATCTTGTCAGGGTCATTAGTGAGTATGCGAGCTACCACCTCAGATTTGTGAGCCTCTCCGGGTACTATAGCATAGTTGCCGTTTACCTGCTCATAAGCAGCTTCTTGGAGGTGTAGTGCCAGGTTGGCTTCGCGTTTGTTTTTGTCAGGCCCATGGCAATTGAAGCAATTGTCTGAAAGCAAGGGTCTTATATGAAGGTTATAATCTACCTCCACAGGCAAACTGTCATTTTTGGCATTTAACAGGGCAGAAATTTGCTCATCGGGTACTACCGTTTTTTTACAAGAAGCTATAGCAATAGCCAGTATTATGTGAATGAAAATATTTTTTATATGAATATACATAATTATATAAATTCTAAAGTAGTTTCGTATATTATTTGCAACTTGGGATTAATGGAGCGTATTTTTTGTACTCCTTTTGGGGTAATTTTGGTATTCCAAATATGCAATTTTTCAATCTTCAACTTTGCCAATATATCCACAGATGCATCTGATATAGAGGTGCCGTAGAGGTTGAGCATTTTTAATTTTTTGATATTAGACAGAATAGCAATATCTGCATCTTTCAGGTTTGTATTTTGCAGATACAATATAGACAAATTTTCGAAATTTTCTATTATTTCAAGACTATTTTTTGTAATTGAAGTTCCTGAAAGGTCTAAAATAGCTATATTTTTGGCAGCTTTGGCAAGTAATTGAGTGCTGCGGTCATTCCATGCTTTTTTGTTATTTATCACCCTTATGTCGAGGTAGTTGGAGGTTTCGTTGAGCATATTCACCATCAGTCCGTTTTGCTTTAGCATTTGTATTACCTCTTGGGGCAATGGGTCTATGGGCAACTCAGGTTGTAATTGTATGGCAGTATCTTCTATACCATCTATATACATGGACAATAGCACAGCGTATTCTGTAATTTTTTTTATATCAGACACTTTACTGTCTTGCTTGGCACCAGCGTCTATCCAATATTGTATCATTTTTATTTCTTCAGGAGTGAGAGGAGCTTTGCCTTTTGGTGGCATGGCACGTTTCTCTACATGGTCCATAGTAATGAGTTTGTAGAGCTCACTTTGCATGGCATTGCCGGGTACTATTACATTGCCACTCTCACCTCCTTGCATGATTTTTTCGTAGTTGTCCAGCCTCAATGCACCTTTTTTCTTTGATGCACTATGGCAACTTACACATTTGGCATCAAATATATTTTGTACTACATCTCGGTACAATAATGCTTTATCTAATGGTACTTTTACTATAATTTTATTTTTTGGCTTTTCAGATTCATCATTATTTAATGTCAAATAATTTTCGCCGTGTGTAAGAGAGCCTCCAAAGTGACCGGTGACACACACCATTGTAAATAATAAGATTAATAATATCTTATTCACAGCTTTGTAATATTGCAATTGCCCACCTGTCAGATACCATATAGCCCATAATATACTCAGTATGTTAAATGTATAACCTGTGTACATGTGGCTATTGAGCAACCCGCCTTCATATTCGCCTGAAAGACTGAGTGTGTACCCGGCAGCTACAGACAATATGGATGAAAGAGCTATTGAAATAGTAAGATACTTGCGTACATCATAGTATTTATGATGACCAAAGTCTATAATCTCTAATATTATCCCAAAAAATACAAACCCAATGGGCAAGTGTACTAAAAGTGGGTGAAACTTACCAAAGAGCGATATAAATGTATCAATATTGAGCATTAGCGATTAATTATTAGTAATAAAATGATTATTTATGATTAATCATGTACAAATTTAACTATTCTTAGTAATGTATTGAGAATATTACAAAATATTTTTTCTATCTTTTGTGTATGCTTTTATGGTATAATCATCCTATCATACGGATATGTATATATCTGCATTGAGAATTGGGGCTTTGAGCTTGTAACGTATTGTGATTGATAATTTTGTGATATCAATATGCTATGAGGTGCTTGTCGCTTATCTCGGTTACCTCTCCTTTTTGCCTGAGCACAGCTATACCTTTGCTTTGTGCTTGCTTGGCTATCTCCTCGGGCACACTCATGCCTGCTATGCCTAAGTATATTTTATAATCTTTAAAGTCGGGAAAGAGTGACCTGAAGTTTTGTACTTTTTGTGTAGTGAGTGTCACCAAATCAGAGGGGTGTACTTTGTGTTTTATTTCTATGAGCCCTATGCTGTCGCCGTTGTACATCACTATATCAAACTCATCTTCCACAGTTTTGGTACGGCTTTTGATATTGGCTTCTACTGTATCAAAGGTGATGCCTCCTAACATAGGGTTATCTACCAAGGCGTAATAAAAATACTCTTCTGCTGTGTGACCAAGATTTACTCCTATACTCCATAGTTTGGCATCTGTTTTGGCAAGCTGTGCATCTGTTTTGGCAAGCTGTGCATCTGTTTTGGCAAGCTGTGCATCTGTTTTGGCAAGCTGTGCATCTGTTTTGGCAAGCTGTGCATCTGTTTTTTCCTGACGCTTTTGCAATCTGGTAAATCCAGCCATGATGATTTTTTCTGTTTCAGCGTGGCTTTTTTGAAGTTCAATGATTCCTGCTTCTATCCGGTCTATTCTTTCCATGATGAGTACTTATTTTGCATTGACAAAGATACATAAAATATATAAAGATCATTCACTTATTCTACAATCAATAGCTAAATTTTTGAAAATAATGATTTATTAGCTATTCATAGAGGTTTATACACAAGACTCTCCCCCACTCTTTCACGTTTCAAAATGAGTATAATTTGGCAATATAAATGGGCTTGAAAGTTGAAATATTAAAATAATACATACATATCATTGTACCATGATTATATATTTATGCCAATTTTTTTTTCTATTTCACAATAAATAGCGACATTTGCACTCTTTTACCAAATATGAATGTGATATGAAAGTTGATTTACAAATTCTACCTATAGAAAAATGGGGGTATAACTTTAAAAAACCATTGATTATATCAGGTCCGTGCAGTGCCGAAACCCCTGAGCAAGTAATGCAAACCGTGAAAGGTGTGGCTCGATTTAATGTATCTGTGATAAGGGCAGGAATTTGGAAACCACGTACACGCCCAGGCACGTTTGAAGGCATAGGTATAGAAGGTCTTAGCTGGCTCACCGATGCCGGCAAAGCTGTAGGCAAGCCTGTAGCTACCGAGATAGCCAATGCCAAACATTTGGAAGATGCACTCAAAGCAGGTGTACAAATAGTATGGATAGGGGCACGTACCACTGTGAACCCATTTGGCATGCAAGAGATAGCCGATGCACTTAAAGGTGTGGATATACCTGTATTTGTAAAAAATCCCATAAATCCTGATTTAGAACTTTGGATAGGTGGCTTAGAGCGACTTAATAAAGCAGGCATTACCAAACTTGGTGCTATACATCGTGGCTTTTCTACTACTATCAAATCTGAATATAGAAATAAACCTCAATGGGAACTTGCCATAGAACTGCGCCGCCGAATACCCAATCTGCCCATGATATGTGACCCAAGCCACATCTGTGGTACTACAGAATATCTATACGAAGTATCGCAAAAAGCCATGGACCTCAACTATGACGGGCTCATGATAGAGTCGCACATAAACCCCAAAGTAGCTCTGAGCGATGCCAAACAACAGGTGACACCCGATGAGTTGGGCGATATACTGAACAGTTTGGTTTACAGACATCAAAATACGTCTGACCCCATTGTGCAAAACAAACTTGACGAACTGCGCGATATTATAGACACCATAGACAAGGACATAGTGAGCCTCATAGCCAAGCGCATGTCTGTATCCAAAGAAATAGGTCAATATAAAAAAGACAATAACATCACCATACTGCAAAGCGGGCGATGGCAAGATATAGTGAATACGCGCATACAAGAAGGGGTGGGCAAAGGCCTCTCAGATGACTTTATGACTACCCTACTCACCGCAATACATGGAGAGTCTATACGTCACCAAAATGAGGTGATGAATAAGGAAGCAGAACTACATTAGCACATACCTAAAGTTTCACAGCCCTGGTGGTCTCATATTTGCCGTTGGGAATAGGTATATTTTCAACAAAAAAACCTATCTCTTTCAGGTCACGTTTGAACTGGCCTTGCGCACAATAAGTCACCAACACTCCACGGCTGCACAAACCCTCGTACATGCGTGCCAACACAGACTTGTGCCATACTTCAGGTTGTTTTCTGGGACCAAAACCTGCAAAAAAAATTACATCATATAGTCCACTTCTCAGTGTATATGTAGTGATGTCGCCATGTATTTTGGTGAGTGTAAAATATGGGTTTATTTGCACTGGAGTATCCCATGGGCTACTATTAATATGCCTATAGCTTGTTTCATCACCCAATATTTGGCCATAATTGAGTTGTGTATAAATATCTTGCGATACAGGGTACAATTCTATTGAGTGGTACACAGTATTCACATGATACATGGATGCATATTGTGCTGCAAGCAGCGCATTGAGTCCTGTACCAAAGCCAAATTCGAATACTGCCACACTTTTTCTTTGCACATAGTTAAGTCCGTTTTCTATATATATTTTTTGGCACTCAAATATAGCACCCTCACTGGCATGATACTTTTCATCCATCTCTGGAATGTATAGCGTGTGAGACCCGTCTTGGGTGGTGATCAATTGTAAACTCAAAATTATATTTTGAAAAACTATTTATACAAAGTAAACAAATAATACCTGAATCAAAATAAACAATAAACATTAAATAATTACTTGGGGGTGCCCCCGCCTGCGGCGCGGTCAGGCTGCTTAGGGGTGCCGTAGCGGCATACTGCCGCTACCTGTCTTGCCTTTGGCATACAGCCCTCGCATCCTTCACCCAAAAAGGGTAAATTTCAAATTTATCATTTAAAGTTGATTTATTACTAATACAGTCTCTCACACTTCTCACTGCGAATAGGATAAATAGGATATCATTTATTAATCTAATAAATCATAGATAGAGATGTAAAATATTTTCGCAACCTTTGTCCCTTATGATAAATGTAAAACAAATACCCAATACCTCAGACAGCCACCACCTGTGTGTGCTTTACAATGACTTGGCCAATGTAAAAGAATATGCCAAAACAGAGGCTGAAGCACAATTTTTGACCCAAAAACTCAAAGAAAACACCCCACTTATACTCCTTAATCAATACACAAGATATATCATATTAATAAAAAAACCTCAGGAAACTTCC
This sequence comes from Cytophagales bacterium, assembly GCA_033765235.1. GTDB lineage: Bacteria > Bacteroidota > Bacteroidia > Cytophagales > UBA9547 > JANRIG01. Next base: position 19,633 of record JANRIG010000017.1, on the reverse strand, counting down.
ATTCACAAAAAAGCTGAAAAACTGCGCAAACTCGGTTATGAACTTCATAAAGTATGCTTAAACCACCACATACAAACCCTGCAAATAGAAAACAATACCCCTACCTCACAAAATATACTTGACATGCTCGAGGGATTGCTGCTCTCAGCATATTCATTTCATAAATATAAAACCAAAAAACAAGACAAAATACTAAAAACGGTACATATCATAGACCTATCTCTTGCTAAGCATGACCTCAACGAAACCATTAATACCTTAGCTGCATTATACAAAGCCAAAGATTGGATAAATGAACCTTATAGCACATTGGGAGTGAGCGAACTGTGCGAAAATATTCAAAATTACGCTACTGATAAGGGTATAGAGGTAGAAATATTGGGCATGCAAAAAATAAAAAGCCTGAGTATGGGTGGTATATTAGCAGTAAACCAAGGTTCAAAAAACAGCCCTGCACTCTGCATCATGGAGTATAGTCCAAAAAATGCAATAAATAAAAAACCCATAGTGCTTGTAGGAAAAGGCGTGGTGTATGACTCCGGAGGCTATAGCCTGAAAACTGCTGAGGGAATGGAAAATATGAAATATGACATGGCAGGGTGTGCTATAGTAGCAGCTGCCATAGGTGCTGTAGCTCATAATAAGTTGCCTGTACATCTGGTAGCCATAGCACCCATCACCGATAATATGGTGAGTGCCACCTCATTTGTGCCTGGCGATATCATATATATGTATAATAAAAAAACCGTGGAAGTGCTCAATACTGATGCAGAAGGCAGACTTATATTGGCAGATGCACTTGCCTATGCCTCCAAATATAATCCTATGCTGTGCATAGACTTGGCCACCCTTACCGGCTCTGCCAAGCGCGCCATAGGCAAACATGGCATAGTGTATATGGGCACAGCCTCAAAACAAATAAAAAATAAATTGGAAGAATGTGGAATGGCTGTAAACGAAAGATTGGTAGAGTTTCCTCTATGGGACGAATATGGCGAAGAATTAATCTCTGACATAGCAGATATAAAAAACATAGGAGCCGGTGCCGAAGCAGGAGCTATCATAGGAGGCAAATTTTTAGAACACTTTGTATCATACCCATGGCTGCACCTCGACATAGCAGGTGTATCATGGTCTGATAAAAGTGACAGCTATATAGGTAAAAATGCTACTGCCACAGGTGTGAGATTGCTTTATAAATATATAAAATCACTGACTGCATCATGACCGAAAAAAAAACTGTAATTGGCATAACCATAGGCGACTATAATGGAGTGAGCCTCGAAATATTACTGCAAGCCTTTGGGCAGCAAACGATGCTCAAATACATGACGCCTGTAGTATATGCCTCCGAAAAATTATTAACCAAATACTTGAAAAACAACAATATAGAAGAACAAATATTTCATTATACCCACCATATACAAGGCATAAAACCTGAAGCACTCAATGTGGTAAACTGCTGGAACGAAGACTATGAGCTGCACCTGGGCACACCTACTGCCGAATCCGGAAAATGCGCAGTAATCTCGCTAAACCGTGCCGTAGCCGACCTCAAAGAAGGCAAAACAGATGCGCTTTGTACCCTGCCTATAGACAAACACAATGTGAAAAATAATGAGTTTAACTTCATAGGGCATACTGAATATTTGCAACATAAGTTTCAAGCCAAAGATGTGCTTATGTTTATGGTGAGCGATGAGGTACGCATAGCAGTAGTATCTATGCATGTACCTGTCAATAAAATAGACAATGATATAACTGAGCATCAAATAAAGTCTAAACTTGACCTTATGCTGGCTTCGCTCAAGATAGATTTTAATATTACCAAACCCAAAATAGCAGTGATAGGGCTCAATCCTCATGCGGGCGACAGTGGAGAAATAGGCACACAAGACAGGGATATATTGACCCCCATCATTACTGCCTACAAAAACAATGGACATATAGTAATGGGGCCCTTTGCCTCCGACGGTTTTTTTGGCAGCGGGCAATATACCAAATACGATGCCGTGCTATGTATGTATCACGACCAAGGATTGATACCTTTCAAAATGATAAGTTTTGAAACAGGAGTAAACTTCACCGCCGGGCTACCTGTAGTGCGCACCTCTCCGGACCATGGCACTGCCTTTGACATTGCTGGCAAAAACATGGTAAGCAGCAGCTCGTTTCAATGTGCACTTTTCACCGCCTGCGATATTGTAAAAAACAGGGCAGAAAATAAATATTATGAAACACATGCACTCAAACCCACACACCACAAAGGCGAATAATGACCCAAAACATTTTTTTTGCGCAAAATATTATAAATGACAACATACTGTTGGTGCATGACGAATACCACCATTGCAAAAATGTAATGCGCTACGGCATAGGCAGCACTGTAATGGTGACCGATGGCAATGGCAATGTGTATGAGGGCAATATTGCAAAATATGACAAAAATCAGGCAATAATCAATATATCTTTGCACAAATACATATCCTCCCCCGACAAATACACCCTCCACATAGCTATAGCTCCTACCAAAAATGCAGACCGAATTGAATACTTTGTAGAAAAAGCTGTAGAAATAGGCTTGCACAAGCTCACTTTTATCATGACAGAGCGCACCGAGCGCAAAGCAGTAAATATGGACAGGATACACAAGATAGCAGTAGCTGCCATGAAACAATCGCAAAAATATTATTTACCACAAATACACCAACCTGTTGATTATAAAACATTTATACAATCAGAAAATACTTCTCTAAAATGTATTGCCTACATAGAAAATGATGTAGGACAAGTGCCCATAAGCAAATATTTTGGCAATGGTAATAATAACTATAACATACTCATAGGCCCCGAGGGCGATTTTAGCCCCGAAGAGATAACATTGGCCAAAAAATATGAATATATACCTGTGAGCTTAGGCACCTCAAGGCTGCGCACCGACACTGCAGGCATATATGTGGCAGCGTGCGCACGCTCAATGCTAGTTGTCTGAACCAATAACTAATCAAAAAAACAGTAGCACTTCTTCTATATTTTGTAAGTCACAAAACAGTAAGTGAATAACCTACATACCATATTTGTCTTATAAGATAATTTTTGTTATGTTTGTATAAGAATATTTTATAATGGCTACATACACTGTTGTTATTTCTACTCCCGAAAGCGAAAAAGATTTTGCAGATTTTTTGAGTACCCATACAGATGTAGAAGCCACTCCTACCGAGCCTATACAGTATGACCCTAATATATATGATGCCGAGGGCAATTTTAAATGGATAAGCCTTGCCACTCCCGGCTTGCCTGTGCCTGATGAATATATGGCTTGGAGAATTGAACAAGCTCAAAAATCATTGGCTGAAGGTAAAGGCATAACCTTTGAACAATTAAAGGAAAATTTGGCAAAGCGTAGAAAAGAAGTATTCAACCGTTAAGTATGAGCTTTACTTTTCACTTTAGCCCACAATTTGAGGAAAGCTTGTGGCAAATTGAATATTATCTTTACCAAAATGAGGGTGAGGCAAGATGCGACAAAGTAATAAATTCCATTTACGCTAAAATTGAGTATATTGTATTAAACCCTCTGCATTTTCCTATATATGAATTTCCATTCAAAAGTGGTAATTTCAGAAGGGCTATTCATTTTGATACCTATATAATTGTGTATGAAATTTCGGATTTTCATATTGAGTTTTTTGATATTTATCACGGCAAGCGAAATGTATAATTTTCAATCTAATTATTCATTACCAAAGACAATTACAGACCACAGCCTTTATACATTCCACATTTGTCTTATAAGATAATTTTTATTATGTTTGTATAAGAATATGTTATAAATGGCTACATACACTGTTGTTATTTCTACTCCCGAAAGCGAAAAAGATTTTGCAGATTTTTTGAGTTCCCATACAGATGTAGAAGCCACTCCTACCGAGCCTATACAGTATGACCCTAATATATATGATGCCGAGGGCAATTATAAAGAAATAGATGTACACTTGCCGGGGTTGCCTCTAAGTCCCCAATATTTAGAATGGTATCATAATTTGTGTGATAACCATAAAGATGAAGACAAAGACTTAACCTTAGAGGAACTAAAACAACGTTTATCAGTAAAGTTTAACGCGAACAAAGCTTCGTGATGAAAATAAAAATAGCTCTGCGTGCAGCAAAGCAAATGGAGGATATATATGCCTATTATGTATTAAATGAAAGCATAAACAGAGCAGACAAAGTAATAAATTCTTTCTTTGATGCTTTTGAAGCCTGTGCTCAAAATCCCTATATATTCCCCAAAGCCATATCTACAAGCGATAGCCATCATATAAGAAAGGGAGTTATTCACAGTACCTATACCTTTAGGTACCATATTTATAAGCACCATATTCGCATCATATCTATCATTCACGGCAAGCGTAATATATAATAGTACTAAAAATAATAGCTCCAAACATCGTAGTGCATTACCAAATCTATCTGTTATTACTCAATACACATCACAACTTTGCGTAACTTTGACCCTATGATGATGTTTGTAGACATGAATAGCTTTTTTGCCAGCGTGGAGCAGCAGGTAAACTATTGGCTGCGTGGCAGACCTGTGGCTGTATGTGTATATACAGGCAAATATGGCTGTGTGATAGCACCTTCAATAGAAGCCAAAAAGAGAGGCATAAAACTCGGACTCAGGCTCAACGAGGCCATAAAAATATGCCCTGAATTGGTACCCCTCGAAACACATCCTACCCGATACCGCGAATACCATCTTAAAATCATCAATGTACTCAAAAAATATGCCGATGAAGTGATACCCCGCAGCATAGACGAAGCTCTCATAGACTTCAGCACCTACAGCTATGTACACAAAGACCTCACCAAAGTAGCCAAAAACATAAAAAAAGACATACATGACCAAGTAGGTGACTGGCTCAAATGCTCCATAGGCATAGCACCTAATGCATTCCTTGCAAAACTTGGCACAGAGATACAAAAGCCCGACGGACTTGTATATATTGATGAAAAAAATATTGACGAAATACTCATGCCACTCAAGCTCACAGACTTGCCCGGCATAGCCGACGGCATGGACGCAAGGCTGAAAAAAGGGGGTATAAATACCCCTATAGACCTTAAATATGCAAAACCAGACTATATCATGGCTGCTTGCCACAGCATAGTAGGCTATTACTGGCATAAGAGGCTCAACTTTCAAGAAGTGGAAAACGACATTTCACACAAACCTTACAAAAGCATGCAAGCCATGAGGCAAATATCTAAAGAGCAACGCAAAAACATACACTCACTACACGAGCTCATGCTTTCACTCTGCATGACACTCGAAAAACGCATGGTGCGCAACGCCGTATATGCTCGCCAAGCAGGCATATATTTAAGGTATGAAAATGGCTTTCAGTGGGACGATAAAATGCATATGCAAAATCCTCTGCAAGATGGCATACAACTGCTCAACATGATAAAATATAAAATGGAAAAATACAGAGAAAAAATGCACATAGCCGTGTCCATGATCAATGACGGACTCACCTCCATGGGGGTATTTGTCACAGACTTTGTGCCGGATCAAGCTATTCAATATCATCTCTTTGAAAACAATGTAAAAAATGATACTTTGCGCAAAACTGTGTATAAGATAAAAGATAAATATGGCACTGACGCCATCATAAAAGCTGCAGAGCTCACCGATGAACCCATACTCAAAGATGTGATAGGCTTTGGATCTGTAAAAGACATACATGACGAGAGACTCAAATTTGATTTTTAAACCATCAATAATGATATATAAATAACACAAATCCACAAAGCTATGACAGATATAAAAATACACCCATCTTGGAAGGCTGTACTTGATGACGAATTTCAAAAACCGTATTTCACCTCACTCATTCAATTTGTAAAAAATGAATATGCTACTCACACAGTGTACCCGCCGGGCAAGCATATATTTGCAGCCTTTGACTATACCCCTTTTGAAAACGTGCAAGTTGTGATTCTCGGTCAAGACCCATATCATGGTGCAGGGCAAGCGCATGGATTATGTTTTTCGGTAAATGACGGCATTCCATTGCCCCCGTCATTGGTAAATATTTATAAAGAAATATTGTCTGACATAGGCACACCTATCCCCAAATCGGGCAACCTCACCCGATGGGCACAGCAAGGAGTACTGCTACTCAATGCTACACTTACAGTAAGGGCAAACACACCCGGCTCACACCAAAATCAAGGGTGGGAAACTTTCACTGATGCAGTAGTACAAGCATTGAATATAAATAAAACCAATATAGTATTCATACTTTGGGGTGCCTATGCACAGCGCAAGGCAACATTTTTAGATATTGGTAAACATCTGATACTCAAAGCGGCACATCCTTCCCCGTTTTCAGCTGCCAAGTTTTTGGGGTGTCGGCATTTTAGCCAAGCCAATGCATACCTTGCTGCACAAGGCAAAAAACCAATGATTTGGTAAAAACCGAACATTATAAGTTGGTGAATGCTAAAAAAATAAATAAGTATAGCGTGTATCAATGGGCAATATTATTTTATATTATATGATAAATAAACAATATTTCCCAAATATTAGCGTCATGTTGAATAATATACACACATTATTTATTTATTTGTTTCTTATGTATGTCATAGCGCGCACTTTATTTTACATGTCTATTATTTTTTTTATTTTATCCTTATTTTTTGCCTATTATCAGTTGCCGGATGTAGTAAATGTGTCATTTGATGATGCAGTATTGCTTCGTTCATTTTCCAAAAGTAATATGTTCTATATTTTTGCTTCCATATTCATCCTTATCAATGCGCTCAATATATGGTTAATACACATATTTAACAAAATAGATAAAATACCTCGGTGGGCACCCAATTTTGTATTTTGGTCTGCAAGTGATGAATCTATTGAATATTTTTATAAAATATTGTCCTATATGGCATACAGCTACGCTACCCTACTCAATGTATTTTGTGCATTAATATTACTGTCATTTTTTGTAGTGGTAGTTACACAGACATTCACCATACTACAAATGGCACCTGTGTACCTTACATTTATCATCATCATATGCCTGTGGTGGGCATGGCTACCTATCAGGCTCATGATAAGCAAAACAGAATTATACTCATAATGCTATGGCAGAAATACAAAATGTAAAATATGATGACGACAGCATAAAGTCGCTGGAGTGGCAAGAACATATAAGGCTGCGCCCGGGTATGTATATAGGAAAACTGGGCGATGGCTCAGCTGCTGATGATGGTATATATATATTGGTAAAAGAAATTGTGGACAATGCCATAGACGAGCACACCATGGGTAATGGCAAAAATATAGACATAAAAATCACAGACCATGCAGTAGAAGTGCGCGACTATGGCAGAGGCATACCACTTGGCAAAGTGATAGACTGTGTAGCAAAAATGAACACAGGAGGCAAATATGACTCGGGTGCATTCCAAAAATCTGTGGGGCTCAACGGGGTAGGTACCAAAGCAGTAAATGCACTCTCGTCCAAATTCATAGTACAATCATACCGCGACGGGCGCACCAAGCGCGCAGAATTTCATAAAGGAAACATTGTAAAAGACCACCCCGAGACGCAAGCCGGAGATAAAGACAAAAACGGCACATACATATGTTTTGAACCGGACGAAAGTATATTCAGGCAATACAGGTATATACCCGATTTTTTGGAAAACCTTATTTGGAACTATGCCTACCTCAACGCAGGACTTACATTGACCCTCAACGGCAAAAAGTATCACTCCGAAAACGGATTGCTGGACCTGCTTACCTCCAAAACAGATGTAGAAAATATACGCTACCCCATCATTCACCTCAAAGACAAAGATATAGAAGTAGCACTCACCCATGCAGACCAATACGGAGAGGAATATTACAGCTATGTAAACGGGCAATATACCACTCAAGGAGGCACACATTTAGCCGCATTCAGAGAGGCACTGGTGCGCACATTCAGAGAGTTTTATAAAAAAGAGTTTGATGCCGCAGATATACGCATGTCTGTAGTAGGTGCCATAAGTGTGCGTGTGCAAGAGCCTGTATTTGAGTCGCAAACCAAAACCAAGCTTGGCTCCGAAAAAATAGCCCCTGACGGCATGGCAGTACGCACCTTTGTAAACGATTTTTTAAAGAAACACTTAGACGACTATCTGCACAAAAACCCCGCTACTGCCGACGCCATACTCAAGCGCATATTACAAAGCGAGCGCGAACGCAAAGATATAGCAGGTATCAAAAAATTGGCTAATGAGCGTGCCAAAAAAGCAGCACTTCATAATAAAAATCTGAGAGATTGCAGGTTACACTTTCAAGACATAAAAGATGAAAAAAGATTTGAGTCCAGCCTATTCATCACAGAGGGCGACTCTGCTAGTGGCTCCATTACCAAAGCCCGCGATGTGCAAACTCAGGCTGTATTCAGCCTACGCGGAAAGCCGCTCAACAGCTACGGCCTCACTAAAAAAATAGTGTATGAAAATGAGGAGTTTAACCTGCTACAGCATGCACTTGACATAGAAGACGGCATAGAAACTTTGCGCTACAATAAAGTAATCATAGCCACAGATGCAGATGTAGACGGGATGCACATACGCTTGCTATTGCTTACCTTTTTCTTACAATTTTTCCCCGACTTAGTACGCAATGGGCATGTATATATCTTAGAAACACCACTTTTCAGAGTAAGAAACAAAAAAGAGACTATTTATTGCTACTCAGAAGATGAAAAACAAAAGGCCATTAACAAATTAGGCTCAAAACCCGAAATCACACGCTTCAAAGGATTGGGCGAAATATCACCTGATGAATTTGCAGGATTTATAGACCAAAATATGAGATTATTTCCAGTGATTTTGCAAAAAGAAAGTCATATACAAAAAATATTGAGCTATTACATGGGCAAAAACACCCCCGAAAGGCAAAATTTTATTATAGACAACCTTAGAGTAGAAAAAGACGAACTTGTAGAAGTGTAAATTTCAAATCTTTGATTGTTGATTGTTTTACAAAAAAGTCATTATCAATAAGATTAGTGCTATAAATGATAAGTAAAGAATTATTTCCGGTTTTTAATATAAGGCATTAATGCATTTTAGGAACGCAGTCTGCGGAGCATGTACGAATGATTATAAACTTATTTTTTCTTGTCACTTTTTATTTGATTAAAAAGTAACCAAAAAATCAAGTACGGCTATCAAAAAGCTAAAAATTGGTTTTATTATGGTAAAAATGTAATTCATCAGTTTATTTCTTAAAAATGTTTAATTTTAATATTAATAATAAACACCTTTGCAGCTGTTAACAAGTATAAAATATGTCTTATAAACTTCTCAAAATACACCCGGCAGATGACATGATTGTAGCCTTGGAAGATATACCTCAAGGTGCAGATATTTTATTTGATAACATTTCATTCAAAACGCTCGATTACATACCTGCCAAACATAAGATATCTGTGGCATACTTTAAAACAGGTGATTTGCTCAAAATGTATGGTGTGGTAGTAGGCAAAGCATTGACAGAAATACATGTAGGCAACCTCATACATACGCACAACCTCAAACATGCCTCCGAAGGGTATGGTATAGACAAAAAAAAGCCCTACACTTGGACCCCACCCGATGTGAGCAAATATAAAAATCGCACATTTATGGGATATATGCGCAAAGATGGTCAAGTAGGCACAGCCAATTATTGGATATTTATACCAACTGTATTTTGTGAAAATAGAAACTTAGAAATCATAAAAGAAGCACTATATCAAGAACTTGGCTATGCACAACCTGACAAATATAAAGTATTCACTAAAAATTTGGTCAACAGTTACATAGCACAGGAAAATATATCAACCATATATTTACAACCTTCGAATAATACCCATAAAAAAATATTTCCTAATATAGACGGCATCAAATTCTTAACCCATCAAGGCGGGTGTGGAGGCACCCGACAAGACTCTGCCATGCTGAGCAAACTTTTGGCAGCATATGCTTGCCACCCCAATGTGTGCGGGGTCACTATCATGAACTTAGGGTGCGAGCACTTACAAGCAGATGCCCTCAAAAATGAAATATTTGCACTTCAACCACAATTTGATAAGCCCATACTCACATTTAGCCAACAAAAAGGAGGTACTGAAGAGCAGATAGTATCTCAAGCCATAAAGCAAACCTTTGAAGCACTGATAGCTGCCAATAATATTACACGCACCCCTGTGCCACTCTCTCATCTAAAAATGGGTGTAAAATGTGGTGGAAGCGATGGATTTTCGGGCATTTCGGCAAACCCTGCACTCGGCTATGCAGCAGACCTGCTGGTGGCTATGGGAGGCACAGTGATGATGGCTGAGTTTCCTGAGCTCAATGGAGTAGAGCAAGAGTTGGTAGACCGTTGTACAAATAATAACATTGCTTCAAAATTTATCAATCTCATGCAAACATATTCTGCTCAGGCTGAGGCAGTAGGCAGTGGCTTTCATGCCAATCCATCGCCCGGCAATATCAAAGACGGACTCATTACCGATGCCATAAAATCTTGCGGTGCTGCGCGCAAAGGGGGCTTTGCCCCTGTCACAGATGTGCTTGACTATGCAGAAATAAGTACCAAACCGGGGCTCAACTTAGTGTGCACCCCCGGCAATGATGTAGAAGCTACTACAGGCAAAACTGCTGCAGGTGCACATGTAATATGCTTCACCACAGGGCTCGGCACACCTACCGGCAACCCAATATGCCCTGTTGTAAAAATAAGTACCAACGATGCATTGGCACAGCGCATGCCCGATATTATAGACATTAATACAGGCGGTATTATAAGCGGTGAAAAAACCATCCCTCAAATGGGAGAAGAAATATTGGAATATGTAATAAAAGTAGCATCCGGCGAGGTAGTGCCTAAGGCTGTGATATTAGGTCAAGATGATTTTATACCTTGGAAAAGGGGTGTGAGTTTGTAAATATTATTACTTAGTAACAAAAAAAAAATCAATTCATCATCACCAGCACCAAGGCTATGATGACCAGCAATACAAATGCAGCTATCACATACACCAATGGACTGTTGAACTTTACGGGGGCTTCTTTTACTACCTTTTTATTAATGATTTCATTAATATTTTTTACCAAATTCTTGAAGGCATTATTCTCTTTGTTGAGATATGCATACACCCCTGCATTGAGGTATTGAATGCAGACAGATATATCAGACTGCCCTGAAAGTACTACAAGCTGTGCGCCAGATGCTTTGGCTATGATTTTGTCAATATATTTGAGCGATTGCTCATCTTCGAGAATATGGTCAAGTATGATGATATCATACACATTGCCTGAATCCAAGGTGCTGAGCATTTCTTTACAAGATTTTACGGTATCCAAAGTATGGTCAGTCAAATTATTTTTCAGATACTCGGCTAGTGCCGTCTGATCTACCATATTGTCTTCTGCAAGAAGTATTTTCACCATATTTTTATCCATATCTCAATTTGGATATTTACAAATATAGTTAAGTATTAATAATACAATAAAAAAAATTTATTTTTTTGCACAATGAATATTTCCATAATAGTAGCTGTAGGGCAGAATAATGAGATTGGTTATACTAATAAGTTGCTTTGGAGGCTACGTGCCGACCTGCAAAGATTTAAGAACCTTACATACGGGCATTGTGTACTTATGGGCAAAAACACCTATGAGTCTATAAGTAAGCCACTGCCCGGACGCACCAATATAGTAGTGAGCAGCACCCTCACACCTGCACACGAGCAAGTGCATATTTTTCAAACCATAGACGATGCCTTGAAGTATGCCTTGAGTGTAGGCGAGCGTGAGCTATTTGTGATAGGAGGGGCGCAGATATACAAGTATTTTTTGCCTTTGTGCCATAAAATATATCTTACTAAAGTACAATATTCAGGCAAGGCAGATACCTATTTTCCTGTATTAAATATGAACGAATGGCAAATTATACATTCCGAAATACATAAAAAAGATACTGATAATGAGTATGATACGGAGTTCGTGGAAATGCATAGAAAACATAAATGAAATACACGATGGACACAAAGCACTACATTGCATATTTTTATGATATAGTACGTAAGCTAAACAATGCTTTGGACACTAAGTATTTCCATGTATATGTTACCATATTATGTGCTACTATTATAGGAATATTTTTTACCCCTAAGTTGAGTTCTTTTATAAACCCCTCAGGGGTATTCTACTTTCATGGTTTTTGGCACGACTTAAAATCACAATCCGAAGATTTGTTTCATCAAAACTTGTTTGACAACTATCCTGATTGTGCGCATCATAGAAGTATGTATTTTAGGTTAACGTTTCCTATAATCATAAAATTATTCAACCTTAATATATGGGGCATGTTGGCAGTACAAAAAATGTTTGGTTTGTTATTATTTTTTTATAGCTCAAAAGTATTTTATAAAATTACCAAAGATAAATTTACCTCATTATGTTTCTCTTTGTCATGTACTTACACCTATACATTTATTAACTCACTTACAGACAATGGAGGCAATCTGACAGGTATTGATCTGGCACTGTTATTGATGGCAGTATATTATAGAAATTGTATAACAATATTTATTACCGTGTTTTTAGCTTCATTTCATGACGAAAAAGCGTTGATATCCAGTGCTTTGGTACTGTTGTACTGGGCAATAAAAGAAAATAATAATGATACATTTACACTAAGATCTTTTTTCAACCCATTCACAATTTCAATAATATCAAGTTGGGTTTTATATTTTGTGTGTAGGTTTACATTGCAATATATATATGAATACCCTATAAATACTACTTGCATGGGGTTGCCTTTTATTAGGCTTAATATCCCAATATTTCATTTATTCACATTCAATGCACTCAAGGCCTTGTGGGTATTACCCGCATTTTTTATCATTGACATGTGCGTCAAAAAAAATTATTTATTATTGCTTGGATATTCAGGTATCATACTCATAATATTTGCAGTATCTGCCAGTTGCCATGACTTTGATAGAAGTTTGTGTCATATGTTCATCACGTTGTTTCCTGCATTGCTGTCATTAGTGTTTTATTTTAACACTAAACAATGGCAATTTATATCATTTATTATATTGATTATGTGCATATTAATACCGAATTATAATATCATTATGCTTAATTTGCCTATCTCACCTATATTTATACAATGGCTTGAAATATACTTTGATGCAGGTAAGCTGATATTATAATGATATCAACCTCAAACCCTTAATATACATATCATAATATTGCTTCAGGCAATCAAAAAATTTGAATGCCTTACAAAAATTGGTAAAAATTATTTGTATCTGAAAATACATGTTTTGTTGTTAAAAAAACAATTTCCAAATATCATTAAATATGGCAAATGCCATGAGTGAGAGCAGCAGCAACATGCCTACACGCTGGGTTATTTCCAAAAACTTATCCGAAGGCTTGCGACCGGTAACCATTTCAAATAAAAGAAACATTACATGCCCGCCGTCCAAAGCGGGTATGGGAAGCAGGTTCATAAATGCCAATACCATAGATAGCAGCCCGGTAAGGCTCCAAAAGCGATACCAGTCCCACACACTGCCAAACTGCTGTGCTATGCCTATGGGGCCGCTGAGCGACTTAGTGACATCCATCTCGCCGGAAAACATTTTTTTGAAAGCACGTGCCTGTACCACCACTACTGAGAAGGCCTGTACTGTGCCTCTTACCACAGACTCACCAAGCGAATACTTGAGTGTAGAGTCTCTGAGCAATGACTGTGCCTGAAATCCAAGTTTGCCCTCAGGGCTCACCTTTGCGGTGAGCGTCATAAGCCTGCCTCCACGCAACACTTTTATTTTCACGTTTTTGTCTTGCTTAAGTTTGAGCACTGCTTGCAACTCATGAAAATAGTTGATGGCGCTCTCATCTATCTGTACTATTTTGTCCTTAACCTTAAGACCTGCTTTGGCAGCTCCTGAACCAGGCATGACATTGCCCACCAAAAATGGGAAAATAGGCTCTACAAAACTCATTTGTATCTTTTTTGAAGATAGCTTATCTATAAAGTTGGCAGGTATAGGCAAGTCAAATATGCTGTCTTGGCGCTGTATGGTGTAGCTGCTATTGGAGCCCAAAAGTATATCAGGTGATAGTATGTCTGAAAATTTTTCATAATAAGCACCGTTGATTTTCAGTATTTTATCACCTGTTTTGAGCCCAATTTCAGAGGCTATTTCACCGGCTATAATGCCATACTTCACTTCTTTGGCAGGTATGTATTTTTCGCCATAGTAGTACATGATGCCTATAAATATGAGCACACCCAGTATAAGGTTCACAGTCACTCCGCCTATCATGATGATGAGCCTCTGCCAGGCAGGTTTTGACCTAAACTCCCAAGGTTGAGGCGGGCGCGAGAGAAAGTCTTTATCCATATTTTCATCTATCATGCCGTCTATTTTTACATAGCCGCCTAGTGGAAACCAGCCTATGCCGTATTCGGTATCTCCTTTTTTTATTTTAAATATTGAAAACTTAGCTATGTCAGGGAATGGAAACAGAAAATCGAAAAAAAGGTAGAATTTATCAACTTTTGTCTTAAACCACTTGGCAGGCAAAAAATGTCCTAACTCGTGTAATACTACCAATATTGACAACCCCAGCAGCAACTGTGCCGTCATGATTAATCCTTCCATTCAAAAAATGGTTTTTATTTTGTTAATAATAAGCCACAAAGGTAACATTACGATTTTAATATTATAACATTATTTTAACTTTGGGTTAAAAGTTTATTAACATAATAATCACTTAATTTGTATAAAATTTCAATTTATATGCTAGTAGTAGGCGACAAAGCCCCCGAAATAACAGCCCATAACCAAAAAGGAAAAGAGATAAAATTATCAGACTATTTGGGCAAAAAAATAATTTTGTATTTCTATCCAAAAGATGATACACCTACCTGCACGGTGCAATCGTGCAACCTGCGCGACAACTATACGGCACTCAAGGCAGCAGGATATCAAGTATTGGGAGTGAGTGCTGATGATGTGAAATCACATGCCAAATTTGCCAAAAAATTTAAGCTTCCTTTTCCGCTTTTTGCAGATGTAGCACACAAAGCTGTGAATGACTATGGTGTGTGGGGCGAAAAGACCAACTTTGGGCATACCTATATGGGTATCATCCGCACTACATTTGTGATAGATGAAAAAGGCTACATAGCCCACATCATTAATAAGGTAGATAGCGATGGGCACACCGCGCAGATATTAGGTTTGAAGTAACCCTTAAAAACTACAGAATCATTATACTATAGATTCTATATTTTGCTATCAGAGAATTTATACTTACTTCAATCAAGTTATTGAATGAATAATATTTTTTTGTAAATTTGAAATTATGCAAAGTAAGTATGATTACTGACATCCATCAACTTGATTTATCAAAGCAGTATACTTATGCTGACTACCTCACCTGGTGGTTTGACGAACGTGTAGAACTCATCAAAGGATATATTTTGAAAATGTCGCCGGCACCATATAGGCAGCACCAGAAAATATCTATGATTTTAAGCCAAAAAATATATTTGTTTTTAAATAATAAAACTTGCCAAGTATATGCAGCACCTTTTGATGTAAGGTTTCCAAAAAAAGATATTACTCAAGCCAATAAAATATATGATGTGGTGCAGCCCGATATATGTGTAATATGCGATGAAACAAAATTGGATGATTTGGGATGCCTTGGCGCGCCTGATTTAATTATCGAAATTCTATCTGATGGCAATAGAAACAGAGATATTCAAAAAAAATTTGCATTATACGAAGAAAATCTGGTCAAAGAATATTGGATAGTATTTCCTAAAGAGCAAATGGTACAGGTGTTTCACTTGCTAAATGACAAATATGGACTACCTGAAGTATATGAACAGGATGATGAAATAAAATCAAACATTTTACAAGGACTCAGCATAACTAATAATACAATTTTTGCCTAAAAAATACAACTTTTGCAACATTTTTTGAATGCCATAGATAAAGCCCTCGCAGTATAAAAATTATTTTTGCAGTACTTTAAACTCAACCCTGCGGTTTACGGTGCGTCCCTCATCGGTCTCGTTGGTAGCTATGGGTTTGGTTTCGCCGAGCCCGAGAGATTTTACTTTGGACTCATCAAGCCCTTTGGATAGCAAAAATGTGCGCACACTGTTGGCACGGTTTTGGGATAGTTTCATATTAGACTCGGCAGAGCCAATGTTGTCTGTATGCCCCTCAATCTCAATAACTAAGGTAGGATTTTCGGTGAGCTCGTCTACTATGCGCAATAGCTCAGGGTATGACTCTTCGGTGAGCTCGGTAGAGCCAAATTTGAACCCTATATTATTTATTTTCACAATCTCACCTACTTCAAGAGGCACTAAGTACAAGTCTGCAGTCATTTCTTTATATTCATCTACTGTGGTGAGGTCTACACTGTTAGACTCTGAGAGGTATCCTTTGCCGTGTGCTAAAAAACCATATTTTTTGCCATAAGGCAATATAATTTTGTACTCCCCTGTCACTGGGTCTGAGTGGGCTGTACCTACCTTTTTGCCATCGGGCAGTTGCTCATATATGATTTCTGCTTCTACGGGATTTTTAGTTTTGGAGTTGAGCACTTTGCCTTGTATAAGCACCACAGGGTTGGCTTGCTGCTCTTTTTTAAGTTTTATACGAATAATATCTGCAAAGCCCAAAGAGTTTTTTTCAGATACGGTAAATGCATATTGGCTGGAGGCATCTACGGCGTAGTAGCCTTCTTTGCCAGCAGTATTCACAGGTGCTCCCATATTCACTGGTTTTGACCAGTTTACCCAGCTGTCATCCATTCGTTTGCTGATCCATATATCAGTCTCACCCAACCCGCCCGGGCGGTCGCTGGCAAAGTACAAAGTGACCCCATCGGCAGCCATAAAGGGTGCAAATTCATTAGAAGATTCATTAATGGGCTTGCCCATATTTTTGGGCTGAGTCCAAGTGCCGTCTTTTTTTCTAAAGGTAATATATAAGTCATTGTTCACATTGTCTTTAATTTCTGATAGTGTGATAATGCATGCATTGCCCGCGGGCGACATGCTAAGACCGTTATGATATCCTTTATCCATTTTATCATAATTTTCTATGGGCATAGTTTCAGGCATGCCCCATCCTGATTTTGTCTTTTTCACAATAGAGTATCCGCGCTCATTTACTTTGAGCTGGCCTTTTTTGTACACCCCTTTGATTATGATAAAGTTACCATCAACAGATGCATAGGTGACACTGTTTTTGAGGTCTTGGTTAAATGGATTATCGAGGCGTACGGCAGGTTTCCATTTGTTGTCTTTTCCCATTTCAGACATGTATATGTCTTCTATGTCATAGCCGTCTTCTTTGCCTTTGCGTGTAAAAAAAAGCTGCTTACCATCTGCGGTCAATTTGGGGTTTATCTCAGAGCTTGCAGAGTTTACATTTTTGCCCAAATTAATGATTTCATCTACACTCGTCTGTGCAAAAGAAGAGGTACATAATATTATTAAAAGTATTGTTATTTTATTCATAACTTATATTTGCTTTCAAATCTGCTTACTATTTTTCAAATTTAAATACATTTCACAAAAAATATTACATTTTTAATGTATTTTTTTACTATTTGAATATAAAAATCAAAATTCATAATCTCGTTTTTGGATATTATAGCGTAAACTCATTGTGGCAAACAGGTATTTATCCGCGTTCATGCTTTGTGTACGAGAAGTGACCAAAAAGTCAATAAAAAGGTTGTGAAATGCTTGGTATGACAAAGATAGGTTTACAAATAATATTTGATTTTTTATACCTTGTCCTACCACATTGCCTTCTACAGGTGATGATCTGTTGTCTACATTTTTGAGCACGTTGCCACCCCAGTTTTCACCCGGCGGGTCTTCGCCTTTGGTAATATAAAAAGCTTTTGCACAGATATTTAGCCTATTCATGGGCTGGTATCTGAGTATGGCAATGTATTCGTTGAAATTGGCCCCTAATGGGTGCGCTATGGGCTGTCCATAGTTGTAAAAGCCTGCTCCTACATAGTTATCTGCATATACAAAGGGGCGCACAAAGTTGTTTTCAAGTTGTAAATCAAGGTTTTTTATGCCTGCTACATCTATGTATTTCATACCTATTTGCCAAGCATATTTATTACCCCACCAGCCTTTTTGGGCAATGAGGTTTTTGAGCGAAAATTCATTAAATAGCCATTGCCCATATACAGATATATGTTTTAACATATTGATTTTAAAGTCTATACCTGCTCCTGTCTTATCATAACTGCCGAGGTATGACTCAGCCTCGCGGAGGAATATTACAGGGTTGAGATAGTTTAGCTCAAAGCCTGTATTGCCTGTGGCGGTATCGCTGCGGCGAAAGGATATGATTTCGAACAAACCTACATTTATGTTTTTGGTAAAATTAAAGCTCAGGTGGTGAGCTGCCATATATTTTCGAGGATTGTAATTATTTTGGTTTATGACTTGTGCAGTGCCTTCTATGAAAAGATTGTTGTAGTTTATTTTCCAAAATTTGGTATTAATCCGTAAAAAAAAATATTTTGAAGAATAGTCTGATAAAAATATGGAGCGATAGCCGTTTCCAATAAAGTTTTTGTCATGCCCAAGTTGTATATGTATGGGTTTCACCACATTGAAGCTGATGTATCCGCGTGCGGTGAAGAAGTCATAACCCTTGTCTTTGAAATATTTGGTGAAGCCCTCATTGGGTACAGCCTTTATACTGTCTGCCACTTGCCTTACATAGTCAGGAAAAAAAGCCTGATTATCAGTAATAAATGTGTAAAATCCTATTCTATTTGCAATCATACCACGCACCTCAGCACCTCTTGTATTTAGGCTCAGCGGGTAGTCTTTGTTTATAGTATTTTGTGAAACAAGGAGCACAGGATTTATCAAAAAATTAAAATTATTACCCTTGACATGGTAGGCAGTATTGTGCTTTTTGTACATTATGTTAAATATTGGTTTAGAAAAATTGCCTTTGGTGCCTGTGCTGTCTGTGTAATAATCCCAATTGTCATTGGCAAGGTATTGTATGTTGAATAAATCTGCCTTTGAAACATTCAGAATTGCAGCCGTGCTGTCTGCAAATGATGCCACCTGCATGCGTGTATATGGCTTGAAAGTGGTGTGAAAAGTGGGTGAAAAAGATGCGTATTTTATCTCATATCTGTCGAGCATGAAATAATAATCGTGCGAATAAGGCACATAAACAGACTGTGAGCAGGCATTATAATTAATAAATAAGATGATGAAAGATGCAGTAATAATAAAAAAATGTGCAATCATATGTCTGAATATCAACAGGATATATTTATTACTCGGCAATATATATATTAAACCTTACAATTAAAGTACAATGTAATCTTTTATTAAAAATAATTAAAATAATTAAAATAATTAAAATAATTAAAATAATTAAAATAATTAAAATAATTAAAATAATTAAAATAATTAAAATAATTAAAATAATTAAAATAATTAAAATAATTAAAATAATTAAAATAATTA
>JANRIG010000006.1:0-45908 GCA_033765235.1 Cytophagales bacterium | reverse complement strand
TACAGAGGTGGTATGGAGTGTGAGTCCCGGCAATGTGGCTAGCATAGGCAGCAATGGAGTGCTCAGTATAACTGGGGAGGGAGTGGTGACAGTGATGGTGAGTTCGGTGAGCAACCCATCATTGAGTGAGACCTATGTGCTGACGGTGAGTTCGGGCATTACCGCTGTGAAAAGAATGCGCGGGTATGGTATAGAAGTATATCCAAATCCTGCGCTGGATGTGCTGAATATAGATGCGAGCATAGCAGCCGAGGCCTTGTGCGATGTACGGATATATGATGCTATGGGTAGAGAAGTATGGCAATCGGGTAGTTTGGAGAGCTATACCATGGAGGTGAACTTGAGCGGATGGAACAAGGGAATATATCACATCAAATTCAACCTATGCAACGCTACCAAAGTAGTGAAGTTTGTGAAGGAGTAGAGTGGCTACATACATTTGTATAAATAGAATATAGTTTAAAAGCATAGTACTTATATACTATGCTTTTTTATTTACTGTAACCCAAGATATTACAATAATTTTTAACATTTTTTTGCATTATTATAATAATTAATTGAAACATTTTGATTTTATTTGAGTATAAATAACTATAACTTAAATTATATGAAAAATATATTGATGTATCAGGATTTTAGTTTTATAAAGTGGATATTGCTGGGAGTATTGCTCATAGTATTGGTAATATAATTTATCAATTTTTTTTTTTTACTACAGCCTATTTACTTAAATTTGATTTTTTAAAAAAATGTCAAAAAAATATTTACCCCTACATTTATTATTAATTGTGATATTGCTATACAACTGTAGTGATAACAATCAAAAAAATTTTTATAATATTAAAGACTTTGGTGCAAAATCAGATAGCACATATATTAATACCAAGTCAATAAACGATGCCATAAATACATGTAACAAAATGGGTGGAGGCAAAGTGTATGTACCACAAGGCATCTATTACTCAGGCACAATAAATTTAAAATCAAATGTAACACTATATTTAGAGTCAGGGGCAGTGATAAAAGGCAGTAAAGACACTGCTGATTATATAAAAGATGGTAAAAGATACGGACTTTTTTATACAAGAAATGCTAAAAATATAACCATAGAAGGTAGTGGTGAAATAAATGGTAACGGCACGTATTTTCATGACCCAACTCAACCACATATAGCCGGTGACTTGGCAGTAGAATATACCAGGCAAGGAAATGATTTTATGAATATAAAATACGGATTAGATGATGGACCCATAAAGTACAAATACAGACCCGGTATGATGATGGTATTCATGAAATGTGAAAATATAAAAATAAAAGATGTGATGCTCAAAGACACCCCTGAGTGGACTATGAGAGTAGGTGATTGTGACAATGTGGAAGTAAGTGGAGTATCTGTTCACGCCAATTTGCTGGTACCCAACAGCGATGGCATACACTGTACCAACTCGCGCAATGTAAGAATATCTAATTGTGATATAAGATGCGGCGACGATGCAGTGATAGTAAGCGGGTTTGATGAAAATGTAGGAGTGCACAGCGGACAAAAAAATGATGCTGCTATAAATACCTTTGAATATGGTAACAAGACAGGATATGCTGAAAATATAGTGGTGTCTAACTGTTTGTTACAATCGCGCAGTGCAGGTATAAGAATTGGGTATGGAAACTTGCCTATCAGAAATTGTATATTTTCTAACCTTGTAATATATGAATCTAATCGTGGTATAGGCATATTCACCCGCGATAGTGCTGGTATAGAAAATTTATTTTTCAATAATATACAAATAGACACACGGCTGCATAAAGGACACTGGTGGGGTAAGGGTGAGCCTATTCATGTGTCTAATATCAATAGGGAAGAGGGTATGAAAACAGGCACAATTAAAAATATTAGGTTTAATAATATAAATATGACAGCCGAAACAGGTGTGGTAGCATACTCAGAAACGGCTAACAGTATTGAAAATATACAATTTCACAATTGTAATTTATACATTAAAAAAAGTAAAATTGACGAAATATATGGTGGGAATATTGACTTAAGGCCTGCATTTGCAGTTGATAAACAAATATTTAAAAGTGACATACCGGGGTACTATATATATAATGTAAAAAATATTCAAATGAAAGATATACAAGTGGGGTGGGCAAGTGATTTAGCAACTTTTTATACCCACGGTATTTGGTGCAAAAATGTATCAGGCGGTTATATTTTGAACTATATTGGAAGCGGTGCCTCTGATAAGTATAAGTCATTGGCAATAGAAAACAGCAATATTCAAATAAAATAATAGAAATACATGGCAACTGCTCCTGTGGGTAATCAACCTAATCTAAAAATAGACCAAAATGAAAATTATACCACTGCACTTTCTGTATTGGCATCGTTATTTTTTATATGGGCATTGGTGACCAATGTAAATGATATATTAATTCCTCACCTAAAAAAAGCTTGTAATTTATCTGATTTTGAGTCTTCATTGGTTCAATTTGCATTTTTTGGTGCCTATTTTGTGATGTCGCTTCCGAGTGGAGCCATTATAAAAAAAGTGGGTTATAAATGGGGCATTATCATAGGACTTTCTGCTATGTTTTTTGGTGCATTGATATTCATACCAGCTGCACTTACACGTATATATGGTATATTTTTATTAGGTCTATTTATATTAGGGTCAGGTATTACACTATTGCAGGTGGCTGCTAATCCTTATGTAGCCCTATTGGGGAACCCTAATGGAGCTTCAGCAAGGCTCAATTTTACACAGGCCATAAATTCATTGGGCGCATCTATAGGTCCGTTTATAGGTGGGTGGCTTATATTGTCAGGGGTGGAGTATTCTACAGAGCAGTGGAATGCACTTAGTCCTGATGCACAATTGGCCTATCAAATATCAGAAGCTAAATCTGTGATAATACCATACATAGGGTTGGCTGTATTATTGGTATTAATTGGTTTGTTGATATATTACTCCAATCTTCCCAGCATAGAAACTACTGAAGAAGAAGAGGTGAATCACCATATAGAAAATGACCATAAGACTTCTGTATGGCAATATAGCCATCTTACATTTGGAGTGATAGCCATATTTTTATATGTGGGTGCCGAGGTATCAATAGGCAGTTTTTTGATAAAATTTGCAAGATTGCCACATATAGCCAATATGGGCGAACTGGATGCGAAAAATTTTGTAAGTGGCTACATGTTTTTTGCTATGGTAGGCAGATTTCTCGGGGCAGCATTGCTCACCAGGGTAAACCCTCGTATGTGGCTCTGGGCCAATGCATTGCTGGCAGTGGCATTGCTCACCTACGGCATATTAGGCACAGGCACCTATGCGCTATGGGCTGTAGTATTGGTAGGTTTTTGCAATAGTACTATGTTCCCTACCATATTCACACTGGGTATAAAAGAGCTTGGCAAATACACCAAAGCGGGTTCATCGTACCTCATTATGGCTATAGTGGGTGGGGCTATTTTACCACCTGTCACAGGTATTGTATCTGATATGTATAATATACAAATTGCTTTTATTGTGCCATTGGTTTGCTATTTTTATATGGCATTTTATGGGCTCAGGGGTGCCAAAGTAAATTAAACCCAAAATATTGTACTTGTATTTTTTTTACATTCTTTTGTCAAATTTTTAACTTCTTTATTTTGTGTATCAGCACTTGATTTATTTTTATATATGACTCATTTGTCCACCCTGCTATGTGAGGGGTGAGCAGTATTTTGTTATTTGTCATAAGTCTATCATAGGTGTATGGGTCATTTTTTTTGAATTTTTCTAAGTTTTCAGTTTCCAGCACATCCAGTGCTGCACCGAGTACTTTGCCATCATCTATGGCTTGAAGCAAGTCTTTGATAACTAGCACACCACCGCGTGAGGTGTTGATTACATATATAGGTTTTGCAAAACTTGATAAAAATGCATAGTTTATCCAACCGTCAGTATCTTGAGTGAGAGGTATGTGCAGGCTCACTACGTCTGCCTCAGCTTTGATATGGTCAAGGGTGGCAAATGTTGCAAATTGGTTTTTGACAAAATGTTTATATTTATCATAAGCCAATACTCTGCATGCAAATCCGCTCAACTTGCGAGAGAGAGTTTTGCCTGTATTGCCATAGCCAATGATAGCTACTGTTTTGTCTCCAAGTTCTATGCCTCTATTTTGCTCACGGTGCCATATACCCGAGCGCACCTCACTATCTGCACGCAATATATTATTATACATACACAGTATCATTCCTATCACGTGCTCTGCTACTGCATCGCGGTTGCCCTCCGGTGCATTGAGCAATGCTATCTTGCGTTTTTTTACTTCTTCTTCCACTATTTGGTCCATACCGGCACCTGCGCGTGCTATAAATTTGAGGTTGACGGCTTTTTCTAATATAGTCTTGTCAATAAATATTTTGCTCCTTAGTACTATGCCCGTATATTTTTCTACACATTCTAATACTTGACTATCAGTGATGTGAGGCAAATAATCTACCTCAAAGCCTATATTTTGCAACATAGGTACAATAGAAGGATGCATTTCATCAATGATAAGTATTTTGTTCAAGCAGTAATTAAGATAAATTGTATAACAATCCTGCAATACTGAAGTATACGGCAATACCCAGCAAATCGTTTGCAGTGGTGATAAAAGGACCTGACGCTAAGGCAGGGTTTATACCAAATCTATCTAATATAAGTGGAGTGATGGTACCCATGAATGATGCCAGTAATATCACAAAAAATAGTGCCAATGATACTACCAATGCCAATTTGATTGGCTGAAATAATATGACGAAAACAAATACCAATCCACAGATTACTAATCCATTAACTATGGCTACCAGCAATGCTTTTACCAATCTTTTGGCATGGTTGGTGTCATAGGTATCAGTCTGCGCGAGCGACTGTACTATAAGCGAGGATGACTGCACACCTACATTGCCACCTGTAGCAGTAATGAGTGGTATGAAAAATGCCATGGCGGGTACTATGGCGAGATTTTGCTCAAAAAAACCCATAAAAAATGCACCTAACAGCCCCCCGAATATACCTATGATAAGCCAAGGCAAGCGTGCTTTGCAGAGTTTCCACACAGTATCGTCTTCCTCTACATGGGTAGATATACCAGACATGGCGTGCATATCTACTACGGCTTGTTGCTTTACTACATCCATCACATCATCTACGGTGATACGACCTACCAATTTGCCATACATATTCACTACAGGTATGGTTTCTAAGTCATATTTTTGCATGATATCTGCTACTTCTTGGGCATCAGTGTGGGTCTCTACAGATAATATGTCTGGTTCATATATCTCTTCTATTTTGGTATTGTCCGAAGATAAAATAATTTTTTTGAGTGATACTCTTCCTACCAGCATGTCATCATCATTTACCACATATATGGTGTAGAGTTTTTCTACATTTTCAGTTTGGAGGCGTATCTCTTCTATGGTTTGCTTTATATTCCAGCTCACATTGGCTTTTACCAATTCTTTGGCCATAAGCCCACCGGCACAGTCATTGTCATATCTCAACAGTTCATTGATGTGCATAGCCATCTCTTTGTCTTCAATAAGTGAGATGATTTCTTCACGGTCTTTGACAGGAAATGTATTGAGTATATCTGCAGCATCGTCAGAGTATAGCTCATTGATAAATTTGGCTATTTGATGTTTGTTAAAGAACTTAAATATTTGGTGACGTGTATCTTCGTCTAAGTTGCTGATAATGCGTGCTACAGTTTCATCATCGAGCAACGATAGTACATAGCTTATTTGGGTGCTGTCAAGGTCATATATTAATGGCAAAAAATCTTCGGAATACAGGTCGTCGAATATATTTTTAAGGTATCCCTCATTTTTGTTATTGATTGCCTCTTTGATATATGGAAGGTCTTCTACTAAGTTTTCGTACGACATATTTATGAGGGTATGATACCTATAAAATAAAATTTTTGGCAAATGTATAAACGCTCATTGATATAAAGTATGTTGCTCATAAAAAAGTATTTGTTGCAATATTTATATAGCAATCTAACTACATAATATTTGGTATAATATTTCAATTATTTATTATAATTACATATTTTATTCTGATATTGTTTAATATTATATTTATTTTCGATATTATATTTTTTTATTTATAAATATAATATAATTTTGTATGAAATATGGCAGAAGAAATAGTAAATAATTTTAATAAGGCAATTGCGCAGCAAGTAACAGATATAGATGCTCTGGAGCAGCAGCCTGTGAGCAAACTGGCCAACTACAGACTTATTGATAGGATAAACAGGTTCAATGCGCGCAATCCTAAAATAAGATGGATAGTGATATCATTGGTACTGGTACTGGCAGGCTTGTATTTGGCTATGTATCTGCTCGAAAATTCTGAAAATCAAAATTATAGAGAACTTGCCCAATCAATTAAAGATTTTATTAATCCTGACCTTTTCCAATTCATATTAATAGGATTTGCAGCGCAAATAGTAGATGGTGCTTTGGGTATGGCTTATGGAGCCACCTGTACCAGCTCACTATTGAGTGTAGGTCTTAGTCCTGCCATGGCAAGTGCTAGTGTGCATATTGCAGAAATATTTACCACAGGAGCATCAGGACTGAGCCATCTTAAATTTAAAAATGTAAACAAAAAACTATTCCTTTATTTGGTAATACCGGGTGTGTGCGGAGCCATATTAGGAGCCTATATCATTTCAGACTTGATAGATGGTAAATATATCAAACCATTTATGGCTTTGTATCTCATGATATTGGGTGTAGTGATTATGCGCAAGGCATTTATTAATATTAGAAAAAAAGAAAAAACTAAAAATATAGGAATATTGGCACTCTTTGGCGGCTTTATGGATGCTATAGGCGGCGGCGGCTGGGGACCTATAGTCACTAGCACACTGCTGAGCAAAGGCAGAGAGGCTAACTATACCATAGGGTCAGTAAATATGGCAGAGTTTTTTATTGCACTGGCCGGTGCAGGTACATTTATGATATTTATCAAAATAAGTGGTTGGCAAACCATAGCAGGACTCATCATTGGGGGTGTTATTGCAGCACCTTTTGCTGCATATTTGGTATCTAAAGTAAAGCGCAAAACTATCATGATCACCGTATCACTACTCATTATAGCACTGAGTATACGTACCCTTTTGATGACAGATTTACAAGAGTTGGCAAAGAATATTCAAGGGTTGTTTTGATATTTTTGAGTACTATACAGGTGCATTTCATATTTTACAGTATGCTATATCCGCTACGGTAGATGTAAATAATAGCATCATTTTTATAATAATATTTTATTCTCATATCATATTCGTACAAAAATATCATTTATCACTATTTTTGCTGTATGAAGTTTTTGATTGCAGGTCTGGGCAATGTAGGCCCTGAGTATGAGCTCACACGCCACAACGTAGGATTTATGGCTGTAGATCATTTGGCACAGCAGTGCACACTCACTTTTTCGCTCGACAGGCATGCATACGTGACAGAGTACAAGTACAAAGGCAAAAATATTACCCTCATAAAACCTACTACGTATATGAACCTGAGCGGTAAGGCAGTAGCATACTGGATGCATTCACTTAATATTCCCATACAAAATATATTAATCATTACAGACGATCTTAATTTGCCTTTTGGTACCATAAGGCTGCGTGCCCAAGGCAGCAGTGGCGGACAAAACGGGCTCAATCACATAAACGAAGTATTAAATTCACAAAACTATGCCAGACTTAGGATAGGTATTGGCAGCAATTTTCACAAAGGCAGACAATCAGATTATGTTTTGAGCCGTTTCACGCAAGACGAATTTGCAAATCTTGAACCATTACTTCAAAAAAGTGGCGAAGCCATATTGAGTTTTTGTACAGAGGGTATAAATGTAGCTATGAATAAATATAATACAAAATGATAAAACATTGGATTTCAGCATTGAGGTTGCGTACTTTGCCATTGGCTGTATCAAGCATGACCATGGGTGCTATAGCTGCTGCTCATAATGGTTTTATTAATATACAAATATTTATTTGGTCGTTAGTTACTGCTGTATTATTGCAAATACTTTCAAACTTGGCCAATGACTATGGCGACAGCCAACACGGTGCGGACAATGCTATGCGTACAGGACCAAAACGAGCTGTACAAGCCGGGTATATATCGCCGCAAGCTATGAAAATTGCCATTATTGTTTTTACACTACTTACATTATGCAGTGGCATAGCCTTGTTATATATATCATTTGGCAAGCCTGATAGCAATTTCATGCTTATGCTATTGATAGGGTTGATTGCCATAGCTGCTGCCATCAAATACACTGCGGGCGCAAAGCCATATGGATACGCAGGATTAGGCGATGTGAGCGTTTTTTTGTTTTTTGGGCTGGCCGGTGTGGCAGGAAGTTACTATTTATATGTACATGATATAGATGCAAAAGTATTGTTACTATCCTACACTATGGGTAGCTTGAGCATGGCGGTGCTCAATCTCAACAATATGCGTGATATCTTGCCTGATACACTTGCAGGCAAAAAAACAATACCTGTGCGCATAGGCTTTGAAAATAGCAAATATTACCAATATATGATGCTTATAAGTGCCTATTTGGCTTTGTTTTTATACACACCACTCTTAAAAATGCCCTATTTAGTGCCTCTTTTGCTGTTGCTCTTGATGAGATTGACAGAAGTATATAAAATAAAAGTAAACGATGCCATTGACCCATTACTTAAAAAAAATGCACTCAATGTCTTATTTACAGTAATATATTTTGGAATAATTATGCTTTGCATATAACAATAGGAATATGTGGTATCTTATGATTTTAATATTTTTTTGTGCATTGCAGCCTAATGATAATTTGGTGAAAAGTGCGGTAAATAAAGCCAAGCAACTCAAAATGGATGTGCAACTATCTGATATACAGTATAACAATGTAAAAAATGTATACATAACAGAAACTATGAAGATAGACTCACTCAAATACTTGCCCCAAGATATAGTAAAAGACCCAAAGCGCATGCGCGCCATGATTAATGAAATAAAAGCCAATACTAATGACATAATATCAAAAATACTCACCTCATCACAAGTACAAAAACTAAAATTAATCAAAGAAAAACGCAAGCATGAAGCTTTGCAAAAAATTAATATAACCTCAAAACCTCAACATTGACATATATAAAAAATAAGACAATGCTATGATAGCATTACATAGTTCTGTCAATCATTAATATATAAATATTTGGTTATCAACTAAAAATTAATTACTTTTGCAATAATAAATCTATGTACCTATTTAGAAATAAGTCATTTGCGCAATTTTTATCATTATTATTATGCATAGTCATACTGAATGTGAGTATAGACCCACCCGATGCACAGTACAATGCCGACTATGATTATGAATTGGAAGAAGACCTATCAGTGAATGAGATGGAGAGTATATCAGAGGTAGTATTGGAAGAAGTGCTGGATATAGATAATGCCGTACCCGAAACTGACGACTCAGATACTGAAGGAACGCTCAAAAAAGTAGAAAAAACAGAAATAATTAACCAAAAACTTTTTACATCTGCCCTATACAATACTACATTGAAAATGATACCTAATGTAAGATACATATTCAATATCATAGATATAACTCCTCAAGGCATATTGCACCCGCCTTGCATCTAATTTTTTCTGCCTTCCATTATTTATTTACTCAGCAGCATACTATGATTATGCTTGCCTCATATATTATTTTATTATACTATTATTTGAATATTAATGCTTACGCGAATTATAAAAATCAGTACAAAAAGCAGATTTGGTGTATCTGTCATGGTATTGGGTATCATACTTTGGGGGGTGGTGTCCTTGCAAAAACTACCCATAGACGCCATACCTGATATTACCAATAAGCAGGTCACTGTTTTTAATTTATCGCCCAATCTAGGGGCAGTAGAGGTAGAGAGATTTGTGACTACTCCCATAGAGATAGAAATGTCTAATATATTGGGTATAGACCATATACGCTCAATATCAAGGTTTGGATTATCATCAGTTACCATTGTGTTCAACGATGATGCAGACCTGTACCGCTCACGACAACTTGTATTTGAAAAACTAGCCAATGTGCAAAACAGCCTGCCTCAAAACACAGGTTTTTCTGAAATGGCACCTATTACCACAGGCATTGGCGAAATATATCAATATGTGATAGTACCTGCAGATGCCAATGACAACTCATTCTCACTCATGGAAATACGTACCATACAAGACTGGGTAGTACGCAAAAATCTACTAGGCACACCGGGTGTCACAGACATTAGCAGCTTTGGCGGATACAAAAAAGAATACCATGCTAAGCTCAATACTGAGAGTATGAAAGCCTATGATGTGACTATTGATGAACTATTTGAAGCACTCAACAAAGGCAACAACAACACAGGAGGCTCATACATAGAAAAAGACAACAGAGCCTATATCATAAGAGGACTGGGCTTGGCAAAAAATATAGACGATATAGAAAATACATTGATAAAAATACATGATAACAATCCTGTGCTTATCAAGCATGTAGCAGATGTGTCCATAGAGAGTGCCACCAGATACGGTGCCATGACCATGGATGGGCAAGGTGAGGTAGTAGGTGGTGTGGTACTATTGCAAATGGGTGAAAATGCCTCCAAAGTAATAGATGAGCTTGAGAAAAGAATAGAAAACATACAAACTATGCTGCCCAAAGGCCTGGTTATTAAGCCATTTATAAATAGAAAAGCACTGGTAGACCGTACCATACACACTGTAATCAAAAACTTATCGGAAGGAGCTATCATAGTAATATTGGTACTATTATTGTTCTTAGGCGATATCAAAGCAAGTCTTATTGCAGGCTCTGTCATTCCGTTAGCTATGCTCTTTACATTTGGTATGATGCAGCTCACAGGTGTGGTGGGCAACCTTATGAGTCTGGGTGCATTAGATTTTGGACTTATAGTAGATGGCTCAGTAATCATAGTAGAGAGTATTATGATAGCCTTGGCCACCATGTATCACTCCAAAAAATCAGGTGATATCTATAAAAATAGGCAAAATATGGTGATAGAAGGGGTAGAATCAGTGAAAAACTCCGTATTTTTTGGTACCATCATTATTTTGGTAGTATATTTTCCCATACTATTTCTATCAGGTGTAGAAGGCAAAATGTTTAAACCTATGGCACTCACCGTGCTCTACGCCATAGTAGGTGCCTTGATACTCTCATTCACTTATGTACCTATGATGTGTGCTTGGCTGCTTCATAGCCATGAACATAAAAAAGGAATACCTGATATCATAGTAGATTTTTTGTATCTCAAAATATATATGCCAGTGTTCAACATATCCATAAATAATAAAAAATGGGTGCTCACAGTCATCATATTTATACTAATACTTTCAGGATATATATTTACCCGTACAGGAGGCGAATTTATACCCAAATTAGATGAAGGAGATATACAAATAGAAACACGGCTGCCCATTGGTACATCATTGACCCAAAGTATAAATGCATCTATGCAGATAGAGAAAAAATTGCTTGAAAAATTTCCTGACGAAATAAAAAGTGTGATTGGCAAAACAGGTACCTCCGAAATACCCATAGACCCTGTACCATTTGAAAGCACTGATATACTCATTACTACCCATGAGCAAAGCAAATGGGTGAAAGCTCGCAACAAACCAGAATTGCTTGACCTAATTATGGCAGAATATGAAAAATTGCCGGGGGTTACAGCATCTTTGCAGCAACCTATTGAAGCACGCTTCAACGACCTGCTGAGTGGTGCCAAGACAGATGTAGTATTCAAAATATTTGGCTCAGATATAGATATGCTCACACAAATAGCCAAAAAAGTGATGGTTGAACTCAACGCTACACAAGGAGCCAAAGATGTGCAAATGCAAATACTCACAGGCATGCCTCAAATACAAATTGAGTATAACCGCAAAGATATTGCTGTATATGGCATTTCCATAGACCAGATAAACGACTTGATAGAAACCGCTTTTGCAGGCAAAGTAACAGGATATATATACCAAGATGATAGAAAATATAACTTAGTGGTAAAACTGCGAAATGTAAACCGCAACAATGTGGAAACTTTTTATGCACTAAGCATCAAAAACCATCATGGAGTACCCATACCTCTCAGAGAGTTGGTCACTATAAATACTGAAGTAGGCCCGAGCGAGATAAGACATTATAACAAAAAAAGATATATACAGGTAGGAGCCAATGTGAGAGGTAGAGATATAGAGTCATTGGTGCTTGAGGCACAAAACAAAATTAATCAAAATGTATCATTACCATTTGGCTACTTCTTAGAGACCGGCGGGCAATATGAAAATCTGCGCAAAGCCAAAGAAAGGCTCATGATAGTAATACCCATAGCACTTATCATTATCATAGGATTGCTGTTTGCCTCGCTCAGCAGCATGCTCGATGCACTATTGATATTTTCTGCTGTGCCCCTCTCTGCCATAGGAGGCATATTTGCCTTATACATCACAGGTATCAACTTTAGTATTTCGGCCGGTGTAGGCTTTATATGCCTATTTGGCATATCAGTACTCAACGGTATCATGCTAATAAACCACTTCAAACAAATGGATATATCAGCATTTAAAAACATACAAACGTTGGTAATACAAGGAGTAAAAGAAAAATTCAGACCTGTGCTCATGACAGCCATAGTGGCAGCTTTAGGGTTTTTGCCTATGACACTTGCTACAGGAGCTGGAGCTGAAGTACAAAGACCGCTCGCTGTAGTGGTAATTGGTGGTCTCATAGTATCTACAGCACTATCACTCATTGTATTGCCTATAGCCTATATTATTACTAGAAAATTATATCAAAACTTAAACAAATCTTAAATGAAAAATATACATCATATTATAATGATATACTTAGCAGTGCAGTTATTATCATGTACAAACTCTCCTCAAAATACTGATAGTGATGATAAAAAGCAGCTTGATGAAGAGCAATTGAAAACCATGGAAATATCTTTGGAACCTATAAAATATCAATCCATTACCCCCCATATAAGCACATTTGGCAAAATTGCGCTATTGCCCGGAAGCGAGGCTGTGATAAGCAGCAATATAGACGGCAAAATAGAAAGCATACATGTATTGGAAGGTAGCCTGGTAAAAAAAGGACAATTGCTCATTACTCTCAAAAGTATGAAGCTGATAGAAATGCAAGAAGAGTATCTAAGTATAATAAATGAGGTAAACATAGCTACAATTGAGTATGAAAGACAAAAAACACTCATGGAAAAAAATATAACATCTTTGGCAGAATTTCAGCAGCTTCAAAGCAAATATCGCAAAGCGCTCAATCGCAAAGAGGGTATGGAAGAGAGGCTCAAGCTTATTGGGCTTAACATAGATATGATTATAAATAACGAAAAACCTAATATTACAAACCTACTGCAGCTATATGCTCCTATCAATGGTTTTGTAAATAATATTTTTATAGAAATAGGAATGAGTATAGATACTGATGACAAACTGGTACAAATAACCAACTCTAATATGCAATATGCTGATATTGACGTGTTTGAAAAAGACATAGACCAAATATATATAGGACAAAAAGTAGATATAGACTTTGTGAACCAATCTATACCCAATACCGAGGGCTATGTGAAACACATAGTGCGTAAAATAAATGCCCAAAGCAGGGCTGTAAAAGTGCATGTAGCTTTCACAGATCATAAATTAGACGATGAAATAATACCCGAAATGGCAGTGAAAGCCACCTTCAAAGGCAAAATATTAACCAAAGAAAATGCTACCGTAAAGGTAGGTGCCATAGTACAAGAGGAAGAACTGCACTATATATTTGTAGCTGATAAAGTAGCAAATGGGTACAACTTTACCAAAATAAAAGTGAGCTTGGGCGAGTCTGATAGTCAATATACTGAAATTTTTACTTCCACGCCTCTGCCCGGCAAACTTGTGGTAAGCTCCAACGCATATCTGGTAGCCATGTATGCCAATAAGATGAGTAATATAGAGGTGAAATGATTTTTAGTAGTAAAAACTATCTTACCAATAATAAATAACCCTTCTTATAATATGATGGTAGCGTTTTGTATTCTATATGCCAAAAATATACCCCGTCAGGGGCATTGTATCCATCTACTGTACCGTCCCATGATGGATGCAAATTTTCATCTTGATATATTATAGTACCATACCTGTTCATTATCATTAGTTTTGAAACTATATTTGACGCTGAGATAACAGAAAATGTATCATTATTCCCATCGTTATTGGGGGTAAAAATGTTATTTTGTACATTTTCAGGATTGCATTCAATGTATAAAATAATGGTAGTGTCTATCCTATAACCACATTTATTTGAGGTTTTTATGATGTAATTTCGTTGATTTATACTATCTGAAATATTTTTATATTCTTTCCATTCTATATTATCATACTTAGAAGTGTCAAATACTGTAGCTTCGCCTAAGCACAAAATGTACTTTTTCAAAAAAGGTACCGAAGGCAAGTCTGCAAAGTCAATTTTTATGCTATCAGTATCCACTCCGCACATGTTGCTTACAGTAGCATAGTAAGTGCCGGATTGGTATATAGGTACTGAGTCATTTACAGATCCATCAAACCATTTTTTTTTATATTCATTTTTGGACAATTTTAGTGTAATTTGTTTTTTGCCACATATTATACGGTCATAGCCCAAGTCTATGTAAGGAGCTTGTATTACATTCAGTCTAAAAGTATCAGATACTACCGCGCACTCGTTTTTTACATCAAGTATATAGGTGCCCGGATTTGAAAACTTTATATTATTTTTTTTAGAGTTATTGATGTAAAAATAATAATCTGAAGTGCTATTAAGTGATATTGTATCGCTCTCACATAAGGTAGTATCGTTTATTATATTTTGAGGAGGCTGGTATTTTATTCCCACGTTCATAGTATCAGCGGCTGAGCCACAAGCGTTATTTACTTTCAGCCAAAATTTACCTTCTCTTGATATAGAGATATGGTCATCTTTAGAGCCGTCACTCCATAGATATTCTACATTATTAATATTAGGCTTTAATACCAAAGTATCATCATAGCAGATGGTAGTGTCAGATCCTATGTGCAATACAGGAGCATTATCTATAACTTTAATATGATGGCTCAATGTGTCCCCGCTACCGTATAGTATATATGTGGCAGATGTATTAGGCAATACCCTTAATATAGAGTCTGTAGAAATTATTGAATCTTTCTTTGTAGAAAGTGCCCATGCAAAAGACATGTCGTTTT
This sequence comes from Cytophagales bacterium, assembly GCA_033765235.1. Taxonomy (GTDB): domain Bacteria; phylum Bacteroidota; class Bacteroidia; order Cytophagales; family UBA9547; genus JANRIG01. The sequence continues at coordinate 30,565 of JANRIG010000006.1, read as the reverse complement.
TGGCAGTCAGTATAGCGGAGTCGCCTTTACAAATAGCAGAATCTCCATGAATATATAAATCAGGAAATAAATAAATATCATCAAAGTAGTAGTAGTGCCCTACTCCCAATACAGTGGTAAGATTATCCGGATAAAACCTCCCAATAGTAATATACTTGCTTGCATTGTCAGCTGTAAATTTGAGGGTATATTTTGTCCATTCATTCGCACTATATATTATGTTATTGATATTAACTTGTGGTGTTACATTTATCACATAATTCAAGTTTTGTTTCAAAGTATCTTTTGAAAAATGTGCTCCGATGTTGTTCATATACCCTGATCTACAACCACTATAATATGTCCTTATACCCGAAGTAATGTGAAAGATAAGCCTGTAGCTTTTTCCAATAGTAAGGCTATCTCTTAACTTTGAGGTAATATACTCTGTACTGTTTATAGTTGAGCTGTTTGTAAGGTAATTATTATACAAATATATCCCTGCTTGTCCCAGCCCGCTTTTAGGCACTATACTGCAAGTATATCCGGCATATAAAACATTATGGTGAAAATAATCTGCGCTAGCCCATGGTCTGCCTCCGGGTGTACCTATGGGTGTAAAATTAGAAGTTCTGCCATGGACATTGCGCCAATTTATAGTATTATGAATTTGTCCATAATCAAGAGGAATATTACTATATGTCTCAAAATCACCATTTATGATAAGATTTTGTGATAGTATCAATAAACTCAAGAAGGTAAAATTTATTATCAATATACATTTTTTCATATATCAATAAAATATAAACTGCATACTACCGGCTCACAATACATTGTGACAATTTTACTCATAGCATTTATTACCCTCTTTTATTACATCAAATCCAAAATCCGCATTTGATATTTATTACTAACTATAATTACTTATTTTACAATGACCTAAATCAAAATTTAACTTTAAAAAATTGTTCACTATTTCTGTACCCAAATTTTAATTCTAACATGCTCATTTCATTATACTTATGGCTTTCATTACAATCTCTATTGCGAATTTTGGGTTATAGAAATATGTAAATACAAAAAACCTATTCGCATGAACTACAATCCTAACATGCAAAATAGAATTAATGATTGTTATAGCAAATATAAAAAAAACTTTGCTATACTGTACTATATAACAAAATATTATTTGACCTCTGCCCTGGTCTCAGCGAACCATAGAAATCGCTCAGACCAGTGGTAGATTAAAATTCTTCTTTTATCTGTCGTTCGACAATCGCTACCTTAACATCCGGAACAGCGGGCGTATGAACAAAATATACTTACTACCTACCCCAACTATCCGGGGCATGTCGCCAGTCTTTGAGTGCAGCAAGTTCGTTTTCAGTAAATTTTTGGCTGCTCACGCATATTTCCATGAGGGTATCATAGTTGCAAAGTGGGCAAAGTTTTACTTTTGCATCTGCAAATTGGCGTGTGGCTACATCAAATCCATAGGTGAATATGCACACCATTCCCAGTACCACTGCACCTGCCTCACGCAGTGCTTCCACAGCCTTGAGTGAGCTGCCGCCTGTAGATACCAAGTCTTCGAGCACCACTACTTTTTGTCCTTGTATAAGTTTGCCTTCTATCAAGTTTTCCATGCCATGGTCTTTGGGTTTTGGGCGCACATATATTAAAGGAATGTTCATGGCATCTGCTACCAATGCGCCTTGAGGTATACCTGCAGTAGCTACACCTGCTATTGCTTCTGCGTCTTTGAAGTGTGTGTGTACAACATCTACAAATGCTGTCTTAATAAGGTGGCGCACAGGTGGGTATGAGAGCGTAAGCCTATTATCGCAATAGATAGGAGATAGCCACCCTGAGCTCCATTTGTAGGGCTCAGCAGGGCTCAGTTTCACAGCTTCTATTTCCAAGAGCTTTTGGGCTATGGTATGGGATATATTCATCAACTCAAATAGTTATTTATAAATGAATACATTATCCCTCGGCACCTACCAGAGTTTGTGTGCCTACTTGCTTAGCTACTATGGCATTGCGCATGTCTTGCGAGGTTTTTAAGAAATCTGCCGCCTGATTGTAATATTTTTGTGCAAATATTTTGTCGGGCTCATTTTGGTTGATAGCCAATACAAATGTCTTAAAATCAGAGCCTAATGATATTTCACCTGTCTGCACAAAATGTTTGTCAAAGTCACTTATGATACCGTGCTGCGTATTGCATGCTACATCTTTGGAGGTGAGCATAGCTTTGGCAGTATTTACTATTACATTATAACTATGGTATATGCTGTCTGCATAATTTGCCTCTTGCAGGCTATCTCCAGCCATGGTAAGCTTATCTTCTGTTTCGAGCAGCAGTACTCCTACCAAATCTATCATTACACTGGCACACTCTCCCACACCTACCTCGGTGGTAAAAAGCTCCTCGTGCCCCCAATCTATGAATAGGCTTTGGTCTGTAGTATTCACTTCTGCCAGTGGTTTGAGCATGGAATAATAGTACTTATTACCCTGTCTTTGAAAATATGCATTGAAATATTCACCTTCTGCAGCATTGTCTTCATAGTCGTTAAATATAGCTCTGAGAGCATCCGGTATACGTTTGGTAGGGAGTTTCACTATTTTGTCGGCTACTGTGCCTGCCCCATCGCCCAGTGTACCACCTCCCAGTAGCAACTGCATGGCAGGCATTACTAATTCGCCGTGTTTTATAGAGCTTCCATGTAGGCCTATATTGGCCATGCCGTGTTGCCCGCAAGAGTTCATACAGCCGCTTATTTTTATTTTTATATCATTGTTATAAATAAGGTCATGGTACTCATCTTTCATCATCTTTTCAAGCACTTTTGTAATGCCGTATGAGCTGGCAATACCCAGATTACAGGTATCTGTACCCGGGCAAGTAGTGATATCTGCAGTGCTGTCAAAGCCCGGCTCGGCAAAGCCCAATTCTTCTAATTTGTTGAATACGTAAGGCAGTCCGAGTTTGGGTATATACTTTATTTGCAACCCTTGATTGATGGTAATTCTTATGTCGTCTGCCGCCACTTCTTGTACCAGTGCTGCAAATTTGCGCGCGGTATCAGTAGGTATATTACCTATCAATACCCTTATATTCACGGCATAAAGTCCATCTTGTTTTTGTTGATACACATTGGTTTTTATCCAATTTTCAAATTTGTCTTGGTCTGTAGGTTCTGCAGAGGGTATTTTTTTGGGAGTGAATGAACTGCCGTTCGGGTATGTTTTTTCATCAATCTCAAATATACTGTTTTTCAGTGCAGGTCTTTCTTCTTCTACCAATCGCATAAACTCTTGCAACCCTATTTCATGTATAAGGTATTTGATACGCGCTTTGTGCCTGCGGGTGCGCTCTCCATATCTGTCAAATACTCTCAATACAGCTTCGCTGAATGGTATGATTTGGTTTGCAGGTAAAAATTCATGGGCTACTTGCGCCAAAAATGGCTGGGCTCCCAATCCTCCGCCCAATACTACTTTAAAACCTTTTATTCCATTCACAATTTTAGGAATAAAACCTAAATCATGTATATAGGTAAGAGCTGTATCTTTTTCGCTCGACGAGAATGCTACTTTAAATTTTCTGCCCATATCTTGGCAAATAGGATTGCGCAGAAAATAGCTGAAAAATGCATGCGAATATGGTGTCACATCAAAAGGTTCCAGTGGGTCTATACCTGCTGTAGTAGAGGCAGTTACGTTTCTCACTGTATTGCCGCAGGCCTCGCGCAGCGTCACTTGTGCTTCTTCGAGCTCTGCCCATACTTTGGGTGTGTTTTCAAGCTTTACATAGTGTATTTGTATATCTTGGCGGGTAGTGAGGTGTAATATGCCTGTAGCATATTTGTCGCACACATCGCTTATTTTCAGTAATTGATTTACAGTTACTTTCCCGTAGGGCAACTTTATCCTTATCATTTGTACCCCGGGCTGGCGCTGCCCATATACTCCACGTGTAAGTCTGAATTTTCTGAATCTTTCCTCATCTATAAGACCTAACCTGAATTTGGAGATTTTATCATCCAGTTCTTTAATGTCTTTTATCGCTTCTTTGTCTATATCAGGGTTGATAGTGATTGCCATTTTAATAAACGAGTTAATTTTTTTGTAAATAACAAAGTTATACAAAAATAAGTTTAAAACAATATGATATTAATCAAAATTATATTTTATGAATTAGCAATACACAATAAATTATTTTAATTTTATACTGTATTGTTTATTTTTTGAAATATTATATCGAATTATTACATTATTGCAATATATTTTTTGTAATTATATCCAATCAATATAATGAATAATTGAGATTTGAGTCTACGTATGTAGAAATAACTTGTATGCAAAATACTTGCCTGAAAAGTTTACAAAAAAAATATAAATAATATATACATTTTATATTAATTGCAACTGACATACTTCTCTATGAAAAAGCAATTAACAAGATTTATTATATTCTCTACATCAGGTCTCATTACCAAGGTAATATACGATTTTTTGATGTTGGTTTTACCCATTATTCACAGTACCAAAAATCCATATTATGATGTACTGATAGGTATGGGGCTCACGGTGTTATTGTTTTTGCCTTTGTACAACTTTATATTTGTGTATGCCGAAAAAGCTATGGCATATTACGTAAAAATTACTAAAAAAACGCTCGATAACGAAATATTAAGCCTATCTATAGCCTACCTCATTTTGCTTGTATTGGTATTAGCAGCTTTGGTAAAGATAAAATTTGGGGTAAATATGTTTGATGACATCAAATCATTGTTTATCAAGCATAAGTAGTGTTTTTTTACTTTTTACTGATAAATATATCAATTAGTAATATTATTTTTTCACAATTATTCACCTTATGCAAAATTTATTCCATATTTGAAAAAAAATTATGGATAGTATAATTCAAATATTACCTCTCAATCATTATATTTTCTTAAGCTTTGCCATATTTTGTATTGGCATCATAGGAGTGCTCATCAGGCGCAATGTCATCATAGTCTTTATGTCTATTGAGCTTATGCTCAATTCTGTAAACTTACTTCTCACCGCATTTTCTACCTACAAGGGCGATGCCTCGGGACAGGTTTTTGTATTTTTTATAATGGCAGTAGCCGCTGCAGAAGTTGCAGTAGGTTTAGCTATCATAGTCATGATATGGCGCAATATATACTCTATTGACATAAATTTGCTCAACAAACTGAAGTGGTAAAATATTTTATTTGGTTAAGTCATAACATTTTTTGTATTTCGCAACTGTATATACAATCATAGCCTTAATTTATGACAGACTTGCTTTGGCTCATACCATTATTGCCTTTTATAGGGTTTGTTATTAATGGTGTATGCTATAAAATAATGCCCAAAACACTTGCAGCTATCATTGCATCGGGTAGTGTGGCTGTATCATTTATCATATCTTTATTATTATTTTTTGCTTTAAAAAATGGCGATATACAATCTGCCACTTCTTTTTATTACAATTTTATCACCGTTGGCAATTTTAATGTACCCTTTTCGTTATTGTACGACCAACTGTCTGCACTTATGTTGCTGATAGTGACAGGGGTAGGTTTTTTGATACATGTGTATTCTGCCGGCTATATGCATGACGATGAGGGGCATAACAAATTTTTTGCCTATCTCAATCTATTTGTTTTTTTCATGTTACTCTTAGTATTGGGTGCCAATTATGTCATTATGTTTATAGGTTGGGAAGGAGTAGGCTTGTGCTCATACCTGCTCATTGGTTTTTGGTTTGGCAATGATGCCTACAATGATGCTGCCAAAAAAGCATTTGTGATGAACCGCATAGGCGATTTAGGGTTTTTGTTGGGAATATTTATGATAATTGTAAATTTTGGTACTGTAGACTATGCCGAAATATTTACCAAAGCCAAAGATTATGAAATAGATTATGCAGGGGTCACAGTGCTCACAGGCATTACACTACTATTATTTGTAGGTGCTACGGGCAAAAGTGCACAAATACCACTATATACATGGCTACCCGATGCCATGGCAGGACCCACGCCTGTGTCGGCACTTATACATGCTGCTACTATGGTCACTGCGGGCATATATATGGTGGCAAGGTCAAATATTTTATACACTTTAGCCCCTGTCACAATGGGTGTAATGGCAGTAGTAGGTATAGCTACAGCAATCTTTGCTGCTACTATAGGTCTCAAGCAAAACGACATAAAAAAAGTATTGGCATACTCTACTGTATCCCAGTTGGGCTACATGTTTTTAGGGCTTGGAGTAGGTACATTTACAGGTGCATTTTTTCATGTAATGACCCATGCTTTTTTCAAAGCACTATTATTTTTGGGGGCGGGCAGTGTCATACATGCCATGTCGGGCGAGCAAGACGTTCGCAATATGGGGGCTCTTTCCAAAAAACTACCTATTACTTTTATTACTTTTATCATTGCTACCATAGCTATTGCAGGTATTCCCCCCTTTGCTGGTTTTTTCTCCAAAGATGAAATACTTGCCAAAGCCTTTGAATACAGCCCAATACTGTGGGGATTTGGTGTACTAGGGGCAGGTTTCACCTCCTATTATATGTTCAGATTGTTATTTCTTACTTTTTTCGGAAGTTTCAGAGGTACCCATGAGCAAGAGCACCATTTGCACGAGTCACCTCTTACCATGACTGTGCCACTCATGGTATTGGCAGTATTATCTATGGTAGGTGGGTTTATCAATATACCCGAAGTATTGGGAGGCACCTCGTGGCTCAAAGAGTTTTTGGCACCCGTATTTGCCTATTCCATCCAAAAATCAGAACCTGCACATGCTTTGAGCCATGATACTGAATATATGCTCATGGGCATTTCAGTAGGAGTTTCTGTGGTTGCTATAGCCTTAGCATTTATCATGTATATAGTAAAAAAATCAGTGCCTGCTTCAGATAGCGATGAGAAAGGGCTTGCTCGCTTATTGCAACATAAATATTATGTAGATGAACTATACATTGCCATCGTACAAAAACCGTTGGACAAATTGTCGTCTGTGTTTTATGCCATAGTAGAACTCAAATTTATTGATGCTTTGGTAAATATATCGGGTAGGGGAGCCATAAATACTTCTGCTTTGGTACGAAAAATTCAAACAGGAAATACAGGTTTTTATGTATTTGCCATGGTAATAGGTATCATCATAATTATAGGATTCACACTTGTGTAAATGATAGTAGCAGCACTCATACTTATTCCTTTCATATTTGGCTTAATAAGCCTATTTGCATCCAAATATGCTAAATATACATCGCTGGTTGGAGCCTTGGCATTTGCTACCATAAGTTTGGGGATGGTATATACAGACTTAAGTACCACTGCCACATTGAATTGCAATGTACCTTGGGTGCCATCGCTTGGTATTTCGCTCATATTTAATATAGATGGTATCAATGCTATACTACTTTTACTCACAGCCGTTATCACTCCACTTATCATTATATCCTCATTTTCGGGGCGAGAATATTCTGACAATGCAAATTTTTATGCACTTATATCATTTATGCAATGTGCGTTGGCAGGAGTATTCACAGCCAATGACCTATTTTGCTTCTATATATTTTGGGAACTTGCCCTCATACCTATCTATTTCATTTGTGCCATTTGGGGGGGCGAAAACCGCATTCAGGTCACCTTTAAGTTTTTTATCTACACCATTTTTGGCAGCTTATTTATGCTGGCAGGCATCATCACGCTATATCTGCAAACACCTGCACCACACTCATTTGACTGGAATGTACTCAACACCCTCGACAGCGTAGATGACCTTACTGAGATATTCATATTTATATGTTTTAGCCTTGGCTTTGCTATTAAAATGCCCATATTTCCGCTACATACCTGGCAGCCTACCACTTATGCAGTATCGCCCACGCCGGGTACCATGTTGCTATCAGGTATCATGCTCAAAATGGGCATTTGGGGTTTTATACATTGGGTACTGCCCATTACTCCCCAATCATTCATAGCTTGGCAAAATATATTTATCACTATCAGTGTCACAGGCATTGTGTATGCCTCAGTCATAGCTATCATGCAGACCGACTACAAAAAATTGGTAGCATACTCATCTATTGCCCACGTAGGTATGATAGCAGCCGGATTATTCACCACTAATATAGAAGGAGTACAAGGAGCAGTGATACAAATGTTTAGTCATGGTGTGAATGTGGTAGGATTGTTTTTTGTATTAGAAATAATACATCGCCGCACAGGCACCTATACCATAGCACACTTAGGAGGAATAGCCCACAAAGCTCCATTTTTATCCGTATGTTTTGTAATAATCATGCTTGGTACCGTAGCACTGCCTCTTACCAATGGTTTTGTAGGCGAGTTTTTATTATTTACATCATTATTCAAATATCAACCTGTGTTATGCACTACAGCAGGTGTGAGCGTGATATTGGGAGCTGTGTATATGTTGCGTATGTACAAGAGCATAATGCTGGGCAGCACCAATGACATTACCCAAAACTTTACAGATATTACCTTTGAAGAAAAAGTAGTATTAGTGCCTATATGCCTGATAATCATAGCTATGGGCGTGTACCCAAATATGATACTATCCATATCAGAGCCTTACAGCTATGATATTGTAAATTTTATCAAAGACAATAGAACTGATATACTTACCTATATTAATACAAAATGATTTCTCTTATTATATTATCACTTGTGGGTTTGTTCATCATGCTGTCAGGCTTGATAAATGTATCTAATATAATAGCTACTATTGTATGTATTGCAGCACTCACTTGCTCTGCAGCATTGTTTATATTGGACTGGAATACCATGCTCATATATTACAACGACATGTTGTTTTTTGACAATTATGCCTTGTCGTTCAGTATATTGCTGTGTATCATCACTATATTTGTATTTTTAGCTTCCAAATTTTACTTTCATGATGTGCTGCAGTATGCCAACGAGCATTTGGCATTGTTCATATTTTCACTGACGGGTATGATAATGATAGTGGCATTTGACCACTTGAGTATGCTTTTTATAGGCATTGAAGTAATGTCTATCCCACTATATATATTGGCAGGGAGTCGCAAAAAAAGCCTTAGTTCCAATGAAGCTTCGCTTAAATATTTTTTGATGGGTGCATTTGCTACCGGGCTGTTGCTCATGGGCATTACATTAGTATATGGCGAAACGGGCAGCTTTCACGTACAAAAAATTGCCGAAAGTGTGTCAAATCTTGACACTGCCACCCAAAGTCCGCTTTTGATATTGGGCATAGCATTTTTATTGGCAGGCATGGGGTTTAAGATTTCTGCAGTTCCATTTCATTTTTGGACACCTGACGTATATCAAGGTGCTCCCACATTGGTCACCATGTTTATGAGCACAGCCGTGAAAATAGCAGGATTTGCCTCATTTTATCGCTTGCTCACCTACTGTTTCATGCAAGCAGGCGAAGTATGGGCACCTATTATTTCCGTGATTGCATTACTCACTATCAGCGTAGGCAGCATCACTGCCATGTACCAAACATCTGCCAAGCGTATGCTGGCATACTCAAGCATATCACACGCCGGATACATGCTCTTACTATTTTTATCTACAGACACTACCAGTGCCAATTTGCTGCTCTACTACGCATTTGCCTATGCATTTTCATCCATTGTAGCATTCTCAGTGATAGAGGCTGTACAAAAAACTGTAGGCAACGATGAGTTTGAAGCATTTAACGGACTTGCCAAGCTCAACCCGCTTACTGCATTATTCATGACTGTAGCCATGATATCTATGGCCGGAATACCAATTACAGGAGGATTTTTTGCTAAATTTTATGCCCTGAGTACAGGAATAGATTCAGGATATATGTGGATAGTGATACCTGCAATCATAAATGCCATCATTGGCGTATATTATTACTTTAAAATAATCATAGCCATGTATTTCAAAGAAAAAAATGTGCATACCAATGACCTAGAAATAAATACTTTTCAAAACATAGTTTTGATAAAATGTACTATCATAACACTACTTTTGGGACTCTTCCCTGACTTTGTTTTTTATTTATTTTAATTAATATATCAATAAATTACCTTATGAATAACAGCACCTATATCCGTTTGTTTACTACCATACTGACTTTTTTAACATTATATTCATGCAATAACAAAAATAAAACTTGGAATGTGCAATCGCCTGATGGTAAGATCAAAACATATATAAATTTAACCAATGGAAATATAACCTATTGCACCATGATTGGTGCAGACACAGTGATATATCCTTCAAAACTCGGGATCATGCGCAGCGATGGCTCATTTGCTACAGAGCTCAGCTTTGAAGGTGCTGTAGAGACTAACAGTATAAATGAAAGTTATGAAATGACAACTGGCAAAAGCAAAAACAATATCAATAAAGCCAATGAAATTGCACTTACATTTACCAATGCAAAAAACAAAAAAATGACCTTATTGCTTCGTGCATATAATGAAGGAATAGCTATTAAATATCAATTTCCTGAAACAGATAGTACCACATATAAAATAAACAATGAGCGTACTACCGTGAAACTCAATACATCGGGAACGGCATGGCTACAACCCTATGGATATGCCACTCCCACCATATGGGCACCCGCCTATGAAGAATTTTACAATTTTGGATGCCCTGTAGGTCAACCTGCACCCGACAGCAGCGGATGGAGCATACCTGCACTATTTAATACAGGCAAATATTGGACGCTGGTGACCGAGGGTGGTGTGGAAGAAAATGTATATGTATCACACCTGTCGCAAAATGCTGATAATGGCGAGTATAGCTTTCGTGGACCTATGGCGGCAGATGGCGAAGGCACAGGAGATGTATATGCTACAGCCACGCTACCTTGGTCATCGCCATGGAGAGTGGTGATGATATCCGGAAATATAGGAGGCATATTTGAATCAAACTTAGTACACCATGTGAGTGCTCCTAATATACTGGGTGATGTATCTTGGATAAAACCCGGCAAGGCGTCATGGAGTTGGTGGGGCGCACACGATAGCAGCAAAGATTATAAACAACTCAAATCATTCGTAGATTTGGCTAAAGAAATGGGTTGGGACTACTCACTCGTAGATGCCAATTGGGACATGATGACCATACCAGGCAGCACCATAGAAGATTTGGCAAATTATGCCAAGTCACAAAATATATCCCTTACCATGTGGTACAACTCCGGAGGAATACATAATACCATCACAGAGCGCCCACGCAATATCATGAGCGATGACAGTTTGCGCAAAGCAGAATTTAAAAAGCTGAAAGCCATGGGGGTGAAAGGGGTGAAAGTAGATTTTTTTCAGTCTGATAAGCAGCATGTAGTAAAATTATACAAAGACATACTTAAAGATGCTGCCGATAATCAAATATTGGTAGTATTCCATGGCTGTACAGTGCCACGCGGATGGGCACGCACCTATCCCAATCTTATGAGTATGGAGGCTGTGAGAGGTGCGGAGCAATACGGCTGGTCAAATGAATATGCACACAAAGCCCCTTTGCACAATGTAGTGCTGGCATACACCCGCAATGTGGTAGGCTCTATGGACTACACCCCCTTGACCATGAGCAACTACGATTGCTGCAAGCATACCACCACCAATGCACACGAACTTGCACTTGCTGTGATTTATGAAAGTGGTATTCAGCACCTTGCAGACCGTGCAGCACCCTACAAGGCCTTAGATAACAATATCAAACAATACCTCAAAGTATTGCCTGTGACTTGGGATAATAGTAAATACATAGAAGGCTCACCTGCCTCGCACATAGTAGTGGCACGCCAAAGCGGCGATAGTTGGTACATAGCAGGTATCAACGGCGACACCTTGCAAAGCCGTGAGGTCACAGTAGATATAAGCTTTGTGGCAGGGGTAGAAAATAATAAAATAATGCTGTTTACTGACGGAAAAAGCAGTACAGAAATAGCGGTAACAGAAATAAATAATGTGACAGACAAAAAGCTGACAGTGAAGATGCTGCCCTCAGGAGGCTTCAGCGCATGGATAAGGAAGTAATACATAGCAGTTATGTATCTGAAAAAAATAATTTGCCTTGCAAAACAAACATCAATACTGAAACAATACTTGTACATATCATTAGTATTAAGTTTGATATCTTGTGGCATATCGCCTACTGCAGAGCCATCTACACCTAATATTGTGCCCATCACACGTACCTCCAAAAAATCTGTGGCTACAAATATTACCTTGTCTGGTTATTATTTACAATATGTATATAAATATTATGACTATCCTGCCCAAACCTACCAACCTACCTCAAGACCGGAAACAGAACCTGCAAAAATATATACTTCTACAACTCCCTTTACAGGTGAAATATCGCTAAAAATGCTTGATGCAAGTGCCAAACAATATATTAACAAAAAACTATTACCGATAAAAGGCTCAGCCTCAGTTAATAACATAGCTGCCATAATTACAGGACAAAATACCAAATTTGCATTGGGCAGAAACCAAGCAGACGCTACATTGAAGACTTGGTATGTATCAAGCATGTCTGAAGAGCATTTCAAAGACTCTACTTTTGCAGTAAGCGACTCTGTGTATAAATCTGAGTTATCAGACACTTTAAAGCCAAAATTTATCAGTATCCAAAACGGTGGTGCTACATTGCTGTATGATACCAACTTTGTAGATACAGCAAAGCTGGGCATAAGTATGAAAAAATTGGGCATAAGCCACCATAAATATGTGCCTTACAATTACTATTTTTTTGATGATGGTACATATTGGAAATATTCTATAAAATATACCCCCAGGTGGTCGTCAGGTTTTTGGTATATGGATAAAGATGCGCAAACTATAGCCTTAGACTTGGGCACAGCAGGTGCCATAGTATGGCATATAGTAGAGTATGTATCTGATAAATCTATAATGAGGGTAGGAGTATGCGATGGCAAAGTCTATTATACTTTTTTGTGGAAGAGCTATAATTTTTGACTATGATAAAATTTTTATTATTATTCTCATAATTTATTTTTCTATTTCACTTCTATTTTGTTAATATTAACCTATATCATCATTTTTATTCATTAATTTACACAATATATCTATTTTTGTACAGTCACGGTACAAGTTTTGAGCAAAGTCTATTATTTATATTTAATTTTTACTCTCATAGTATTGCATCTTTCTGCCCAAAGGGTAAAAATGAAGTCTAAAGGACTGCAACTTCAAGACTCTAATATAGCCCACAAAGTGTCTTCGGGTGAGTTTCAGCTATATTTCAGAAATATCAATAAAATAGACTACTACATCAACGAAGCCGAAAAAGCTGAGATACAACGTGCAGAGCAGCGCCGCGACCTCAAAAAATCACTTGAGCTCATAGAAAACTATGTGAGCAAATTTGGCATTCGCAACTTTTATATAGATACCTACTATATATGGAAGTTGGGGCAGCTCTATGAGCGCTATGGCAATGCATCAAAAGCCAAAGCTTTGTACAAATTAGTATTAAAACACCATCGTGGCGACCTGCAAAAAATACTGCTCTACTATGACTCCATTACCCAAATGGAAAAAGACTATTGGGTAGACCTTACATTTTACTACCAAATGGTAGATTTCAGAAAAGATATAGATACCCTACACCCGCCACACAGCGTACTGCTCAATATGGGTACAGAGATTAACAGCAAAGACGCCGACTACGGACCCGCCATAACTGCAGACAAAAAAATGCTGCTTTTTACTACTAAGAGGCAAAAAAAAGGTATGGACAGAAACATACCCAACGAAAACCTATTCTACAGCGAGTGCGATGACCAAGGATACTGGGGCGAAGCCAAGCCATTTAAAGGCATAAATACAGACCTAAACGAAGGCTCTCCCTGCCTCAGCAAAGATGGAAATACGCTATATTTTGTGCGATGCAACGGGCACGACGGCTATGGCAATTGCGACATATATTATGCCCAAAAAACCATAGATGAAATCACAGAAGAGGTAATATGGGGTAGCATCACCAACTTAGGATCTATGGTAAATAGCAAAGCATGGGACTCCCAGCCTTCACTATCGCATACAGAAGACACACTTTACTTTGCATCTGATAGGTTAGGCGGGTTTGGACTGTCAGATATTTGGTTCACTTTCAAAGACATAGAGGGAAATTGGCAAGTGCCGCAAAACTTAGGACCTATCATCAATACACGAGGCAATGAAGTGAGCCCGTTTTACCATCCACGGTTTGATGTGCTTTATTTTAGTTCTAATGGTTACCCATTATCGTTTGGTGACTTTGATATATATAAAGTAAGGCGATTGCAAGGCAAATGGGACGAGCCACGCAATATAGGACCCTTGGTAAACCAAAAAGGAAGTGAATATTACTTTACCATAGATGCACAATCCAAAGACCTCTACTATGCCAAATCAGAAGAAAACGAGATAGCCAACTTAGACCTATATTCCTTTCCGCTTCCTATGGAAGCTCAGCCTGCCTCATATACCAAGCTAATAGGCTCTTTGGTAGACTCCGCTACCAACAAGCCCCTCAAAGGCTTAGTATCAGTAATAGACCTTGACCATGGCATAGAGGTAGCCCCAAAATTTTTGCGCCCTGACGGCACTTTTGAGTTTGACCTTATTAATAATAACCGCTATATGCTCATTATACAAGGCGATGATTTTTTTAGTGTAGAAGAAGAACTTAATATCAAAAACGACACGCTCATAAAATTAGTGACCCAAATGATAGATTACAAAAAACCATTGGTGCTGGACAGGATAGAGTTTGAACATGGCAGCTGGGACATCACTCCCGAAATGTACAAATCGCTGGATTTGGTACTCAAATTTTTGCTGGACAACCCTGACTACAAACTCAATATAGCCGGACATACCAACTCTGATGGCAACCACTCAGACAATATGATACTCTCACAAAACCGTGCCAATGCTATCAAAGACTACATCATACTCAAAGGCAAGATAGATGAGATGCGCATACAAGCAATAGGATACGGCGATACCAAACCGCTACGTGCAGATGTGACCCCTGAAGACAAGCGCATAAACCGCAGGGTAGAATTTGAAGTAATAAAACCTGAATAAACAGTGATAGAAATTATTAAAACTATGTTGTTTTTATTTGCTGTAATAGACCCTTTAGGGTCTGTACCCGTGTTTTTAGAGGCTACAAAAAATTTTAATGATACCACAAAAAAAAAAATAGCCATAAAGGCTACCATAATAGCATCTGTGATTTTACTTATTTTTATTTTAGTAGGACAGTTAATTATGGAAACTATGCACATTACTTTGCCTGCTTTTCAAATATCAGGCGGATTAATTCTTTTTTTATTTTCGTTAACTATGATATTCGGCGAAGGCAAACCTGAAGAAGAAAAACACCTTATCAAAGATTATGAGCATGTGACAGTATTCCCCATTGCCATACCTTCCATAGCATCTCCGGGAGCTATCATGGCTGTAGTAATATTAACAGATAATCATATTTATACATATAAACAACAAGCTGTAACTAGCTTGTTGGTATTATTGGTAATGTCCATCACTTGTATTATTCTCCTACTGGCAAAAAATATACAAAAACACTTAGGTGAGTCGGGAATACTTGTACTTAGCAAAATTATGGGATTAATACTTGCTTCGTTTGCTATCCAAAATATACTACTTGGCATAAAACAATATTTTAATATATAAATCAGATAAATATGAAAAGCTCTAAAATCACTTTTAGCATTCTACTTGACAGTGATAATGTGCCCGAAAAGTTATATTGGGACGCTACAGATAAAAACCCTAAAGGAGAAGAAAAAACACTTGCCTTTTGTGTATCTATATGGGACCATGTGCAGCACAACACGCTCAAAATAGACCTTTGGGCAAAAGATATGCCAATATTAGATATGAAAAGATTTTATGTAGAAACCATAGGTGGGCTTGCCGAAAGTCTCAAAAATGCAAGTAATGATGATTATATGGTAAATGAAATAAACAACCTTTGCGAAAAACTTGGCAAATATGTGACCGAAGAGTCTAAAAAAGAAACTTACAACGGATAAAAGTTTATCTTTTCAAGGCTTGCGTACCAGCGATTGAGGTATTTTTACCTGATATATATCCATATGGTGCAGGTCTGTGTCAAAATTTACACTATTAAAATATGCTCTATTGCTCACACTTGATATGGTAAAGCCTTTGTCGTCTGCCTTGGAGTTCACAGCCGGTCCTAAGTTTATGGGTTTGCTCCAGTTTTTCCAACTGTCGTCAAGCCTTTTGCTCATATATATGTCATGCGCTCCATAGCCCAAATATCCTTTGGAACTGAAAAACAATGTGGTGCCATCAGCCGAAAGGTATGGATAATCTTCTGAAAATGGGGTATTTATCTGCGAGCCAAGATTTATTGGCGGCGACCATCGTTTTTCATTTTGGTTGTAGAAGCTGGCATAAAGATCTAAGTCGCCCAAGCTGCTGCGGTCTTGTATGGCCATAAGAAGTATGTCGGCATCATCGCTCAGAAAAAAATTTGCATGGTCATTAAGGTTTTCATATTGTGGTATTTTGAGCGGTTGAGGTACTTGCCATGTACCATCTGCATTGGCATAGCTGATAGATACTCCATCGCCGGCATCACTGCCATCAGGGTTGTATGTATTGCCCACCACCATAAATTTATTGTCGCTGCTTATAGATGCCACAAAGTTATGGCCTTTGTTATTGAGCGGTGCTCCTATGTTTTTGGGTTCATTCCAAGTGCCGTCAGCTTTGAGTTGTGTCACCCATATTTCTTGGTCGGGCTCATTTTCGCATTCTTTCACAAAGTAGAGTGTATTGCCGTCGGGTGTGAGTTTGGGGTTAAACTCAAAGCACTCTTTGGTACTGATATTGTCCCCAATTTTTTGTTTATCAGCAAATATAAGTTCGTCTGATAAGGATGGTTTCAGGTCTACAGGCTTGTCATCGGCGGTGATGCCTATGCCTTTCATAATGTTCCAGCCACTTATGTTGCCATGGTCTATCACTACTTTCACTGCTTGCACGGTGGTGGTAGGAAAATATACCGAAAAAGTAGTAAATTTGGTACTGCTTGGCTTTTTATCAAGGGTATATACTATTTTTTCCTTGTTGTCTGCACCATATATACTCACACTGTAAATACTACCTATATTAAATACACCGCCCAATACCACTTGCTTGCCTGATACAGGTTTTTTAAACCCTACTTTGATGGTATTTTTTTGAAATATTTTATTTTCTTTGTTGAGTATATAACCTTCGGAATATGGGTCATGCGCTTGCTCCCACGACGATGATGGGTACATAGCAGGAGCACCAAGTACCATGGCAGTGCTGTTGTTTTCAAACTGAAACCTGTCAGTATATTCAATCAGCTCACTGGCCCAATTAATATCAGGCTGGCATATAGCTGATAATGAAGCCATTATGAGCGTGGTTAATGTAAATAATATTTTATACATATACGAAGGTAGTATTATAACATGGCAAAAATAAAATGTTATTTGGTATCATTGTCAAAGCGATATTATTTTTTTTGAAATTATATTCAGTGCTTCACAATTTTGCACAATAGTGCTTGTATTTTATTATTTCCGTTGCTGTATACTATCAGATAATATTCATTGCCCTCTGCTACATTGTATTTTTTATATATCTCTTGTACGGTCATTTTCACGTTGCGCATAAGTACATGCACGAGATATCTTTTTTTATTGTTTTTGTCAATTTTATCAATCACTTCAAACACTCTGCCTGGAAAATTTTCTTTGAGCATATCAGAAAAATATAGGGATGTATTGGTTGATATTTTATGAATATCATAATCATAAGCTACTTGTATCAGTGCTCCTGATTTGACAATACTTACATAAGGGTCATATATATATTTATGTATTTTATCATCATAAATATATGAATTAGTATGATTATATTTATCTAATTTATATATAATATTTTTATAATTATTAAGTTCTACAGCATATAATAAGAGCGTATTATTCATATTATTATTTAACAAAATTAGTATTTCTTTACATTCATTTTGTACAGATATTACATGTATTTCAGCTATATTTTTGAACGTATTTAACAAGTATTTTATGTCTATCATAGGGGATAGTTTTACCAATACTTGAGACGATTTTTGTAATAACATTGGCATGTGTGTGATGATATTTGGCTCACAATCATATATATTATATACTTTTTTATCCAATTTTCTGCGCGATGGGTCTATATAAATCATATCAAAATGTAGATTACTGTTTTTGATATATTCTATTCCGTTGTCATTAATAATTTGATTATTTTCAGCTCCTAATTTCTCAAAATTGTGACTTACTATTTCACATAATTGTTTATTATTTTCTATATAATAATTATGTTTTTTATCAATAGATAAATAATAAAAATCTACTCCAAATCCACCGGTTATATCACATAATATATCAACATTATTTACTATATCTCGTTTATATTTTGCTGTATATTGAGAAGAGCTTTGTTCTAAATTAATTTTTTCAGGATATATGATTTTATAATTATTGTACCACTCCGGCAGCTTATACTTTGCTTTTTTGCGAGCATATATTTGTGAAGCCAAATATTTATTGGTCACTTCCGTGAAAATATCTTTTTTGAGCAGCAGTGTATGCTCATCTATATTTTCATTATCAAAGATAAACTGAAATATTTTTTCAGGTAAATGCATCTATTTTTTCACAATTTCAGTATAATAATATTAAAGAAAAAAATAATTAATTAGCCACCCTATATATTTATTGCCATCACCTTATGTTATTGCCCGAAGTACAAAATAGAATAAACCAATGGCTCACAGGTGCCTTTGATGAAGATACTAAAAATACCATTCGCAAACTTGTAGCCGAAAACAATGAAACTGAGCTTACAGATGCATTTTACAAAGATTTGGAATTTGGCACAGGCGGCATGCGCGGGCTCATGGGTGTAGGCACCAACAAGATGAACAAATACACTGTGGCTATGGCCACACAGGGGCTTTTTAACTACCTAAAACTGTGTTTTCCGGCAAAACAAATAAAGGTAGCCATAGCATATGACAGCCGAAACAATAGCAGATATTTTGCAGAAATATCGGCAGAAGTACTCTCTGCCAATGGTGCCATAGTGTATCTTTTCAGAGAACTTCGCCCTACGCCGGAGCTCAGTTTTGCTGTGAGGCACTTTCATTGTCACAGTGGTATAGTGATTACTGCTTCGCACAATCCCAAAGAATACAACGGCTACAAAGCCTACTTCAACGATGGTGCACAAATGGTATCGCCGCACGACAAAAATACTATTGGTGAGGTACGCCGTATCAAAGGTATAGAACAGGTAAAATTTGGTAAAATATCAGACAATATTATACACATAGGCGAAGATATAGATAATGAATACATAGCGCAAACTGCCTCACTGTCAATATCTAAAGAGGCAATTCAAAAACACAAAGACCTCAAAATTGTATTCACACCGCTTCATGGTACAGGCATCACATTAGTTCCTAAATTGTTGCAAAAATTTGGATTTGAAAATATAATCTTGGTAGAGCAGCAGAGCAAACCTGATGGCAACTTTCCCACTACCAAATCACCCAACCCGGAAGAAAAAGAAGCATTGGCACTGGCATTGGACAAAGCACAAAACACAGATGCAGACTTGGTATTGGCCACTGACCCCGATAGCGACAGAGTAGGAATAGCTGTAAAAAATGATAAAAGCGAATGGATATTGCTCAACGGCAACCAGACGGGAGCACTACTTTTTCACTACATGCTCAATGCTTGGCAAATGGCAGGCAAACTTGATGGCAAACAGTTTATAGTGAAAACGATAGTGACCAGCTACCTGATGGACAAAATTGCAGCAAGTTTTGGGGTGGAGTGCTACAATGTGCTCACTGGTTTCAAATACATAGCAGAACTCATACATAAGTTTGATAAGCGAAAAACATTCATAGTAGGTGGCGAAGAGAGCTATGGCTACCTTGTGGGCGACTTTGTGAGAGACAAAGATGCCATAAGTGCCTGTGCATTCATAGCTGAGATGGCTGCTTATGCTAAGAGCAAAGACAGCTCACTGTATGATATGCTGCTCGATATATATGTACAGCATGGCTATTACAAAGAAAAATTAGTGTCTATCACCAAGACAGGCAAAGCAGGTGCAGACGAAATCAGAGCCATGATGGTGCAATATCGCAACCATCCACCCAAAGTACTGGGAGGCTCAAAGTTGCTAAAACTACTTGACTATGAGCAATGCCGAGAGACAGACCTTGCCACAGGAAATACAAAACCCATAGGATTGCCCAAGTCTGATGTGCTCCAATTTTTGACAGATGATGGTACGCTGGTATCTGCCCGCCCCTCGGGTACAGAGCCTAAAATAAAATTTTATGTGAGTGTAAATGGCACCCTGCCTTCACGCCATGATTTGGCAGATGTAGGAGCTAAACTTGACCAAAAGATAGCCTCCGTATTAAAAGATTTGGGGTTGGAGTGAAAGTGGAGATTTTACTACTTATTATCCATCAATCCACGTCCGCTTTTTTTGATAACACCATTATTGATGAGCTCATTGGATAGTTTGTCGAGCACTCCGTTTATCAGTATTTTGCTTTTGGGTGTGCTGTATCTTTTGGATAGTTCTATATATTCATTGAGGCTTACTTTTATGGGAATGGTCTGAAAGTGTATCATCTCACATATGCACATTTTCATAATGAGGTTATCAGTAAGAGTCACTCTGCTCATATCCCAGTTTTGAAGTTTGGGTGCTATAAGCTCATTGTATTGATAATCGTTTTTCACGGTGTTGAGGTATAGTTTTTGCATAAATTGTCGGTCATCGTCCCAGTTTTTTGAAATTTTGGGCAATGTAATAGGTGAATTGTTGCTTATTTCTTTCAATGTATCACTCACCATATCTTTCACAGCTACTTTATCTTCTTGCCAGCTTATGTTGTTGTTTTCATAATATTCATTAAATAAGGCATTTTTGAATATGCATTCTCTGAATATTTGGAGCAATATACCTCTGTCTGCATTTGATTTCCGCGCTATATATAAGTTGTCTGCACATATTTGGTTGATGATATCTGATACCATATCTTGCTCAGTGTGCCATTGGAAATTTTTTTTCTGTAGTTCAGTTTTTAGAATTATATCATTGTTTATCGTCTGTATATCAATAGATTTAGCCAAATAGTCGTCTTTTTTTATGACATTCATTTTTTCAGCTACTTCTACTATGAGCGACAATATGCTCAGATATTGGTTTAGTATATTATCACAATCTGAAAATAAACTGATAAGTATTCGCTCACAGTCTTGTGTGTTATTATCTGTCAGTTTTTTACATATTTTTTGCATATCTTCTTTGATATCTTCCGGGAGTGACATCAATAGATTTGCATCAAAGTTTTTTATGTATTTATCAAATTCATGCAGGGCTTTGGTTTTCATTTTTTGTAACTGCACTGCATCTTGAGGCTCCAATGCATTGAGGTCAGGAGAGTATTTTATATTAATGTTTTCAAATGCTGTGTCTATATTGGCACCCTCACTTGTCTTGTAGGCATACAACTGTTGCAGTACTTTGCCTCTGATGATTCTACGGTTTAGCATAAGGGTACAAAACAATCATATAAATACGAAAATGAAAATATATTTTGCATAAATACTTCAATCATGCGCTCAAATATGGCGGTGATTGTGATCGGATATTTGCAATAGTCTGTCTATGAACTCGTAAGGCTTGTATTGATTTATAGCTGCTTGATGAAAAATACATGTGGCGGGTGTCATGCCCGGAAGTGAGTTTACCTCAATGATGATGGTTTCGCAAGTATTATTTTCAAATATTCGTACAAATGCATCTATTCTGCAATAGCCTTGTACCCCTAATATTTGCGCAGTATTTTTGAGGGTATTTTTTACTTGCGTGCTTATATTTTTTTGTATCTCGCTATTTTTTGAAAACCGTGCAGGGGTGATATTCTGACCTTCACCTGCCAAAAATTTTTCTTCCAATGTGAGCACCTCGCCCACTGCCAATGCTTCCGAAGGCTCAAATACTTCAAAATTATCTCCGTCTATAAGCATTCCTCCTGTCACTTCCAAAAAGTGTGCGGCACCATTGGAGGCAATTAACTCTTCCACTAAAAAACATACTTTTTGCGGAAATTCATCTTTTTTGGATACGTTTAATATCTGTGATTCTTGCTCGGGAAAACCTACCTCATCCCTAAACATCATGGTTGCAAATGCAATGAGTTGCTCTCTGTTTTTTATTTTTTTCACTGCTGAGCTGCACCCTTCGTCATGCGGCTTGGCAATGAGCGGGTAGCCTAAGTATTTTTCGATTTCAACTATGGTATCAGAGCCCCAAGTATTTTGTAGTACCAGCATATGTTTGGCAACTGATATTCCGTTTTTGAGCAATATTTCATTGGTAATATATTTATCTATGGTAGTAGATGAGCTTTGCACTCCTGAGCCGTTGTAGGGCATGGATATGGCATCGAGCTTTGACTGTATGTCGCCATCTTCGCCGGGCCTGCCGTGCAGTGCTATGAATACCATATCGCACTCGTTTTTAAGCTGCGAGAGTTCTATTTTTTGTGGGGTATATATTGTATTTTTTGAATATATCTCTGTAATTGTATATGCACGGTCTCTTATTTGTGCTATTACAGGATGTATTTCTACTGTATTGTGCGTCAATATTTTATCTCTTATGTCATCAGCATTGTCTTTGAGCATGATGTTTACAGGTATTTTGTACAAATCATAATTATTGGCATTCCCTGTCAAAAAAATAGGGATAGGTTCATATTTGGTGCTTGAGGCAAGTTTTTCAAATATGTTGCGCCCGCTCTCTACAGATATGTGTCGCTCAGTGCTGTAGCCACCCATGATTACCCCTACTCTCTTTTTGGGCTGTGAGGTTACATTATTTTTCAATAATGCTTCCAAATCATGATATAACTTACTGATTTTGAATATTTCTTTACCTGATTTTGTACGCTCTGCCAGTGATGTATGAATGATGTAGGTCAATATTTGAGACGGATTTAGACCTATTTCGGCAGCCTGATGAAAGAAAAATGAGGAGGGCAGCATACCTGAGGTAGTGTTGGGGTCATTGAGGTATATGTTACCATTTTGTGCAAAAAATCCATCAATACGTGCATACACATTGCATTGCAATATTGTATATAGTTTTTCTGCTTGTTCACATATTCTGTATATGAATGGCAGAGGCAAATCTATAGGTGTGATTTTGCGACTGATACCCGGCAAATATTTTGACTTATAATCAAATAGTGCATCAGGTTTTATAATTTGTGTAGGAGGCAGGCATAGAGGCTTTCCTGATGCGTCTTGGATGATTATGCACGAAAATTCTTCGCCCTGTATGAATTGCTCCACCAATACAGCATCTTCGCCTTCGGTATTTTGCAATATTATTTCATCCAATATATCACTGTTAGCGTCTAAATATTGTATCAAATCTGCGGGAGTGTGGAGTATACTGTCTTGCACCATTACAGGCATGCCTATGCCTGTGCGTATGTCTGTCAGGTCGCGTATAAATGTTGTTTTTTCATCATTACTGTATGATTTCCAAATGTACGAATTTATTACTTTGATAAATAAACTTTTGTTTACTGCATCAATAAATGTTTGTATATCAGGGTTTTGTAGTACACTGACACCTATAGATGAGCCTTGATGAGGTGCTTTTACTACTATATTAGTGCCAACTATTGATTGCACTTGAGCAAAAATACTGTGAGCATGGGTTGCATTCCACTCATTGCGATGAATAACCAAATAATCGGGCACTGAAAAACCAGCTTGTGTGAGTATGCTTTTTTGTATCACTTTGTCTATGCCTATGGCAGATGGGAGTATTCCACAGCCTGTATAGGGTATGCCATACCACTCCAATATGCCTTGTATGTTGCCATCTTCGCCGTAAGGTCCATGTAAGGTCAAAAAAGCTACATCCATGTACATGGCAAACTCATGTGGCATGATTTTTTTACCTACACTATTGGCTATTTCATGGAGTATATTCACATTTTGTTGCGCCAGCGATTCTATATATAGTTGATAGTGTAGGTTAGAAGCATCTGCATATTTGGCAGGAGGATAAAAATCGCGTATGGTACCTTTGTATATATATTGCCAATCGAGCATGATAAACTGCCCTAAACTATCTACAAATACAGGTATAGCTTCAAATATAGATTTGTCCAAATTGTCATACACTGTGCGCCCGCCTGCAAATGATATTTCGCGCTCGCGCGACCTGCCGCCGAAAAATATACCTACTTTTATCATTAAAATATTTTTTGCAAATATGCATGAATATTCAAAATAGTAGAAAAATAATAGAGGTATGAATTTGAGCACATGCAGAGTTTGTTACGACACGAAAAAATCAATAATATGGTATATGCGTAGCGAAGAAATAGTAATTTACAATACTTTATTATCAAATTGGTAAGATATCTGATAAAAAACACATTCTCTTAGTGTATATTTAATACCCTACCAATAGCATGGTATTATTAACCCTGTGCTTGCAAATTTCTATATTGATATCTACATTTGTACGTGAAACCTCTTATTTCACGCACTTAGCAAACATGTGAGCTGTTGTGTGTAAGTTTCGTGAAATAATGATTCAATCATATTATGTGACCTATCAATGATAAAATTTCACAAAAATTGATTATTTAGAATGGCATTTGAAAGTTTAACGGATGATAAAATAGCAGACCTTCTTAACTGCGCTAAACGCTTGACTAATCCTCAGATAAAAAGTAAATATAAGGACGGACATGAGCAAGTTACTTATAAAGCCGTTGCATTAGACAATTCGGGACACGAATTTGAAATTTACAAACGCCAAAATCTACGTGAAGGTATGGAAGATGACTTTTCTTGTGGTATAAATTGGCTCGCCCCTAATGGAGAAACATTAACACTAAAAAGATTTAACGGTCCAAATCACGACCATCCAAATCATTTAGAAAAAGTTCGTCTTGGGTATACTTGCCACATTCATATGGCTACGGAAAAGTATATAAAGGCTAATAGAAAAGCTGAAGGCTTTGCAATGGCAACTGAAAGATATAATACTATTGAAGGAGCTTTGCATTGCTTAGTAACCGATTGTAAAATTTCAGGTATTACAACTACACCAGACAATACAAGTCAAACAAAATTATTCGGCTAATGAACCTTGATATAAATAAACTACAAGAGGCTCTTTGCTCATTAATGTGTGCAGAAGTAAAAATAAAGCCAAAAAATCAAAATATACTTTCCATAGAAACACCTTTTTATTTTGCTGACGGAGACCCTTATCAAATTTACATTAAGGAAATGCCCGGTGGTATTATAAGATTGACTGATATGGGGCATACAATGATGCATTTAAGTTATGATAATGATATTGATAAATTTAGAGAAGGAACAAGGGGTAAAATATTTGACCAGATAAAGGCAGAAACATTCATTGATGAAGACAATGGAGAGTTTTTCATAGATACACCTATGGAAAATTTAGGTTTTAATATTTTTAGACTTGGACAGGCACTGACAAAAATAAATGACCTTACTTTTCTAAATAGAGCAAGAGCAGAATCAACTTTTTATGAAGACTTGCAAGAACAATTATTCAAAGTTGTAGGAGAAGAAAAAGTAAAAAAAGACTACTACTTTGATGAAATGGATAATGCTCGAGACTATCCAATAGACTATCGAATTGAAGGAAAGTATTCCCCTATTTTTCTTTTTGGAATTCCCAATAGAGACAAAGCACGTTTGACAACAATTGTATTAGAGAGATTGAATAATAGCAAAGCAGATTTCGAGAGTTTGTTGATTTTTTCGGACCAAGGCTCTATTCCCAAACAAGACTTGGCAAGACTTTCAAATGCAGGTGGAGAAATGATAGCTTCATTAGATGCTGAAACTGACTTTTCAAGAAAACTATTAAGAAAAATAAATCCTAACTGATGATTAGGAGAACCTACGCACACCCCACTAGTTGTATTATACACTATCTATATATCCTAAAAGAGAGTATAATCCATAAATTCGAATCATTATAACAAGATTTTCATGCCAAAATATTAGCATTGTGATAATTTATAAAAAAAAACTGATATAGACCACAACCTTTTCATAAATTTGTATGAGTTCAATATATTACCTACATCACCAGCCACTCCCACAGTAGGGTAATACATAGCCAGCTTGCAGGAATGGCAATGACCAATATCCGAAGTGCAGGCCAGGATGCAAATCCTATCCAAGGACCTTTTGCGTCTGCAAGTGTCCATACTGTGAGCTGCGACAGCTCTTTCATTGTTTTTTTATTTTTATCAAATGCACTTATTATCAATCCTGTACAAATGGAGGCCACAAAACTTATGGCAGATATGTATGCAAAATTTATGGATGTGAAAGCTGCCATACCCATAGATATTGCCAATCCTACAATCATGGCAATATTTGCAGCCATTGCGGTGACATTGGTAAATAATATTCCCAACAAGAATATAGCCACCACTACCCCAAGTAAGTATGACCAAAATGACTGTAGCAACTCTTGTGCCGAGCGGGTATTCATATATAAAGGTATAAAAATAAAAATACAGGCTATGGCTGTCAGTTCATACATTTTAAGTTGAAATTTGATTTGCTTTGGGGTAGCTTTGGGGTTTATAAATCTTACATATATATCATTGGTAGCCAGCACACCTGTACTGGATATGAGGCCATCTACCGTAGATACCAAAGCCGCCATGATGCCTGCCACTACCAACCCCCTTACTCCAATTGGGAAGTCGCTCATTATAAAATTCATATAAGTACTGTCTGGTACTGCGTCAGGATTTCTCATGCGCATGGCCACACCCACCAAAAAACCTGTAAAATTTATCAATACATTGGCTCCTGCCGTCATTATAAGTGCTTTTTGAGCATCTTTTTCAGTTTTGGCAGCCAATAATCTTTGTGCCATGCCAAAGTTGCACACTATCCATGACAGCCCTACTACTAAGGCACCTGTAAGTATGGCCGGTAAAGGGAAGAATATTTTAGTATTTAAATCAGTACTTAAAGGAGGCAAAAAACTTTTTATTGGTCTTCCGCTCTCACCTACATCTTGCATGGAAGCAATACCTTGTAAACCTCCACATGCATTGTATGCCACTACCCCTACAAATAATATTACAATTAATAAAAATATACCCTGAAATGTATCTATGGTAAGCATGGTTTTGGTACCACCCATCACTACATACAGCCCTGAAATGACACTGATAATGATGACATTAATCCAAAAATTCCAACCCAAAAGTTGTGTGAGCAACAATGCACCCATATACACAGCGTAAGGCAGCATGGCTGCCAATACTACAATCATTACCAATGAAAAAAAACCACGTGTAAGTGCATTAAATCTTTTTTCCAAATATTCGGGGGTGGTAGTAATGCCGCTACGCCAATATATACCTACAAACACCAGTGATGCCACAATGGAGGTAAACCAAAGGTTTATGGCTGTCCACTGCACGCAATATAGCCCAAAAATAAAACTTAGCCCTGCAAGCCCCATTATGCCAGGGTCTACCATCATGGCTATCATGGTCAGTCCGGTTTCCCACCATGATAAATGTTTGCCACTTTGAAGAGGCTCATCATCATTGGCATTTTTTTGTTTTTTGCTCAATACTATGCCTGCTACCAATATGATTAGGAAATATAAAAATACTATGCCTGAGTCTATGTATTTTTCCATTATTATATAATATTTATAGTTTATTGATAATATTATCCCATTTATTTATAGTGTCATCATACTCGGGATATTGGTCTGAGTTTTGAATTTTTCCTTCTTTTTCTAGCCAAAGTATGGTGCGTTTTATGCCCTCTTTCCATGAGATGGTATAGGTATAGCCCAAATCTTTATGGGCTTTGGTATTGTCAAATACATTAGAGTATTTAAAATTTTCATCGCATATAAAACCTGTATCAGGTTTTAACTTTTTGATAATGTTACTTGGAATATACACCATTTCAGGCTTATCATATCCCATGCTTTCTGCCATTTGTGTGTAGTAATAATTCCATGTAATCCACTCATCTGCAGCTACATGATAGCCTTCGCCATAGGTTTTTATATTTCCCACAGCATTGGCAAATGCTTTGCCTACATCATGTGCATGAGCACTTCCCCATAATGAGGTGCCATCTCCGTGGCAAATTATTTTTTTGTTTTTTTTCATGCGATCCGGCAAGTAGGTATTGTCCCAACCCAATGTATGTAATATATTGCCACCTTCGCCATATGTATGTGCCGGACGAATACAGGTGACCTCAAAGCATTTTTGCTCATGAGCTTGCCAAAGCAGTTTTTCACATTTTACTTTATTGTATGCATACTCAAACGCAGGAGATGCTTCTAATGGTTCTGCTTCAGTAATTGGGTATTTCACACTCCACTTAGGATATATATCTACTGTGCTGCAAAATATATATTGTTTTACACGACCTTTAAAAGTTCTTATAGCACTGCTCACCTCATCAGGGTGGTAGCCTATCATATCTATCACTACATCATACCTGTCTGCCTCTTCCATTTGCCTTTCAAATGATATATAATTTGTACGGTCGCCCACTATGGTTTTCACTCCCGGTGGGGTAGTAGTTTTCAAGCCTCTGTTAAAATGAGTGATTTCTATATCTTTTTTGTGCAAAAGATGTTCTGTAATAGTTCTGCTTATAAGCCCTGTACCTCCTAATATTAATACTTTCATATCACTACTTATTATTTTGTTAAAGTTAATATTTCTTCATTATTGAGAGCTCTATTATATATTTTCAACTCATCTATTTTGCCAAAAAAATAATCGTGCATGGTAGCTCCTGCATCATTGGTATTGCTTCCTATATATATAGGATTTTGGTCTGTAAATACAAATGGCATCTCTTTCATACCTGAGGCTGCCTCTTTGCCATTGATATATAGTTTATAAGTTTTATTATCAAAAGTACCCGCCAAATGTATCCACTGCCCTACGGGCAATGAGTCTGAGTGCTCGGCTTTTACAAAGTTTTTGCCATCAGGGTCTATAGAAAATAGTGGCTTGTTTTTGTTAATCGCTATGTCATAATACTCTGACCAGTTGTCTTGTGTTTCGCGGGTTATCAGACAGTTCCACAGTGTACTGGTATCTCTGCATACCCATGCTGCAATGGTAATGCCTTGCTCAAACTTATCCAAAGCAGGATTGTATTTTACTTCCAAATATCCCTTGCCATCTCCATGAAATGCTTTGCCAATTTTACCTTCATCAAATACTGCATCATGCACAATGGCATGGTATCCATTGTCTGAAAGGTCTTTTACCATATTGTTCTCCACATTGTCAAAATCCCAATAGGCAACTAAGCTGTCATTTTTTTTGGCGCAACTCCATAGCATAGTCAGTGCTATGGTTATATTTATTAATTTTATCATATTTTTTATTTATTTTTTGCAAAACTAAGTATTAAGATTAACATTACAGTAAATAAAAAATGTGAATAAACATCTGCTTTACAACTTTTTGATATTCATCACAAAATTGTTACTGCGCAAAAATGTACAGCAGTATTTTAGAAAATAATGTCATATATTATACGTTATTTTCTAATAAGTTTATTAAAATTAACACCCATGTTGTTTTCAATAGTATAATACCCGGGTTTAAGTTTTTCTAAATTAATAGTATTTAAGCCTTTTTTCACGGTACATGTATGAATAATATTACCAATAATATCAACAAATCTCAATTCTGCAGATTCAAATAATGATATTACATTTAATATTTCACTTGCAGGATTAGGGTGTATTGTAATCATAGAATTTGTACTGTTTTCGCTATTTTCAATATTAAGAGTTGTATTATTGTTTTGTAATAGTGTAAATAAACTTTGACTTCCATCAAGATTATTTGAAGATACAGTATAAACATTGGTTAATGATGTATTATTTGTTGGGTATTCTATGGACAATAATAAATAATAACCTTGAATGCTATCTATTGTGTTAATTACTAAGTCATTATTAGTATTGAGCAAAGATGTTTTTGAAAGGTTAGTTCCTATAAGTGATACAATAACCATACCACTTTCGTGCCCTACAGTCAATACAGATGGAGAAAAGTATGATGGCAAATACCCAAATTGGCTTATGGTGATCACATTGGTTGTATTGCCTGAAGTAAATGCCAAGGATATATCTCTATCTAAAATATTGGAGAGGTTTGGCAGCACAGTAAGATTTATAAATCCGCTGCCTGTACCTGATGTGGGGCTTGCAATACCCATTGCTGAAGGCAGGCTCAATGACCACATACCACTCCCCGATACTGTGAGCCGGTAGTAAGCACCTAATGCAGTAACTTTTGATGTTGGT
>JANRIG010000002.1:0-19156 GCA_033765235.1 Cytophagales bacterium | reverse complement strand
AGATAACTTTGAAGCTTCTGCAAACTACAAAGCAGGTTTCAATACTAAATCAAACTCCGGTGCTATTGTACCTGTGATGCCTTTTGATATAGTAGTGGCTCCACTCGACAACCCGTCTAACTACAAAGCTATGAACGCAGGCAAAAAACAAAAAAATGCCCCTGCCAATAATACACCCAATGTAGAAAAACACGATACGGTAGTTGTAAAAAACTAATTGCGTATATTTGTTTCTAAAAGCCGGCTGTGCCGGCTTTTATTTAGATTTTTAATATCTTATAAACAATATACGTTATGAATGACATCCACATAATAATTACCGACGACCACAGACTGGTAAGAGACGGCATAAAATCTCTCTTGCAAAACGAGCCCGGTATCAAAGTAATAGCAGAAGCCGAAAATGGAGAAGAGCTTATGCATTTGCTCACCACCATTACGCCGGATATACTGCTCATAGACCTCACTATGCCAAAATTGAACGGTATTCAAGCCACCGAAAAAATTAAAGCCTTGTACCCTCATATAGGAATAATCATCTTATCCATGCACGAAGAGCCTGAATATGTGATCAAATGTATAGAGGCCGGTGCCGATAGCTACTTACTCAAAAATGTAGAGAAAAGTGAGATTATTAAAGCCATAAATAAAGTAATGACCGGCGAAAAATTTTTCAACGCAGATGTGTCATTAATCATGGCCAAAGGACTCACACTCAAAAAAAATGAAGATAAAGAACAAATTGATATTACAGAAAAAGAAATGGACGTACTTAAAGATGTAGCTCTTGGACTCAGCACCAAGCAAATTGCTGATAAGCAAAATATAAGTACACGCACCGTAGAGACTCATAGGATGCACCTGCTTAGAAAATTCAGTGCACAAAATGCCACTGAAATGATTAGAATAGCTATGGGAAAAAAAATATTGTAATCTACAATACTATTTTACTATAAAAAAATACTCTTACAAAGGCTCCTGCTGTGTGCAACAATGAATAGCACCCAAGCCCCATACCAATGTGCGACAGTCTATGCCTATTACTTTGCGTGAATTGAACTCAGTTTGCAATATATCGAGTGCCAGTTTATCGCGTTTGCTGCCGAATATTGGCACCAGTACTGTTTGGTTGGCAATGTAAAAGTTTGCGTAGCTGGCAGGCAGTCTTAGTCCATCGGTCACTACAGGCTCAGGCATAGGCAGTTGTACAATTTTAAAATTTTCTCTATTGGCTCCTTGCCAAGTTTTCATGAGTTCAAAATTGTGTAGCAATGTATCATAATTAGCATCTTTAGTATCATCTTCTATAGCTGTCACTATGGTATGGGCATTTACAAATCTTGTAATGTCGTCTATATGCCCGTCAGTATCATCTCCTGCAATACCCTCTTCGAGCCACAGTATTTTTTTTGCGCCTAAGTACCTACTCAAATGTGCTTCTATATCATTAATGGTAAAGTGTGGATTGCGGTTTTTATGAAGCAAACATGACTTAGTAGTGATCAGCGTGCCCTCGCCATTCACATCTATGGAACCTCCCTCCAACACCATATTTGTATCTAATGTCTGTATATCTTGTGCGTTGGCTATGAGCTTTGGTATGCTGTTGTCATCATCAAAAGGCGGATATTTGCCACCCCAAGAGTTATATTCCCAGTTAGTAATTGCCTTATTGCCTTTGTCATCTTTTACATATATAGGACCATGGTCGCGGCACCAATTGTCATTAGTACTATGGAAGTAAAATTTAATTTGTGAGATAATGGCTTTAGTATCATTAATATATGACATAGCCCTATTTTTCATCGCCTCATTTTTTACATTGATATTTACCTTTTCATAAGGAGTAAGTACCTCCACCATTTTGGCAAATGTAAGTTCTGCACCCTCCAGTTTATTGCCCCAAGTATCAGCATTATGAGGCCATGACAGCCATGTAGCAGTATGTGGTGCCCATTCAGCAGGCATGTGATAGTTTGCCATTTTTATCAGATGAGTTTAGTATTATATTTTATTAATAATATATAAATTACGTATTAATACTACTTTGATTATGACAAAAAACTTTGCAACCCCAGCTCATAACCCTTAAGCCCAAACCCTACAATAACCCCCTTGGCTACTTTTGATATATGGCTGTAATGTCTGAATGGCTCTCTGGCATGTATATTAGAAATATGTACTTCTATCACTTTGGCAGATATGGCAGATATGGCATCAGCTATGGCAATGGAAGTATGCGTATATGCGCCGGCATTGAGTATGATACCATCGCAACTAAAACCTACTTCATGCAGCTTATTGATTATTTCCCCTTCTGAGTTCGATTGATAATATTCTAATGATATTTGGCTGTATTTTTTGTATAGAGTATCAAAATATTGCTCAAATGACATGTTGCCATACACATCAGGCTCTCTTTTGCCAAGCAGATTAAGATTTGGACCGTTGATTATGATTATTTTCATAAATACAAATATATATCTATTGCTCAATGGCAATAGATGTTACAACCAATTATTGCCAAATTAATTCATTAATTTACAAATCTTGTTATGAAACATTATAGTATTTTTAGTATATATAATTTTAATACAAAAATAACATTTTTTATTACAATATTTTTTTGGTAAATAATTTGTATCTATATTTACGCTTTATTAACA
This sequence comes from Cytophagales bacterium, assembly GCA_033765235.1. Taxonomy (GTDB): domain Bacteria; phylum Bacteroidota; class Bacteroidia; order Cytophagales; family UBA9547; genus JANRIG01. The sequence goes on along the minus strand of JANRIG010000002.1, from coordinate 16,490 downwards.
AATTTAATATAATCATAATATATGAAAAAAGTACTTTATACTGCTTTCTTATTAGTAACCATGATGGTATCTTATGCACAGCTGCCTACCATTGGTACCCTATATAATAATAAGCTTAATTTAGGTGTCACCTCCAATTATTTACTTTTGGGAGGCATTACAGATGGCAGTGGCAATACCCAAACTATCACGGGTGTTACAGCTGAGTCATCTAATCCTGCACTGCTATCAGTTGTAGGAGTTACATACACCAGCCCCGACCAGCATGCCATACTATGGGTGCATGTGCCCGCTTCCAACGCAGGTAGTGTAGTACTCACCGTTACTGCCACAGATGTGGATGGCACCTTTAGCAAAACACTCAATGTAATTCTTGGCGACTTCTACAAAAAAGGGGTAATACTCAGTGTGTATGATTTGGTTTTTTGGTCTAAGACATTCCCCACCACCGAAAAATCTGTCAAAGACACTCTTGTATATAATGTGGATCTAAACTTTCCGCCTTCATTCTATTGCCCTCTCGGTCTCACAGTAGGTCCCAGTGGTCTTTCAGGAGGCAATGCCAATTGCGATCCCAATGCCCCTTGCGATGATAACAATGCTGGCATAAACGGAGCGGCATACAGCTGCTTCCAACGTGATGATGGTATGACTACCCAATACAAAGGTTTTATATTCCCAACTGTTACAGGGGTTTATACGTTTACCATCAATAGCCAAGATGCCGGCGACTTTAGGATTAATGACCATGTCACTGCCAATTCTCAAACTTCAAATCCTGATTTGCTCACAGTATCTAATGTGCAGTATAAATATGCTGCAAGTTCAGTTTCAGGTATTCTTACAAATAGGTCACCTGTCACTTATACTCAAGTACCTTTGGCCGGGGGCAACACTAACTATACCACCACACTCATAGGAGGCAATGCCTATGCTTTCAAAACAGCTTCTTACCATGTATTCAGCAAAAATTTCACACTTCGCTGGAGTGGTCCCGGCTTTGGCACTAGAGCTATAGATACTGCATATCTCAAGCCTTATTATGACGTAATAAAGCCTACTATAGGTGGTGTGGCACTCCCCTTTGTAGGTACCAACTCTGCTCGCCTCATATGGAACAAAGCCACCCAGTCTGATGTGGAAGGCTATTATGTATATATGAATGGTACCAGAATAGCTACCACCAAAAATCTTACTTATTCCATCACAGGTCTCAACCCTACTACCCACTATAGTGTATTTGTAGTGTCATATGACCGCACAGGCAATGAGTCGCAGCCAAGTACAGTATTTTCATTCAGTACTTTTGGTAATAATACTACACCACCTACTGCCCCTACTGCAGCAGGTGTAAGCATACCCGGAGACTTAAGTGTAGTACTTACTTGGACAGGAGCTGCAGCCTTCGGCAACCAGATTATGGGTTATAACCTCTCAATAAATGGGGTAAAATATAACACAGCCCTCATCAATGATCCTACAATCAATGTGGTAACAGGTTTATTGCCCAAAACAAATTTTACTTTCCGCCTTCAAGCTGTGGATGGAAATGGCAATGTATCTACTCTTAGCAGTGCATTTAATTTTACTACTACAAGTTTCAACCCGCTCACTACAGCACCGGGCATCAAAAAAGCTCGCCTCAGCTACGATACCAAAGCCATTGCCAGAAATGCGGGAATAGGTATTAACGGCGATTATTTAGAGGGTAATTATTACAATGGAAACCAAAAAATGTTACTCGAAGATTTGAGACCTACCATGCAACGTTGGGGAGCACTAACTTCTAATCCTCTAAATTTTTCTGCGCATTCAGGTCCATCTGCTGCAGTTACTTTTGCTGATTTTGTAAAACAGTGCAATGACTTAGGCTCTATGGCAGCACTCTCTGTGGGTACAAAGGATGGCACTGATTGGCGTACTAACCCTGTTACATTCAGAACATTTGCTGAATACCTTTGGAGCCCTGTCACCACCAGTGGTGGTGGACAAATACGTGCCAACGAAGGCTATCCGGAGCCGTTAATCAATAAATCTCCCGGCATATTTATAGAGTATGGCAACGAAGTGTGGGGAGCAGCCGCGCATAATGCTGAAATTGGCGCCAACTATGTTACCTACGGGCAGTGGTGCAGAGATATGACCGCAATGATGCGTACTGTCACTGGCTTTGACTCTACCAAAGTTCAATTTATATATTGTGGAAGATATCCAAGCAATGACTATATAGGGCTGCATAGCCAATTACGAAATACTACAGTAGGCAATAAGCTTGTAGACGTAATGGCCATCAGCGGTTACATGGGAGGCAACTTAAACTACGACCCCAATGTGCCCACAGGTGTAACAGAATTGGCATATTACAAAAGCGGAATGAGATTTATGGCTAATGCTTTGGAGTGGTACAAGTCAGACTACTCCTCTTTTTCTACCATAGCAAAAGGTAATGTGAAATTTTTTATGTACGAAAGCAATATGACCACCGGCTCATACAATGGCAGGCAAGGACAAGGTCTACTAATGTCTGATTATTATATGAGTGCCCAAAAAATAGCTCACTTACCTCCCGGAGTATTTCATTTAATTGGTGGCGAATGGCGCATTACTGAAGCGGTAGAATCATTCAGAAGGCTGCCATTTTTCTACATGATTAAACTTATAAATGCAAAATCATTAGGAAACATGCTCAATACTACCCTTACCACTGTAGAAAAAGCCAGAGATGATAACAATAATATATTAGTAAACTATGATCCTGTAGGAAACTATATCACCCATAACAATGGTAAATATGCTGTGTTATTTTTTAGCAGAGATTTTGAAAACGACTATCAAGTACAGCTCAACTTATTAGATGGTGTATCTTACAGCAGCTCAGGCAAAATGTACACAATCAAAGGTGTAGATTACAATGACAAATATTCTACCATTGACTCTTCTACAGTTACCATATCAGACAGTATGTATATTACAGTGCCAAAACATAGTTTAGTAATATATACTTTTAACGGACCAACTTTGCCAACTCCCTTGTTGCCTTTGGGTTATACATCATTCCGCAAATCTACATCACTAGCTGTGACAAGTGTGAATGGTGCTACATTCAGCGGCTTTAACAATTTGAATTTAGAGAGTAATGTATTTGATAATACCATCGAGTTGATGGCTACTGGCTTCCCTACATCATCTACAGATACCAAAGATATTAAGTGGACGGTGACCAAAACATCAGACTTCTTGTTGGATTATACCGTGACAGGAAATAATATAGTATTCAAAGGCAACAACACATGCCGCGGTGCAGGTGTAGCATACTTAAAAGCTGAATTAGCAAATGATCCTTCTGTTTTCCATGTCATTACTATCAATTCAAATCAGCAAGATGAAGCTATCGCTGCTGAAGGACTGTCATGTGCAGATACTGCCACAGTGTACGCCCCCAAGCTTACCCTTGTGGCACAAAATGACATCACATCTCTTAATATTACAAGCTCAACACCACCCGTCATTACCATCACTGCCATAGGTACGCCGGCGTTTAAGTTTACAAACAAAAGAGTGACCTGGGGAAACACGCCTGAGGTATCTAAAGCGGCTAAGTTGGTAGAAAATACAGTGACCGGCAATGAGCTTTATGTAAGTAGCAACGATTGCTTTGGCACTGGCATATACCAAATACAAGCAGTGTCTCAGCAGTATCCCGAAGCGAATGCTATGATAACGGTGACTGTGGTAAATAGCTTTGTGAACCCTTCTACTACTTGCGAAAGTGTGACTGCGTTAGACAAATACACAGGAGAAATAACTATATATCCCAACCCTGCCACCGGCACGGTGAATGTGCAATGCAGCAAGGCTGATTTGGTAGGGTATACACTCACCAATACACTGGGCAACCCAGTGAAATCAGGCAGCCTTACCGGTGGCTTCTCATCTTTTGATGTGTCAGATGTGGCGCAAGGCATATACTACTTGCAGATAAATGCGGGAGGATACATTATCAGGAAGAAGTTAATCAAAAATTAATATTCATCTATAAATTAGTAATAAAAAGCGAGTCGCTTGGCTCGCTTTTTATATATTAACACGGGCAAAAAAATCTTATTTAGGTTAAAATGAACCGCTTTGTGGAAAAATTAATACACAATTATCTTGGAATATTAATATTTTATTAGTAAATTTCAATCATAATTATATTATTGTTTCACTTAAATATAGATTAATATTATGGCAAAAGCATTAGAACCCAAAAAAGAAGATAAGAAAAAACCACAAAAATCGTTGAAAGAAAAACGTGCGGTAAAAGCTGCTAAAAAAGCTTCTAAATAGGGTAAATAAATATTATTATAACAAGGCATCCCCAAATGTATTTTTGAGGATGCTTTTTTATTTACAGCTATATTCCCTGCTCCAAATATATTCATAATCCCAGTTTTTGTGTTTCAAGGCTATAGGTTTGTACCCGTGGCAGTCTATCATTGATGGATTATTGCGATATGCCTCATCGTCTGTAAATATTAGTTTTTGTATCATATCACCTTCATATTCAGCCACATCAGCCATAGGGTACGGGCATATTTTATATTTGTAGTTATCAGTGGTCAGTAGATGCTTCAATGAGAATAACTCCGTGTTTTCGTGCAAGTTTGTATTAATATCACTCCCTTGGCTCACATTCCATGCATATTCCAAGTATTTTTTGAGCAATTTGGGCCCTTCATTAGCAAGGTCTTGAGTTTGTAATTGTGAGGGCGTTATGCTTGCCACCACTATTACTTGAGAGCGTGCCCGAGTCACGGCTACATTGAGCCTGTTTTCGCCATGAGCATGGCTTAGGCTGCCAAACTGATGTTTTATTTTACCCTCATGGTCAGGGGCATAGCCTACAGAGAATATTACATAGTCACGTTCGTCGCCTTGTATATTTTCAATATTTTTTACGTATATATTTGAGGTATCTATGTTATTATTTTGGGTTAATAGGTCTTCAATCAGGTTTTTTTGATGAATGTTGAAAGTGACTACCCCTATTTCTTTGTCGGGCTCTTTGGTAGATAGTTCTATGATTATTTGTATTACTTTTTCTGCTTCTGCCATATTTTGATTTTTGTGCCAAATACCATTTACTTGTACATATATTATTGGAGTGAGCCTTGAGTTAAGCACTTCACGGTCGGGCAAAGCGGTGAGTTTACCCTCATAAAAATGGGTATTTGAAAATGCTATTAGCGCGGGGTGTTTGCTTCTGTAGTGTCCGGTGAGCATGTACGATGGCAAATATTTTTCACAAAGCGCCAGTGCTGAGTCTGTATCAGCCTCCATAGGTGTATCATCATGGTCCGGCTGCTCCCATCGTGCATTATACAGGTCAAAAGGTGCGAGTTGCTTAGAGTCGCCCACTACTACTATTTGGGTAGCTCGCCACATAGATGGAATAGATTTTTCTACAAAACATTGAGAGGCTTCATCAAAAATAACAATGTCAAATATTTGTCTGCAGGGGAATAATGTAGACACACTTTCGGGTGAGCATAGCCAGCAGGGTACAAGGTTATATATTTCATTTTCAAAGGTTTCAAGCAGTTTGCGTGGCTTCCATATTTTCTTTTTTTTGGTCACTTGATGTTGTAAGTCTCTGTAAGTAACTCTATTATTGAGCCTGTTTACCTCTATGTTTTTGTATGTTTGAGCGCGTATGCGTATGAGCAGCATTTGTGTCACTATGTCTTGCTTTTTGAGTAATAGGTCTTGCAACTGCTGTATGAGATAATCCATGCGGCCGGTAGCTGTAATAGTCAAAATAGGATATAATTCCTCTTTCTTTTTAATAAAACTGCGATAGCCGGATTGCAATGCGTATGTTTTAAAATCATAGAATACTGACGACTCTGCATAGGAGTTTGATAGGATATGATAGTTGGCTCTTTCAGTCTCTGTAAGCTGAAAATATTGATTTTCATACTCTGCTAATATAGGGTACTCGGCATCTATCGTATTGGTATATTTTATATATTCATCCTTTGACAAGGATGATATATAGTCAAAAAAATCAGGACTAAAGTATGTAGTAAGTATATCAGATATTGTAATTTTTTCATTTATGATATGTATGTATTTTTCTATTTTAATGCTATTATTTTCATATTGTATAAGTGCATTATTAGTAAATATTTGTATATATATATTTTTATTTTTTATGATGTAATTTAATTCATTTTTTATAGTATTTATATATTGTACAACTTCATTTTTTGATGAAATATCTGTATAATTTTCATCAATTTGAAATAATAATAATTTTAAATTTTTCTTTAAAATTATTAAATTTTTTAACGTTATTATTTCCTTCTTAATATCATTTTTGTTTATTGAAATATTTCTATTATTAAGATACTTATATATTAATTTGCCTTCGATGTTATATTTTACATATACCCATTGCGCTATGATATTTTTAGGATTTTCGATAAGTTTTTCTAAAATTTGTAATGTATTATCTATATTTTCTAAATTATACAAATATTCATCAATAGCTTCAATATTAGTGAGATATAATTCAATTTGGGCATATATGTTTTCTACATTGTCAATATTATTTATGATATATTTATAATGTATCAGCCTAGTGGCATGCTCACATATTTCAAGTATATTTTTGAGATATTTTTCAGAAGTTTCAAATATAATTTTTGTTAATTGGTAATAATTATTCAGGTGTTTTATCAGTGTATTTTTATCAATTTTTAGGCTTATTTTTTCATGAAATATTAAATATTTTAATACATTATTTGATATTTTTTTTACAGATATTTCATATATATAGTTTATATTTAAGACATATTTTTCATAGTTATTATAATTACAGGATTCTATATTAAGGTATATATATTGTTCGAATTTTTTAGTTTTTATATATAATTCTTTGGCAGATACCTCACAAGTATTTGTTTCAAAAAGTGCATATTTGTAGCTGGTTAACTCATCATTTATAGCATCTATATTTCTGCATATTTGCAAATAATCACGTTCCAGAATGATAGCATTTAATGTATAATTTTGTTCTTTATACAAGTCTATTTTTTGTATTTGTGAGGCTATTTGGTCATATATTTTTCGTCTGTCCACTTGGGTGTCGTGTACCACAGCTACAAATTCATGCAGGTATTTAGACTTAAGTCTTTGCTGCACCACATCGAGTGCTACACGCTTTTGACAAACTATGAGCACTTTTTTGCCTTGAGCCATATAATCGCATGCCAAATTACTGATAAGCTGCGACTTTCCTGAGCCCGGCGGACCTTGTATCACTATAGAATTTCCATTTTTTACTGCGCAAACAGCTTCACGTTGAGCACCATCAACTGCAAAAGGTGCTTTGATGTTTTCCTCCTTTACAGATAGGCCTTTGGGCAGGCTTTTGGATATAAAAAAGTCTTCAAAATTATTATATTCATAATTAGTAAGCATGTTATCATAATCTGTATAGAGTACAGATCCTGCCTCCGGAAACATGCCCAATACTGCCTCGGGAAATAATTTTAGTTCACCATTTGAAAATACAGTTTCAAAATTGTCTTTGGTATAGTTGGTAAATGGCTGTAAGGTATTTACATATAGGTCTCTGTTAAAATTTATTTCTATTCCGGATTCTTTAAGGAAGTAATAGAGCCTGTTTCTAAACTCCAGAGAGTCAATGTTTTCGGTGTCAAACAATTCGTCCCAATACTCTTCATGGATAGGCATACGTTGGTGATGACTCCATGCCAGTAGCAGGCTTTTATTTACTGATATGGGGGTGTCTTCTCGCAATACAAGTCGCCATACAGGCTTGTTATTATTTTGAATATCAATTGAATATGAAAAAAATAATAGCGGGGCAGATACCATTATGCCGTTGTTGAACTTGCCTCTGAGCATAGGGTATCCTATTTGTAAATCATGGGTGCCTTTTTCTTCGAGTGCCAATAGTTGCCTGCGGTATATTTTGTGCAGTGAGTTACTCACTTCAGTAGATTTGGGGTCGCGGGGGTTTGCATAGTCGCACAGGGTAATAATTTTTTTCATTGCAAATACATCTTCCAGCACTTCAAAGGCAGATTTTTGCATAATATATTGAAACTTATAAAAATCCACATCATACTGGGGTGATAGCTTCAATAGGTTCAAAGCACGGTTGGTACCCGTAAGATTTACTAATTTATTCTGATATATTTTGAGAATATTGACCAACAGAAAAATATTTTATTGCAAAAGGACGTAAATTTTAAGAAATTCGCAACCCTATTTTAGAGAGTTGGCCGAGTGGTTGAAGGCGCACGCCTGGAAAGTGTGTATACGGGAAACCGTATCAGGGGTTCGAATCCCTTACTCTCTGCTTGTAAGTGATTGATTATTAATACATGATTAAAAATATCCTCATCATCCCCGGCGATGGAATAGGTCAGGAAGTGACCCGCTGGGGCAAAAATGTGCTGCAAGCCATTGCCCAAAAATATAACCATCAATTTGCTTTTGATGAAGCACTCATGGGACATGCAGCCATAGAAGCCACAGGCAATCCGCTGCCTGACGATACATTAGCAAAAGCACGCGCAAGCCATGCTATACTCTTTGGTGCCATAGGTCATGCAAAGTATGACCATGACCCCAACGCCAAAGTGCGCCCTGAGCAAGGTTTGCTCAAAATACGCAAAGAGCTCAGCCTATATGCCAATCTCAGACCTATCAAACTATTTGATGAATTATTAGATGCCTCCAGCATAAAACCTGAAATATTGCGGGGTGCAGATATATTGTTTTTCAGAGAGCTCACAGGCGATGTGTATTTTGGTAAAAAAGAAAGAAGTGAAGACCGCAATACTGCCTCAGACCTTATGATATATTCACGCTACGAAGTAGAGCGCATTGCACACAAAGCCTACCAAGCAGCACAGACACGCCGAAAAAAATTGCACTCTGTAGACAAAGCCAATGTGCTGGAGAGTTCAAGACTGTGGCGCGAAGTAGTGCAAGACATAGCCAAGCAGTACCCCGATGTGCATACCGAGCACATATTTGTAGACAATGCAGCCATGCAACTTATCAAATACCCTACCCAATTTGATGTGGTGCTCACAGCCAACCTTTTTGGTGATATACTCACTGATGAAGCATCGCAAATAGCAGGCTCTATGGGTATGTTGGCTTCTGCATCTGTAGGCGACAGCATAGGTTTCTATGAACCTATTCATGGCTCTGCCCATGATATAGCAGGCAAAGGATTGGCCAACCCTTTGGCCTCAGTACTCTCTGCCGCACTGCTGCTTGACATATCATTTGGCATGAAAGCAGAAGCACAAAATATCATTAACGCAGTGGACAAAACACTTAAGCAAGGGTGGCGTACGGGCGATATAGCCAATACAAATACCCCTCATAATAATATTTTGGGCACCGATGCCATGGGCAGCAAAGTGCTTGAAAACATTTTATAACATTTTTCTATTTAATAATATAATAATTAATAAATGTCACAAACTCCATTTATAAATAGACATATTGATACCAATGAGGTATTTACCAATGATATGCTGAAAACAATAGGCGTAAAAAACGCTGAAGAGCTCATTGCCAATACCATACCATCCAATATAAGACTCAAAGCAGCACCCGAACTCCCTGAGCCAATGTCGGAGGTACAATTTTTGAATGATTTCAGACAAATGATGTCGCAAAACAAGCTGTATAAGTCATACATAGGACAAGGATATTACCCAAATATTACACCTCCGGTGATATTGAGGAATATATTTGAAAATCCGGGTTGGTACACCGCATACACCCCCTATCAGGCAGAAATAGCACAAGGTAGGTTAGAAGCACTTATCAACTACCAAACCATGATATGCGACCTCACAGGATTTGAAATAGCAAATGCATCGCTCCTTGATGAGGCCACAGCCGCAGCAGAAGCCATGACCATGCTCTATGCAGTGAGAAATGCTGATAAACAAGATAGTAAAAAATTTTTGGTGTCTAATAACACATTTACCCAAACCATTGATGTGCTCAAAACCAGAGCAGAGCCTTTAGGGCTTATCATAGAAGTAACAGACCTATTCCAAGCCAATCTCACCGACCAAGATATATTTGGAGCACTGTATCAATACCCTGATGCTCAAGGTGCTGTATTGAACTACAGCAAGTGGATAGCTGAAGCAAAAAAAAATAATATTTCCGTAGCCTGTGCTACAGACCTTATGGCACTCACTCATATCATACCACCCGGCGAATTAGGTGCTGATGTAGCCATAGGATCAAGTCAGCGTTTTGGAGTACCATTAGGCATGGGAGGTCCGCATTCTGCCTTTTTTGCTACCAAAGAAGAATATAAACGACATATACCCGGCAGATTAATTGGGGTGTCTGTAGATAAACATGGCAATAATTGCTATCGTATGTCGCTGCAAATGAGAGAGCAACATATAAAAAGAGACAAAGCTACCTCCAATATTTGCACTGCCCAAGTACTGCTTGGCGTCATAGCTTCTATGTATGCGGTGTATCACGGCCCAAAAGGCCTCAGAAGCATTGCAAACCATATCCACACACATGCCCATACATTGTATCAAGCACTTATACAGCTTGGGCTCAATCCTATACATGATAAGTACTTTGATACCTTGTGCATAGGCAATGTAGATATTATTAAAATAAGAGAGATTGCAGAAGCCAAATGCATAAATTTATATTATGGCAATAATGTTGTACAAATATCTGTAGACGAGACTAGTACTACAACAGATATATTAAACTTGATTAATATATTTGAAATATACAGTGGCAAACTTTATGAAAGCAAAAATACACTTGCAGCCACCCTGCCTCTACAAAATCATATTCGCACATCTACTTGGCTCACACATCCAGTATTCAACTCATATCATACTGAGCATGAGCTACTCAGGTATATGAAAACGTTGGAAAACAAAGACTTGTCTATGGTACACTCTATGATACCGCTGGGCTCATGCACCATGAAGCTCAATGCTACCGCAGAAATGATACCTGTGACATGGGCTGAAGTAGGACAAATACATCCTTTTGTACCAAAATGGCAAATAAGTGGGTACTTACAAATGTTTGAAAAACTTGAAAAATATTTGGCAAATATTACAGGATTTGCAGCTACATCGCTACAGCCCAACTCTGGTGCTCAGGGAGAGTATGCCGGGCTCATAGTAATACGTGAGTATCACAAGCATCATCGTCAAGAGCATCGCAATGTAGCTCTCATACCCCAATCTGCCCATGGTACCAATCCTGCCAGTGCGGTAATGGCAGGCATGAAAGTAGTAGTGGTGCAGTGCGACGATAGAGGAAATATAGATGTACAAGACCTCAAAAATAAAGCATTACTTCATGATAAAAACCTAGCTTGCCTCATGGTCACCTATCCATCTACACACGGCGTATTTGAAAAAACTATCACAGATATATGTAGTACAGTACATGAATGTGGAGGATTGGTATACATGGATGGTGCCAATATGAATGCTCAAGTAGCCCTCACCAGTCCGGCTGCCATAGGAGCAGATGTATGTCACCTCAACCTACACAAGACATTTTGCATACCTCACGGTGGCGGCGGGCCGGGAATGGGACCTATATGCGTGGCTGAGCACTTAGTACCATTCTTACCAAACCATAGTATTACAAACATTGGTACAGAAGCCAATAGAGCAGTGAGCGCAGCACCTTGGGGTAGTGCCTCTATATTGCCTATATCATATGCCTACATACGAATGATGGGCGGAGAAGGGCTTAAAATGGCTACTACCCACGCTATTATTAATGCCAATTATATAAAATCAAGACTTCAAGAGCACTATGACATACTATATACCGGCGAAAACGGCTTTTGTGCACATGAATTTATACTCGATTGCAGAGCATATAAAAATACTGCAGGAGTAGAAGTAGAAGACATTGCCAAGCGATTGATGGACTATGGGTTTCATGCACCTACCGTGTCTTTTCCTGTGCCGGGCACACTTATGATAGAGCCTACTGAGAGCGAAAGCAAACCAGAGCTCGACCGCTTTTGCGATGCTATGATAGCTATCAGAAATGAGATAAAGGAAATAGAAACAGGAGTATTCGGAAAAGTAAATAATGTACTCAAAAATGCACCCCATACTGCCCAAATTGTAACCTCCGACCATTGGGACTATCCATACCCAAGGCACAAAGCGGCTTTCCCATTAGAATACGTGAAAAATTCAAAATTTTGGCCATCAGTGAGCCGTATAGACAATGCCCATGGCGATAGAAATCTGATATGCACCTGCATACCTGTAGCACAATATGAAGTATAATACAGCATATTACAAACCTATAATACACATAAGCACACTACTATAAAGTGTCAGATATAATTCAATTTTCTGATAATATATTGGCTGTCAGTATCTTTAGGAAGACAATAAGAGATATTAATAGTGTTAATTTCAAAATACAACTTATTAATAGATAAAAAAAAGCGCAGAAAGTATTTATTAATGAGCATCATGTGCGTGGATGTCCACGAAAAGCGCGAAATTCAAGTTATTGGGCAGCAAGGCGCAGGCAAGTGGGTAAACAATACACTAGAATTTGGTTTTTGTGGGTGCCTTTTTGCTTACTTTTTGGCAACACAAAAAGTAAGAAGAAAGATACACCAAGTAATAAGTGACAAGAAAGAGCCAATAATAACACATAAAAAAAATTTACAATTATTTAATAAATAATATTTTGAAAATAACATTTATATTACATTACTTTGCCTCAACTTACTTACCATTAATATCTCTGAATATGAATACGCATTTCAAATTTTACATTTTACACTTTTTACGCCCAAGTTTTTTCAATCTTACATCTACCATTTTAAATCTTATATTTTCACCCCTTTTCCTTCTTTTCTTTTTAGGGGTAATAAATACCCATGCCCAAACCCGCCCCTACGAAGATATAGGGTTTAAGTTGATAAGCTTGTACAGCTTTAGCCAAGGCACCGGCAATACCACCACCATGCTTACAGACCAAGCCACAGGCACTACTGTGGCAGGCACCTATACATATGCTACTGATAAGTTTGGAAGAGAAGGTGAAGCTTTAAATATAGATAAAGCCTCTGGCAAAACAGTAACCTCTACTGTTAATGTTAATGTAAGCAGCAGTCATGCATACATCTCGTCATTTATAATATTTCAACTTCTGTTACTGGCAGCGATATTAAAAAACTATTCCAGTATGCCAAATAAACTAAAATTATTATTTCTACTTATTTTTAATGTCAATTATATTTTTGCACAAACTACTCCTTATGGTGAATTAGGCTATAAACCGCAGCTCGTATATAGCTTAAAGGACTCTCAAACATCTATTCCATATGGCATTTCTGCAACAAGTGGTAGCAATGTTAGTATTAATCCTAATTTCACAAATGATAAATTTGGCAGAGCTAATGAGGCAATCATAATAGGTAGTATTGATAAATTTGTAGCGCAGAGTACATACTATGTAGATACTGTAAGCAATCCTGTAATGTCATTTTGGATTAAATTAACCAACACAAATACAGGCACTTCATTTCAGCCCATAGCAGAATATGAAGGTATAAGAAATGGCATAAATGGTACATATAAAGAATTTCATAGTATAATATATGACCCATATACAAAATTTATTGGATATACATACAAAAAACAATTAGATTTCAATGTCATAGTAAAAGACACATTATTTACTGATTATCAACTAAATATTAATGAATGGAATAACATTATATTGATTAGATATAAAAATGAAGGTGTAAAGATTTATATAAATACTACTAAAAAAATAGAAATTACAGGCACCGCAACAGGCATAAAATTATATGAAAGTGGCTTAAAATTAGGTAAATACTTCAACAGCACATCCACAGGGCTCACGTTTGAAGCAGACGAACTGGTAATGCTCAACTTCCCGCTAACTGATGCAGACGTACAAAAACTCTACAACTACTGCTACGCTGCCCGCACGCCCTTTGTAGACACCAACACAGGCACTGGAGTAAAATTTTATGATGGAAATGCCTGTTCTAATTGCATTAGACCCAAGCCCCAATGGAACACCATAGACAAATGCGGCAGCACCCTCACCCTCACCGCCATGGGCTCCGCCTTTGGCGAAACCAACCCACCCGGCACCACCTACCGCTGGTACACCCAAAGCGTAGGAGGTGTTGCGTTTAGTACCAGTAATGTTACTAGTAATATACCATGGGTAACCCCCTTTAACAATGAAACACTTCCTATATATGTATCATCCTATAATATATGCGAAAGTAACAGGTGGAAAGTGTATCTAAATCATTATCCTGAGCCTACTGTTACTGGTTTTGAAAATACTGGTGGAATGTATTCTACACAACTAAACCAACCCATAGGTACATATACAATAACAGTTACAGGTAATTTTGATGCTTATGGTACCGTTTTTACAGGCATATATGATGGCAAACCTACAAATCAACAAAATGAAAAATCAAAAATTATTGATGGTGGTGAAATTATTTATCAAGAAACTATTTGGCCTGCAAATGCTAAAGATGAACTCAAAGCTCTCAATTTTGGGGTGTACACTTGGCCAGAAAGCAGATGCGCCAATGTACCTATAGCACCTCCTAAAACTATAAAAAGTGGTATTGAACTTAAAAATACACTTACAGAATTGCATGTAGAAAATCAATACAAAAAAAATCTTGTTCAGTTTGATGTTTTGGGATTAACCATTACCTACCAGTCAGTGAATGAAATAACTGATATACATGTCATAGACCTTTTAGGCAGAACATACCCTGTTTCAGAAAACTATCATCAAATTAACGTACCATCGCCTGGAGTATATTTGGTAAGATATTATATACAAGGCAAGCCATTTATACACAAAATATCAGTATCATAGTGAGGAAAAAACTTTACATTTTTTTACTTTTAATATTCATATTGTCACTCAGCAGGATTAATGCTACTAATATCAATGTAGAAGCAAGAGTAGTAAAGGTAACATCAGTTAGGAAAACAATATATAATAACTTCATAAATCATTATGGGTTACACCATTATTCTGTGGAATTAGCTTTGGGGGCTATGGCAGCTAATGGTACATTTTTTGATAATTTAATAGGCAACTCCTCAGAATATCGTTACCGTGTATTTTTTGAATACAACAGGTTTACTGATCCTTTAACAAATCCCAATGCAAGGGTATTTGGTACAATAGTAACCAATGCAGCCAATGAAAAACCCACTACTTCAACCATAATGAGTACACCTCATACTATGGTTTTTCCTTGGTGCGACAATAAAAACAGTTTTTTCTTTCGTTTTCAAACTTGGGAAGAATCTTGTGATGTAGATACTGAATATAATACATCAGGCTGTGGGGCTTTTGGAACTGCTGATGACAATTATTATTATGAGCCATTTACTTACACTTTTACCAACCAGCCTGTTAATACAATAAAAAAAGAATTTCTAAAGATAGAAACCAGCTTATTTTACCATTTTGTGGAATTTGAGTATAAATGGTATCATGATATTGTGCCTATTCCTGATATTGTTAGCAGCACTTTTGACCCTGAGCAAAACAAATTAGTAAGCCTTTGTGAAGGACAGTTAGTCACCATCTATGGTCATACTTTTTCAAATACTTGCCCAAGTGATGTAAAAATTAATATACATACCTTAGGAAATGCAGTAATAACACACAACATTGGTGCAAAAACAGGCACATTTTTTCACACTTTTAGCTTACCTGCCAATGGTGCAGGAGGTGCAGGTCGTAGATTAAATATAAGCAAAACAGAAATAAACCAAGTATCAAACCTTACGATTACTTCAAATCTGTCAGCCGATCATTTTTACTACCATTCAGCCCCTCAAATCAACAACATTACCACTATATTATCCACTTGCAAGGGTGGAAAAGACATAGAGATTAAATTTGATATTACAGGTCATCGTGGCAAAAAGTATGATGCAGCTGATGACAAAAGTTTATTGAGCGGGTATGCTATAAGTTTCATAAAAATAAATCCTTTAGGCGACACAAGTCATATTGTTTTTAACAGATCTATAACTACTTTAAAAACAGTAGCAGGCTATACCAGTAAGAGATATAATTCTTATGATAACAATCAAGCCAATGAAAACATAACAATAAGTCCTTCCACAATTGAACCTGCATCAGTATCTCGATTAGGTGCAGGTAATTATCATTATCAAATTAAAAACTATTACAACAACGTTGGTAGCCAATGTTATGTTTCAGGTAGTATCACCGTCCCCGAACCCTACTCTGCCTTCACCCTTACCCAGCCCACAGCCGTAAAGCTGTCAGGCACAGACTACCATGCCAATTGCCTCAGCCCCAACGCCACTATTACCAATGCCTCCGCCTCACACACAGGCCTGCGTACAGAC
>JANRIG010000001.1:0-47922 GCA_033765235.1 Cytophagales bacterium | reverse complement strand
CCACAGCAAATGTGATAAAGTATACCCCATCTGGATTATGAAATTTATACTTGGTACTCATTTATAGTAAAGTTGCAAACTTTACAAAATTAAGGAATTATTGCTAATAAGGCACAAGTCACAGACTTGCGCCAGCTTGGGGCAGTAACTGTTATTTCGTCAAGACCATACGATGGACAATTTTCACAAGCCATAGCTTGATTATCTTCAAGGAATTTCATATTAGCTCTGTTTCTTGCATCTATCCTTGCTTGCCTTGCTCCACGTATCGCTCCAATACCCACTCCAATACCATAACCTAGTCAGGTTTAATAATTCTTTGAATTTTTAACATAGATAAATCTCTAATTGTATAAATAGAAGTACATTTTGTATTTAATACTTTTTTATTTTTAACAATGGCATTTACATACAATGTATTTTTTAAAACAATAAAAAAATGATGATTGCTTAGGTCTCCACATGATTCATCAGAAATAAAATCCCCTACAACTATTAATTCATAATTTTCTCCATTAGATTTTAACACTGAAATTACAAAACTATCATCATATTGGTCTAGCAAAACAAAATCTATTTTTGAGTCATTTGATAAATTTATTGTATCCACTTTAGTTGTAACCCCATCTGCACTCCCAATTAATTTATATCTTTTATTATTTATTTTTATAGATAAACCACTATTAATCCCATCAATTGAACTAACTATTAATATTTTCCCAATACTTAGATTAAGCACATCTTGGCTTTTTGAGCTAAATGAAATTATTGCACATATAACTATTAATATTCTTACCATTAGATCAATAGTTATAATTTGGAAGTCCAAATACAGGGTTTACATAGCCAGATTGCCCATTTGAGAGGGTTCTCCAAATACCTATGTGTAAATGGGTTGGATATGTTGATGGGCTAAACGGTTTAATATTTCCTTCTCTTCCGATTAAGCCTATCCTATCACCTCTATAAACATAGTCTCCCTTTTTTACAAAGCTTTTTGATAAATGACCATAATCTACATTGTATTTTTTACCACTAATTATAGAGGAAGTTCGGATTGAATTTGGTCCATAATTTGCTCTATCCACACCTATGCCTATGACCTCTCCATCGTATGCAGCGTATACTGGGTCTCCTACTTCTCCTAAAAGGTCTAATCCTCTATGAGCTTTGGGTAAACCTGTTCTAGAATTAATTCGGGTCATTCCAAACTTTCCATAATTTGCATTACCTTTAGTTTCGGCTATCTTAAAGCCCTTTGTTGGAAGAAATCCAGGTTCTATCTCCTCATCAAGCAGTACCGCATTTTCGGCTCCATCTCCTCCAACTTCTCCTGCTTTTACACCCCTTCCCCCTACTGCCCTTCCAATCCCATATCCTATACCTGCCCCTGCTGTGGCAAAAGCTGCTCCTGTAAGGCCTGCTACCAAGGCATTGTCAAGGTCGGCACCGTTTACCAGTGCTGTAGCAGCTGTTTGCCCATAGCCAATCATGGCTGTAGCCGCAAATTTTGAAATAATGCTGCCTCCACCGTTCCACACCCCGCCTGTGGCTGCACTGGCTGCCCCCGCTATGAGGGCACTGCCTATCACCTGCCCTAGGCTGCCACCGCTAATGGCGGTGGAGTAGGCAGTGGTAAGTGAGGCTGTCATGGCATTGACGGCCAGTACCAATCCTACAGATAATTTTGTGCCTGTGCCTGCTGTAGCTACTGATATTGCAACACCTACCACTATAGATACACCTGTAAGTATGGCTTGCCTATTTTCATAAGCCCAGGTGCACGGGGTGGTGAACTGGTTGTGTAAAAATAACCCAGGCATGTATATGGCAGAAAGTAAATTAAAATATTCTGTGAAAAAGTATCCTGAAGGGTCTACCCTTGAGAGGGGGTTATAGCCTGCGTATGAGAATGGGTCGTCGGTCTGCATCATAGGGTCGGGGCTTAAGAAGCGACCCATCACAGGGTCGTACACCCTGCCATTCATGTGTATAAGTGCGTGCAATTCTAAATGCTCGTGCCCTGTGTATCCTCGCCTTAGCAAGGGTATTCCATCATTGTGGTCGAGGGCGGCAAGGGTGGTATATGCATGGGTGGAGGCTGTGCGTACTCTGCCCCAAGCGTCAAAACTGCGCTCTGTAACTACTTCATCTTCGTCAGATATTGTGCATATTGAGCCCAAATGGTCTGTATGCACATGGTATAGCTTTTGTGTGTTGTTTTTGCTGTCTTTAATATATACGGCTACTAAGCCCGTAGGAGCTGTAATATAGTTTATCTCGCGGTGGCGGGTATTGATAGTGTGCTCTTCTTCTTCGTATTCGCTATCGTAATATACTTTGGTAACATATACAGTAGGGGAGTTGTTCACGGTTTCGGTCAGTTTCCAGCGTGATTCGTCGGGCCCGTTGTATATATCTGTAAATATGCTTGAACCTGCAGGAGATTCGTCAATTTTAATGACATCGCCCTGTGTATCGTATGTTACATTTTGTGTTTCATGGGATATATCAGAGGTAGGGCTTGTTACCCTTCCTACCTTAAATGCGCTATTGGATGCATATTCAAATGTGCCTGCATCATATTTGTAGGAAAGTTTTCCTGTGGTATTGTAATTAATAGTTTTAGTATTGTTGTTGTAGTTAGTTATTTCTGTAAGTCTGTCTCGGCTGTCATACTTAAAAGATTCGATGGTGTTGGGATGACTTATGTTATTGCGCGACATTAAGTTACCTAATCTGTAATCAAAATCATATTTTTGGTCAAATAAAGTTTTATTTCCCCATTTTGAGAATTTGGTATGGAGGTTGTAAAATTCGTCATAGGTATAGCCGATATTTCCTTGTGTTCCAAATTTGGCTGAGGTTATTTGTCCTATTTCGTTCATATTGTTTAATTTCCAAATCAGGGTGTTTGTTCCATCGTCTTTTCTTACAATATCAGTAAGTATACCTTTGGTATATACATAACCCACCGCAAAGCCATTTGGGTATGTTTTTTCTGAAAGTTTATCTCTATCGTATTTGTAATTGGTGGTAAATATTTTTTCACATACACCTCCTGTGCAATTATATTTTTTTTGCACAGTAAGTATTCGACCATATTGGTCATAACTATTTTTTTGGGAATAGGATTGATTGTTAAAATATGTTTCGCCCAATTGTCCTTTACCATTTCCTGAATTTAAGTAGCTAATATGTATGGTTTTGCTGTCAAAGGTTTTAGTGTATGCTCTTCCAAACACATCATATTGGTATGTAATGGTTTGATTTTTGGGATTTACTTCATTATAAAGTTCCCCAAAAGAGTTATAGCTGTAGGTGTATTTACCATAATCTTTGAGTTTTTGGCCTGAACTTGAGCCTGTGATATCAAAATCGTCATCCATTTCAGTTTTAAATCCTGTACCATCTTCATAAACATATTTGATATATTTATTAGCACTTACTTGTGTTTCTACTTTACCACTTCCATGATAGGTATAATTAAATACCTCACTAGCAATGGCAGTATTTGGGATATATTGCTTAAGCTGACCAAACATATATTGTGTGGAAGATGATGTACGAGTATTGCCATAAGAATCAGGATAATCAACTAAGGTAGTAAGACCATTGTAATGGTAGTTTTTGGTGACAGTTTTGCCGTTTCTGGAGGTAGATACTTGTGATGGTCTGTTTTCATAATCGTAGGTGTAAGTAGTAGTCATTCTGGCACTTCCATCAAAAGAGTTTGAAAGTTCTTTGGACAATAATCCCAGTGCGTTATATTCTTTTTCAGCAGTGATAATGGTTTTATTCGGGTCATTTGATATAAATGTGTTTGTTTCAGACTTTAGTGCACGTCCTCCTTTGTCGTAGTATGTAGC
Source organism: Cytophagales bacterium (assembly GCA_033765235.1). GTDB lineage: Bacteria > Bacteroidota > Bacteroidia > Cytophagales > UBA9547 > JANRIG01. Next base: position 44,053 of record JANRIG010000001.1, on the reverse strand, counting down.
AACATAAGTGGCGTCTTGGTTATCTGTTGTTGTTAGTTTATACAGATAAGTACCTGTTTGCCAATCATAACTGTATGATTGAGAACTAAAGGGGTCTGATTTTTTTATTAACTTATCCCAAGCATCATATTCATAAAAAACACGGCTATTATTTTCGCCTGTTTCTAAAAGCAAATTTCCTGTAAATTTGTCTATGTAGTTTGTACTTACATAAGATTCTGAACCTCCATTGGTGTTTTTTGATTTTTCTAAGTATATTCCATCACTATCGTATTCATAACTCGAGTATCTTGTTTGATTATTAGTATTGTCCACTTTTCCTGTCATTCTTTGTTCTAAAATATTTCCAAAAACATCTCTTGAAGCAATCTGGGTGGTAATCTGTTTTGGATGCCCATGGTAGGTGTAAATGGTATTTAATATTCCACTACTTGAATAATCTTTTTCAACATCAGTAGTAAATTTTGATACATTGTTGTTATAAGACACTTCTGTCTTAATATGTTTTTCGTTAATAATATAAGAACCATAAACTTGGTTTGTATAGGTGGTTTTTTTTATATATCCGTCCAAAGAAGTAGATGTCTCTTCTTTTAAAGTGCCAAGTAAGTTGCCACTTTCTTCAAATGTGATATTATTTGTTAATTGGGTATGAAATGTGCCGGGTGAGTCATCTTTTTCACGCAACTTACTTTCAATTTTATTTGTATAATACAGATATGTTTTTCCAAGGTTTACGGTTTTACCAGTATAATTAATGGTAGAAATATTTTTCAAAGTAGTTCCCTCTACATAATAATCATTTACAGAGGTGGGGTAAATGAAGAAATAGTCTGTATTTAAAGTATAGTTAGATACCATACTTTTAGAGAATGTAGTGTTGTTTTTTGTAATTTCAAGAAAACCAAGTAAATTTTTGCCATTTTTATGAAATAAAGCATCTCGATATTTATATTCAATTTCTACTGTTTCAGGTGATTTCAAGGTGATTTTTGAAACTACTTTCATCCCTTTACCCAAATAATTTACTTTTCCATCATCAGTTTGAAGTCTTGAACGGCTGTATAAATCTGATTGCTTAGAAATACTTAAATAATTATACTCAAACTCAACACTATTTGTATAGCTATCAGAAATTTTGTTTACATAATATTCAAAACCATTGTTGGCAAAAGAGATAATGTACGGGTCAAAATTATCCCTGTAAGCCAATACATCAATAGACCCATCAGAATCATAATCAATTAGTCGGGAAGTATAATCAGAGAAATTCCAAACAAAATCAACATCATGTGCTCCTACATGTTGAAGACCTACACTTTTGCCATACCAAAATTCAAGCCTTATTTTTCTTTCATCGTCTTCAAATTGCTTTATGTATTGGATATCAGCTTTGCCGTCACCGTTAAAATCAGCCACATTTATTTTGTTAGAAGGCAAGTCGTCAGGTAAAATAAAAGAATTTTCATAGTCGTAATACAACTTGGAACCATCAGAATAAAATATACGTGCATTTTTTTTGCCATTACTTTTTTCTGATTCTCTTCTATAATAAGCAAAAAGGTCAGACTTGCCGTCTCCATTAAAATCGCCGGGATAATAGTAAGCACATTGGCAATCTGTAGATAAACCACTTGAAGATAGAAGTTGTGAATTAAATTCGTTTGTTGTGTTATCTAATTTGTGCAACTTATATGTAGTTCTGTCGTCATACACAGACATTATTTCAGTTTTGCCATCACCATCAATATCTAAGGTAAAAACTTCTTTGGGATTAATTCCATCAGTGAGTTCAAGTACAGGGTCTCTGCTAACGTTTGTACCCATAATCATTAATGTTTTGTTTGAAGTTTTTAAAACTAAAAGGTCTATGTTCTTGTCACCATTAAAATCTCCTATTCTATAACTTAAGTCTTCATGAAATTGATAATGATTGCGATCAGGTGCACTATTAAATGGGGATACAACCCTATAAGAAAAATCACCAGTAGTAGGATTTACAATAGACTCAATTACGTATAATCCTCTAGATAGGATTCCGCCTGCATATTCATCCTCCCAGTATACCATAACATCATCTAAGCCATCACTGTTGTGGTCAATTACTACAGCACCCGGTGCTTCAATTTGTCCAAAATCAGTATTACCTATACCATTTGACAAAGTAGGGAATGTAAAGCTTAAAGTTCGGTTGTTAGAAAGTCTGAATTTAGAATTATCATCATTAAGATGTAAATGGTCAATCTTGCCATCACCATTAAAATCACCAAAGCAATCGTGTTCTCCAAAATCATTACGATTGTCATGTGAGTTACTTACAGGAAATATTACTCTATTTACTTCGTATACCCCTCTTGCCAAGTTCCAATTTATTACTATGGGGTTCAGTTTTGTGCCATCGTAAGTTTCTTGCCAAACTTTGTGCAATCTTGGAGACCCTACTGGTACATGTGTAATATTACCTGATATATAATCAAAACTGTATTTTTTAAGTAATCTACCATGGCTATGTATCTCAATGTGTTTTAGCAGCACTGATTTTTTTATACTTGTGCCTGGGGTAATATTTGCTTCTTCTGTATCATTTCTATTGCTGTATTTAAAATAAATAACATAGGGTGCTTCATTAGAAGCATTATCATTTAAGCTATATTCAATTTTTTCTAAGTAAGATTCAGTATCAACAAACGGGTTTGTGCTTTTTTTGTAAGTATATCTAATGTAGTTACCATATATATCTTTTATTTTGTTTATCTTCCATACCAAAGGTGTTGTATTAGAAGAAAATAGGCTGTTATCCCCTGTTAGCCTTGCGTTTTCTGTTTTTCCAAACTCAACTGTGCTTCCATTAGAGCTTTTTATTTCAAAATATTCAGGCCCTCCATTTACACTTCCTCGAGAGAAAATTTTATCTGTAGTTCTAGCTTCAAAATTATATTCTGTGCCATTTAATCCTTCTCCTGCTCCATTAACCATAACAAGTCGTTGACCGCTCAAGCTATATCTGTCATTGCTCGACAATTGTACAGGTAAAATATTTGAATCAAAATGCAATGATTGACCAACTCTTGTAATATCTTGTAATCCAATAAGTTCCCATCCCATTCCTAACAATCCATTTCCTCCTAAACTATTATATTTTATAGCAAGTGGAGGGGCAGTGCCTTTAGCTCCTTTTGGAATTTCAATAGGGATGGTATATTCAGCACTTCCTAAATTACTTACTTCAGCATTTCCACTAAATAAACCTATTGCTAAACTTGCATCAACTGTAGGATTGAGTGTTTGTTGTGGTAAAAAATTATTATCAACTATGACACTGCCTTGACTATCTGTAGAAGGTGCAGGGGAAAGGGGCCCGGGCTTTAACACTACAGATTTGTTTTGAGAAGCTACAATTTTGCCATTGTGAAAAACAACACCATCAACATCACTGAAAACAGAAGGGTTTCCAGTAATTTTCTTTGCATTTTCTGAAGTTGTTGCACTATATTCTCCACTCATAATTTTTATTTGTGGAGCTTGTGCATATATATTAATCGCATATAGCACGATTAAATAAAATATTAACTTTTTTACTACCTTGTTCATGATTGTGTTTTACTATTCCTTAATTATCTTCCATTTATAACTGTTTCTGCCAACATATACTGATACAACATATATACCTGTAGGAAATTTACTAAAATCTGCATTTTCTTGTGGAGATGTAATAAATTTTTGAGAGATAAAGCCACCTGTAATGTTGTGAATTGTAAAGTAACTGATAGAATCAGCCGGGAGACTGTCTATATTAATATTTAGCATGTTGTTTACAGGATTTGGATAAACTACTACTTTTTCTGAATGTTTTTTTATATTTTTCTTTTCCTCTTTATTATCTTTTGCTTCCATTCTGCCCGCCGTTATTTTTCTAACAGTTCTTCTACCTGCATTGTCGTAAATAAATTCAATGAATGCTTGCGCATTTACCACTTTAATATTTACAGTAGAAATAAATATATATAGTATAAAAACAATAAATATTTTAGGTGCTTGCATACTATTTGTTGTTTTTAAGGTTTTGTAATTCAAGTTCTTGTTTTTCTAAACGCGTATTTTGTTGTAGAATATACAGCGTAAGCTCTTCTACTTTTTTAAGCAAGGTGAGGTTCATTTGTTTTATGTCCATGCCGCTGCCTTCCATTTCTTTGGCTGCAGGCACCTCGGGCAAGTGCTTATTTTTGCTGATGTACTCTGATAAATCGTTGAGGTTCATTAGCTTATAGCTTTTTTCAAACACATAGTCGGGGCAGGTGCCCGGGGAGAGACAGGCACGAAACTCGGGTGCGTCTATGCGTGTTGATATTTTTACCACTCTGGAGGCATCAATGCTTAGTGCATTACCACCCATCCATAGTACAAGTTCATTATTGTCGTAAAACATGCCTTTGTGCTCGTCTTGCAATTCAAAGCCCTGGCTACTTCGTATCCTGTCATTTACATGAAGTTTTCTGAGAGGGTTTGTAAAGCCAATACCTACATTACCTGATGCATATATATTAGCACCTGATATATTGCCACCTGCACTGATATTTTGATTGGTGTATATATTACCATTGTGTACATGCAACTTATTTGATGGGGAGTTGGTACCTATGCCTATGTTGCCCCCATCATGAGCTAAAATAATATTTCCATAAGTCCCATTAATTTTATAGTTTGTAATATTTATATTATCATTATCTATTCTGTCAATAAATAATCTGGCGTTTCCGTGTTGAAAAATAGCAATGCCTCCATCTGTAGAGGGGGAATTTATATGAAGGGTTCTGAGCGGATCAGTTGTGCCTATGCCTACATTGCCATCTTGTTTAATATTCAGCCTTGGGCTGCCATTGGTAAATAGCTTTATACCGGAATATCCTGATAGATACGCAGTTTGACCGTATGTATTCCATGTATCATTAAACCACCCTAATGAATAGTGACCAACTACACTTGCACCTTGTGTGAATTTATCATCTTCTACATTGTGACCAATCATTCTTGACAAACCCATGTTAATATTGCCATTAAATATTAAATTTCCGTCAATTCTTGCATTACCTACAACGTGAAGTTTTGTATTAGGGTCGGGGGTAGAAGTGCCTATGCCTACATTGCCGGGCATGGTAATTTTTTGGTTATTATCCCAATACAAAGCTGTTTTTGTTCCACTTGTTGACCAGTTTTGATTGGATATACTGCTTCCCAATGCACCACCATTTTCACCGAATAATATAGGACCTTCGAAACCACTGCTTCCTCCAAAATTATCTCCAATTCTTAATCCATTGTTATAACCTCCTGCACCTTTAAAATAGATAGCATTATAATTCAAAAAAGGAGTACTATTAAACTTAATTTCTCCATATTGAGACATTTCAATAATAGGTTTGTTGCCGTTCCACTGTGCTTGTACCGGGGTAAATATTTCTAAGTCTGTACCTTTAAATGTAATTCTATTTTTACCATTTGCATGTTCAGGTTCTAAATTAACATTTCCTTTAACATGTAGTTTGTCTACAGGTGATGCTACTCCAATCCCAATTTTGCCGCCATGCACGTTTAGAATAGTATTTTTTATATTGTTTGCATGACCTTGAATTAGCAAATCACCAGTTTCATGGTATATATTTGCTTTGGCTGTATCGCTATTACCCCTGAATGCCATATAACCATCCTTGATACCTATACCTCCAAATATATCAAGCCTATGTATAGGATGACTGGTACCTATACCTACTTTTTGATTTATATAATCTACTATGAATACAGGAGGTACATACACTACTTCATTGCTTACATTAGATACATTATCAGCTAAATCTACACTTACCAAGGTATATTTAGTCGCGGAAATCTCTGCAACACCTTTAAGTTCAAAACTATTAACAGTACTTGGAATATCCGATATAAACACCCCTTCTTTGTATAACATGTATTTTTTTATTCCTGTATTATCAGTAGAATGCGACCATGTGAAATTTATGGTTCTAAGTGTAGAGCTTGCTATAGTAAAATTGCCCGGTGATGAAGGTGGAGTAATATCATACCAAAATTCGATACATTCAGAATTCGAGTTTATATATTGACCTTGTGAGTACACACATGCTCTATATTCTGTACCATCTACCATGCCACTAAGTGATGCAAACTTCTCATTATGAGATTGATTGGTCTCATTAAAATCTACTATAAATGCAGTCCATTCATTATATGATGTCAAATCCCATGATAGTGTTGCTATACCACCCGGCAGGTTCTTAATTCTTAAATTAGAGGGTGTTTCAGGGGCAGGATGTATCACTAAATTTTTTGTCTTGGTTATTGTACCATTAACACAGCCTTGATTTGCAATATTGGCAGTGATGCTACCAACTCCTAAATAACCTACTCTGTTTCTGATGAATTGCGTCTGTACAAAGTCTGATTCAAAATAATTTACATTTATTACTACACCCCCAGCACCTGCACTCCAATGTGCATCTACATTAGGATTTGCTGCATTAAGAATGTATTTGGACTGCACTCCTAATCCTATGTCTGTAGGTCCGGTGATTTCATAGTCTGATGCATTGAGTACGGGAGGGTAAGTAACTGTACTCTCAGATGTATATACGAAACTACCTGTCCCATTTCTATGTGTAATTGTCACTTCACATCTAATAATAGTGTTTTCTAATTCAATGTGCCCAGGCTTGTAAAACCATATTTCACTTCCATACCAAAAAATATTATCAAACTGTGTAGGAGGTTCATTTGCCAATCTTGTTCTTGTTTGTTGATGTAGAAAATTACCAAATCCGAGAGGTTTAATATAAAAACTTACACTTACGTTATATTCATACATATTCTTATATTCTGACGGTTGTAAGGCTGCATATGCAGATAATGGTTCGGTACTGCAATTGTTTAGGTTAACACTAAGCAAATTACTGGATTGTGAATAGCTGTATATGCTAAAGCATAGCATGATAATACTTATAAATAGAAAATGGGGGGGGGGTAGTAACTGCATGATTGTGAGAGCGTTGCATGGGAATTTGAGGTTTAATATTGAAAATTTATGAATGTATTGTAAATTAATGAATATTTAGTATGCAACTTTAATAAGTTATTATCGCACTTCCAAATTAAGAAATTGTAAAGTTTGTGTAAAGTTTATTTATATTAAAGATTTAAAATTTAAGAATTAAAATAATTTTTGTTCTATCCATCCTATGCAAAGCCAAGCGACTTTGGGTATATCAATCGCCTATCATCACAAAAGCACCCCAGTAGTATGGGTTGGGAAAACTCTTGCGCAGCTGTGACTGTGCATCGTGAAATGACTTGCGTCTTTCACCTGTTTTGAGCCAGTTGCTATAAAATAATGTCATAAGTTTTTGGGTAGTCTCATCATTTACCGTCCACAGCGATATCACAATAGATTTAGACCCTGCCACCAAAAATGAGCGTTGCAAGCCATACACACCCTCACCGTTTTTTACCTCACCCAATCCTGTTTCGCAGGCAGATAATATTACAAGATCAGTTTTATCCAAGTTCAAGTTCATGGCTTCATAAGCAGTGAGTATTCCATCTTCTGTTTTGCCTTCTTTGTGGGTGATGTATCCGTTTTTTTTGTTTTGTAAAGTAATATCAGAGCCGGCCAGCATGAGACCTGAGCGCATAAGCGGATTTTCTTTGGCTGCAGATTTTGATTTATTTTTACCTAACTGTACATCGTTTTCAAAAAAACCATGGGTAGCTATGTGAAGTACAGTCACATTGTTTATGTTTTTTACTTTTTCTTCTGTTACTTGGCTGCCTGTGTATACTTTGGATTGCCAGCCGTTTTGTGTGGCTATTTCGCTAATGCCTTTTACCTCTATTTCGGTGCCCGGAAGCTGTGGCAGAGTGACTTCATATTTTGGTTCGGGCTCATTGTATCCACCTTCTGCACGTCTTTTCTTTTCTTTGTATAAAAAATTGGGATTTCCGCACAGTACTATACTTTTTTCAGGACTTTGTTTGTAGGCATGTGTCACTAAGTCTTTGGTATTACTCACTACTTGTATGTCTATCTCGTCCAGCACATATTGTTTAGTTTGTACATTGCGGAGGGTATTTATGTTCAGCTGATTGTAGGCACCATCAGGTGAAATGAATATCTTTTTTGAACCTTTGAGTGCAGTTGATATATCTTTCCAAAAATATTTGTAACAATAGTCGTCTTCGGATTGAGATTTTATGGCATTGCGGTAATATTTAAGCAGTTTTGTTTCCATCACATAACCTTCCGGGTTCAGTATCATTTCGGGGTTTTTTTCGGTATTGTGCTTTACAATGAGCGCAGCGTACATCACGGTATCTGTGTAAATGCCTGCAGAGTCGAACCTAAACTTTTGAAACCTGATAATTTCCATGGCTACTTCACCGGGTTTGAGTTTTTTCTTCACGTCTTGCCATGTATAGAGTTTGTTTTCGCTGGCTGCAGCAAAAAATTCAGAGCCTCTGGATAGTGCTTTTTCCATATTGTTCACTGCGTGCTCCAAGCTGTCTACGTTTATATGCTGAGTTTCAATGTCTTCTTTTGACATGGCATATACTTTAGACAAAAACTCTTTTTGATTTTGCCATTCTTTGAAGTTATGTATGAGTATTGTATCGCCCGAGCTTAATATATTTTGGCGCAATTTGTTTGACGCACTCAATAGTAAAGCTTTGGTAGCCAACTGGTTATTATACATTTTGCCTATAATATTGGGGTCTGTTTTGTGCCTTACCACGGCATATGAATTGAACTGTTCAAAATATTCTTTGATAGTGGCATAAAACTCGCCCTTCTCTTTTTCACTCATAGAGGGGAAGTATTCTTTTATTTCATAAAGGTCAAGGTTAATGGCTTTGTACCACATAGTATCAGATTTTACAAATTGTCGTAGTGCTGTATATAGCCTAGCCAAGCTGGTGAGTGAGAGCCCATAGCTGGGGTGTTTTTCGCCAAGCACTTCTTTGCGTATTTGCAATGCCTCCAAATACAATTTTTCTGCTTCTCTGTAGCGTGCCACTGACTCATAAAGCCCTGCCAAGTTGCTAAGAGCAGTTGCATAATTGGGGTGTTTTGGACCTAAGGTAGCTTTGGTTTTATTTATATTTCTTTTGTAAAGTTCTTCGGCTTTGTCAAAGTTGCCAGATTTTTGCTGCAAAAGAGCCAAGTTGTTGAGTGTGAGTATGTAGTCGGGGTGTTTTTCGCCGAGTATTTCTGCTTGTATTTCGAGGGCTTCGTTGTATAATTTCTCGGCTTGGTCATATTGGTTGGTTATTTCATACAATCCTGCAAGGTTGTTGAGCTGGTTGGCATAGGCAGGGTGTTTTTCACCAAATATTTGTTTGATTATGCTCAATGATTGCAAGTAGTAGGTTTCAGCATCTTTGTGTCTGCCCATCACCTCATAGAGTGCGCCAAGGTTGTTGAGCGAGGTGGCATAGTCATAATTTTGCTCACCTAAGGTAGTTTTTCGTATTTTGGCTGAGCGCAAATATATACCTTCAGCTTCTTCATATCGTCCTTCTGTTTTGTATAGTGAGGCTAAATTGTTGAGGGTAGTGGCATAGTCAGGGTGGTCTTGACCTTCTATAGCGTCAGTAATTTCCAAACTTTCTTTGTAATATTGTTCAGCTATTTCATATTTACCCATTTCTGTATAAAATAGTGCCATATTATTGAGCAAGCCGGCATATTCCACATTTTTTTCGCCAATGGTTTCTTTGTATATATCTTGTGCTTTTTTGTAGCGAGTTTCTGCATCTAGAAACCGCCCCATTTCTCTGTATAGTGAGGCTAAGTTTACCAAATTTATCACAAAAGAGGAGTGTTTTTTGCCTACGTTGCTCTCATATATATCGAGTGAGCGTTTGTAAAATTTTTCTGAGAATGTGTATTTACTCATTTTACGATACAGCAAGCCCAAGTTGCTGAGCGATGAGGCATAGTCTATATGGTTTTTGCCCAGTGTATTGCGCCTGATATCAGATACTTGTAAATATATTTTTTCAGCGTCTGTGTATCTTTCCATGGCTATATACAGGTTTCCAAGATTGTTGAGAGCTTCGGTATAGTTAGGATTTTTTTCGCCGTATTGAAGCCTGTTCAGGTCTATAAGTTTGGTAAATATGGGCTCTGCCTCAGTATATCTTCTTTGATAGGTATACAGCTCGCCAAGGTGCTTGTAGGCATTGAGATAGTCCGGGTGCTTTTCACCGGGGTTTACTTTTCTAAAATTGACAACTCTTACAAAAAGTGGCTCTGCGGCTATATATCTGCCGGTATTTTTATATAAATTAGCTTTGTTATAGAGGGTTTGTATATATTCAGCACTATTTTCTGTATATACTGCTTTTTTAAGTTCAAGAAGTCTTGTATAAAGTGAGTCTGCCTTCACATTACGCCCTTCTATATTATGCAGCACAGCAATATTATTTAGTAATGTAAGATAATCAGGATGTTTTTCACCTGTTTGCTGGCGCTTAAGTTCCATACCTATGCGGTAGTTTTCCTCAGCCTTTTCATATTCTTTGGTAGTATAATATAAGAATGCTAAATTTATACGAGCACTTTGGTGGTTTGCATGTGCACGCAACGAGGCATTTTTTGGCTCTTCGTAGTATTGTATGGTTTCTTTAAACTGTTGTTCAGCGCGCTTAAGTTTACCCATTTTCACATAACATCTGGCCAACAGATTGTTCATATCCCAATAAGTCACATCTTTTTGCTTAAATTTTGCCGTAGGCAGGTTTTCTTCGAGCCAGTTGCCTGCATCGCTGTATTTGCCGTGGTTAAACCTTACCCTGCATGTATCATACTGTACCTTAAAGTTTTGTATGTCTTGAGAATAGGATATAGTGGCAAAAAATATAAAAATGATAATGGATGATATTCTGTTCATATATGCAAAGTGTAAATATATAAAAAAATTAATAATTTATATTCTCATAATAATTAATATTTTTGAAATATAAATAATAAGCCCTGTGGATGATATTAATAACATCATGCAAGTTTTTTACGATAAGTTGAATACAGAAGTAGCTGTATTGACACAAATGCATAAAAATAGGCTTATTTGTAAAAAAGGGTGTTTCCAATGTTGTGTATCCGGCATTACTCTTTATGAAGCCGAAGCTTATATAATATTAATTCGTAATTTTGAATTTTTCACATATCAAATACCTAATAGACAGGGCACCAACTGCACATTGCTTGACTCGGAAGGTGCTTGCAGAATATATGCAGCCAGACCTTATGTGTGCAGAAGTCAAGGACTTCCATTGCGCCGCACAGATATGGAGCTACTATTAGAATACCGCGATATATGCCCACTTAATGATACTGGAATTCCAATAGAACAACTGCCTCAAAATGAATGCCTTGACACTGACATATATGATAAAATATTAGCATTGTTGCAAATAAAACTTGACCATAATGCACCAAGAGTACCTTTGGAAAATCTTTTTTATACCTCTACACAAGAATATCTATTACATAAATATGGAGCAAAGACAAATATTTGAAGATGGAGTAATGCTGCTGGTAAACAAACCCAAAGACTGGACCTCATTTGACGTGGTAAATAAATTGAGATACTCCACCAAAGTAAAAAAGATAGGTCATGCCGGCACCTTAGACCCTATGGCCACAGGTTTATTAATAATTTGTACAGGTAAAAAAACCAAAGAAATAGATGCCTATCAGGCACAAGAAAAAGAGTACACAGGCACCTTTACATTTGGCCATACTACACCGTCGTACGATTCCGAAACTCAATACAACGGCACCTATGATTATTCACATATTGATAATGAAATGCTGGTGCAAAATACAGAGGCATTTAAGGGAAATATCATGCAATTTCCTCCTGCATACTCTGCAGTGAAAGTACAAGGCAAAAAACTTTATGAACTGGCACGCAAAGGCAAAAGTGTGGAAGTACAACCCCGCCAAGTAGTGGTAAGCACATTTGACATTACCAATATAAGGATGCCGGAGGTAGATTTTAAGATAGTATGCAGCAAAGGTACTTACATACGCAGCATAGCCAATGACTATGGGAAATATTGTAAATCAGGTGCTTACTTATCTGCATTGTGCCGCACACGCATAGGAGAATATAAACTTAGCAAAGCATATGAATTGACAAATTTGGTGGAGCAGATAAATAAGGGTAATTTCGCAGCTAATCATTGAATTGTGCATTATAATTATTATTTTTTTACTATTTTTAATAATAAATTACTTTATTAAGATATAAGTTATAATTTTACCGTATAAGTAATTATGAATTATTTCAATATATTAATAGTACTTTTAGGTGTATGCATACAGACACTTGCACAAAAAAATGCAGAGACTGCAAATGTACATGATGGAATAGAAGTTTTTTTTGACGATGTGAGCGATGCCAAAGATGCCGTGTACTACAAAAGCTACGATTGCGGCTACAATATAGATTTTGATATTATTGGTGGTATGGTGTATATCATGCACCAGTTTGACGGTGATATAGAATTCATTACCAATGAGATAGACTCTATTACTATAGAAATACCTACCTTAAAATTTAACACAGTAGTGAAATCAGATTATGAAAACCCACGTAAGGAATATATAGCTACCGTAGGCAAAATAAGACACAGCAAACAAGTGAAAAAAGACAATGGTTTTGAAATATTGATTTTTGAGCACAAAAATGGCTTCAAAACAGAGTTTTCGTCACTCAAGTATGAGTTGGTAAAAAACTGATATATTTTTCACTATCCAATATTTTTTTTGCAATATTTCAATCTCTATCGCTGTGTTTAAAAGTTGTGTATTAAGATAGTTTTTTTGAATATATTTTTACACTATGAAATTTTCACACCTCCATTGTCATACCCAATTTTCGCTACTTGATGGCGCAGCTAATATCAAAGATATGCTCAAAAAAGCATCAGATGATGGCATGCCTGCATGTGCCATTACCGACCATGGCAATATGTTTGGGGTGTTTCAATTTGTAAATGAGGCCAATAACCGCAATATAAAACCTATCATAGGGTGTGAATTTTATATAGTAGATGACAGGTTTAAAAAATCATTTACCAAACCTGACAAAGATGTAAGATATCACCAGGTACTATTAGCCAAAAATGCCGAAGGTTATAAAAATCTTTCCAAATTGTGTAGCCTTGGTTGGATAGAAGGCAAATACGGCAACTATCCCAGAATAGACAAAACACTCATAGAAAAATATCATAAAGGTCTGATAGCTACTACTTGCTGCCTTGCCGCAGAGGTACCACGTACACTATTGCGCAAAGGAGAAGACGAAGCCGAGAAAATATTACAATGGTGGCTCAACTTATTTGGAGAAGACTATTACATAGAACTGCAAAAGCACGACATAGCAGAGCAAAATAAAATAAACCCTATATTGATCAAATGGGCAAAAAAATACAATATCAAAACTATATGCACCAACGACAGCCACTACACTGAACAAAAAGACTATACCGCCCACGATATACTACTCTGTATAAATACAGGTGCCAAACAAAGCGACCCTACCAATAAAGACTTTTCTGATGACGATGATGCACAACCGTCAGGTGTAAAAAGAAGGTTTGCATTTGCTAATGACCAATTTTACTTCAAGACCACCTCCGAAATGCAAATGCTCTTTGAAGAGGTGCCCGAAGCCTTAGACAACACGAATGAAATAGTAGATAAAGTAGAAAAAATATCTCTCAAAAGAGATATACTGCTGCCTGCTTTTCCATTAGAAAAAAAATTTCAAATCCACGACGACCCAAACCTGAACCAATGGGAATACCTCAAACACATAACCTATGAAGGTGCTAAAAAAAGATATCACCAAATCAGTGTGCAAGTACAGGAAAGATTAGATTTTGAACTTTTCACCATCAAGACTATGGGCTTTGCAGGTTACTTTCTCATAGTGTCAGACTTTATAAGTTCCGGGCGCGAAATGGGCGTGTTTATAGGCCCCGGCAGAGGCTCTGCAGCAGGCTCTTGTGTGGCATACTGCATAGGTATTACCAATATAGACCCTATTAAATACAACCTGCTTTTTGAGAGGTTTCTAAATCCTGACCGCAAATCTATGCCTGATATAGACACCGACTTTGACGACGAAGGTAGGCAAAAAGTAATAGACTACGTGGTAGAAAAATATGGCAAAAACCAAGTAGCCCAGATAGTGACCTACGGCACCATGGCAGCCAAAATGAGCATAAAAGATGTATCCAGAGTGATGGACCTGCCTTTGGACGAAAGCAACTATTTGGCAAAATTAGTGCCTGATAAGCCCGGAATATCATTAAAACGTATTTTTCACGCTCCCCTATATGGCTCAGAGGCTGAAAAACTTAGAAAAGAGTACTTAGATAAACATGTTAAAAACAATGATTTAACCCCTGAGCAAAAAGAAAAAGCACTCAAAAAAGCAGAAGACATAAAATCACTTGCAGAAAATGAAGGTATAAATAATGAAGAAATAGAATCAGTAAAAAAAATAAGAGAAATATATCAATCAGAAAGTATTAAAGGCAAGATACTAAAGCAAGCAGAGATACTGGAAGGCTCTGTGAGAGGTACAGGTGTGCATGCGGCAGGCATCATTATAGCACCCTCTGACCTTACAGAGCTCATGCCACTTGCCACTGCCAAAGATACCAATGCGCTGCTCACACAATACGAAGGCGGCGTGATAGAAAGTGCCGGTGTTATAAAGATGGATTTTTTAGGGTTAAAAACACTCACTATCATCAAAAATACATTATTACTCATCAAAAAAAATCATAAGATAGAGGTAGATATAGATAAAATAGATCTCACAGACGAACACACCTTTGCATTATTCAAAAAAGGCGAAACCAACGGTATTTTTCAGTTTGAAAATCCGGGGTTACAAAAATTTTTGATAGAAATGAAGCCGGATAAGCTCGAAGACCTTATAGCAATGACAGCTCTTTACCGCCCCGGCCCAATAGATTATATACCTACATATATCAAACGCAAACTGGGTATAGAACAAGTAGTGTATGACCTGCCAGATATGCAAGAGCACTTGGAAGAGACCTACGGCATCACCGTGTATCAGGAGCAAGTAATGCTGCTGTCACAAAAACTTGCCGGATTCAGCAAAGGCGATGCTGATGTGCTTCGCAAAGCTATTGGCAAAAAAAACAAGGCTGATATTGACAAAATGAAGTCAAAATTTATACAAGGTGCTGTAAAAAATAACCATCCTGAAAAAATATTAGAAAAAATATGGAATGATTGGGAGCAATTTGCGTCTTATGCTTTTAACAAATCTCATGCTACCTGCTATGCCTATGTAGCATTTCAGATGGCATGGCTCAAGACACATTACCCCGCAGAGTTTTTGGCCGCCAACCTTACCAATGAAAAAGACAATATTGACAAAGTCACATTTTTTATGGAAGAAGCCAAAAAGATGAATATCAAGGTACTCGGTCCGGATATTAATGAAAGCTCCCCTGAGTTTGATGTGAATATACAGGGTGAAATCAGGTTTGGATTAGGGGCTATAAAAGGAGCAGGTGAAGCTGCAGTAAACGAAATTATTGCTGTGCGCGATAAATCAGGACATTTCAAAGATGTGTTTGACTTTGCCTCTAAAGTAAACTTGCGCACTGTAAACAAAAAAACCTTTGAGTCACTGGCACAAGCCGGAGCGTTTGACTATTACACAGACATGCATAGAGCCATGTACTTTCACAAAGAAGAAGGTGAGCAATTTAATTATATAGAAAAAATAATAAAATTTGGACAAACCTTTCAGGAAGAAAAATTCAGCTCACAAAACACACTTTTTGGAAATATGAGCAATACTGTAGCACTCTCATACCCAAAGCTGCCCAACTGTGACCCGTGGGGTGAGATAGAAAAATTACGACTTGAAAAAGAGGTGGTTGGTTTCTACATATCCGGTCACCCGCTGGATCAGTATAAACTTGATATTGACAAATTTTGTACATGCGGTGTAGCTGATATATTTAGCCACAAAAATAAAGAAATACACATTGCAGGAGTCATAACCTCTGCCATAAACGGACAAAGCGCAAAAAGTGGTAAACCTTATGGACGTTACAAAATAGAAGACTATAATTCTTCACACGAGTTTTTTCTATTTGGCGATGATGTAGCCAAGTTTGGACATATACTCACTGCACGGCAATTTGTATATATGCGTGTAAAAGTGCTTCAACGCTACAACCAAATAGACCAATGGGAGATAAAATTACAATCTGTAGAGCTACTTTCGGAGTTAAGAGACAAAAAAGCAAAATGCATAAAACTAATACTTGAGCCACATAAACTTACCTCTAAGATGATAGATAAACTGGAAGAGCTTGCCATACAGCACAAAGGTAGTTGCGACCTTAATATATATATAGCCCACAATGGATTAAGTGTAGAACTGTATTCTCGCAAGTACAAAGTAGCCCCTGGTAATGATTTTTTTCATATGATGCAAGATTTATTGGGCTACGACAATGTGAAACTAAATTGAGATGACTATTATTTCAATAACACTATAAATGTATTATTGACAAAAATTTATTGTCACTATTTCTTATTTTTTGTATCAATAAGTATAGTCACCGGGCCATCATTGATAAGAGATACTTGCATATCTGCACCAAATATACCTGTTTTTACCTTGTCAGGCCACTGTGCTATAGCCTCATTTACAAAAGATTGGTAAATATTATGTGCTATATCAGGTTTTGCTGCCAAGGCAAAAGATGGTCTGTTGCCTTGTTTAGTATTTGCTAAGAGTGTAAACTGGCTCACAATCATCAACTCTCCTCCTACATCTTTGAGTGATAAGTTCATTTTGCCAATATCATCATTAAATATTCTCATATTCAGTACTTTGCTCAATAGCCAAAGGGTATCATCATGCGTATCATCTGCTGCTATTCCCAATAATAGCAGCAGACCAACACCCGTTCTGCTTATTTCATTGCCTTCTACATGCACTTTGCAATACGATATCCGTTGCAATACAGCTGTCATAAAGGCCACCCTCAAAAAGTAAATTATTTGAACCTAAGCGGGTTATAATACTTAATCTTAAAAGTAATACTTTTGGTGACTTGGCTCAATGGCACAGAGCTACTATTATCTGTATATTCGTATGTAAATCTTTGAATATTGATAGTAGTATTTTTTGTAATTTGAGATTGTGTAGTCACGTTGGCATTGGTAGTATTAGTAGTGTAAGATGTATCTTTGCGAGCTATGATAGGGGATAGAGTGGTATACACACCTCCAAGCATTCTGGTGTCATTTATGCTATGCGAACCATTGGCAGTACTAAAATTTGTAAATATTTCAATACCACTGTTGCCACCTTTAGCGTATGTGGCAGATACTGATGTAGTGGTAGATGTAGTGAGCATCATAGAGGTAGTAAGTGTAGATACCCCTGATACAGTGCCGGGTACAGTGTTCACATACATATAGCTGAAAAACATATTGGTAATGGTAGTATTTGCAGATATAGAGGTGCCGGTAGTAGTAGTATAGGTGCCTCCAAGCATATTGCTGCTATTGATAGTATAAGTGCCCATAGTAGTGCTGAAATTATCAAATATCTCTATAGGACCAGACTTGGAGTATGTATTAGTAGTTTGGTAGTTTACTGAGGTAGTGGTAGATATGGTAGAAGTAATGGTAGACAATCCTGTGAGGGTATTTATAACATCTTTGTTGGGCACATTTTTTTCTGTGCTTATGACAGAAATAAGTGCGTAAGTAGGCATGTTATAGGAAGCACTTTTAGATGGATTTAACTTTGCTACTAAAAGTGCACCGCCGGGCAGGGTGGCAAGGTATATGTTTGGTGTTTTGTTTGATGCCTCGTCATATGTACTTACTAATTGTGATGGAGAAGTGATACCGTCAAAATTAGCAGAAGTATAGGCAAACATAGTTCCGGGATTGCCACCACCTGCATTTAATGTATTGATATTAATATACAATGAGCCTGTGCCATGCGTAGAAGGTGCATTGTTGAGTAAGCCTACCAAATTATAATTGTCGTTGAAAGTGTATGATGCAGTATCTGTACCGCCAATACCTGCTATGGGGTTTGATAATTTTTTGTCTGCCACTACCAATTTTGCAAATCCTTTAAAAGTATAAATATCAGAGTTGATTAAAAACTCTGAGCCTTCTTTTATTTTTACATTTACTTTGAAAGGTATACTGTCTGTAACTAAAATATTAAATACACGCGTAAATTTATATTTTTCACCTCCTGATATATTACTTATTGTTTCAATAGGTGTAGCATTGCCTGACACTACTTTGCTGAGTACTACCTCAGATATGCCTGTAGTAGTATTTGAAGAGATAGAAATTTTTATCTTAATAGTGTCACCTTTATATACCAATGGCATTATGCCTTTGCTGTTTACCCATGAGGTCACGGGGCTCAACTCATACTGTGCAGTAAAGGTAGGTTTAAGACCTTTATCAGTATTAGTGTCCGGCGAACATGCAAAAAAAACTACGTTTAGTATTGCTAATGAGGCAAATAAATAAAATTTTGATTTCATATTTTTGAAAAAGAGCTGTAGGTAAATCTTGTTAATCATATACATTAAGTTACAAATGTATTTTATTCGGTGTTTATTGCAAAATATTCTTTAAAAATTTAAATTTTATTATTCAATTTTTTTTCAATCTCTGATAATATGTCTTTGGCTACGTCTGTTTTATATTTTAATTGGTAAAAAACAGCATTGCCATTTTTGTGATATATGGTTACTTTATTGGTATCATATCCAAATGTGGCATTTTCATCTTTCATAGAGTTTAACACAATGATATCAAAATTTTTTTCTTTCAATTTTTTCTTTGCATTAGTTTCTTCGTCTATGGTTTCAAGAGCAAAACCCACAGATAGTTGGCTGTCTTTTTTTATTTTACCGAATGTAGCAGCAATGTCAGGGTTTGGTGTGAGTATTAAATTCAATTCCGAACCTGTTTTTTTTATTTTTTCTTTGGCAACATTTATAGGTCTGAAGTCTGATACAGCTGCAGCAAATATGGCTATATCAATATCCTGAAAATATTTTTCACATGTATGCAACATCTCTATGGCACCACTTACTGTCAATATAGCTACTCCTGCAGGCGCAGGTATATTCACATGACCGCTTACTAATGTCACTTTTGCACCTGCATTCACACATTGCTCTGCCAGTGCATAGCCCATTTTGCCGGTAGAGTGGTTGCTCACATACCTCACGGGGTCTATTGCTTCGCGAGTGGCACCTGCTGTAATAAGTATTTTTTTATCTTTTAATATATTGTGTGTGGGGGTAAAAAATGAATTAATTATCTCTAATATAGTTTCAGGCTCTTGCATACGTCCTGCACCAATGATGCCACTTGCCAGCTCACCGTGTGTGGGGGGTATGAGGTTGATGCCATTTTGCATTAAGATATTCAAATTAGCAGCTGTGGTGGGGTGAGCGTACATATCTGCATCCATGGCTGGGGCTGCAAATACCGGACATTTGGCTGATAAATATATGGCTGTGAGCAGATTGTCACACAATCCGTGTGCCATTTTAGAAATTTGATTTGCAGTGGCAGGTGCTATAAGTAGTAGGTCTGCACTGTGGGCTATGTCTATGTGGTTGTGCCAATGTCCGGTAGCTTTATCAAAATGTGCGTGATATACATCGTTTTTGGATAGTGTAGCCAATGTGAGCGGTGTCACAAAGTCATGTGCTCCGTCTGTCATTACTACCTTCACCATAGCTCCCTGTGTCACCAATAGTCTTACTAATATAGCCGATTTGTAAGCTGCTATGCTTCCGCATATGCCCAATACTATTTTTTTGCCGGCTATGTTTGTCATATTTATTTTTATTAATTGTAAAAAAAATGGGGAGAATGATGGGATTCGAACCCACGACCTTTGGTGCCACAAACCAACGCTCTAACCAACTGAGCTACAATCTCCATATTTATTTGTACTCAAAAAATGGACTGCAAAATTAATGCCTTTTAGCTAATTATAAAAATTATTTTTTATAACTAAATCTTGGTTTTGCGTGTATAATATTAATAATTCCATAATTATGATGCGTTTAGTATTATTATTTATTTCATTTTTTATATATATTACAGATACAAATGCACAATTGCAAGAGGGGGACAAGGCACCATTTTTTACATTATTTGACCAAAATAATCAAGTATTTGATGCAAGTAGACATATTGGAAAGCACCCTGTAGTGTTGTTTTTTTATCCGCGCGATGACTCACCGGGTTGTACTAAAGAAGTATGCTCATTTAGAGACAAATATGAAGATTATCAAAAAATAGGAACAGTAGTGGTAGGAATAAATCCGGGAAGTATTATGTCGCACAAAAAATTTTCAGATAAACACAAACTTCAATATTCACTTTTATCAGACTCCAAAAACGATGTGGCAGATTTGTTTGGTGTAGAAACCAGCCTTTTGGGATACATAGTGTCACGCGTGACATTTGTAATAAACAAGGAGGGTATTATTGAAAAAATTATAAAAGAACAGCCCGCAGATATGCATAGCGACATATCATATAAAACACTTACTGTAAAGGCACAGGTTGCCAAATAAATAATCATTATCAGTATAACAAAACCTTTAATAATTGCTTGCAGAGCTCACACAAACTCTACATATCTATGTGTAATTTTGGTCGGCAAATAATAAGTACTATTTGTAAACAATTTTAGAAAGGGTATATCAAACTACTGATGAATGAAAGATTTTTTATGTACTATAACCCTATTGAGTAATTTGGTTTTAATTATTCATTATCATCAATTTGGCAAAACTGAGCAGTAGTGTTTTTTCGCCCACGGTATCAAAGTTTATTTTTGCTTTGCGCTCATTGCCGGATACATCTACCAACACTACCTCACCAAAGCCAAACTTTGGGTGCTCTACCCTCATCCCTTTTGTCAAGGTAGTGGTATCTGTAGGTTTGAAATCGGGCGAAGGTGTATGTTCGGCACTTTTGGGTGGTGCAGGTTTTAGATTGGAGCCTCCAAAAGTTTTGGCACCGCCCAGTTTGTGGGTAGCCGTAAAAAAATCATCGCTCATCATATCTTGAGCAGTACGCTTGGGTGGTTTTATGTATTTAGGATTTATCTCAGATATAAATCTGCTGGGCTCGCAATGAAAAAGTTTTCCGTATTTGTATCTTGTCACACAGTATGATAGTGTAAGTTTTTTTTCGGCTCTGGTAATGGCTACATAAAATAGCCTACGTTCTTCTTCTAAGTCTGCACGGCTCTCAAGCATCATCTGCGAGGGGAAGAGGTCTTCTTCGAGGCCTGATATATACACATGCTTAAACTCCAAACCTTTGGCCATGTGTATGGTCATGAGCGTTACATAGTCTGTGTTGTTTTCATCTTCACTGTCGGCAGAAGTAAGCAGTGCTATGTCTTGCAAAAATGCTCCTATAGATTTGTCTTCTCTATCAGGGTCTTGGGTATATTCTTTAATAGCATTGAGCAGGGCTTGCAAGTTTTCATAGCGAGCAAGACCTTCCACAGTTTTGTCTTCATACAGTTCTTTGAGTAAGGTACTTTCTTTGGCTATTTGATTGGCTGCTTCGTAGGCATCTTTGTTGCGTACGTGCATTTCAAAACCTTTGATTAATTCTGTAAATGCCATGATAGTATCAGCCGTGCGACTGCCGGGCATGAAGCGATGAATGTTTTCGAGCACTTGCCATATAGGCACGGTGTTTTCCTCCGCCATCACCATTATTTTGGTCACTGTAGTGTCGCCTATGCCACGCTTGGGGTAGTTTATTATTCTTTTAAAGGCTTCTTCATCGTTGTGGTTAATGGCAAACCTAAGGTAGGCAATCATATCTTTTACCTCTTTGCGTTGGTAAAAAGACATGCCACCTATCACTTTATACGGAATATTGAGCCTGCGAAGTGCCTCTTCAAACGACCTTGACTGGGCATTTGTGCGGTATAGTACTGCAAAGTCTTTGTTGCGCAGCCCGTTATGATTTTTATCTTCAAATATACTTGTAGCTATTATGCGCCCCTCCTCATTGTCAGACGATGCTTTGATGAGCTCTATCAGGTTGCCCTCTTCGTTTTGTGTCCATACATCTTTGCGGAGCTGTGCCTTATTGTGATTGATAAGAGAGTTGGCAGCCAATACTATATTTTGTGTGCTTCGGTAGTTTTGTTCCAGTTTCACTACTTTAAGGTCAGGGTAGTCTTTTTCAAAGTTGAGTATATTGGTAATGTCCGCACCTCTAAAGGCGTATATGCTTTGGGCATCGTCGCCCACTACCGCTATATTCAGGTGTACCTCAGAGAGCAATCGCACTATGAGGTATTGCGAGTAGTTAGTATCTTGATACTCATCTACCATGATGTACTTGAAGCGGTGCTGATATTTGAGCAGCACATCAGGTTGGGTGTAAAACAGTTTGTAGGTATTAAACAGCAAATCGTCAAAATCCATGGCACCTGCTTTGAAGCACCGCGATACATATTTGTGGTATATTTCGCACATTTTGGGTCTGTGTGCCAGCTCGTCATCGCTTACCAAAGTTTCATTATTTTTATATTCTTGTGCAGAAATGAGCCTGTTTTTGGCATTGGATATGCGTGATAGTACAGACGATACTTTGTATATCTTGTCGTCTAATCCCATTTCAGATATAATGGTGCGCAGTAGAGATTTGGAGTCTTCGGTGTCGTACACTGTAAAGTTGTTTGGGTAGCCCAGTTTGTCAGCTTCGGCACGTAGTATGCGGCAAAAAACCGAGTGAAATGTACCCATCCAAAGATTTTTGGCTTCGCTGCCTACCACTTTTTCTATACGTTCTTTCATTTCTTTGGCAGCCTTGTTGGTAAATGTGAGTGAGAGTATATTGAATGCATCTGCACCTTGTAACAGAAGATATGCTATGCGGTAGGTGAGCACACGTGTTTTGCCTGAGCCGGCTCCTGCTATGATCATGAGTGGACCTTCGGTGGTCTCTACTGCTTCGCGCTGAGGCTCATTGAGACCTGCCAGTATATTCTTTTGCTTATTTTCTAACATAATTGCAAATCTAAAAAATGGTCTTATTTATCATAAATTGTTTCACTGTATCTTACCAAATTTTAAATCTCAAATTATTAATTTAAAATGTTATAACTTACTTTATTCTTTTAATCTTTATAAATCTTTCTTTAAAATATTTCTCGTCCAATGAGCTTATCATGATGCCTTTGCTGGTACTGGCATGGATGAATGAGATGGCACTTCCATGGCGTTGAACTACAATGCCTACATGCCCTACCTCTCGCCCATTTTTATCACTGCCTTTGAAAAATATAAGGTCACCTTTGTCTGCATTCATGGTGCTGATGGCTCTGCCTTCGTCATATTGGTTGGCTGCAGTCTTTGGCAAATGTACGCCAAACTGCTCATACACATACTTGGTGAAGCCTGAGCAGTCAAACCCTGTGTTGGGACTACAACCTCCAATTTTATATTTTTTGCCTATCTGTTTTTTAGCTTCTGTTATTAATGTGTGTTTATCAAATTTTTTATAAATTGTAGTATTTGAGGTGGATTTACTGCTTCTACAATGGGGAATAGTTAAAATAACAATAATATTGCATGATATTATACAATATTTTATAATAAAAATGCGTTGCTTTGCAAAATAATTGTTACCCAAAATTGCCGAAATTTACCAGTTTTATAAGTTGATATATCGCATTGCAATATTACTCATTATCAGCCTCACCTTATCCACATATAGTTTTGCACAAAATTTTGATATAAATAATGTGCCTGCTATAGGTGCTATATCCGGCACGGTGACAGATGCAGCTACAGACAAGCCTGTAGAGTATGCCACAGTATCAGTAGTACACAAGCGTGATAGTACTCTGATGGCGGGTGTGCTCACTGATGAAAAAGGACATTTCAAAATAGAGCAGTTAAAGCCGGGCAGATATACCATGAAAATCACATTTTTGGGTTATAATACCAAAATCTTGGATAGTGTGATGGTGTCGTTCAAAAACCCCAATACTCATATGGGCAAGATAAAACTTGGCGAAACCAAAACCGCACTCAATGAGGTAGAAGTGACAGGTGAAAGGAAAGTGATGGAGATGGCCATTGACAAAAAAATATTCAACGTAGAAAAAAACATCATGGCTACCGGAGGCACTGCTGCAGACGTGATGAACCAAGTGCCATCAGTCACCTTTGATATGGATGGCAACCTGAACCTGCGCGGAAGCAGCAGCGTACAAATATGGATAAACGGTAGGCAATCAAACCTTACAGGCAGCAGTAAACAAGACATACTCAACCAGATACCTGCTTCTATTATTGATAAAATAGAAATCATTACCAATCCCTCCTCCAAATTTGACTCCGAAGGACAAGCAGGCATCATCAATATTATATTAAAAAAAAGTAACAAAATAGGACTAAACGGAGGCATGACTGTGGGCATAGGCACGCGAAACAAGTACAATGCTTCTGCTAACGTAAGCATACGCTCACCCAAATCTGTATTCAACTTTGGCTATGCCACACGCTATCAGCAAAACTGGGGTAGAGGTATCAACTACCGCACCAATACAGGTAC
This sequence comes from Cytophagales bacterium, assembly GCA_033765235.1. GTDB lineage: Bacteria > Bacteroidota > Bacteroidia > Cytophagales > UBA9547 > JANRIG01. Next base: position 19,308 of record JANRIG010000001.1, on the reverse strand, counting down.
TAACCTTAAAATCACTGATAATGATAATACCAGCGAGCGGTACAATCAAAATCACAGCTTGTCATCGGCCTATGATTATAACATAAACACAAGAAATGTGATAGGTGTAAACGCCATGCTCAATTTTTCACAAAACACACACCCTGAAGATATTCATTATAAATTTGCAGACCGCAATTTGGTATTTTTCAATGAATACAACCGCCACTTGAACCAGCGCGGGCAAGGCATAAACACAGATATAGGCTTAAATTATAAAAAAACTTTTGCCAATCCCGGTCAGGAACTCACAGCCTTGACCTCTATTTCTCTATCAGACGGTAAAGACTCCAGCAGATTTATATCTACTCGTACTGATAATATACGAACACTATTATACCCCTCATTTTCAACACAAAACAATAATTCATTCAATATTAACCGTGTGATAACTTCACAAGTAGATTATATAATGCCTGTGAAAGACATCATAAAAATAGAAACAGGAATAAAAAACACTAATCGAAACTTGGATAATAAATTGGCGGCCGACAGTATGAACATAATTACCTCAAGTATAGTAGCCAATACCAATTTATCTAATCAATTCATATTTAGCGACAATGTATTGGGAGCATACATTCAAGCGAGCAAAAAAATAGGAAGCATAGGTGTGCAAGCCGGTCTTAGAGGTGAGCATACTTATATTGATATGACGCAGGTGAAAACAAATGAAAAATTCAGCAGAGATTATTTCAACTTATTCCCCTCTATATTTTTGTCAAAAAAGTTAAAATATGATTTTGAAGTTATGCTCAACTATACCCGCCGCATCAATAGGCCCGGAGGTGAGCAGCTTAATCCTGTAGTAGTATATTCAGACCCTTACAATATAAGAAAAGGAAACCCAAGTATAAATCCTGAATATGTGGACAGCTATGAGCTCTCGCTCACCAAAGAGACTTCCAAACATACATTTACTGCTAATACTTATTACCGCAAAAACAATAACCAAATGCAGCGCTTTCGCACGGTGGATACTACAGGGGTAGCTGTGACATCATTTATTAACTTGGGCTATGGATGGACATCGGGCTTGGAGCTCACCACCCGCCATGAGATATACAAGTGGTGGAGTGTGATGCCTAACCTCAATGTATTTGTAAATGAGCTATTTGGGCAAAATGATACTTATCTGAATGGTAATGTATCATGGTTTGGTCGTATCATGACAAATCTAAAAATAGTAAATACTGAGATACAAATATCATTCAACTACAATGGACCTTTCATAATGCCGCAAGGCAAAGTGCAAGCAATACCTTCTATGGATATAGGTGTAAAACGTGATTTGGTACGCAATAAGTTATCTGCCACACTCAACCTGAGTGATGTATTTGACACACGCCAGTTTCAGGTAGAGATGATAGGAAGTAACTTTAATGGCACCATGATGCGCAAACGTGAATCAAGAGTGCTCAACTTCACACTAAGTTACAAATTTGGCAAAGAAGATATGGCCTTTAGGAGGCAGCAGCGCCGCCGAGATGGTGGAGGCGAGGGAGCACCCCAAGACATGGGTGGGTTTTAGTCCGGTAAAAATAATTTTGATGTAATATTTGCTATGCAATCAATATTTTTACATCAATGACTTACCAAAGCTGCGTATTGCTCTGCTGATAACAGGGTATTAAGCTCATTGGGGTTAGTCATTTTTATTTTCACAATCCAACCTTCGCCATATGGGTCTGTATTTACCAACTCAGGTTTAGCATTTATGGCAGCATTTATTTCATTTATAGTACCTGACACAGGCAAAAAAAGGTCAGAAACTGTCTTCACGGCCTCTACTGTACCAAATATGTCAAATTGTTGTACGCTTTTGCCTACTGTGTTGATATCCACAAATACAATATCGCCCAATTCACCTTGAGCAAAGTCAGTGATGCCTACCAAAGCTTCGTTGTTTGGCAATGTTTTTATCCATTCATGGTCTTTAGAATATTTCAAATCTGCTGGAAAGCTCATTTATTTTTCATTTACATTTGATACAAAACTATAAAAAATGATTTTTGTGTATAGAATTTTTTAATAATTAGTTTTGTGACATGAAAGAAAGCATTACAGGCTCTATTATTGAGGTGCTGGCAGGAGGAGGTTATTTGCTCCCTGAGTTGGTCATGTGTGCTTGCCTGCTCATCATTCCATTGTCAGGTTTGGTAGCCAAAAATAAGCAAAAAAGCATAGTGATAGCTATATATTTGGCTGCTTTATGTTTGAGCATGTATTATACTGTGCTGCAACTTCAATATTTTTATGAGCAAAATCAAGCCATTTATTTTTTTGGTAAAATGCTGTTTATCAATGAGCAAAATGTGTTTTTGAAGATACTATTCAAATTTTGCGGCCTGTTTGCATTGCTGCTCACTGAGTATAACAGCTATACACGCAAATTTACATCCGTACATTTTGAATATTACATGCTCATATTGGCGGTAATATTGGGCTCAAACCTTATGGTGATGTCATCAGATTTTTTTATGGCATTTATATCATTAGAAATGATATCTGTGTGCTCCTATATATTAGTAGCGGTGGTGAATAATAAAAAAACTGCTGAGGCATCGGCTAAGTACCTGATATTCGGCATGTTTTCATCAGCCATTATGCTTTATGGCATAAGTCTGTCGTATGGTATCACAGGAGCATTCACATTTTATGACAATCAATATTTTGAAGCTTTTGCATCTGTGAGTGCCATAGCCCGACTGGCAGTGTTGGTCATGTTGCTATCAGGTATTATGTTCAAAACATCTATTTTTCCGTTTCATATCTGGACACCTGATGTATATGAGGCTACTCCGGCACCTTTGATAGCATTTTTTTCTACTATTACCAAAATTGCAGGATTTGGACTATTAGTCAATATTTTGATGTATTTTGCTGAAGTTGAGATTGTTTTGTGGGGCAAAGTGCTCAATTCACACATCATTATTGGTATTTTGGCAGTAGTGACAACTACATGGGCAAATATGGCAGCATTTTTTCAAACTAATGTAAAACGTATGCTCGGCTACTCAGCCATAGCTCAATCTGGTTTCATACTCATGCCATTTTGCCTGCTGTCAGAGTTTGCACTCGATACTTTTTATTTTTATGTAGCTACCTATATTATCATGAGCTTTGGTATATTTTACTTGACAGATAGGATAATGGATAGTGCCAAATCTGAAAGTTTTGACGTATTCAGAGGTGTGGGCATAAAATATCCTATTTGGGGTATTTTTTTGATTATCATACTTATATCACTCACAGGGCTGCCACCTACGGTAGGCTTTACAGGTAAGTTTTTAATATTCAGTTCGCTATGGGAAGATTATCAAACTACGGGTGAGCGTATATTCTTGGTAGTGCTGCTGGCAGCAGCTGCCAATACTGTGCTGTCATTATTTTATTACGTAAAAATACCTTATTATATGTTTTTTAAACCTATGTCAGAGGTGCATGTAAGTATCAAAAATCATACATATGTGGCGGGTGCAGTATTTGCAATTATCATCACAGGGTTGTTTTTTTATCCAACTCCATTGATTGATTTTATAAAAAATATTATGGACTAATAATATTGTCAACGCTGTATCACTACCCAACCTCTGCGTTCTAAATTTAGATTAGGGTTAAATATATGATAAAAATACACGCCATCTTGCACAGAATTGGCATCCCAGTTGCCTGTATATTTTTTATCTTCATATACTATAGTGCCCCATCGTGAAAATATGGTGAGTTCTACAGAGGTATTTTGAGCTATACAACCTTCAATGATAAATTTTTCATTCATATCATCATTATTTGGGGTAATGATATTGGGTATTTTTTCGGGTATTTCTATTTTGGTGTATATCACAGAGTCTGTTGCAAAAGTGCATTTGCCTGTAATGGTCACTATATAGCTGCCACTCTTGCTCAGTGTTATTTGTGCAGTAGTATCGCCCGTGCTCCAATGTATTTTACCTTGGGTACCAGTAGGTACATTAAGTACACTATTGGCACAATATACTTGAATATCAGGGCCTAAGTTTGCAGTGATATTTTCTGCAACATATTTTACAGAGTCTATCTGTACCATATCTGCACATAGGCTGTTGCCCGATTTGGCAGTGGCTGCCATGTAGTTTGCGCCTGTCCATGATAGGGTGGCAGTGTTTGGTGTATTGGATATTATTTTTGCATCATTGCTGTCCCATTCATAAAGTACATTACTGAGTGGGTTTAATATTTGATATTCATAGGTTTTATTATTGCATACCAATTTTTCTCCTTTTATACGATTGTTGCCTGCTATCATATTGCAGCAATTTATTTGTATAGATTTGGCAATATTGATTCCGCATGTAGTTTCGGTGGCCTGCAAAAGGTGTGTGCCTGTGCTTGTCCATACTACTTGCAATATATTTTTGTCCAACATGTCAAAATAACCTCCGGATAAGCTAAAATTGTACTTTTCTAATTCATACACCGGGCTCACAGAGTATGAGCCACTATTTTGATAGCATGACGAGTTGTTGCCGGCTATAGCTTTGCTTTCATTAGGGCAGCATATCCCTGATATAGTTTTAGTATAAATATTATTGGTATTCAAATCTTTAACATATATCACTATTGGGCTCAGGGTAGTGAAGCCTACAATGATTTGCTGATTTTGATAGGTGATTATTTTGCCTCCTGCTACAGTCCAAGCGTATAAACCATTGGTATTATTTATAGTATAAAAATAAGAATTGTTATAACACACCGGAAAGGTATTAGGACCTGAAATGCTGAGTACTATGCTATTGTTACAGTCAGTCACATTAACTGAGGTTTGCGCATAGGCTCCACATTTGTTTTCGCGCACATGTATTTGATAGGGTGATAAATTGGTGGCCAAAATGCTTAGCGTATAGGCATTTACCAATGTGTAAGATGCGCCTGTCACAGTCCAGCTGAAATTGTCTGACAATGATATATCGGACGGGTTATATACATTGTAGGTATTGAGGCACACAGAGTTAGGTCCTGACACTGATATAGTTGATGTGCCACAGCAAGATACATTTACGATTTTTAGTAATGTAATATTACATAACGTATTTTTAGCGGTTATCAGGTTGTTGCCTGCATTTGTCCACGTCACTGCTATAAAGCCACTTGCCAACTGCCTAAATATGCCACCTGTCACCGTCCAGGTATATAATACAGGAAGTGGGTTGTCTATTTCATAATAATATTCATAGTCTTTGAGGCAAGCAGAGGATGCCCCACTTATGCTTGATGCAGCACTTGGGCAACAGGTTACGTTTACATTCATAGATGCCGAGAGCCCGCACACCGTTTCACGAGCCAAGATAAGGTTATTGCCGGGCAATGTCCATTTTATTTGTATGCTTTGATTAGATTGTGTGATGATACTACCCCCTGACACTGTGTATGATACGCCTGATAATGTGCTATTAGTGAGGATGTAATTGGCTGTTTGCCCAAGGCATACAGTATTAGCACCTGCCAATGAAAAGTTTCCCGTCGTGCAACAAGTGTAATATTGCGAATACAGTGTTGATATTGCTGATGCTGATAATGCATAGTTATATATTCTTACATCATCTATAGCACCGTTAAGCCATTCTTGATGAGTAGGAGTAAGATATTTACCTATATGCCATGAGGAATAGATATAATTATTATAGTTTATAGCTTGTGTTATTACTTTTCCAGACAGATATTGCCCGTCTGCATAGAGTGATATGAACGTGCTGGCGGGTGCAGATGATGGCTCCCATTTGGCTACTATATGGTGCCATGAATTAGGGCCCCAACTTTGATAAATGTTAGAACTAATATAATCAAATCCACCTAATGAGTACCTGAAATGCAACCCTTCTACATGATGAAAAGATAAATATATACAAAATGAATTAGGGTAGGATACATTGTTGTTAATAAATTCATTGTCCACAGAAGGTAGTGATGTCCAGTTAGCGCGCTTAACCCATAAGGCTAAAGTACCTTGGTAATTTACACCTAAAAGAGATGAAAATGGAGTAGATATGTATGCATTGGTTCCATTAAAGGTATATGCACTCATATTATTGCCGTTTTTATCGCTAGTGAGGGTTGCATTTACTACATCGGCATGTAATGAGTTCCCGCTCACATCATTGGCATTGCCACAGAAGGGGTAGTGGGCTACAAGTGTGCCGGTTTGGCAATGGTCTGATTCATTATATAAAGTGCTTATTTCGTTACTATTAAGTTCATAATCGTAAAACCGTACATCATCAATAGCACCTTGATAATTATATAGGTTACTGGATAATGTATAACCCAACCGGAAGGCAAATGCACTTGATGTAGGAGGTATTTGTGTATTTATCACATTAGAAGCACTGACATTGGTAACTATGGTAGATTGCAACACATTGTCTACATAAAATTTGGTATCATTTAAACTTGCATTAGGTACATTATTCACCACATATACTAAATGGTGCCAGTTGCCGTCATATAAGTTTGTACTTGAATTTTTCTTTGAAATAGCGGCACTATTAATATCTATAGCCATATCAGAATTTGGACCATAATTTATTCTTGCAGTAAATTGTTGATTATAGTAAGCCGGGTTGCCTATAGCATCAGCGCCGCCCCTGCCATACCAAAATAAAAAAGACTGAGATGTTTTTTGAGCATCAGGTTTTATCCACAAAGAAATAGATCTGGCTCCACTGCCACTTACTCCCGGAAGTGTTGTGACCATAGTTCCTGTACCAGAGAGTGATATGGCACTCAATGGGGTATTAAATCTATTTGTAATATATGTAGCTCCGCTCACGGTACCATGATAGTTATTCCCGCTTACATCATTGGCATTGCCGCAGAAGGGGTAGTGGGCTACAAGTGTGCCGGTTTTGCAATGGTCTGATTCATTATAAAGAGCGGTAATATCTGAGGCTGACAGTGCTCTACTGTATATTTTTACATCGTCAATAACACCATTTAGCCATTCTTGGTGCGTTAAGGCAATGTATTTTCCTATATTCCAAGTAGTAGAGCTACTAGTTATTACTATATCTAATATCTTACTATCTTGAAATTGCCCGTCAGCATATAATGATATAAGTGTGCTCCCTGCTACAGATGATGGCTCCCATTTTGCTACTATATGATGCCAAGAGTTATCAGCCCAAGTTTGATGTATGTTTGAACTGACATAAGTAGTGCCACCACAACTATATCTAAAATGCAAACCAAAACTATAGTGAAACGATAAATGTATACAAGTGGATGGCGCCGTTAAATTATTGTTAATAAATTGATGATCTACAGGTGGCAATGAAGTCCAGTTCGTACGCTTTGCCCATATTGCAATGCTACCGGAATTTTTAACTCCTAAAATTGTTGAATTGGGGGTTACTATATATGCATTGGTTCCATTAAATGTATAAGCGCTCATATTACCGCTTTTATCACTGGCGAGTGTTGCATTTACTACATTGGCGTGTAATGAATTGCCACTAACATCGTTGGCATTGCCGCAGAAGGGGTAGTGGGCTACTAAATTATTAGTATTACAGCTATTATTACCATTGTATATGGATAATATTTCACAATCAGATAATGCCCTGTTGTATATCCTTATGTCGTCCAATTTGCCATGAAGCCAAGAAGGCAAAAAACCTCCTTCGTGAGCGAGTGTTTCACCCCCAAATGCTCCGCCTTGAAAAGTAGACTCTAAAGGGATATTACCACTGGCATTTATCTCTACATTATTTACTCCATTAATATAAATTTTTGCTTTACTACCATCGTACCATGCCACAAGATGATACCAAGTGTTTGTAGTTAATACTGTATTTGAGACTAAATCTGTACCTCCTGCCCCAACACCTTTGGGTCGCCACAATATGCCATCTATTATGTTAGATGCATTACTTTTGAGTGTAAATGTAAATGTTTCATTTACTCTTCCTCCAATGACTATCCTTGGCCAGTTGTTTCCGTTTCCCATTACATATATCCAAACTGAAATGGTAATTTTATTTGTAAAATTGCTTCCTACAAGTGGCTTTGTAAGGGTCATATAATCATTGACACCATCAAAATAGTAAGCGGAGTTATTATTCCCAAATCTGTCTGTAGTGAGTACGGCACCGTTTGGCAGTGCATGATTATTATTTGAAGTTACGTCATTAGGGTTTCCATTAAATGGCCAATGACCTAACAATCCTGCGGTTATATTATCGCCTAATGTAGTAGATAACGTAGTTGTTACATTAATATTAGATGCGCCAAATATATTTCCATTGCAATTATTGTCCTTTACTTGGGTGAAAAAATATGAGGTGGTAGTAATGGGGCTCATAGCCAAATAATATGGATTGGAATTAATATTATTACCCATATATAAATTACCATTGCCTGATATAGTGTATGCATACGGAGCTACACCTGAAAAATCTAATCTGATAAAAGCTGTTTGTCCTGCATTAATAGTGGCATTGCCACTAATGGTGGCTGAGGGTGTATAAACATCTATATATTGCATCTTGGCATGGGTAGTATTTTGTACTCCTGTCACTGTTTGGTACACATCATATTTGCCTGTAAATGGGTAGCTTACAATTGGGTTTTTGAGTGTGGAATATGATGGTGTGCCTCCCGGTAGCGACCATACATAACCTGTGATGGTGCCTACACTCATATCTGTAATAGTAAGTACCTGATTAATACATACTTTGGCAGGGTTAGCAGCAAAGTTGGCATGGTTGCTGTACGAAGCACACAATATAGAATTATAAAGATTAAGCCTGCCTGCACCCAACATTCCTATATAGGTAGGGTTGAGTGTGTTTATGTTGTCTGCACCTGATTTTATACAAGCTTCTATTTCATCGGGTTTTAATATAGGGTTTTTTGAAAGCAGCAATGCTGCAGCACCGGCTACTAATGGGCATGCCATGGATGTGCCGCTGTAATAACCATAATATGAGTTACTCATGGCAAGAGTGCTCCATATTCCTGAGCCGGGTGCCATGATGTCTATATTATTACCATAGTTGGAAAATGTAGATTTTACATCATTTTGGCCTGTAGACCCTACAGATATTACATGATTGTAGGAGGCAGGATAGAATGGTGATGATGAATTATTATTGCCCGCAGCAGCTACCAACACTATGCCTTGCGAATGCGCATAGTTAAACAGTGTCTGATAGGTAAGTGAATATCTGGAGCTGCCGTACGACATACTTATTACATCTGCACCTGCTGCAATGGCATACTCCACCCCTTCATAAGTAGCATGCAAATAAGGGTCTGATGTGGAGCTGTATTTGGTCTTTACAGGCAATATTTTCACACTGTACCCCGGCGAAGCTATACCTCTGCCATTGTGCGATGTAGCAGCTGCTATGCCTGCACAGTGGGTGCCGTGCGAGAAATTGTTTGCCCCCGCAGGAGGGTTGGGATTATTGTCATTGTCTGCCAAATCATATCCGTTCACGTCATCTACATATCCGTTGTTGTCATCATCCAAGCTATTGTTTGCTATTTCACCAGTATTTACCCAAATAGATGCTTGCAAGTCTTCGTGTGTGGTGAGCACGGCATCATCCACAATGGCTACCACCACAGATGAGGTGCCTGTGCTTAAGTCCCATGCCTGCGGTGCTTGTATTTTGAGCAGGTTCCACTGATTGGGGTGCAAATCGTTGGGTGTAAAATTAGCTACATCCAATGGTGCACGCTCGGCATATTCTATATTTAAAAATTTTATTAATTCATTGATAAACAAGTCTGTACTAGCGGTATCTTCAAATGTAATGGTGTATATATTTTGAAGTGATGGGGCTTTGAGTTTAGAGGTTTTTTTTACAGATTTTACTTTGTATTTGTGAAATACATGCTCTATGTTATATTTTTTGTTTGATAATGTAAATGTATTTTTAGTATAATCTATATTTTGGAGCGTAGTTGAGGTTTTGAATTTTATAAATATTTTGCCTGATTGATATAAATATTGCGCTAGTATTACCCTAAAAAACAATAAAAATATTATAAAGAACGACAGTTTATACATATTACGTATTGTATATTAATTATTTGTCATATTCAATTTATATATCAATGATATGAAATAAGAAATAAATACAAAAATATCATAAATACATTATGGAAAATATTTATTACTAAATAAGTTTGTAAAAAATTTACTATAACTATGAAATACGCCAAAAAAGCCGAGTATAAATATGTATCATACCTATGGGACGATGCCAAAGCTACTACTATAACCGATGAGGTAGATTTATTCATATATCGCTCCAACTTATTAGGTGCAGACCTGCGACTTACCAACTATGCCGGTGGCAATACCAGTTGCAAAATAAAAGACCGCGACCCGCTTACAGGCAAAAAAGAAGAAGTGATGTGGGTAAAAGGCTCAGGGGGCGACATAGGCACCCTCAAACGTGCAGGATGTGCATCACTCTTTGTAGATAAGCTACACAACCTCAAAGAAGTATACAAAGGTATAGAAATGGAAGATGAGATGGTAGAGTTGTTCAACTATTGCTTGCACAACCTCAAGTCTGCTACTCCATCTATAGATACTCCGCTACACGGATTATTACCCTACAAACATATAGACCACTTGCATCCTGATGCACTTATAGCTATAGCAGCCTGCAAAGATGGAGAAAAAATAATGAAAGAAATATGGGGCGACACCATGGTGTGGATTCCTTGGCAAAGACCGGGTTTTGACCTTGGCGTGAAGCTCGAAAAAGCGGTGAAAAAAAATCCTAACATGCGCGGATTAATACTTGGCGGGCATGGACTATTCACATGGGGCGACACATCTTATGAAAGTTATATCAATACCCTCAATGTGATAGAAGAAGCGAGCGAATATTTGGCTGCAAACTATGGTAAAAAAGCACCAATATTTGGCGGTCAAAAAATAAAGTCTCTTGAGCCTGAGGCACGCAAAAATCAAGCAGCTGCTATCATCCCTACTTTGAGAGGATTGGCTTCATCATACGTGCGCATGGTAGGTCATTACACAGACGATGAGCGTGTGCTGGAGTTTATCAATTCCAACGATTTGGCAAAACTTGGTCCGGTGGGTACCAGCTGCCCCGATCACTTTTTACGTACCAAAATACGCCCTCTTATTTTAGAATTAGCACCTGATGCAGACTTAAACAAACCTGATGTAATTGAAAAAATTGAAAAACAATTTGCACAATACCGCGAAATGTACACAGGCTATTACAACCGTTGCAAACGTGCCAACAGCCCCGCCATGCGCGACCCAAACCCTGTAGTGATACTATATCCGGGTGTGGGTATGTTTACCTTTTCTAAAGATAAGCAAACTGCGCGTGTGTCGGCAGAGTTTTATACCAACGCCATCAATGTAATGAAAGGTGCAGAGGCAGTATCAGCCTACCAAGGGCTACCGGAGCAGGAGGCATTTGACATAGAATATTGGTTACTTGAAGAAGCTAAACTTCAACGTATGCCTAAAGAAAAACCACTATCGCGCAAGGTAGCTATAGTGACAGGCTCTGGCGGAGGCATAGGCAAAGCCATAGCCAAAAAATTTGTAGAAGAAGGTGCATGTATAGTGCTCACAGACCTCAACCCCGAATGGCTCAAAGAAGCCAAAGAGGAATTTGTGAAAACATTTAACAAAGACATAGTAGCAGATACAATACTGGACGTGACCAAGGCTACATCTATAGCAAGTGCTTTTAAAGCAGCGAGTTTGGCTTTTGGAGGGGTAGATATCATAGTAAACTGTGCAGGACTTGCCACATCCAAAACCATAGAAACCACCGAAGAAAAAGACTGGGACTTGCTCTATGATGTGATAGTGAAAGGGCAATTTATGGTGAGCAAAGAGGGCATATCTATACTCAGAAAACAAAAACTGGGTGGCGATATTGTGAACATTGCTTCTAAAAATGGTTTAGTATCAGGGCCTAATAACCTTGGCTATGGCTCTGCAAAGGCTGCACAGATACACGCCTCACGCCTGATGGCTGCCGAGCTGGGCAAAGATAAAATTAGGGTAAATGTAGTGAACCCGGATGCAGTGATAGGTGGCAGCAAAATATGGGAAACCACAGGCTGGGCTGAAGGTAGAGCCAAAGCTTATGGCATAAAAGTAGAAGAGTTGCCGGCATTCTATGCCTCGCGCACACTCATGAATGAAATCATATATACTGACGATATAGCCAATGCGGTATTTGCATTCACAGGCGGATTGCTCAACAAAAGTACCGGCAACATCATAAATGTAGATGGGGGAGTGGCTGCCAGTTTTGTGAGGTAGATATAATGCAAAAATACTATTTCTTTTTGTATATAGCTGTTTGGTATCCGGGTATGCTGCTTCCAATTTTGACCCCGAACAGTTGATTTGGAGTATTTATATAATTGCAAAAAAGTAAGCTGTACCCGGCTATACTGTCAGGAGTTGATTTTGAATAATTTGCCTGTTGAAAAAAAAGATATTTGATGCTGCTGTCGGATGTTTGGAGGTGCGTAGTGATGGTCACATTATTATATTTAATAAATCTTGGCCATAGAGACTCGCTCACTCCTATTTTGGTGTGTAGGGGTATAGTATCTGTGATTTTGCCCACAATACTATCAAATTGCTCGTAGGTGATGCCTTTTTTATCAATGAATTGATAAAAATTAACTACTTTTCTGCCAAAGCTTGCTGTAGTCAATATACAAACAAATATTATGATGCCCAATTCCCCAATAGTATTTTTGTTATATACTAAATTTTGAATAATGAATACAATACTTAGCGGCAAAAACAAAAATATGGTATATGCTGCATGGAGGTTTTTGAACCAAATATAAAATACAAACGCCAGCAATGTTATTGTATAAATAGTTTGATATTTATTAACAGTAATATTGTTATTATGCCTCCGCAAAATATAATATATACTTATAAATATCCATAAGATAACAAATGCATAATGGTTATTTATTATATGATAAAATTTGATGCCAAAAAGGTCAAAATAGTAAATACCTGAAGCGTATTTTATATGGTTACAAATAGGAATAAAATAATCTGAGATAGAATATGGAAGGAGAAAAAATACGACTAAAATGCTCCCGGCCAATATACCTGCAGCAAATAGTGTGCTGTCCAAAAATCTATTATTCGAAATAAATATTATGAAATAAACGATTATTAAACCTACAATAAGTGTAGCGATAAGTTGTGTAAAAAGCAGGCAAGACATAAGGGCGCCAATGATAAAAAATTTTAATTTTTTAGAAACACACAAATAAGACGCTATGATATTAGTGATAATAAGAGTTGCCAATATTTCAGGTCTGCCCAATGAATATTCAATGGCAGATGCAAAGCATAATAAAAAAAATGAACCAATGATATAAATGAAGTTTTTATTTGATTTAATAAGTGCAGACTTGGCTGATATATGTATTACAACAGCCATTGATGTAATATTCAATATAAAAAGCATGTATATTGCTATGTATAAGCCATTCATATCATTAAAAATTAACATTTTTGAGATTACAATTGTATATAATGGAGGATAATAAATGTATCTGTGATACTGTGGGTCAAACCATTTGGCCACTTCCGAAAAATGATTGACCATTTCATGATTAATATTATACATAAGTGCGCCCGGCAAAAAATTATAGGCATCATTGCCTAAGAGTGGGTATTTGTATATGGCAAATACAAAATATATGATACAGATAAGTGAGTAAACAATGAAAAATATTACTTTACTATTCATCCGGGTTCAATAATAGATTTCGTGACCTGAAAGCAAAAAAAATGGTAATAAATATCATGGTACTCCAAAAAATATTGTTAAATAAAAATTCAAAGCAAAATGGTTTCCATATGCCTTTGAATAAGCCGGTCAATATCAATGAAGTACCAATGGTATATCCGCCAAATAATCTTTCGGAATTAATACCCAATAATCCCATGATAACGCCTAATATCAAATGCCCGATGATAATTCCGGTACTGCCAAATGACAAATAACAATCAGCCACAAAAGTAGGTTTGGCAGACACAGATGAGTATTCTGCTATTATTCCCAATTCTCTTACTCTTTCCATTACTTGTGTCTCAATATTGGGCTTATCAGGGTATAAAATGCGAGGTATTATGGCTTCAAGTCCTTGTTTTACAATCTGAAAATCATAATGTGGGTGGTAGGCAGGCACAGCTTCAAAATATTTAATAAACATATCTACTTCTGATAATCTGTAAACCAAAAAATACCAGTTATTATCCTCCAGAGGTGCATTGCCGCTTTCTATTTCATTGATGGCAAAAGTGATTTGCTCTATACTTGACATTTCGCCGGACAACCCTAAAGACCTGATAATAATATTAAATGTAGGTAAATAATAAAAAAAGAAGATAAATATCGGGATGAAAAAGATAAATGATGCAAGTCTATATCTCTGCAGCAAATATACATTTAGAAATAATATGGGTGTAATCATAGCTTCCTTAGAACCTGAGGTGAGTGCCAAAATATAGTTAAACACAAAAATAGATATTGCATAGCCTATTATGGCAAACTTGGCTTCTACAAATGAGATAGTTATCAACATTATTGAGGATACATAGCTCAATCCCTCGAAGCCTATGCTGAGCTGCGAAAGACCCTGCACATTTTTGGTAATAAGAGACAATACAAAAAAAACAATGCTTATATTTAATATAGTATTTGAATAATTCTCGGTGTTAAACTTATAGCTTGGTATAAAATCATAATTAGTAGTAATATATAGCCCTACTACATAAAATAAATGCGCCAATAAATATAGCCTTTGGCACTCGGCCAGCAAGTGAATTTTAATGAAATCTACTTTAATAGCCTGAAATTCAAAATAGTAATAGCCGTTTACATCAAAATAATAAAAAATAGTGGATAGTGACATGTAAAAAGCAAATATGATATGGGGCAAATACAGTGGTCTAAAAAAATAGGCTAATTTGTCGTTGCCCGTTATTTCAACCTCATTGTCAAAAAACACGACAAATATGACAATGAAAAGACTTGAAAACCAATAGGTTAAATATTTTGTGTTATCATCACCTATATCAATGAAAGATAGAATAAAGGGTACTATCAGAATAATTCTTTTTTCCAATTTTTATACTATTATTTCTTAAATATATTAAGCATTGCAAATAACAAATAATAGACCCCTAATGCACCCAACACTCCCACCATGGCACCTACCCATACATCGCACGGGTAGTGCACCCCTACATATATGCGGCTGTATGATACTACTGCTGCCCACAGCAGAGTAGCCGGCCACCAGCTCTCAAAGGCAAATAATAAGCACAAAAGCATAGCTGCTCCAAATGTGTTTGACGCATGTGATGATGCCATGCCGTACTCACCGCCACAGCCATCTACTGTGTGTACTTTAGCCTTTATTTCAGTATCATGGCAAGGTCGTAATCTCTTGAAATAAGGTTTCATAAAACCCGATGTGAACCTGTCTGTAAATGTAATAAGCAGTGCCACGGCTATGGCTATATATATGGATTTTATTTTATACTTTTTTATGATTAAATATAAAAAACATGCATACATGGGTATCCATGTTTTGGTTTGTGTAACCCAATACATCACCGGGTCTATGTAAGGATGGTGTAATGCATTAAGCATCAAAAACAATGCTTTGTCGCCCTTGTCTATTATTTCTAAAATATGAGCTATATCCATGATATGCCTTTGCGTAGCAAAGATAGTGTTTTTTGTTCGGCACTACCTGCTTCAGGAGTATGATTATATATCCAAGAGGCCTCAGGTGGCAGGCTCATAAGTATAGACTCCGTGCGCCCACTTGTTTCCAAACCAAATTTGGTACCTTTGTCATATACCAAATTAAACTCAGCATATCTGCCTCGGCGTATCAGTTGCCACCTTTTATGCAATTCATTGTAGATAAGTGTATGGTTTTTTTGCATAAAATGTGTGTATATGGGGGCAAATATTTCACCTACACTTTTTACAAATTCAAATATTTGTGATTTCACTACTTTATTATTTTCTGTCAATTTATCAAAAAATATACCGCCTATACCTCTGGTCTCGCCACGGTGCGGTATAAAGAAGTAATTGTCTGCATTATTTTTATATTCAAGATAGTAGTGTGGAGCATGTGCATCGCATACCCTTTTGAGAGAAGTGTGAAAATATTTGGCATCATGCTCATCTACATAATGTGGAGTAAGGTCTATTCCTCCGCCAAACCAATATGTACCTGTGCTCATCTCAAAGTACCTTACATTCATGTGTATAATTGGCACCATAGGATTGTAGGGGTGCATTACAATAGATACACCTGTAGCGTAAAATGTAGATTTTGAGCCATTTATACCATCAGTAATGATATCGGGCGTGGGCCCCCACACTGCTGAAAAATTTACTCCCCCTTTTTCTATGATGTTGCCATTTTGTATTATACGTGTGCGCCCGCCTCCACCGCTATGATGATGCCATACATCTTCATCAAAAGTGCCTTTGCCATCAGCTATAGATATAGCTTCGCAAATACCATCTTGCAGGCACTTAAAATATGCTCCAATTTGGTCTTTGGTTATTTCCATTTCAATTTTTGTTTTATGTAACTAATAGTTTTGCTTATGGTGCGTTTGAGTTGGAAACTTACATTACTATGTAATATATATGCGTATGCAAATATTTTATATACTATCATATACAAAAATGATATTTTATTTATTTGATCATATATTTGTTTGAGTGCAAGCAAATAATATCTTGTCTTTTGTGACTTGGAGAAATATTTTTCATATATAAATTTACCTTTTTTACCTCTCTCTTGCCATTCATTTTCATAGGTTAATAATATTTTTTCAAGGTTGCGAATGTTGTTTTCGGCAATGGTAATAATGATATCATCCCAATTTTCGTCTATTGCAGGTAGTACATAGCTGTCTGAAATGAGCACTGGTACTCTGCCAGCCTGAAGTGTTTCAAAAAAGCGGTAAGAGGCTGTACCATTGCCCTTGGGGCACAATATAAACTTGGCATTGAGCATGTTGGCAGCATACTGAGAGAGATAATCGCTGCCCGTATCGGCAAACCCTTTTCCAAATATAAAATCGCCCCAATAGGGTGTAGTGCTTATGCGCAATATACTATCTGAGTATTTTTGTTTCATAATATTTTTGCGCACATTAGCCGACATACTGCCTTGAAAACAAGCCATATACTTAGGCAATATTTCATTATTTGCACTAATTACAGGGTTGGTATCTGATAGGTATGGCACTGTTCTGAAAAATAAATGGTGCATAGGCACACGAGGCATGGCAGTGTATATGCCTGGCAATATGGGGTAAGGCACATCTTTGTCGCACCACAACATACATTTATGAAAATATTTTTTATAAAAATGATGTGTGGTGATTAAGTAATATTCATCTCTTGAAGTAAAATGTGTATTAAACAAAAATATATCAGCTTCATTTTCATCTTTTACCAATACAAAATCATGACTTTGTGAGCTATACTGCCTCCAAGTGTCATAAATATTATTGAGCTGCTCTTTTTGATAAGGCTCTGTAATATAGTCTGATACGGGGTATATTTTTAACAATTTTTTTTGAATAATACATCACAAAATTAGCATCTATTCTATGAAAAGGCTATATATATTGTGCATATTATTAATTTAGATATGAATTATATTATTTAAGTTTGCTCCAAATTGTTTTGATATGAAATTGGTATTGATAATAATATTTCCATTTTGGCTATGTGCCCAATCAATAGATTTAAGTATATGGAACCAACCAATATATGAAAAACTGAATACAGCAAAAGCAATAGATTTCATGTCTGATAAGGAAAAAGAAGTAGTAAAGTTAATGAACTATGTGCGCGCTGAGCCCAAAAAGTTTAAAGATACCTATCTAAAACTATACCTTGAGCAACTGAAAACAAGGTTTAGTGAGTCGTATCAAAAGCGCGTATTATTGTCACACGAGCTTGCCACATTGTATGTAGTGCTTGACAGTATAGCTCCTAAAAAACCTTTTCATGTATCCAAAGGGCTCACATTGGCAGCCAGAGGTCATGCTAAGTGGAGCGGCGAGCATGGAGCCACAGGGCACACAGGTGAGCATGGCAGCAGTATGCAAGACCGTATCACCAAACACGTGCATTGGAAAATGATGATAGCCGAAAATTGTGAATACGGCAGCACCGAACCCATGGATATTGTGTGCAACTTACTCATAGATGAGGGTGTGCCCAGAGTAGCACATCGCAAAAATATATTGCATCGCGAGCTCAATTATGTAGGTGTGGCAGTAGAAAGTCACCATTCATACAAAGTAAACTGTGTGATGGACTTTGCAGGTAAGGTAGATTTTGAGAAAAATTAGTATATTTTGCACTCCAGCAATTTATCGCCCTCTATATATGCCTCCAATACATCGCCTTTTTGTACAGCACTTACCCCATGGGGGGTGCCGGTGAATAGGATATCTCCCGTGTTGAGTGTAATAAATTGAGATACATAGCTTATGATGGTGTCTATGTCAAATATCATGTCTTTGGTGTTGCCTTCTTGCACGCTTTTGCCATTCTTTAGTAAACCGAATGATATATTTTTTATATCTCCATACATTTTTTTGGGCAATAGTTTTGATATGGGTGCTGAGTGGTTGAACGCTTTGGATATTTCCCATGGCAATCCATTGGCTTTGAGGTTTCTTTGTAAATCTCTGGCTGTAAAGTCTATACCCACACCTATTTCAGAATAATATTTATTGGCTATATCTTGCTCAATATTAGTACCATTGCTCATTATTTTTACTATTATTTCTACTTCATGATGTATTTCATTAGAAAAATTAGGATAGTAAAATGGCTTATTATGAGTGAGCAATGCTGTATCAGGTTTTAAGAATATTACGGGTGAATTAGGTGTAGCACTTGCCAGTTCTTTAATATGCTCAGGGTAGTTTTTGCCAATGCAAATTATTTTCATGCTTCAAATACTTCTTTTATATCAATTTTTAAATTTGGAAATAGCACGCTTTGCAGTGTTTCATCATTAGCATATACATCATGCCTCACATATTTGTCATTGGCAAGGGTATATACCTCTATGTATTCCTCACCGGGGTACACTACCCAATATTCTTTTACCCCATTTTCCTCATATATTTGGTATTTGTCGTTGAGGTCTTTTTTAGAGGTATGGGGC
>JANRIG010000035.1:0-97241 GCA_033765235.1 Cytophagales bacterium | reverse complement strand
TGTAAGGCTTTGCAGGGTGTAGTTTTTGCTAAACACAAAATCTGCCCAGTTGGTTGGTGCCGAGGCTATTACATCGTGCCCTACTATTTTGCCGTCTACTGCCAGCTTGTAGTCAGGGTCTGTAGTAGGGGTGCGGGTACCTATTACTACTTTGCCACCGTCGCGGGCAAGTATGATGTTGCCATAGCTGCCATCTGTTTTGTAGTTAGTAAAGTTTATATTGTCATTGGCAATTTTGTCAATAAACAGTCGGGCACTGCCGTGTTGAAATACAGCTATGCCTCCATCTGCAGAAGGTGAATTAACATGAAAACTTCTTACAGGAGCTAATGTGCCTATGCCTACATTGCCATTGCCGTCTATGGCTGCTACGCTGCGGGTAAAGCCTGCGGCATCGGTGGTGCCAAATATGATTTTTTTGCCGGGTGCATTGTTGTACATATATATGTTCTCGCCTTTTTGTGCGCCTGTAGGGTTAAAGTTGCTGATAACCAGGTCGCCCAATTGGGAGTCGTACACGCCGTAGCTATGGAACCCCGGGGATATGGCAAAGTAGCCTATGCCTCCGTTGGGGGTGTGGGTGAGCTGCACATAGTCGGTGATAGGAGTACCTGAAATCTTATTGCCTGTTTTATCAAATATATCACCTCTAAACTGTACATTACCATTATTATATATCCTAAATCTTTCTGTTACTGTGCTGCCCTCTTTTTTTTCTATTACAAAATCACCTGCTCCATTTGCATATGGTATGTTGGTGATTTTTGCCGTCCAGTTTATATTTTCAGCCTCATAGCCTGCGCCTAAGACAATTGACGCGCCTTTTTTTATTTCACTGGGATATACACATCCTTGCCCTGAATAGCAACCTCTGTTGATACAATCTTGTGCACCCTGCTCGCACGACTCGGGGCAATCTAAACAGTCGTACCCGGGATATATTTTTAGTCCACTTGTTTTGGTGTAGTTGCCCGCATTTAAGTAACCTCCTACATTTAAGTTGCCTCCTACATCTAAATTACTTTTAAAAGTACCTCTACCTTCTATGTCTACTTTAAATAAATCATAACTTAGCCCACTTCTGTCTGTTCTTTTATAGTTTAACAAGCCATCGTCTTGAATTTCAAATTTCAGCTCTTTTCTTTGTGCCAAATTATCGGGCATATATATTTTATTAAACGAATTTTGATTTCCATCACTCCAGCTTGCTACTCCATTGGCATCAGAAGTGAGTACTTTTCCTGTGCCTGCGCCATTGGTTATTATTATCCCTGAAGTTTTCACATTGCCTAATACTTCTAATTTTTCAGAACTTGGGGTAGGGTATGCACCTATGCCTACTTTGCCATGTCGTATCCGTATGGCAGGGGTGTTAGTGTTACCATCAAGCAAATCAAGCCCACTGTATCCTGCCACTTGCACTACGCCTGTGGTAGGGTGCATGGCTATGCCATAGGCAGGCATGCCATTGATGAGGTCAGGGCCTCCTGCTATATATTTGTGTTTGCCTCCTACACTTATACCTTGCCAGGCACTTACCCACCCGGGTATTTCTGTCACGTCTGCATGCAGCTGTAGTTTTTGTTTCCACACGTTGCTCAGCTGCCCCAGCCACACATTGCCTTGGTTAGGGTCTTGGAAACCACCGTTTTGCCACAGAGTGAGGGAGGTAGGGTCTATGGCTATGCCGCCAAGGGAGAGGGAGTGAATGACTGAGTTTTGAATGACTGAGTTAGTGAATTGAGCGTCATTTGCAGTGAATGTACCATGTACCTTTACATTTTGATTGGCATCCCAGCTTAGGGCAGGCTTGCCTTGGGCATTGTCCCAGCTGGGGCGGGTGCCCAGTACGCCTCCTGTGGCTCCTGACAGTGCAGGACCTCCTATGCCCGCTAGGGTGCCAAAGGTGTCTGCATAACTTATGCTGTTGCTAAAGTTGCCTGTGCCTGTAAGGTATATATTGTTGTAGTTCATATATGGGCTGCTGTTATAATTTATTTCGCCATATTGCGAGAGGCTCAGGAGTGGCTTGCCTCCGTTGTACTGCGCCTGCACGTGGGTGTATATATCAAAAGTAGCACCCGTGAAGGTGATGCCGGAGTTGAGGGAAGATTGTAGATTGAAGAGTGTAGAATAAAGATTTGAATTGGCAGCTTGCAGCTGGGAGTACGCAAAGTTTAGTCCTGCAAAAGAAGCTGTATATCCGGCATCTAAAGATATAAGTCGAGTGTCAAGTCCGGTGAGTGAGTTGGTGTATGACTGAGTGAGTAAATTAAGTCCTGCTATGGAGGTTTGCGCGGCTGTCATGGCAGCGGTGAGGTTGATTACAGGCTGCCAGGTGTTGGTATGGGTACCGTCAAAAAAATGTAAGGTTTGTACTTTGCCAATGCCCGTGACAGTGAGGGTGTGAATTACTGAATTAGTGAGGGTGGAGTTGCTAATGACTGAGTTGGCAAATTGTACGTTAGGGGCAAATATCCTTCCTGTGGCGGTGAGGTTGCCATTAATAAGGGCATTGCCTTCTACTTGCAGCTTGTGGTTTGCAATGGTGCCACCCAGCGATACATTGCGCCCAAGGTTAGCATTGTTGAGCCGCACGGTATTGGCAGGGGCATTGGCTTGCCACTGGGCTTGTACAGCTACACTGATACATAGCATAAATATACTTATAAATAGAAAATGGGGGGGGGTAATTGTCTGATTATGTGAAAGTTGCATGATATTTAAGATTTAAGATTGAAAATTTAATAATATTATTGATTTATGATTTTTGAATGATGATTTTTTATTGTTGAATAATAAACATTAGCAAGTAATTTTTTATTTCCAAATTAAGAAATTGTAAAGTTAAAATTGATGTTTCATTCAAAATTCACTCGCTTATTCACTCACGCACATATTATCAACTTCACGGTGCAAGTATAATAATGTGATTTATATATTCAATATTAACAAATTGTTAACTACTCAAATATTACATGCTTCTATAAGGCTGTATTAATAAATATATGCTCCAAAGTTGTAGCACTATCAAAATTATTTATATAAAAATCAGACTAAAGACGTATTTATTATAAAAAATTTGCGTCTAAATGTGGGGGTTTTTGTCCCTTTATAAGTGGATATTTGGTGATTGTCAGTGAGTTGCAGAGAAATGTGAAAATATTTTGTGAAAAATTGAAAATAATTTGAAAATATATGTGTGGGCAGATGTATATAAGTATAAATAGATGTAATGGTTGCAGCAAAAGCTACAACCTAAGGGCTTTGTAAAATAGTAAGAATTAAACTATTAGCTATTCAGCTGCTTTTTCGGTCTTTTTCTTTTTTACTTTCAGCAATAGTTCCTCAGCTTTATCATGATAGTCTGCTACAATGGTATCACCTTCTTCTACATCGCCTTTTAATATTTCTTCTGCTATAGGGTCTTCAAGATATTTCTGAATAGCACGGTTCAGTGGTCTGGCACCAAACTGCTGGTCATATCCTTTTTCGGCAATAAAATCTTTGGCTTTTTCTGTAAGTTCTATTTTATATCCTAAGTTGAGCACTCTACCCAATAGCTTGCCTAGTGATATGTCAATAATTTTGTGTATGTCTTCCCTGCTCAGGTGGTTAAACACTATCACATCATCAAGACGGTTAAGAAACTCAGGTGAAAATGTTTTACGTAGTGCATTTTGTATGGTAGATTTCATAATATCATCGCCCTGCTCTTTTTTGGCTTTGGTATTAAATCCTATACCACTGCCAAAGTCTTTGAGGTCGCGCACACCTATATTAGAGGTCATAATGATGATAGTGTTTCTAAAATCCACTCTTCGCCCTAAACCATCGGTAAGTATGCCATCGTCAAGCACTTGCAGGAGTATATTGAATATATCAGGGTGTGCTTTTTCTATTTCGTCTAATAAAATTACACTATAAGGTTTGCGCCTTATTTTTTCGGTGAGTTGCCCTCCTTCTTCATAACCTACATATCCGGGAGGTGCTCCTACTAATCTTGATATTGAGAATTTTTCCATATATTCACTCATATCTATGCGCACGAGTGCATCTTCTTTGTCAAATAGATAATTGGCGAGTACTTTGGCAAGCTCTGTTTTGCCTACACCTGTAGGACCAAGAAATACAAAAGAGCCAATGGGCTTTTTAGGGTCTTTGAGCCCTACTCTGGTGCGTTGTATAGCCTTGGAAAGTTTGCTTATGGCTTCTGCTTGTCCTATCACTTTGCCGGTAATCTCGGCAGCCATATTTACCAATTTCAAATTTTCTTTTTGGGCAATGCGCGACACAGGTATTCCGGTCATCATGCCTATTACTTCGGCCACATTTTGGTCAGATACTGTGTAGCGTTTTTGCTTGGTATCTTCTTCCCACCGCGATTTTGCCATTTCAAGTTGTTCTATGAGTTTTTTTTCTTTGTCGCGCAGTTGGGCTGCCTCCTCGTATTTCTGACTTTTTACAACTTTATTTTTGTCTTTTTTTACAATTTCTATCTGCTCTTCAAGTTTGGTAATCTCTGCAGGCACATGTATATTGTTTATATGTACACGTGCTCCTACCTCGTCGAGCACATCTATGGCTTTGTCAGGCAAAAATCTGTCTGTAATATATCTGTCTGATAATTTTACACAAGCATTCACAGCATCGTCAGTGTACAATACATGGTGGTGGTCTTCATATTTGTCTTTTATGTTTTGCAATATTTGTATGGTTTCGTCCACAGTAGTGGCATCTACCATTACTACCTGAAAACGGCGTGCAAGTGCACCGTCTTTTTCTATATATTGACGATATTCATCAAGGGTGGTGGCACCTATACATTGAATATCTCCTCTAGCAAGTGCAGGTTTAAACATATTAGAGGCATCGAGCGATCCTGAAGCACCTCCAGCACCTACTATGGTATGCAACTCGTCTATAAAAAGTATGACATCGGGTGATTTTTCCAGCTCGGTCATCACGGCTTTCATACGTTCTTCAAACTGACCGCGATATTTGGTGCCTGCCACCAAAGATGCTAAGTCAAGGGTAATGACACGTTTGCCAAAAAGCACGCGAGATACCTTTTTTTGTACTATGCGCAATGCAAGACCTTCAGCTATGGCGGTTTTGCCTACTCCGGGCTCCCCTATCAGTATAGGATTATTTTTTTTGCGACGGCTCAATATCTGCGCCACACGTTCTATTTCTTTTTCACGGCCTACTATAGGGTCAAGCTTTCCGTCTTCGGCTATTTTGGTAAGGTCTCTGCCAAAGTTGTCAAGCACAGGTGTTTTTGATTTTTCACCCGATTTGGCAGTAGATTCTTTGCCTGTGCTACCTTGCCCGCTGCTGCCAAACATTTTGCCTGAGTCATCATCAGGGTCATCTGTATCTGAGGTAGCTTGTGGGTTTTGCAGGTGATATTGGGTCATTTCTTTGAATATTTCATAATTCACATCAAATTTGCTGATGATTTGAGTAGCTACATTTTCGGGGTCGCGCAATATAGATAGCATTACATGCTCTGTGCCTATGAGCTCGCTCTTAAATGATTTTGCCTCTAAATAGGTCATTTTTAGTACCTTTTCTGCTTGCTTGGTCAGGGGTATTTGATCTACATTTTTTATTTTTGGAAAAATAGAACTACTTTTTGAGTTGCTTTCTATTGCCCTTTTTAGCTCGTTTATATCTACCCCCAGTTTTTTGAGAACAGCCAGTGCTATGCCGTCACCTTCTCGTATCATTCCCAACACCAAATGCTCAGTGCTTATGTAGTCATGACCAAGCCTCATGGCTTCCTCTTTGGAAAGTGATATTACTTCTTTTACTTTTTCTGAAAATTTTGCTTCCATATCTATAATTGTTGTCATCAATAACCCAACCTGACAACGGGCTAAATATATTAATTTTTATGATATATTATAAAACATGTCGAATTTTAGTTTTGTTCGTTATTATACATAATATTCATTGCATTTGTTCCCTCATTGAATATCAAATCTAACACAGACAAATTTGATGCAAAACTTTGTACATGTGGTTGATAATATATTCCATCTATTTTTGGTATTAATGCCGGAAAGTGTGTGTCAGGTAAGTATTTATTTCTAATATCTTGTATATTTTTTTCAAAAACACGCAATTCATACAATTTACTATGGGTGATTTTTTTTTTAAGTTTTAATATTTCCAGACACAATGTCATAAATTTTTGATTTAGGTCTATCAAAAATGGTGTTTTTGTCATGTAAATTTCTTCGAATTTGGAATAATGGTATTCAAAAAATGGTGCTTTGCCATAGCAACTTTTAATACCGCGAAGGTGTACCTGCTGCCAGCGTTGTGCATATTCTATTTTTATATCCTTTATGTATTTGCTATTACCATGCTGTACCGGCACTATGAGTGGTAGTATCCCGTTTGCTCCGGCTATGTAGCAGCGATTTCTATAGGTTTGCTTCTGATAATTTTCACATTGTTCTATGCATATAGTATCTGCATTAATAAATTCGCTGTATACCTTCCATGGCGACAAATATTGAGACTCTATTAGTATTTGCATAAAAAAGCCTTTTAATTATTTCATAAAAGGCTTGATGGTGTGTATATATATTTTGAGCTGTTATTTCATTATCTGCTCCACCACAGCCTTGAACGACTCAGGGTTATTCATTGCCAGGTCTGCGAGTACTTTGCGGTCGAGTGACACCTCAGATTTGTTGAGCCTGCCCATAAACGCAGAGTAAGAATATCCCAACTCGCGCACACCTGCATTAATACGCTGTATCCACAAAGCGCGATATTCGCGTTTTTTCGCTTTGCGGTCGCGATATGCGTATTGAAGCCCTTTTTCTACGCGGTTGCGGGCTACAGTGTATAGCCTGCTATTTCCCATCACATAGCCTTTGGCCATGCCTAAGAATTTTTTTCTTCTTGCCCTTGAAGCGGGCGAATTTACTGAACGTGACATATTTTTTTACTCATTTTTTGATGTTAGGCAGTAGTTATTTACTTTAGGAGCCGTACACCGGGTGAAACATATAAACCAATACATTAATTATAACACACCTCTGAATAGCATCTCTATCCTATTTTGGTCGGCAGGATGCACTACAGATTTCACTCCTAATCTTCTCTTGCGTTTAGTAGATTTTTTGGTGAGGATATGGTTTTTAAATGCATTTTTTCTTTTCAATTTGCCATTTGCAGTGATTTTAAACCTCTTGGTTGCAGATGAATTTGTCTTTAATTTTGGCATATTATTATAATATTTAATTCTACACTTATTTTTTAATATTTGGCTTGCCGGTGAGCATGATAAACATGCGCTTGCCCTCCAAATACGGCAACTGCTCTACTTTGGCATACTCCTCCAGCTGCTGAGCAAATTTGAGAAGTAATATTTCGCCTCTTTCTTTGTACGCAATAGACCTACCTACAAAATGCACATAAGCTTTTACTTTTGCACCTTCTTTAAGAAAGTTTTGAGCGTGTTTTATCTTAAAGTCAAAATCATGATCATCTGTATTAGGGCTAAACCTAATCTCTTTTACCACAGATTTTTGAGCTTTGGCTTTTATTTCTTTTTGCTTTTTCTTCTGCTCGTATTTAAACTTAGAGTAGTCTATCACTCTGCACACCGGTGGGTCTGCATTGGGCACTATCTCTACTAAATCTAAACCTTCATTTTGGGCAATTTTTATTGCTTCGCTTAATGGAAATATTCCTTGCGGTATGTTTTCACCTACCACACGTACTTTTGAAGCGGTAATACGCTCATTTATTTTATGAGCATCTTCTTCTTTGCGCGGCCCTCTAAAATAGGGTTTATTGCCCTTATTATTTGGCTTTGAAAATTTGTTTGTATTGCCTGTATTAATGGTTTAAAATTTTAAATTTTACAAAAGAGGCGCAAATATAGGGAAAAAATCATAATTGTATATGAATGTATGATTTTTTTTTGTGATATTTTTGATAATAATTCTAATAATCAAATCTCATTTTGTTTTTTAATACATTACCATTAATTTTACACAAAAAATATATGACCATGTCAGCCGCACCAGAAGACTTTCTGTTTTCGCAAGATCCTGAGCCTCACCGTAGCAGAACTAAAGAAATAATAAAAAAACATCCTGAAATAAGGGAGCTTATAGGGCGAAACCCTAACACCATATATGTAATACTCTTTTGTGTGGCTCTTATGATAGCTGTGGGCTACTTAGTAAGTGCCCAACCTTGGTGGGTAGTATTCTTGGCGGCCTACTTTATAGGTGCATTTGCCAATCATACCTTATTTATATGTATTCATGAGGTAGCACACAATCTGATATTTAAAAGTAAAGAGGCAAATCTCGTGGCGGGCATCATAGCCAACTTGCCTCAGATAGTACCCAGTGCTGTATCATTTCAAAAGTATCATCTTAAGCACCATGTATTTCAAGGAGTGCCTGAGCTTGATGGCGACTTGCCGTACAAATGGGAGGCAAGACTATTTCATAACTCTACCATAGGCAAAGCATTGTGGTTGCTATTTTATCCTGTATTTCAGGCATTCAGGCCGTTGAGGCTTACCAAAGAAATACAAATTTTTGATACTTGGACTATTATAAACTGGGTAGCCAATTTCACTTTTACAGCACTTGTAATATATTTTTTGGGTATAAAAGCATTTGTATTTATGCTTGCAAGTCTCTTTTTCTCTATTGGGTTGCACCCTTTGGGTGCTCGGTGGATACAGGAGCACTACCTCACCAGTGTGCCACAGGAGACATACAGCTACTATGGTCCGCTCAATGTGCCCAACCTCAATGTAGGACACCACAATGAGCATCATGATTTCCCCTCGGTGCCTTGGCACAACTTGCCAAAAATCAGGAAGATAGCATCAGAATATTATGATACTTTGGCATATCATACCTCCTACACTAAATTGCTATTCCGTTTTTTATTCGACAATAGTTTGTCTGTATTCTCACGCACCATTCGCGAAAACAGAGGTAAAGTACCCCTAAACGATAATGCTAAGCCCGATGAGCAATTGGTGAAGGCAATGTGAGCACCAAAAATGTTATTTGATGCTCTGCCTATTCATGTTTATTTTTGATTTTCAGGGCGCAGACCGCGTACCGTTTTTCCTGATTGCCACATTTCAGAATCGCGCAGTTCTTTAAGTTCTATCTCTAGTTTTTCTCTGTAGTCTGCTTTGGAGTTGGAGTCTATAGAGCGTTGGGCTTCGTTGCCGGCTGCTACTTCTTTGTACAGTTTTTCAAACACAGGTTTGGTAGCGTCTTTGAATGGCTTCCACCAGTCTAATGCGCCACGCTGTGCAGTGGTGCTACAGTTGGCATACATCCAGTCCATTCCGTTTTCGGCTACCAGTGGCATGAGTGATTGGGTGAGTTCTTCTACAGTTTCGTTAAATGCCTCTGATGGCGAGTGACCATTGGCACGCAACACTTCATATTGTGCAGCAAATATGCCTTGTATGGCACCCATAAGTGTGCCTCTCTCGCCGGTGAGGTCGGAGAACACTTCATTTTGGAAGGTAGTTTCAAACAAGTATCCTGAGCCTACAGCTATGCCCATGGCTACTACACGGTCTTTGGCTCTGCCTGTGGCATCTTGGAATATGGCATAAGATGAGTTGAGCCCTCTGCCTTGCAAAAACATGCGGCGAAGCGATGTGCCTGACCCTTTGGGGGCTACTAATATCACATCTACATCGGCAGGAGGAATGATGCCTGTGCGCTCTTTGTAGGTAATACCGAAGCCGTGCGAAAAATATAAGGCTTTGCCTTTGGTAAGGTATTTTTTGACGGTTGGCCAAAGCTGTATTTGTGCTGCGTCTGACAATAGAAAACAAATAATGGTGCCTTTTTCTAAAGCTTCTTCAATATTAAAAAGTGTATTGCCGGGCACCCAACCGTCTGCCACGGCTTTGTCATAAGTTTTGCCGGGGCGCTGTCCTACTATGACATTGATACCATTGTCTTTTTGATTGAGTGCCTGTCCGGGTCCTTGCACGCCATATCCTATCACGGCAATTGTTTCATTTTTTAATACTTCTTGTGCTTTTTTGAGTGGAAACTCTTCGCGGGTTACTACGTTTTCTTCTACACCGCCAAAATTTAATTTTGCCATTTACTTTTTTTATTTATGTGATTGATTTCAAAAATTAAGGTTGCAAAAATAAATATTATTTTATATATCAATCTATAATCTGATTAGAATTTTCAAGTTTGCCTATACTATTGTTTTCACATTTAGTATAGTTAATATTCTAATAATACATTTTTTGCTATATTATACTCTTTGTCTGTCCATATGTATTGTGGCATGATATATATAGTGTTGCCAAGTGGTCTTAAGAGTATATTATGATTAATGAAGTAGCTGTATAATTTTTGGCTCATAGGGCTTGAATATTCATTTGGGGTTGAATCTTTAATTTCAAATGCCAATATATTGCCACATTGCCTCACATTATGGTATTTATTACATGGTTTTATATCTTGTGCCAATGCTTGCAACTGTATGGTAGTATTTGCCATATTTTTTTGCCCTGTTTTGCTGCACAGCATCTCAATACTTTTGGTGGCTGCTGCACAAGCTATAGGGTTTGCGGTGTATGAGTGTCCATGCAAAAACTTACTTTCGGGCTTTTGTATATCAAATGCATCATATATAAATTGTGGGCACACTGTAGCCCCCAACGGCATGAAGCCCCCCGTGATGCCTTTGGAAAGGCAATATATATCAGGATGTACAGTGCCTTGCTCAGAAGCAAATAGTGTGCCAGTGCGCCCAAAACCTGTCATTACCTCATCTGCTATGGTGAGCACTTGGTACGATTTGCATAAGTGGAGCAGTGCGTCTAAGTTTGTAGGAGGGTACATGAGCATACCTGCACTGCCCTGTACGAGAGGCTCATAGATAAATGCAGCTACCTCACCACTTGCCAAATATTGCTCAGCCATATTCAGACAAAGCTCTTTATTATCAGGAGTGGGCAATGGTATATAGGCTACATCGAAGAGCATAGGATGAAATGGCCGTGTAAATATGCCCCTGTGACCCACACTCATGGCACCAAATGTATCGCCGTGGTAACCTCCTGATATTGCTAATATTTTTTTCTTAGATATACCTTGGTTGTAATAATATTGAAATGCCATTTTCAAAGCTACCTCCACAGAGGTGCTGCCGTCGTCGCTAAAAAAAACTTTGGCAGGCTTTCCGGGTAGTATTTGGCAAAGTGTATGTGCTAGGTCAAGAGCGGGGGTGTGTGAGAATCCTGCAAAAATGATTTGCTCCAGTTTGCGAGCTTGAGCAGCTATGGCTTTGGCAATGAGAGGATGTGCATGCCCGTGTATATTGACCCACCATGATGAGATACCGTCTAATATAGCACGTCCGTCTAGTGTATATAAATAAGGTCCTTGGGCGTGTGTAACAGGGAGATTTTGTACATCGCTAAATATATCAAACGGATGCCATAAAGGGTAAGACACAAATAATGGGAAGTGATATGGATTAATAAAAAGAGCCCCCGGTCGGGATCGAACCAACGACCTACTGATTACAAGTCAGTTGCTCTACCAGCTGAGCTACAGAGGCTTTTTATTACATCAGGGTTGCAAAGGTAGTGAGAATTTTAAATTTTAAAATTTAAATTTTAAAATTTAAATTTTTTTGGAAGTGATTTGTAATTATATTGTTTATGTGACACATATATAATCAATATCGATGATTATTCTTGAAATTACAGATAACCACATTGTAGATTATTTTGTTTTGATAAATTATTAAACATTTAACATTAACTTAACACTGTATTATTAATTTTACCACTATGAGAATAATCATTGTATGCTTTCTACTTATTCTTAATACCTTTGTAGTGAATGGGTGGGGTTTTTTTGCGCATCAGCGCATCAATAGGCTCGCTGTGTTTACCTTGCCCCCGGAGATGGTTACATTTTACAAAACTCACATTGTGTACCTTACCGAAAATGCTGTGAACCCCGACAACAGGCGCTACACCGTAGAAGGTGAAGCACCGCGTCACTATATAGATGCTGACCTATATGGCGATAGTGCCATATACAAGCTGCCTCGCTACTGGAAAGATGCCGTAGAAAAATACGGCGAAGACTCACTCATGGAAAACGGTATAAATCCATGGTTTGTGAACCGTATGCGATACCAACTTACGGATGCATTTAAGAAAGTGGATGGCAAAGCCATACTGCGCATATCAGCAGACTTGGGGCACTACATAGCAGATGGTAATGTGCCCCTGCATAGTACCCACAACTACAATGGGCAATATAGCGGGCAATATGGCATACATGGATTTTGGGAATCAAGGTTGCCTGAGCTGTTTGCCAAAGACTATGACTTTTTTGTGGGGCAAGCCCAATACCTAAAAAACACACAACTGCGTGCATGGCAGGCTACCACAGAGGCGCACTTGGCACTTGACTCTGTATTTGGGTTTGAAAAACTGCTCACCAAAAAATTTACTGAAGACAAAAAATATGGCTACGAAGAGCGCAACGGGCAAACGGTGAGGGTATATTCCAAAGATTTTTCTAAAGCCTATCATGATATGCTCAATGGGCAAGTGGAGAGGCGCATGCGTGCATCTATAAAAATGATAGGCGACTTTTGGTATACCGCTTGGGTAGATGCCGGCCAGCCGGACCTCTCTGTGGTGATAGACCTCAAATTTACCGAAGAAGAAAAACAAGAAATGGAGCGTGAGCGCAACCAATGGAAAGAAGATGCTAAGATAAGGTCAGAGTCTTTTGTGCCGGGTGTGCATCATATGTACGAGCACGATTGTTGTTGCAGCTTCATGCATTTGCTCACTTACAAAAACCTGCAAAAAACAAAACTCAATGCTGACGATGATTGTGATAAAGATGCACATGACAAAAATACTTTGCATAAGCATTGACAATATTTTGGCACATGGTATAATATGTGATTAAACTCAAATACACTTTTTTTGCTACAAGCTAACTACACTATTATCAGTCACTTTGTTTTATTAAAGTTCGTCACTATACTATGTTGAATATGAGTTCTCACTTAAAGTACAGATTTTCTTATATTACAGTGCTCATAAAAAACCCTATTGAGCAATTTGTATTAATCATGCTCCATTTATGTTTATATTTCTAAAAAAAATAACAAAAAAAATCTCACATACCTCCCCAGTTTTCACGGTCGAGGCTGCGATACTGTATGGCTTCTGCCAAATGCTCAATTTTTATATCATCACTATTTGATAAGTCTGCTATGGTGCGTGCTACTTTGAGTATTCGGTCATAAGCTCTGGCAGATAGGCCAAGGCGCTCCATGGCTTTTTGGAGCAGTAGTTTGCCCTGCTCATTAATTTTGCATACTTCTTTTACCATTTGGCTGCTCATCATGGCATTGCTATAAACCCCTTCGTGTTTTTCAAATCTTTTTCTTTGTATATCTCTGGCTTTTATTACACGGTTGCGTATTAGCTCGCTGGGTTCGTTTTTGCGGTCGCTGCTTATTTGTTCAAATTTTACGGGGGTCACCTCTATGTGTATGTCTATACGGTCGAGCAGTGGACCGCTTATTTTGTTAAGATATTTTTGCACTACTCCCGGACCACATACACACTCTTTTTCGGGGTGGTTATAGTATCCGCATGGGCATGGGTTCATGCTGGCTATGAGCATGAAACTGGATGGAAACTCTACTGATATTTTAGCCCTTGATATGGCTATTTTGCGTTCTTCGAGTGGCTGCCTCATGACCTCGAGCACAGTACGCTTAAACTCGGGCAACTCATCGAGAAATAGCACCCCATTATGAGAGAGTGAGATTTCGCCGGGTTGAGGGTTTACTCCACCACCTACCAAAGCCACATCGCTGATAGTATGATGAGGTGAGCGAAATGGGCGTGTAGAAATGAGTGAGCCTGTTTTGCCCAATTTGCCAGCTACAGAGTGTATCTTGGTGGTTTCGAGTGCCTCGTGCAGGGTGAGTGGCGGCAGTATGGTAGGCAGCCGCTTGGCAAGCATGGTTTTGCCTGCACCGGGTGGACCTATCATAATCACATTGTGCCCTCCTGCAGCAGCTATTTCCATGGCGCGTTTTATATTTTCCTGACCTTGTACCTGCGAAAAATCCAAATCAAAATGGCTTGCAGTGTGTGAAAATATTTCTCGGGTGTCTACTTTGAGAGGTATTATATTGCTGCGCCCCTCAAAAAAATCAATAGCCTCTTTCATATTATTCACTCCTATCACATCCAAATTATTCACTATTGCAGCTTCTTTGGCATTTTCCTCAGGCAGCACAAATCCTTTCATGCCCAGTTTGCGTGCTTCTATGGCTATAGGGAGCACTCCTTTGATGGGTCTTAGTACGCCATCTAAGCCCAACTCACCCATTATCATATACTTATCAAGCATGTCAGAAGATATCTGCTCCGATGCATGTAGTATGGTGAGGGCTATAGACAGGTCGTAGGCGGAGCCTTCTTTGCGTATATCTGCTGGGGCAAGGTTTACCACTACTTTTTGGCGTGGCATTTTATACCCGTAAAATTTTATGGCTGCCTCTACACGCTGTTCGCTTTCTTTCACCGCACTATCCGGCAGCCCTACCATAAAAAATTTGGTGCCTTGATTTACTGTGCCCTCTATGGTAACTAAGTAAGCATTTACCCCAAATACTGCACATCCATAGGTTTTAGATATCATTTGATTATGAAAAATATGGTACAATTATAATTATATAATGGCTATTAGTAAAAAATATTGGGTAAATAATAAATTTGGTGTACCAAAATAAGCTGTATTATGAAGATTATTATCTCTGAATGATAAAAATATACCTAAATCCTATCAATTAAGGTATTATTACAATATACATCGTATCATATAGCCAAATTAAGGATATATTCGTGCTTTATAATATTTTTTTATTATTAATAATAAATGATAATGTATGGGCAAGCGTGGCTCAAAATATAAATTTGGTCCCTATCTGTCTGAACGCCAGTGGGGTACTGTGCGTGAGGACTATAGTGAACACGGCACTGCTTGGGAGTTTTTCCCGCACGACCATGCACGCTCACGCACCTACCGTTGGGGAGAAGACGGCATAGCCGGTATATCAGACGACAGACAGCTTATGTGCTTTGCACTGGCCATGTGGAACGGGCATGATGACATACTCAAAGAACGACTATTTGGCCTCACAGGCACACAAGGCAATCATAATGAAGATGTGAAAGAGCTATATTACTATCTTGATAACCATCCGCAGCATATTTATATGAAATACCTATATAAGTATCCTACCAAAAAGTATGACTATTGGGGCGTAGTAGAGCCAAATCTTAGCAGAAATGTGTACCAACCTGAATATGAAATATATGACACGGGTTGTTTTAACCAAAACAGTTATTTTAACATTACCATAGAATATGCCAAAGCAGACCATGAAGACATACTCATAAAGATTACTGCCCAAAATATGTCAACGGAAGATGCTATTCTGCACCTTGTACCTACACTCTGGTGCAGAAATACATGGAGCTGGGCACATGAAAGTGATAAACCATTGATAAAAAAGCATAATGAAACCATTATAATATGTACACATCCTGTTATTGGCAACTATTACTTGCACACTGAAGCAGGCACTCCCCTATTTTGCGACAATGAAACCAATGCAGAGAGGCTGTTTGGACTACCCGGAGCATCAGCATATCCTAAAGATGCTTTTCACAACTATATTGTAAAAGGTGATACTGGAGCTGTGAACCCACTGCACCAAGGTACAAAGAGCTGTATATGGATAGCACACACTATTGCACCAAAAAAAGAAAAAATATTGCGATTAAGACTCAAAAAATCAACATTAAAACAAAATAAAGCTCCATTTCAAGACTTTGATGCCTTATTTATGATGGCAAAAAACAATTGCGACCTATATTACTCAAATTTACAAAAAAATATACCCAATACGGGCTTGAAAGATATCCAAAAATTGGCATGGTCTGGACTGATGTGGGGCAAAATGTATTATGAATTTAATGTAAAAAAATGGTTATATGGCGATGAAAGGCAGCACCCACCATCTGCATTAAGGCTCAATGGGCGCAATGCACATTGGCAAAATATTGATAATCATGATATTATATCAATGCCCGATAAGTGGGAATACCCATGGTATGCAGCGTGGGATTTGGCATTTCACTGCATACCCATAGCACAAATAGACCCTGACTTTGCCATTGAGCAAATGCTTATGTTTTTGGAACACAGATATATGAATGCCCAAGGTGCATTGCCTGCTTATGAATGGGCGTACGGTGACACAAACCCACCTGTACACTTGATGGGGATATTGAAAATACTGGAGATTGCTGATGAACTGTATCCTGCGCAACTTGATATATCAATAATACTTTCCAAAGCATTGCCCGCACTCACTAAAAATTTTGCATGGTGGACAAATATTCACAAGCATCCTACATACTATATATATAAAGGGGGCTTTTTGGGTCTCGACAATGTATCTGCCATAGACCGCGGACGTGAGTTGCCCAAAGGGCAAACCCTTTACCAGTCCGATGCCACAGGATGGATGGCAGCTTATGCCCTACAAATAGCCAAAGCCACTCTTATGCTCAACCCAAATGATACTGCCAATGCTCATAAATACATATCTGAGTTCATAGCCATAGCTACAGACCTCAATGATAAATTGTGGCTGCACGATACAGATTTTTACCACGACATCATATTCCATGAAGATGGCACCACCATACCTCTCAAATGCAAATCTATTGTAGGATTTATACCAATGGCTGCTATAGAAACTATCTCACTATCAGAGATAAAAGCAGAATTTGTGAATGAAATAAAAAATCTATGTGACAACAATCTCTCATACAGGTCGCACATAGTACTATCAGACACACAAATATTATTCACTGCAGTGCCCTTGAAGAGGCTTCCAAAACTACTATTCAAACTTTGCCACGAACAAGAGTTTTTAGCACCCTTTGGTATAAGATCACTCAGCAAAGAGTATGCCGTAAACCCTTACATTTTTGAAATAGGCAATCAAAAACACGAGCTAAGGTACCACCCCGCAGAGTCGCTCACCACA
Organism: Cytophagales bacterium; assembly: GCA_033765235.1. Taxonomy (GTDB): domain Bacteria; phylum Bacteroidota; class Bacteroidia; order Cytophagales; family UBA9547; genus JANRIG01. The sequence goes on along the minus strand of JANRIG010000035.1, from coordinate 80,078 downwards.
GACTTTGGCGAAAACTCCAACTGGCGAGGACCTGTATGGATGCCTGTAAACTATGTAATAATAGAAGCTTTGTATCGGCTGCATGGATTTTATGGCGATGATTTTGCCATAAATTTCCCTTCAAATACCTCTAAAATAAAAAATTTGGAAGACATTGCAAAAAATATTATTGACCGATTAGCCTCCATTTTTTTAGACTCCAGCATAGGCAGACCTATATATTCAGGGCACAATATTCTGCAGTTAACGCCTGATATTAACCAACATATACTATATTACGAATACTTCAACCCTGACACAGGCACAGGGTATGGCGCCTCACACCAAACAGGATGGACATCAATAATTGCATATTTAATTGCGAAGAAGTATAAATAATATTATTTTTGCCAAAAATGCCGAACCCTATAAAAAAACAAAAAATAGAAAAGAGTAATATGCACCCTTTCGGAACCTTTAAAAAAGATAAACTCATACTTAACGCTTTCTTAGATTATAAACCACGCGAACTGGGTGTGGTAAAGTCAACTCAGGAAGATACCATAAAATATTATGAAGACAGATTTGTCAAGTTTGAGCAAAAAGTAGATGATCTCATAGCCAAAATAAATCAAGCTGAAAACAAAGGCTCATATTTGCAAAAACTACTTTACCTCAAAGAGCAGGTAAATGTGTATTTAGGCTTGGGAGATTATAAAATAATTCTCAAAAAAATAGAAACAGCCGAAGTACTGCTTCATGATATAATACAAAAAAATCGGGTCAAAAACCTAGCACTCAAGCAAGCTATATTAGCCGAAATAGAAGCTATTAAAGACAGTTCGGATTGGAAAGAGGCTTCAGAAGCTATCAAAGATATAAAAACCCGCTGGATAAAGATAGGTGCGGTAGACAAAGAAAGCGAGGAAGTAATACAAAATCAATTTACTAGTCTATTAACCCACTTCTTTAACCGCCGTCAAGTATTCTATGATGAAAGAAGCAAAATCATAGACAAAAAAATACTCAAATATTCATGGCTGGCTGATAGGGCAGAACTCATAGCGCAAAACAAAAACTTTGCAGAGGGTATGCCACAAATGAAAGCCCTCACCACAGAATGGAAAAAGGTAGGTTTGGTACCCAAAAAAATGCTCGAACCTATCATTACACGTTTTAAAACCATAAAAAAAGAGTACCTCAAAGAATTTAAAGAAAGCAAAGCCAAAAGAACACCTCACACACCCTCGCCTCTGGCCAACTTAGAGCAGGTGAAACTCGACAAACTAAAAGAGATTTATAACAATTTGTTATTCATACACAAAGATATGCCCGAAAATGGCGATGAACTTGTGAAGCAGATGTATGACAACTGGAAAAAAATTGGACATGTGCGCAACTCCAAAGAGTTTTTAGACTTGAATAATATCTTCAGATACACTGCCACCCTCACGCTTGACAAGTATTTCATATTAAAACAAGCCCAGCGCAAGTTTCCGGCATTTAACATGCTCAACCCCGTGGAAAAACTTCGTGTGCAAATATTGATACTAAAAGATGTAATAATAAAAACCCAAGAGCATATAGAAAATTTTGAAAACAACTTTTATGTAATGCCATCAGAGTTTCAAGATGGCAACAATGCCGACAAATTATTTGCTTCAAAACTCGAGCTACAGAAAAAAAATCTGCTCATCAAACAAAAACTATTGAGCGAGTGGGAACAAAAATACCTAAAAGCTACTGAAAGATAGATGTTTAACCTAGTTTTTTATAATTATCAAAAAGTTATTTGCTAATTATAATTATTTTATACTTTTGCGAAAAATTAAAATAGAAGGATTATTATGTATTGGACACTCGAACTGGCATCATACTTAGAAGATGCACCCTGGCCGGCCACCAAAGATGAATTGATAGATTTTGCCGTGCGCACCGGCGCTCCCATGGAAGTGGTAGAAAACCTCCAAGAACTTGAAGATGATGGTCAACCTTACGAAAATATAGAAGAGATATGGCCGGACTACCCTACCAAGGATGACTTTTTTTTCAACGAAGATGAGTATTGAAAAAATAATAATTCAATACTCTAATTTGAAAAGATATCAGCCCACAGTATTATCTTGAATTTGGTTTTCTAAAACCTTATTAAACTCTAAATAATCATCCCATTTTGGCTCTTTTTATAAAAAATGGCATGAGTACCTGCCTAAAATCTTTGTGCACATCAGCTTCTACATAGTCTATTTTATATTGACCGCATCTTATTTTGATAGACTCGTTCCAAGCATTTATCTTACTTTTATACAAGTCTGCCAACTGATGTGGCAATAGTTTAATCTTTTGCCCGGTTTCTACATCTATAAAACTATAAGGGCGTTGCTCAAATTGCAAATTATCTTCTGTCATCGTGTCTTTTACATGAAATATTATTATTTCGTGCTGCTTGTGCTTGAGATGCTTGATAGCATCAAAAATTTCATTTGTATTATCAGGATTATCAAAAAAATCGCTAAATATCACTACCATTGAGCGCTTGTGTATGCTCTCAGCTATGCTATGAAGCACAGGAGCTATTTTTGTTGTATTATTTTTGGGCGGAGTACTGTCAAGTAGGGTAGACAGCTGCTCTATCATATTGCGAATATGTACTGTATTAGACTTAATGTCAGATCTGTATATAATTTTGTTGTCAAACGTGATATAACCCACTGCGTCGCGCTGTCTGGATAGCAAGTACATGAGAGCTGCTGCGGCTTGTATAGCAAATCGCAACTTACCTGCCTGAGGTATAGGATAATACATAGAAGATGAAATGTCGAGCAGAATCACACTGCGCATATTGGTCTCCTCTTCATATTTTTTGATAAATAGTTTATCAGTTTTGGAATAAACCTTCCAGTCTATATGTCTGGTGCTTTCTCCGGTATTGTATAGCCTATGCTCTGCAAACTCTACCGAAAAGCCATGAAAAGGCGATTTGTGCAACCCCGTAATAAATCCCTCTACAATTTGGCGTGCAAGCAGCTCAAGATTGCTGATGGATTTTACATGTTCGGTACTTATGTTTTGCGACATAATTAATTTATAAGTCTCAATATATTATTTTCTAATATATACATAATATAGTTATCAGAAAGTTAATTATTTGCAATAATAAATAATTATTTAATATAAGTACCTAACTATTATACGTATATGCATCTCAAAAATATTATACAAAAAATTAACTATTTATAAATAATATATTATTATTACGCATTAATAAATCATAAAAAACAATTTAGAAAATGAAAAAACTATTATTCGCTACTCTCATTGCAGGTGCAATAGCATCATGCAGCAGCAAAAAAGATTGGACATGTACATGCACAGCTACTTCCGGAGGTGTATCGGCATCTGCTTCTACCATCCTCACAGAGCTTACCGAAGATGAAGCAAAAAAAGCTTGTAGTGCCGGAAACTCTACCTACACAGGTGGAAGCGTGACATGTACTCCTACAGCTAAGTAGTATCAAAAAAGCTTAGGGTTTATACAAGGTCTCAGTATTCTAAGACCTTTTTTTTATTAATACTTTCTCTTTTTTTTACACAATGCATGGTTTAATATTTATTTTTTATTAATAAATATCAGGTATATTTATATTTTTATGCATTAATCCATTAAAAATTATGAAAAAAATTATACTTATATTATTCATCTCCAGTAAATTATTGTCTCAAAATCAGGCTAATAATGATATTAGGCTAATAATACAAGCCGATGATATAGGGTTTTGCCATGCCGTGAATAGGGCATGTATAGACGTATATAAGCAAGGCATAGCACGCTCAGTAGAAGTGATTGTGCCCTCCCCATGGTTTATGGAAGCAGCGAGTATGCTTGCACAAAATCCGGGCTATGATGTAGGTGTACACCTATGCCTCACCAGCGAATGGACAAACATAAAGTGGCGACCTATGACCGAAGCCAAAACATTGAGAAACCCTGACGGATATTTTTGCCCCTTTATATGGCCCGGCGATATTTTGCCCAAAAATGCAGGCAACTACCTACTCGAAAATAAAGTTGATGTGGCAGAAGTAGAAAAAGAATTTAGAGCCCAGATAGAGACCGCAAAAAAATACATACCACAACTATCACACCTCACAGGACACATGGGATGCATCAATGCTACACCTGAAATCACTGAAATAGTAAAAAAGCTTGCCAAAGAATACGGGCTATATTTTGGTGAACTTAACAAAACAAAATATGGTGGTCAATGGTCAGGCAGTGATAAATCGCCCGAACAAAAAGAGGCAGCTTTTATAGAACTGCTCAAGACCCTACAACCCGGCAATACCTATCATGTGGTAGAGCACCCCGGCTATGATGTAGAAGAGATGCAAAGCATATTACACAAAGGATATGAAAATGTAGCACTTGACCGCCACGGTGTCACTAAAACTTGGACAAGCGACAAAGTAAAAAAGGTGATAAATGAGCGCAATATCAAATTAATATCAGTAAAAGAAGCATATAGCAGCAAATAAAAAAAGGGGATAAAAATCCCCTTCTTTTTTAAACCCCAAATAAAACACACTATAAACTTTCGCCATGTTGGCTAATATCCATACCCATTTTGTATTCCTCATCAGAGGCTTTGAGCGGGCTTATCATATCTGTAATTTTGAGCAATAACAACGACCCTAAAAATGCAAACGCTATCACAATAGCCAGTGCCATAAGGTGTATTGTTAATAAATTAGTTTCCCCAAATATCAATCCGTTACCGGTAGTGTTGGCACTGTTCACAGCTGTATTAGCAAATAATGCAGTCATGACCATACCCATCATACCTCCAATACCATGACACGGAAATACATCTAAAGTATCGTGAAGGCTGGATTTAGATTTCCAAGCTGCTACAATATTGCTTATGATAGCTGTAACTACTCCTATGAATATGCTGGATGGTATAGTAACAAAACCACAGGCCGGAGTGATAGCCACCAAACCTACTACAGCTCCTATACAAAAGCCTATGGCTGAGGGCTTTTTGCCTTTGAGCACATCGAATAGTACCCACGCAAGACCTGCAGCTGCAGAAGCTGTATTAGTAGCTGCAAATGCGCTCACTGCCAATGTACCAGCACCTACTGCACTACCTGCATTGAAGCCAAACCAACCAAACCAAAGCAAACCTGTACCCAATAGTACAAAAGGAATATTGGCCGGAGCATGAGGGTCGCTGCCTTTATCACCTTTGAGGTATATAGATGCTGCCAATGCTGCCAAACCTGCAGACATGTGCACTACCGTGCCTCCTGCAAAATCAAGCACTCCAAGTTTGAAAAAGAAACCATCAGGATGCCATGTCATATGCGCCAAAGGTGCATATATGAATAGGCTGAAGAGGCATATAAATAATATATACGACTCAAAGCGAATACGCTCAGAGAATGTACCTGATATGAGTGCGGGAGTGATGATGGCAAATTTCATTTGAAAAAACGCAAACAATGTCAAAGGTATGGTGGGTGCCAATGACCAAGGCTTACCATCCAGCACACCTTGAAACATAAAGAATGTGGAAGGGTCGCCTATGACTCCGCCTATAGAGTTGCCAAATGCAAGCGAAAATCCAATCACAACCCAAAGTACAGATATCACACCCATAGCTATGAAGCTCTGAAGCATAGTAGATATGATATTTTTACTATCTATCATACCCCCGTAAAAGTATGCTAATCCGGGGGTCATGAGCAACACTAAGGCGGTAGCTATGAGCATCCAGGCTGTATCACCTGAGTTGATACCCTCTGTGACTATACTTGTAGGTACGTTGGGCATTATTAACCCTAAAATTGATACTGCAATCAGTACTATAAATGGAATGGCTCTTTTCATAATTTTAATAATTTATTTTTGTTAGTGTAATTTATTATACAATTAATATTTGTAGATGAACGCACAACCAAATGTCTGCTGATTCCATGTAGCGTTGCCATCTTTATCTTCAAACAATCCTTTGGGCATAATTATTGCAGAAGCTGAGCCCGCAGGTGATGAAGCCATATCCATTCTGAATTCAGGTTTTATAATTACATGACCTTCGGCCAAAGTAATAGGTATAGTGGCTGTAAAGCTGTTGTTCACGGCAGCTATATATCGTACTGCATTTTTGTCATTGAAATGCTCTCCTCTTATTCCTATGGATATTACATCATTAATTTTATAAGTTGCATACAAAGCTGCCCCATACCATGAAGGTCCGTTGGAGCCATATGACCATACTGCCCAGTCTGATTCAGTGGTAGTAGTATCTACGCCTGCTGCAGGATCGCCAGGTAGAGCATAGTATGCAGCTTTGTTAACCCCTACAGGTTCTGTGGAAGTATTGAAACTATAAGCACCATATGCTGCGTTAAGACCTAAGTAAAATTTATCAGTGATTTGATATCCTAAGGTAAGGTCTATAAGCTGACGAGTATAGCTGGGACCTGAATAGTAGGGGTTGCTGCCCGAAAACGGACCGTATCCTGAGCTTGGTACTGTGCTGGATCTGGCTACTTTAAAGCCATCATCGTTATGACCTATTATATAGTTTAAGTAAATGTTAAGTCCTGATATAGGAGATAAAAAAACTTGTCCTATTACTGATTTTTGTTTTTTCCAATCTGTTAAAGCATCCCAGTTGTTTACCACTCCGGCCATTACACCAAACTTATCAGAAAACGAATAGTTTATTTTACCACCTACATGGTAGAATGGACCATTGTTAAACAAGTTAGAGAGCGAATAATGAAAATTTACAGGAGCATCTATTACTTCATACCCAATATGAGTACCGAACTGACCTACTGTGAAGCTTAGCTTATCGGTAATATTGTACTTAAAGTATGCCTGCTTAATGGGAGAAGCAGCTCCATACAGCATAGCTTGGTTAGCATTTATGGGGAAATAACCATTGGCATATCCTCCATATGTGCCATTATAAGTACCATAAGGAGCATTATTGCCAAAGTTACCAAGCGAAGCATTGGGACCGAAAGTCAAGTCTATAACCATTTCTGATTTGGAGGTAGTGTAAGCTAGCCTCATTTGTACAAGACCTAATGCAAACTGGTCTGTAAGTCTGTCAAATGCTCTTCCAAAGCCATAATATATAGTAGTGCCATCTGAGCCTGGTCCGCCATAGTTAGCATGATAACCTGATAGGTTGCCGGATTTAGGATTGTTGAACGAGGTAAGATAGTATGAGTCAATATAACCATTGATGGTAAACTTGCCGCTGTCGGCAGGTTTGGCAGCCGTGCTGTCTTGTGCAATTGCATACGAAACAGCCGTAAGACCCAAAGCAAGAGAGTAAATTGTCTTTTTCATAGAAATAGGTTAAATATTAAATAAATTATTAATTGTTAAATTTTTAACAAATGTATAACAAAAAAATAATAAAACAATAAAACAAGGTAAAAATTTAACATAAAATTTAAAAAAAATATTAAAAATATAAAAATATGGTTTTAAAAACACTACTCATACGACAAAAAGTACATTTTTACATCTATTATAATATTTTAATACAAATTATATTTAATGAATATTATTTACATACTATCAGTGATAATTCACTCATTGATACTTTTAAGTATAATTATGACGGCTATGAAACATATTTTATCAAAGTATTGTTTAATAATATTATTATATTTAGGTTTGGATATTAATCAATTTTTATATACTTTTAAGTAGTTATGTCGAAATTAAAAAACATTATCAGGCAGTTATCAGATGAGGACTTCAAGTACATTTACAATCATCTGATGGATAACAGTGCAGAAAAATCTGCACTGTTACTCAAGTATCTTAAAGAGAAACAGCTCTCAGACAACAAGATCATGACAGAGCTGGAAGTGAACTCTAATGCATATTACACTTTGCGCTCAAGGCTGAACGAAAAAATAGAGGAATATTTAGTAACACAGATGGAAAGCCCCAAAACAGAAATACTGCGAAGGGTGGCCAATGTGAACGAGCTTATGTTTACCAAAAAACGCACCATTATCATAGCTACACTCAAAAAACTGGAAAAAGAATTAATAGACTATGACTTGAGCAATGAGCTCATAATCATATACAAATCGCTCAAAAAACTGCATATAAATACCTCCGACCACTATCATTTTTCACAATTATACAACAAACACATAGCATTTAACCTTGCTATGGACAAGGCCGAGGACTTATTAACTACCTATTTTACCAAATATGGACAATATTACTTGAGCAACGACCCTAATTGTGTGGCTGAGTTGGCTATGCTACTCAAAGAAATAGATAATATCGCAAACCTGTACCAATCGCACAGGCTATTTATTTATCAAAGTTGTGCAAGCATATTTCACGAAATCATGTTTAATCCAAAACCAAATAATGCAGCACTGCTCCAAAATTTTGAAAAAGCCGAACGTATATTTGACCAATATGCCAGCGATGGCAACTATCACCACTTGAGGTTGGTATTTGACTTTTTGCGACTATTAATGGCATGGAAGCAAAACGATATACAAAACAATGAAAGATATTGGGACGAGGTAAACTACAATGCCAACGTATTTTTGTCAAATTTTAGTTTTTATACTTTCACACCTTTATTTCTCACTATCAAGCTTGACACTATACAGTCTAAAGTAGTAGCACTCTCTGACATATTGGAGGAGACAAAAATGATATTTGCCGATTTTGAATGCGACACACACGATACTGCCAAATATGTGTCTTATCACTGCTACATGGCCTTGCTATATTATTACAATGATAAATATGAACTTGCAGCTAAAACTATAAATCTGATGTTCAACGAAGTAGGGCTCAAAAAGTATCCAGTACTGATGGTAGAGATAAAAACATTTTTGTGTGTACTATATTGCCTAATGGATGAATATGACTTGTATGTACAAACCATGAGCAGTGTGCAGCGCCAAATCAGGATGTTGGGCAGAAAACAGTTTGACTATATCATAACCATCAACAAAATCATGAAAATATCTCTTACAGGCACAGGAAGAAGCAAAGGTACTAAAATACGCATGACCATGCCTAAGCTGAATTTGTCTAAGATAGAGCACTATACACCGCTCAAATATATACTCCTTAAGCCGGACTTGGCAGAAAAATTAAGCTCCTAAAAACTTCGACAAGGCCTCTTGAGAGAGAGGTTTGTTGATGAATTTGTGAATAAATTTGTTTGACTTAGACTTAGAAATATCTTTGGGGTCTAATGATGATGTGAGTAACACTATTTTGGAAACATTTTTGACGGTATCACTCATTTTTTCAAACTCTTCTAAAAATTGAAACCCATCCATAATTGGCATATCAATGTCTAAAAATATCAACTCAGGCAGATAGTTTTCAGCACCGTGCTTGATGCGGTCTATGTTTTTAAGATATTCAAGTGCGCTCTTTGCACCCGAATGAATGAGAATATTTGAACAAAAATTCAATGACTCAATCATTTTTTGGTTGATAAGATTGTCTATTTCGTTGTCATCTATCAACATCACAGTAGAAAACTTAGGTTCTTGCTTCATGGTAATATAATTTTTTTTGGTAATATGATTTACTCCATACTAATTGGCTTTGATACTATATAGCCATAGAGGGTATTTCATATTTGGTTATTTATTAGTTTTTTATAACTGCTGCACAAATATACTAATATCTTAAAAATGTAAAGTTAAGAAATGATTAATTTTTTGTAAATATCTGCAATTAAGACATTTGTAACCTACACTTAATGTGGATATATGATATATGCTATTAATAATTTGTACTTATTTATACATCTATTACGTAAAAACTTACAAACAGTTGTAGTAAATTTGTACTCAACTTATTAATTAATTAATAATTTTGAAATATTTCATCACCGCCATAGGCACAGATGTAGGCAAAACAGTGTGTGCCTCCATAGTATGCGAGCACCTGAAAGCTGACTATTGGAAACCCATACAATGTGGCACCTCGCCTACTGATAGCGAAGTGGTAAAGTCTCTCATTTCCAATAGTATAACATGTATACATACGGAGTCATACAAATTTGAGCAACCTGTATCGCCACACCATGCTGCAGAGCTATCACATGTGGATATATCACTCCAAAGCATAATATTGCCAGCCACCACCAATGATTTGGTGATAGAAGGTGCCGGTGGTGTGATGGTACCTATAGACTATGAGAGCTACACTATGGCAGATGTGATAGCCAAGTGTAGCGCAAAAGTAATCATAATATCAAAAAACTATTTGGGCAGCATAAATCACACACTGCTCACTATCAATGAGCTGAGAAGAAAAAATATTGACATAAAAGGAATAGTATACAACGGCGAGCCCAATACTGCTACCGAACGAGTAATAACTAAAATGACCGGTATAGAAATGCTTTTTAGAATTTTGCCTGAGCCTGTGATAAATAAGGAAGTAATAGCAAAATATGCAGCAGGTATAAAATTGTGAATGCGTCCTATTCTTTTCTTATTGTCATTGAGAGTCAGCGGAGGATGTGCGAATGATTTACAAGCCGGCTTTTTAAAAACGATGCCATACGGCATGAGTAAATACGAAACTATAAACACTGATTTTTTATGACAAAAGAAAAATTAGCTTTATAAATACAATTAATTGAATAACAGTATTTTAAATAACATGTCAAAGGTATGCGCGAAGCAATCTAATCCATTTTAAGACTGCTTCCCATGGGTGGTATGACAAAATCATAATTCATTCACCAACTCATGTCACACAATCTCACATATTATAATATGACAGCCGGCAATCTAAAAAATAATACATAATGCAAAGTTAATATTCAAAATTGATAATAATATTCTTGCATTTCACAAATGACATTAAATTTGTGCCATGCATACAAAAATATTGATATTAGATTTTGGTTCTCAATATACTCAGCTCATAGCACGAAGAGTACGAGAACTTAATGTATATTGTGAAATACACCCATATAATAAAATTCCGGATAGCCTTGTAGGAATAGCAGGGGTGATACTATCAGGTAGTCCAGCCTCAGTGCGCGATGACAATGCGCCCGGTATTGATATTAATATTTTCAGAAAAAAAATTCCACTTTTAGGGGTATGCTATGGTGCACAGTTGCTGGCGCACATGCATGGAGGTAAGGTGCAAGCGGCTAATACCAGAGAATACGGTAGAGCAAAGCTAAGTACAATCCATAATCAATGCCCACTATTAGCAGGCATACCTGCACATAGTGAAGTATGGATGAGCCATGGCGACAGTATCATAGAAATACCGCATGATGCCCAAATCATTGCCTCTACAGATAGTGTAAAAGTAGCAGCCTTTGCCCTAAATGGCGAACATACCTATGGCATACAATTTCATCCGGAGGTGACACACTCGCAACATGGCAAACTACTGATACAAAACTTTGTAATAAATATTTGCCAAGCCATCCCCGACTGGACACCCGCAGGCTTTGTGAGCGATACTGTATCTGCATTGCAAAATATGCTGACAAACGATTATGTGCTGCTTGGTCTGTCAGGTGGTGTAGACAGCTCAGTGGCAGCACTATTATTACACAAGGCCATTGGTGCACATTTGCATTGTATATTTGTGGATAATGGATTGCTACGCAAAGATGAATTTGAGAATGTATTAAAAAGCTACCACCACATGGGACTTAATGTGGTAGGTGTAGATGCCAAAAATGAATTTTACAATGCCCTTCAAAAGCTATCAGACCCTGAGCAAAAAAGAAAAGCCATAGGCAAAACATTTATAGAAGTATTTGATAGTGAAGCTCGTAAACTACATGATATAAAGTGGCTTGCGCAAGGTACCATATACCCTGATGTGATAGAGTCAGTATCTGTCAAAGGACCGTCGGCCACCATCAAGTCGCATCACAATGTAGGAGGCTTGCCCGATAAAATGAACCTGAAAATAGTAGAGCCACTCAAAATGCTTTTCAAAGATGAGGTGCGCAAGGTAGGCAAGGAGCTCGGACTTCATACAGACATACTACACAGGCACCCATTTCCCGGTCCCGGACTTGCTATACGAATACCGGGCGAAATAACTCCGCAAAAAATACAGGTTTTGCAAGAGGCAGACCATATATTTATACAAGGGCTCAAGGCCAAAGGATTATATGACAAGGTGTGGCAGGCAGGCACTATATTGCTACCTGTACAGTCTGTAGGTGTCATGGGCGATGAGCGCACCTATGAAAATGTAGTAGCTCTGCGTGCTGTAACCAGTACAGATGGTATGACGGCAGACTGGGCACACTTGCCCTATGATTTTTTGGCCGATATATCCAATGAGATAATTAACAAAGTGAAAGGTGTGAATCGTGTAGTATATGATATAAGTTCTAAACCTCCGGCCACCATAGAGTGGGAGTAGCTATAAATTACAAAACACATTTTTAATATATATAACAATCAATATCTCTATTCTGAATAAAAAAATTGCAACTTATCACGTACACTAAGTTGTTATTATTACCTCAATATCGGCTTTTGATCATCACCTCATGATAGAGTTTGCGGTAGGCTATAGGTGTCATACCTTTGTAGGTTTTGTATTGCCTGTTAAAGTTCGAAAGATTATTGAACCCACATATATATGCGATATCTGCTATGGGCATGTCGCTCTGTGTGAGCAGATTATTAACCTTGCCCATACGTATGCCGAGTAGTGCATCAAAAAATGTTTTACCTGTTTGCCTTTTAAAATACTGGCAAAACGCTGAGTTGCTCAATCCTATCAGGCTGCTCACCTCATGAAGTGGTATATCGCGCGTATAGTTTTTGAGCATATAGTCATATACTTTATCTATTCTCTTTAGCTCATTCGAGGAATTTTTGGCTTCATAGTTAGTAGATGCAAGTATAGTACCGGATGCATTGGCTAATGCATTTAATATACTGTAAAACCAAATGATAGACGGCAACCCTTTAGAATTAATACCACTTTTCATATATTTTGAAACTAATGTGGAGGTGTTTTTTTCAAAGTAAATACCTGCATAAGAGCTTTGCAGCAAGTGTATCAATGGCTGCTGTGTGTCGGGTGTTTGCATAGCAATATCTAATATTTGCTTATCATATTGCAACAAAAGATAATGTGCCGAAATGCCGTATTTTTCATAAAAATTATCATTGTGCCAATAAGGGTTGAGATTAGGTCCTATAAGGAATAAATCATGCTCTTTAAAATCTCCCACATAGTCGCCTATCACACATTCACCTCGCCCTTGAAGGAAATATATCAACTCAAAATTATGCTCATATCTGCGCGGGCTTCCTATGTATGGAGTTTTGTACTCCGAAAATGTGAAATATACGCTAAGCATATCAAATTTATATTATATAAACAAAATTAAATAAATTATATAAATATAGTATTATAAATTAATAAATTAAGATTATTTTACTTTAATATTTATTCATAATATTGTAAAAAAAGTTAATATGACTGCTATAGAAAACGAAGAGTTAAAAATATTTGAAAAACTCAAAACCAAAATATACACAGATGCTTCCGAAGCATCCAAAGCAGTGGCAAATGAGATAGCTGCCACCATCAAAATACGCCAACTGGAAGGCAAACCTTGTATATTGGGTTTTGCCACAGGCTCTACCCCCAAAGGAGTGTATGAAGAGCTGGTACGGATGCATAAAAAAGAAAACCTGAGTTTCAAAAATGTAATATCATTTAACTTAGATGAATATTACCCCATACAGCCTACCGCTTTGCAAAGCTATGTAAGGTTTATGAACGAATATTTATTCAACCATATAGATATCCCCAAAGAAAATATAAACATACCCTCCGGCACCATAGCCAAAGAAAAAGTAGCAGAGTTTTGCAGGGAGTACGAGAAAAAAATAGAATCATTTGGAGGCATTGATATTCAGATACTTGGCATAGGTCGCACAGGTCATATAGGATTCAACGAGCCGGGCTCCATGCTCAGCTCTGCCACTCGCCTCATCACCCTCGACCACCTTACACGCATAGATGCATCGAGTGACTTTTTCAGCGAAGACAGTGTGCCACGCATGGCCATTACCATGGGTGTAGGCACCATCATGAAAGCCAAAAAAGTGATACTCATGGCATGGGGTGAAGGCAAAGCCAAAATCATAAAAAAAGCGGTAGAAGGTCCGCTCACCGAAATGATACCTGCCACATTTTTGCAGCAACATCCTCAAGCTACTGTAGTACTTGATGATGCTGCCTCTGCAGAGCTCACCCGTATAAAGACCCCTTGGACTGTAGGTAAGTGCACTTGGGACAAAGCAATATGCAAAAAAGCCGTGATTTGGCTTTGCCATAAAGTAGATAAACCTATACTCAAACTCACAGACCGCGACTATGCAGACCATGGCATGGCAGACTTGCTCACAGAGGCAGGTCCTGCATACAATACAAATATTGCAGTATTCAATGATTTGCAACATACCATTACTGGATGGCCGGGTGGCAAGCCCAATGCTGACGACTCACACCGCCCCGAAAGAGCTAATCCTGCCAAAAAAAGAGTGATTATCTTCAGTCCGCACCCTGACGACGATATCATATCTATGGGAGGCACCTTTATAAGATTGGTAGATCAAGGGCACGACGTACATGTAGCCTACCAAACATCGGGCAACATAGCTGTGCATGACGACGAGGCTATACGATTTGCAGATTTTGTCACAGATTTTAACCAAAAATTTGGCGATAAAAATCAAAATTCTAATGAAATATATGCTAAAACATTACAATTTCTTAAAAACAAAAAGCCCGGACAAATAGACTCTGATGAAGTAAAAACCATCAAAGGGCTCATTAGGCGTGGCGAAGCCAAAGCTACTTGCAGATTTGTAGGCATACCTGACCAAAATATACACTTCCTCGATATGCCGTTTTACGAAACAGGGCAAATCAAGAAAAACCCTATTGGCAAGCAAGATGTAGATATTGTGGCACAAATAATAGAACAAATAAAGCCTCATCAAATATATGCTGCCGGCGACCTTTCAGACCCTCATGGCACCCACAGGGTATGCCTTGCGGCTATATTTCAGGCACTTAATGCCCTCAAAACCAAAGACTATATGAAAGACTGTTGGGTATGGCTCTACCGAGGAGCATGGCAGGAGTGGGAAATACATGACATAGATATGGCAGTGCCTATAAGCCCCGATGAACTGCTACGCAAGCGCAAAGGCATATTCAAGCACCAATCGCAAAAAGATGCACCACTATTTCCGGGCACAGACCCAAGAGAGTTTTGGCAGCGTGCCGAAGACCGCAACCATGCCACTGCCAAGCTGTATGATGACTTAGGACTGGCCGAGTACGAAGCCATGGAAGCATTCAAAAGGTATTATTACTGATATTACTGTGCGGTTAGCTATTCGGTGATTTTTTGCACAAATTGAATAAGTGGCTAGCAGGAGAAAAACTCTATCATATATGAAATTAAGCATGATGCCTTGAAATACCATCACTCGCGAGGACGCGAGCGACTGTGGGGGACACACTTCACAGACGTGCGCCGGCAAGAGGGTGAAAGACTTTTTTCGTTTATGGGCATCCTAAAGGGTGGGTTGGGGATGTATTTATTTGCATAGTAGCACCTTGCTGCAATGTAAAATCGCCTTGTATGGTTACCTCACGGGCAGTAACTGTAATACCTCCTGTAGAGGGCACTATTACAGGACCTTCAGAATAATTTAAATCAACCAAAGAACCCATATATACCCTCTGCTTATGGAAATATGAAAATTGGGAAAAGTAGTATTTTGATAATACAAAGTTGGCGGGCAGGTAGCATTTGCTACAGCAGCGTGTGCATCTAATAGCCCATACCCTACTTCATTGTGCCAAGTACCATACGGACGACCTACCGTATTTTGATAGTTATAACCACCTACTTTTAGGGCAGTGAGTTCTATAATATCTGTAACCTGTTGCCGTGAAAGCTGTGGATTACGAGATAAAACCAATGCTGCTACACCGGATACATGTGGCGCAGCAAATGAGGTGCCGTTTATACTACTTACATATACATTACCTTTATTAACTACGGGTATTCCTAAACCCGGAGCTACTAAGTCTAGCCCTGAACCATATGAAGATGCCCTATTTGGTTCAGGAAATATTGCTCTTTGCCCTTGCCTGTTTGATGCTCCTACCACCAAAAGTTCGGGTCTGTAGCTTCCGGGATACTCTACTGTGCTTTGATTAAAATTTCCCGATGAAAATACAATGATTGTACCTAAACCACCTCTGCCATGCACCAAAGCACTATCAATAGCATCCTCAAGTATCTCACTATGAAGATTATCATACTGATTACCTCCCTCATCTCCCCATGAATTATTTATAATATGCGCACCATTTCTCCATGCAAAACTAATGTCTTTAGCATGATGCACGGTTGCATTTTCTGGAAACCCAAAGCTGTGTGAAATATTCATTAATTTCACATTGGGAGCTACACCTACCATTAAACTGTTATTTTCATTGGCTGCGATAACACTCGCCACATTTGTGCC
Organism: Cytophagales bacterium; assembly: GCA_033765235.1. Taxonomy (GTDB): domain Bacteria; phylum Bacteroidota; class Bacteroidia; order Cytophagales; family UBA9547; genus JANRIG01. The sequence goes on along the minus strand of JANRIG010000035.1, from coordinate 63,506 downwards.
ATGGTCTTTATTTCCTAAGTCATTTCGATAATAAACATAGTTAAATAGATATTGTGAGTCAAAAGATTTATGGTGTAATCTGCCCATAAATTCAGTTCCTGTGGTATCTATACCCGAGTCATAAACCGCTACTATTACATTGGGAGATCCCTTAGTGATAGCCCATGCTTGGCACAGGTTAATGTCATACTCTCCAGCTACGTTAGTGTTTAAACCCCATTGCTCATTAAAATTGGGTTCAGTACTGCAAGCAGGTTTAAAATCGAGCATAAAGCCGGGGTCTACTCTGGCAAACAACCCTGTTTCATAAAATAAGTTTGCCATTTCCAAGGCATTTCCCGTGGAATTTACATCAACTTTTAGTGCATACCACAAAGGCATTAGCTCCACTTTTTTTAGATTATTACAACCATTATCGAGTGCTAATTTTTTCAATTTAGCAGAGTCATTTTTCTGACTTGAGCCTGACATAAAACTCCCCTTTTAGGGGTATTTCTTTGCCATTATCAACTACCGGTTGAATACTCAACACATTTTTATCCTTTTTAGTCTTTCTATCTCAAATTTACAATCATTTGCATGTATTTTTTTTGCCTTTACAATTCTTCCATTGCCAGTATGCTTCGTATAAAACTTGCTTGTATCAATATCTAATATTTTATCATTGATATAAAATGCATTTTCAGATATATTTATTGGTACTTTTTTTCCTTTGTGGTAATAGAAAGAATTATGCTCTTGAGCATAAGCCTTTATACATAATAACATAATATAGATTATAGAGATTCTTAGATTTTGATTCATTTTTATTTGAGTTTAGTGTAATAGATATATCACTTCCCCACGCTTACATCTCGCCACTAGGGGTAGCGTGGATATTTATTTATGATTATTATACAAGGCATATCCATGAAATTTATTATCACTAAGATATTTTGTATAATAAATTTGATATTATAAATAATAGTATTATTTTTGCAGCCCTTTTGAAAAAATAAATTATATAAATGGAGTTAAACAACTACGAAACGGTATTCATACTTAATCCCGTTTTATCTGATGCCCAGATGAAGGATACCGTAGAAAAATTCAAAAAACTGCTCACAGGGCAAAAAGCAGAATTAGTGAACGAAGAAAGCTGGGGTATAAAACCACTGGCCTATCCCATTGGGAACAAAAAAACAGGTTATTACACTTACTTTGAATATAAAGCACCCGCAAGCCTTATCAAAGTACTGGAGGTAGAGTTTGTACGCGATGAAAATGTACTGCGCTTCCTCACCACTGCGCTGGAGAAATATGCTGTGGAGTATAACGAAAAAAGAAGAAAAGGAGCATTTGACAAATCTAAAAATACAGTAACAGCATGAGCCTTATCAACGAACCTATCAATAGCTTAGAAAGACGCAAAAAATATTGTCGTTTCAAAAAGTCAGGTATCAAATATATAGACTATAAAGACCCTGATTTTTTGAAAAAGTTTTTAAATGAGCAAGGCAAAATATTGCCCAGAAGACTTACAGGCAACAGCCTCAAATTTCAGCGCAAAGTAGCCCAAGCTGTAAAAAAAGCACGCCATTTGGCGCTGCTACCCTATGTAACAGACGGTTTTAAATAACATTAATATCATTATGGAAATAATACTTAAAGAAGACTTTAAAGGCTTGGGCTACAAAAACGATGTAGTGAAAGTGAAGCCGGGATATGGACGCAACTATCTCATTCCAAAAGGCATAGGAGTAATGGCAGATGACCGCAACAAAAAAGTTTTGGCCGAAAATATTCGCCAAGCTGCTCATAAAGCCGAAAAACTCAAGATGGATAATATGGAAATAGCGTCCAAATTGCAGTCATTATCGCTCAGTGTAGGTGCTAAGGTAGGTGACTCCGGCAAAATATTTGGTGCAATCACCCCATTGCAAATATCAGAAGCACTCAAAAACAAAGGCTATAACATAGACCGCAAAAAAATTTCTTTGAAAGAAGATATCAAAGAAATAGGTCAATACATAGCCATTGTAGATTTACACAAAGAAGTACATGCACAAGTAGCATTTACAGTAGTAGCAGAATAATATTTATACTGTCTTATATAGAAAAGCACCCCAAAGGTGCTTTTTTTGTTTGTAAAAAACTATATCCATGCTCACCCGCACCGAAGTAAATATTGACCCAAAAAATAAAAAAATTGAATTGGCAGATAATATATTCACCATAGGTTCATGCTTTGCGGGTAATATGGCAGAGCGGCTTGCGCGATACAACCAAAAGGTAATACAAAGTGCATTTGGGGTCATGTACAATCCTATAAGTATTTGCAACATACTCACAGGCAATGACATAGGCACACATTATACGTCGCATTTGGGGCTGTGGTTTTGCTATGGTACTCACTCTCAGGTACATGCAAATACTCAAGAAGCACTTGCTATGCAAATACAAGAGCTAAGCAGCAAAACACAAGTGGCTTTGTCAATGTCAAAATTCATCATCATTACTTGGGGCACAGCCTATGTATATGCTTTGGCTGATAGTGGATACATAGTAGCCAATTGTCATAAAGCAGATAATAAACTATTTACAAAACGTTTTTTGACTGAGCAAGAAATTACAGATGCCTTTGAAAAATGTCATCGCCACCTCACTCACATAAACCCAAACCTAAATATAATACTGACAGTAAGCCCTGTAAGACACATCAAAGACACTCTACAGCACAATGGTGTGAGCAAAGCTATCCTTCGATGTGCCACTCATGCCATGTGTACAAAATATGACAATGTGCAATACTTCCCATCCTATGAAATCATGTTAGACGACCTGCGAGATTATGGATATTACAAAGAAGATATGATACACCCTAATGAAATAGCAGAAAAGTATATTTGGAAAAAATTTATTAATACATATTATACTGACAACGACTTGGAGTATTATAGCGATTATGACAAAATATTATCAGCCATTAATCACAAACCATTTTACCCTCAATCTAATGATTATCAAATATTTATTAAAAATACATTAGACATCATAGCCAAATGGGAACATAAAGCAGATATGAATGAGGCAAAGAAATATTTTAGGAGTAAACTATATGATAAATAATATCAGCATTGCAGACTATGATTATGCACTGCCGGAGTCGCTTATAGCTCAACACCCTGTGCACCAACGCGATGAAAGCAAACTTTTGGTATACAATCCCCCACATATTATAGATACAGTATTTGACCAACTTCCATCATTGCTTCAGCCTCAAGACTGTATAGTGATGAATAATTCTAAGGTATTTCCTGCAAGGCTGGTATTCACCAAAAATACAGGAGCTAAAATTGAAATATTTTGCTTAGAAATGTTACAAAAATATACCCAAAAATGTGTGTGGAAATGTATGGTAGGAAATCTAAAAAGATATGCCACAGGTGCTACATTGTCACTATCCGAAGGCAATATTACTATCCATGCTACGCTTACCCAAATAGTAGGTAATGGGATATGCATAGTGACATTTGAATACACAGGTGAGCATGATTTTTATAAAATATTATCAACGATGGCGCACTTGCCGCTACCTCCATACATGCAAAGGCAAGCTACAGACTATGACCTTGACAGATACCAGACAGTATATGCCACACATGCAGGGTCTGTAGCAGCACCTACAGCCGGGCTACACTTTACAGAGAATATGATGCAAAATTTTGTGCAAAATAACCATAAAATATTATATATTACTTTGCATGTAGGTATGGGTACATTTAAGCCTGTGACAGTAAGCAATGCCTTGCTTCATGAAATGCATGGCGAAAAATTTATGATAAGCACTGACGTGATCAAACAACTATCTGATAATGAGCAAATAGTAGCTGTAGGCACTACCTCTGTGAGAGTACTTGAGACGCTCTATCATATAGCTGTGCGTGCGTTGGACAACAATGATGCTTTCATTTGCGACTTAGACCAGTGGGAGGCATACCATACCACTTCTGACAAAACCATGAAAAACATATTTAGCTCATATTATCAACTATTGACCTCAAATAATATTACACACATACACGGCACCACCCATATTATGATAGTACCCGGGTACAAATTCAAGGTTGTAAATAAACTTATTACCAACTTTCACCAACCCAAAAGTACACTTTTGTTATTACTAGCTGCATTCATTGGCCACAATTGGCGCAAGGTGTATAGTCATGCAGTAGCAAATAATTATAGATTTTTGAGCTATGGCGATGCATGTCTTTTTAGCTTGAATGTACCATAAAAATGTAAAGTTTAACCTGAAATTCCCTAAAAATTTTATGTTGATTGCTAAGATGTAAGAAAATAAGGGCTTTAAGTAAGCTGAGTAGCCGATTTTGAAATAGTTAAATGCAGTAATAAAAATTCTATTGACTTTTTCACACTCCATTCATATTAGAGTATAATACTTCATGGTTCTGTAATATATTCTGCTTAAATGTATCAGGCAAGATGTGCCATTCAAATAAATCTACCATAATGGGTATGTTGCTTTTTTGTATGCTATTTTTCAAAGCGTAATATACTTTTTTGGGAAACTTATCCAACTCATTGCCTCTTATTACTAAGTCTATATCACTCCCTTCATGCGAGGTGCCATTCGCACGGCTACCATACACCCATACTTCCAAGGGTACATTTATTTTAAAAAAATTATCTATAAGCAGTTTTTTGTCCTTATCTCTAAAATGCATGATATGATTTTATTATCTTAGCCATTTGCGTAGCATATTCTATAAATTGGGGTAATATCTTTAATGTTTCTTCAGCAAAATTTGCCCCGTAGTTGTGAGCGGTTGAGTTCCTGTTGTCGTGCTATAGCCACCTTTCACATTCATCAGTTGTAATGATACTTCGCATTACCGCAGCACGAAATATGTCTTTAAAGTACAATTTATCTACCTCTTGCGATGAGTGATAATATGGTCTGAGTACTTTGCGCAGCAGCTTACCCGTTTGCTCTAATATTATTTCAAATTCTTTGATACAAGCCGCGCGGTAAATATCATAATCTATACTCTCAATATTACTTTTGACAAGCAATGCATATGCTTTACCTAATGTTGTTATATATTTTTCATAATGGGTAATATCTATGAACATATTAATACCTACATAATAATTACAAAGTTATCAATTAATTGAAAAAAAAATCATTCCATACTAAGGTTAATAATAAGACCTAAATCATGACATATTACATATACTCATTTATTACCAATAAAAATAAATAAACCTATATTTGTAATTATGATAAGCGTACAAAATGCAAGAGATATTATTGAGTCCAATACAAACCCGTTGCCTACAATAGAACTACCTCTTAGCGGGTCACTTTTTTCTATATTGTCACATGATATGATATCTCCTATTGCCTCTCCTCCTTTTGCCCAATCGGCCATGGATGGGTATGCTTTTGAATACTCAGATTTGAAAATAGATATTCCCATTCCCATATCAGGAGTAGTAGCAGCAGGCAGTATGGATGCACATCATTTGCAAAAAGGTACTGCCATGCGTATATTCACGGGGGCACCCATGCCTATGGGTGCAGATACTGTAATAGTACAAGAGATGTGTACTATGGAAGGTGATCATGTGATATTCAAAGATAGAGAAATAAAACAATATGTCAATGTTCGTCCACGGGCATCGCAGGTAGACAAAGGTGATATGGTAGCTGCAAAAGGCACAAAAATCACACCTGCACTCATTGGCTATATGGCATCCTTAGGCATTGATAAATTAAAAGTATTTTCAAAACCAAAAATAGGCATAATAGTAACCGGCGATGAACTGGTACAGGCAGGAAGCATGCTCAAACATGGGCAGGTATATGAAAGCAATATGGCCATGCTTAGTGCATTATGCAGCGAGCTCAGATTATATGTATCTTACATGTGCCATACACCTGACCATTTGCAAACCATATATACATCTGTCAAAGAAGCATTGCAAACATGTGATATATTATTAATGACAGGGGGTGTATCCGTTGGTGATTATGACTATGTGGCTAAAGCTCTGGAGATGAACGATGTAAATACGCTTTTTCACAAGGTAGCCCAAAAGCCAGGAAAGCCTCTGTACATGGGCAAATATAACCAAAAAATAATTTTCGGCTTGCCGGGCAATCCGGGTTCGGTACTCACCTGCTTCTATGAGTATGCGGTGCCTTGCATAAGAGCATTGAGCGGATATAAAAATGCATTTCCTAAAAAAAATATGGTAAAAATCCTGAATGATTACTCTAAAAAACAGGGACTTACACATTATATAAAAGCATATAATACCCTTGATGGAGCACACATAGTAGAGGGGCAAGAGTCGTACAAGCTCAATGGATTTGCACAAGGCAACAGCTTGGTAGAAATAGGGGCAAATATTACACAAATATCTGCAGGTGATTATGTACCTTTGCTCATGTATGACAATATATTGAGCATATAATACATGAATGAAACATTTGTATTTTTCCTTTTTTTACCCTTAGTAGCATTTTTATATGCATCCGTAGGGCATGGTGGTGCCAGTGGCTATCTTGCATTGATGGCTTTGTGCAGTTTTGCACCTGCATCTATGAAACATACTGCCCTCATTCTCAATATATTTGTGTCTGCTACTGCATTTATTCAATATTACCGCACTGTAAAAATACCTTGGAATATAGTGCTTTGGCTATGCCTACTATCTGTGCCGGCTGCATTTGCCGGGGGATATGTGAAATTAGATATTTCAATGTACAAAATAATGTTGGGTGTTTTTCTTCTATTACCTGTGATAAGGCTTTCGGGATTTTGGCAGCTCAACCATACACATATTACACAACCTAAGTTTGGGCTTACAGCAGTCATAGGGCTGCTGATAGGTTTCGTCTCGGGCATATTGGGAATAGGTGGTGGCATCATTCTATCTCCTATTTTGCTACTGCTTGGCTATGCAGATATGAAACAAACTGCCGCCATAAGTGCCATATTTATACTGCTAAACTCTCTATCAGGCATGGCAGGTGCAGCTTTGCAAGGCATAGAATGGAATGACAACTTATATATATGCATAGCATTGGCATGGGCAGGTGGCATGGCAGGTGCTACTTGGGGTGCGAGATACACTAATATTGACATTCTTAAAAAAGTGCTCGCCTTAGTATTAGCTATAGCTGCTGCTAAACTGATATTTACAATATAATAAATCTCTATTTATGTCACCCTTAAAAATAGGCATACTTACCACCTCCGACAGGGCACATGCCAAGGTATATGATGATGTATCTGGCAAGGAAATAATAGACATACTCACCGCATACCTCATAACACCATGGCTACCTGTATATGTATTAGTACCTGATAATGAGCAAGATATCATAAAATCCCTAATAAACTTATGCGATGTGGAACAATGCTGCCTTGTAGTGACCACAGGAGGCACAGGTCCTGCCCCACGCGACGTGACCCCTGAAGCTACCGAAAAAGTGAGTGAAAAAATATTGCCGGGCTTTGGCGAAATCATGCGCACAGAAAGCCTCAAATATGTGCCCACTGCTATACTGTCAAGGCAAACCGCAGGCATAAGAGCAAAGTCGCTCATCATAAACCTACCCGGAAAGCCTGCCTCCATAAGGCAATGTTTGCAAGCTGTATTTCCTGCAGTGCCTTATTGCATAGAACTAATAGGCGGTCCCACACTACAATGTAATGAAGATGTAATAAAAACTTTCAGACCTAAGTGATTATGCGAGGCTATATACTGGCAGGAGGCAAAAGCAGCCGTATGGGTACTGACAAAGGCATGCTGGCATATGGTCAACACACCATGGCAGCCCACATAGCAGCTACACTGAGCAAGTGTGACATTGAGGTGTACATAGTTTCTAATCATTATGATCAAAATTCAATACAATATCCTATCATAAAAGATATAATACCCAACTTAGGACCTGCAGGAGGCATTTACTCTGCACTTATACACACTGATAGTGCTCACAATGTTATATTAAGCTGCGATACCCCTTTTATTACTATGGATAGTTTACTGTATATTACCAATAAATATATACCTACTTATGATACTTGTGTAGCCACCGAAAACAACAAAATACATCCACTTTTTGGTATATATCATAAAAATTGTGCGGAATATTTTGAATTATGCCTTAAAAATAATGAGCTTAAGCTACAAAATATTATAAAATCGCTAAATTGCCAATATATTGATATGAGCATGTATGCACATAGTGCAAATAATATTTTTCTCAATATCAATACTCCTGACGATTACCAAAAAATAATGACATCACAAGAGCAAAAAATAAAAATATTAGCCTTTGGCATGCTGGCTGATATCGCCAAGGCAAGTAATTGGGATATGCCGCTTGTAAAAGACACCAATAGCCTGATTGCACACTTATATGATACATACCCCGATATGTGTAATGTAATATTTTCTATTTCGGTAAATAAAAAAATAGCCGTACAAAATACGCTTATACACACAGGCGATGAAATAGCATTGCTGCCACCATTTTCAGGAGGATAAATATCATGAATAATCACCATAAATACATAAGACAAGTACAACTTCCTGATTTTGGGCAAGTTGCACAAGACAAACTGCATCAGGCAAAGGTGCTCATAGTAGGTGCGGGTGGTTTGGGGTGCCCTGTACTGCTGTACCTTGCAGCAGCAGGAGTAGGACATATAGCCATAGCCGACCATGACCATGTACAACTATCAAACCTACAACGACAAATCATATTTGGAGAGCCACACATAGGTATGTACAAAGCACAAACTGCAGCACAAAATGTGGCCATATTACACCCTGACATACACATAACCCCTATTATTGAAAGAATAGATGAATATAACGCAGAAAAACATATTGCTGCATACGATATAGTGATAGAAACTACTGACGATACAGATACCAAATATTTGTTGGATAATATCTGTAAAAAACTTAAAAAACCACTCATATACGCAGCCATACATGGCTATGAAGGTCAAGTAGCTGTATTTCATATACCTGACGCAAATGGGGTTACTGCTTCATACAGTGATTTATTCCCGCCCAATAATCATAAAAATATACCTACCTGCGAGCAAGGTGGAGTACTTGGCACACTTACAGGTATCATTGGCTGTATGCAAGCTACAGAAGCCATAAAAATAATCACCGGAATTGGCAATCCACTAATTAACAAGCTATTGATTTACAACTGCTTGCAACATACCTACTACGACACACAGATATTACCTCAACATTACATACCAACATCTGTAAAAACCCAACCTGATCAAGTATATGCAGATATTAACTTTATGGATGAAATATTTGCCCTGTACTCCTCCACTTCCATAGTGGCAGATATAAGAGAAGCACATGAGCAGCCTGCATTTACACGCTACCCTACCCTTTCATTGCCTCTGTCTGCCATTAATACAAATATGAATAAATTATTACCCTACAATCATATATTTGTGCTTTGTGCTACGGGCAAGCGTAGCATGCAAAATGCCATAATCATGAAAAATACATTTCCACAAAAAAATATTTATTCCATAAAATCAGGCATAAAAGGAATGATGTTGCAACCTGCATAGCTCATGAACCAATTTCAAGACATATTTATTAATGGACCCATCTCAAGCGATATGGTAGCCAATTGTATATCTGCACTTCAGGCAAACCATCAAGCAGGAGCTTGCAATATATTTTTGGGCAAAGTAAGAAACGACATGGTGCATGACAAAGAAGTGCAAGCCATTTATTACACCGCTTATCAAGACATGGCTATAGACTGTATAAATGATATTGTAAACCAATTATTAAAACAATATAATATACTCAGTATAAATATACAACACAGTTTGGGGGTAGTGCACGCAGGTGAAATTTGCATTATGGTAATGGTAGCTGCCTCTCACAGGCAAGATGCAATAAATACCTGTGAAACATTGGTAAACCGAATAAAAAAAGAGGTACCTGTATGGGGCAAAGAACTCTATGATAATGACCAATATACATGGAAAATTAACAAATAGCAAATGGTAAACATTACCCACAAAATATATACATTGCGCACTGCCACAGCACAGGCTGCCATACATGTGAGCAACCCGGATACCATACAAGCTATTCATGACAAAAAAGTACCCAAAGGCGATGTATATACCGTAGCAAAAACAGCCGCAATCCTCGCTGCCAAACGCACCTCAGACTTGATACCTGATTGCCACCCAATACCTATAGAATATGCAGACATTACTATTAATGATACAGCTACCGGCATTATCATTACCACCGAGATACACACTATTTACAAAACAGGGGTGGAAGTAGAAGCCATGCATGCAGCATCTGTGGCAGCGCTCACCATATACGATATGCTCAAACCTATAGATGACCAAATAATAATTACAGAAATAAAACTCATACAAAAAAGCGGTGGCTCAAGCGATAATAAATACATATATGATCCCAAGCTCACTGCAGCCGTCATCATTTGCTCCAATGCAGTATATCACCAAAAAAAAGAAAATAAAATATCTCTACTATTAGCCCAAAAACTAGCTCAATACCAAATAAATGTCATTTTAGAAATCATAACTACCGAAGATAAAGACTTGCTGCACAAGCACATACATGAAACACTCCTCCATAAGCCAGACATGCTTATCATAGCAGGCAGCACAGGAATTGGTAAAAATGATATAGCTGCAGAAGTGCTAAGACCAATGTTGGAAAAACCTATACCCGGCGTAGAAGAAGCCATGCGGTCATACGGGCAATTGCGCACCCCGTATGCTATGTTTTCGCGAAGTGTGGCAGGGCTCATACACCATACTTTGGCATTGTCTATACCAGGCTCATCATCAGGGGCAATACAGTCTATTGATGCCATATTTCCATCAGTTATGCACATTTTTAAAGGTATTAAAAAATAGATATTACTTGTAAAACATTGACAATGAGACACAAATGTGTATATTCGAATATATTTATGATATTCTCATTATAATTAAATTAAATAATGAAAAAATTAAATTTTTATTTTCAATAAACATACTGTATCATTGCAATTGATTTGTAAAAAATAAGTTTTTAGCATGAAGAAAATAGTTTTTACCCTTATTACTACGCTTTATTTTACCATTAATATATGGGCGCAAGACGCTAATAGTTCGCAAGTACCCACAGACAGTACCAAAGGACCTGACACTACTGATATAATGCATGGTGCCTACGGCGTAAAGTTAGGTGTGATACCTCTAAATATGTCGGGCAAGCCAAGCTATGATATAGAGCCTGAGTGGACAAACTATATGAGCAACACTATAGGTATTGTAGCAGACATGAGACTTGGCAAACACTGGGGAGTGCAGACAGAGTTTAACTTTTTTGTGAACCAAGGATTTTTGGTTAAAAATATTGGGTGGACAGAAAACACCATCAAAACCGTGGAACTGGCAGACACTGCAGGCAAAGTACCAGTGAATACCCCTGTACCTTACACTAAAAACGGTTATTATTCAGAGTCTGTTATATATAACCAAATAAATATTCCTATCATGGCTAAGTACACCAGTGGCACCCCCGACAGCAAATTTTCATGGTTTGTCAACGGAGGTATTTACATGAATATGCTGCTTACAGCCACGCGCAAATATTCATTTAGCGAATCCACTTTTTTAGACTTACCCAATCAGCAAAAAATAGTGGATGGAGGACTTACACAAGACAAATCAGTAGTACAAGGCTACAGCACAGGCAGCGATACCAATGATGTAGAGATAATACATGAAAAAAATTCATTTGCAAGTTTCACTTTTGGTGCAGCGTTGGGCGCAGGTGCACAATACAAAGTGGGTCCAGGTCGTGTATTTTTAGAAGTAAGGCTCATGACCAGCTTTACAGACCTATTCAACAACCCTACCCAAGCCCCGCCAAACAATGAGCAATATCCATATGTGATACGCAAAATGGACAAATACAACCCTGTGATGCTCACCAATGTTGGAGTAAATATAGGCTACCTAATAGTACCCAACTGGGTCAAGTACAAGGCTACACCCGGCGTAAAGTAGTTACCCATACACTTTATAATTAGTAATATAATAGTTTTTGCGATTATATAGCTTGGTAGTAACCAATATATTTCATTTTAAAAAAATATTGCCTTTATAATTGAAAATTGAAATAAAATAGTTTCTTTTGAGAAAATTTAAAACCTTATTTTATGTATCACGGATCTGTAATTAACAATTGGAAAGTTGAGCATTATATTGCCTACCTATATCTTTCTATTGCCGACTCTGACAATGAAACCACCGACGAAGAGTTGGCATTAGTCACCAAAAAGCTAAAAAAGTTGTTCGATGAGTATTACCAAGGTGCTCATCTAAACCATGTGGTGGTCATGCAAGAGGTACTCGCAGAAATAAAAAACCATACAGATCAGGAAAAAACAGAAATCATCAATAACCTGAACAAGAAATTTCCGCTCGAAGAATTTCAGAAAATGGACATCATCAGCGACCTTACTGACGTGATAGAGTCTGACGACTCAGTGTCATCGTCTGAGCACTACATGCTTTCATTTTTGAGAGCTGTCATGTCAAAAAACTAGTTCACAATCAGGGTAGAATTTCTACCCTATATTTTTCACTTCACCTATATTATTTTGATATTCGTATTACCCGCTCTTAGTGCTGTATTGCTCTCGCTGGCGTGGTATCTGCATCCTGTATGTATTTTTTTTGGGTTTGTACCTATACTTATGCTTGTTGAGCATTTCAGGCAAAAGCATATACGTTTTCGTGCATTAATACTTTGGTGCTGGTTATATCTTATATTTTTGATATGGAATGTGGCCACTACCTGGTGGATTGTGAATAGCACCATGTCAGGAGCCATCATGGCATTTACCCTCAATTCACTTTTTATGACTATTCCTGTCATGCTCTATTACCATATTAGTAATACCTCGCTCAAAAATGAAGCATTGTCAAAATTAAAAAATATTATTACCGCTGTATTATTTGTATCGCTCTGGACAGCCTACGAATACCTGCACCACCGTTGGGACCTTAGCTGGCCATGGCTCACGCTCGGCAATGTATTGGCTATGGCACATCCATTGGCACAATGGTATGAGTACACAGGCACTATGGGAGGTACTGTGTGGATATTGACAGTCAACTATTTATTATTCTATTATTTGCAACACAAATCTTCGATTCACCTTGCATACCCGGGTATGGCTTTTACATTACCTGTGGTAATATCATTATTCATGTACTATAACCATACAGACAAGGGCATTAAAGCCAATATGGTAGTAGTGCAGCCTAATATTGACCCGTATAAGGAAAAATTTTCGGGTACCCCTGAGTTTATACCATATTCTGTGCAATTGCAACGGCTAATTAATTTGTCAAAATCAAAAATAGACTCCGCTACTGTGCTGGTGGCATGGCCAGAGACCTCGCTCCCACATGGATATGATGAAGATGTGCTTAGCACTTTGCCTGTGATAGATACACTATGGAATATGTGCAAAGGAGGCAAAGATGCAGTGCTTCTCACTGGTGCTGACACCTACAAAATATACACTACAGAGTATGACAAAACAGTGACTTCCAGATTTATACAAGGCTACGGATGGTTTGACTATTTTAACACTGCCGTGCTCATGGAGCCTATGAAAAAAAATCAATATTACCATAAGTGCAAACTGGTGCCGGGAGTGGAACAAATGCCTTTTTTACATTTATTCCCAATTTTAGAAACATTTGCCATCAATATGGGGGGTATCACAGGCAGCCTTGGGCGCACCAACGATAAGACAACATTTGTAACCTCCAAGGGGCAATCTTACGTGCCATGTATATGTTATGAAAGTATATATGGCGAACTGCTGAGTCGTGCTGTAAAAGATGGGGGCAAAGCTATCATCATCATTACCAACGACGGCTGGTGGGGGCACACACCCGGACATGTGCAACACTTTGAGTATGCCAAACTAAGAGCCATTGAGACCCGAAAATCAGTAGCAAGGGCTGCCAACACAGGTATATCTTGCTTCATAAATCAGCGGGGCGATGTATTACAAAAATCGGAGTATTGGAAGCAAGATGTGCTCAAAAATGAGGTGTATCTTAATAATAATCAGACTATATACAGCCTTGCAGGCGACTATCTTGGGGTAGTGTGTTTGGCAGTATCGCTATTGGCCTTGGTGGGGTACGGAAGTAATGGGGTAATATTTTTTGTAAAAAAATTATTTAAGGCAAGCAAATGACAGCACTTGCTTTGTAAAGTTCTGCATGTCTATATTTATTACAACTTTCTTATCTTAATATTTCTAAACGATACCACATCGCCGTGGTCTTGAAGGGCAATTTTACCTTTTTTGTACTTACCAAAACCTTTCCAACCGTTAAATTTGCTTTTGGCTACCATGGCATCCCATTCGGGTGTCCATAGGGTATATTCTACTACTTTGGTACCATTTTGCCAATGTTCGGCTTTGCCTTTGTTTATTTTCAAGGTAATTTCGTTCCACTGTCCGGCAGGCTTCACAGTAGCTTTGCTGCACGGCAGCATATCGTAGAGGGCACCGGCGCGGTGAGTTTCCAACTTATTGTCGGGGTGGCACTTATCATCTAATATTTGCATTTCAGGACCTGTAGCATACACAGCCCAAGCCCATGAAGCAGTGTCTTCCAATACTCCATAAAACAAACCTGAGTTGCCACAGTCTGATATTTTCCAATCCAGTTTCAGCTCAAAGTTTTCAAATTCATCGGCAGTCACTATGTCGCCCCCGTTTTTCTCGGTAAGGGTGAGGGCTCCGTCTACTACTTTCCATTGTGGGTTAATGGTGGTGCTTCTGTAGTTGTGCCAGCCTTGGGTGGTAGTACCGTCAAATAGCAATTGCCAACCATCTTTTTTTTCTTGGGCTGTGAGTGTATTTTGTGCAGAGAGTAGGCACATATTGCCTGACAATAAAGCAGCTATGATGATTATATTTTTCATGGTTAATAATTGATATATAAATATAAATATAAATGCATAAAAATCAGTTCAAATATACACCTGTAATTTTTTTATTTTCAAATTTTACTTCAATATATTCTTTGAGTGTGGTAGAAAGCTCATAACCTGTGTAGTCTGCTGACACTGGGAACGACTTGTGCCCACGATCTACTAGTACTGCAATTTGTAGTTTTTTGATAGGTATGTTTAAAAACGGTTTCATACTGTATGCCAATGTGCGACCCGAGTTGAGCACGTCGTCAAAAAGCACCACTACTTTGTTTTGCAATGCTGATATGTCTGAATCAAGAGATATATCGCTTTGGGTAGGTGAAAATTTATCAAGAGTTACATTGATGAGTGCCACCTTAGTATTGGGTGATATGGCTTTATATTCTTGCAAAATAGCTTCTGCAAACAGATAACCCTTGTCTTCAATACCTGCAAATACCATTTCATGCTCTTGATAGTGGTTTTCAAAAATCTGGAAAGCCATACGCTGCGATATTTGTATCACTTGCTGGTGGCTTAGTATCAATTGTGCATCCAAAATATTATATTTTCTTTTTTGTATTCATAAAATTAATAGTAACTTTGCAGCCCGAAAAAATAATTAGTGTAACCGACAAAGACCGTTTACAAATATGAAAAAAAATATTCATCCCAAATACGAATTTGTAGTATTTCAAGATATGCAGGCAGATTTTAAGTTTCTTACCAAATCTACCATGTCATCAAAAGAAACTATCAAATGGACTGATGGCAAAACATATCCGCTTATCAAAGTGGAGGTGTCATCGGCATCGCACCCATTCTACACAGGCAAAAAGGTATTCCTCGATACTGCAGGCAGAGTGGACAAATTCAACAAAAAATATGCCGGATTGGCAAAAAAGCAGTCATTTGAGCAATAATCATATTACTGTTTAATACCAATATATTCAATAGTTTAGATAGCTTTTTTCGAACCTATATGCTATTTCATACATTTTGTCGAGTGTAGCATTGAGGTAGACATGTATATTTTCGTCAATTTCTTCTATCTTCAAAAACTTGAATGTATACACCAGTTTGCCCATTTCAAAGATGAAGTCGTCTTTTGATTTTTTGGTAATTGCAATTTTGGTCATATGGTTGTATGCCTTATCGAGGTTGAATGTGAGTGATTTGGGAAATTTTTGGTTGAGCAATAGAAATTCTAAAGCATTGCTCCTGCTGGGAGTAGCTCGGTAGGTGCGGTTGCACATGTCAAAAGACTCTGCACACTTAAGCATAGTACTCCAGTGATAGTTTTGGATTGACTCATTAAGCTCATTTTCAGGCACATTGGCTATGTCATCGGTTTTGGTAATGATGATACGGCATATCTGTGTGGCGCGCTCCAGGTGCAGACCCATGCTTATAAGATGCCACGCATCGTTGTGTATCAATGTATTGTCTATCAACCCTTTGATATGTGCACAGTGGGTGAATATGTGGTGGGTAACCTCATAAGTATCGTCTGTGTCAAAGGGTATTTGGGCTATATTATTGATGTAATGGTAGTACATATTGATGGCTTCCCATACTTCTGTGGTGATAGAATCACGCGCTCCGCGCGCATTTTCTCGGGCACTGCTCACCGATGATATGATGTTGTAAGGGTTTTTGAGGTTGAGCAGTACATAATATATTACATCCATTTCATTTACATTACCTATATCTTTTTGGTATAGGTAGTTCATACCTGCATTTTTGAGGATAGACATGAGCAAGTCTTCTTTATTTTGAGCCTCCGGAGCATCTATGGCAGAAAACTGGTGCACTTTGGCATATCGAGCCAAGTGCTCGCTGCGCTCAAGATATCGAGCCATCCAAAAAAGACTATTTGCTATTCGTGCCAACATAGTGGGTGATAAAGATTTATGATTTATGATTTTATAAAACTTTTTATAATTTTTCTATTAACATCTAAATTAGTACCTATTCATGCATGACCCATGTATCTTTTGATCCCCCACCCTGCGATGAGTTTACTATCAGGCTTCCTCTTTTCAATGCCACTCTGGTAAGACCGCCTTTGAGCAAATATTGCTTATTTTTGCCCATAAGGCAATAGGTGCGCAAGTCTATGTGTCTCTGCTCAAATGTATCTGCTTCTTCTATATATGTGCTGTGCACACTGAGCGACATAATAGGCTGGGCTATGTATTTGCGAGGATTTGCTTTTATTTTTATT
Organism: Cytophagales bacterium; assembly: GCA_033765235.1. GTDB lineage: Bacteria > Bacteroidota > Bacteroidia > Cytophagales > UBA9547 > JANRIG01. Next base: position 46,216 of record JANRIG010000035.1, on the reverse strand, counting down.
TTATAATTTTCCATTTCTTCTTTATTAGCTTTGCTCCCTACCAATATTCCGTATCCTCCAGACTCATCTACAGGTTTTATGACGAGTTGTTCCATATTTTCCATCACATATTTCAAGTCTGCATCTAATTCACACCTGTAAGTATGCACATTATTAAGTATAGGCTCTTCGGCAAGATAGTACTTTATCATATCGGGCACATAGGTGTATATTGCTTTGTCATCTGCTGCACCTGTGCCCGGAGCATTTAATAATGTGACATTGCCTTCGGTATATGCTTTCATGATGCCGGGTATTCCTAACACAGAGTCAGGATTAAAGGCCAGTGGGTCTATGTATAAGTCGTCTATCCTTCTGTATATTACATCTACTCTTTTGGGTCCATAGAGTGTTTTCATATACACAAAGTTTTTTTCTACAAACAGGTCTCTGCCTTCTACTAAAGGTATACCCATATTGAGTGCCAAAAAGGAGTGCTCAAAATATGCAGAGTTGTACACACCCGGGGTAAGCACCACACACTCAGGGTCATTTGCAGACTCAGGGGCTACAGACTTCATCACCTTGAGCAGCTCTATAGGGTATTCTTGTACTGAGCACACATTGTGCTTGAGCAAAAGATTGGGAAATGTTTTTTTGATGGCATCACGGTTGGATAGTACATAGCTTACACCCGATGGCACACGCACATTATCTTCCAATACATAATATTTACCATCTTTGTGTTTTATTAGGTCTGTGCCGGATACGTGAGTATATATTTTGCCTATTGGATTCACTCCCATCATTTGTTTAAAATAGTTGGGCGATGTAGCCAGCAATGATTCCGGCACTATTTTGTCTTGTATGATTTTACGGTCATGGTACACATCCCAAAGAAACATATTGATGGCTATGTTGCGCTGAATAACCCCTTTCTCCAGCATATTCCATTCAGAATTTGGAATTATTCGGGGTATAAGATCAAATGGGAATATGCGCTCTACGCCACGCTCCTTGTCAGAATATACAGCAAAGGTAATGCCCTGATTGTAAAAGGTCATTTTGCTGTATTCATTGATATTTTTGAAATCCGGCAATGATATTTCGTTAAAATATTTAATAATATGTTCATAATGAGGTTGTACTTTTTTGTTTTTATCGAATACTTCATCTAAAAAATGGCTTTCCATAGCATATTCTGCAAAATGGTTATGAATATATTCGCTACTCATATGTAGATAAGGTTAATTTTTTATCAATTATAGTAAATTTTAATAAATAAACATAACTATAAGTCAATTTTTTAAAATAATATAATAAAAAATAGTGAAAATGATACATATAAGTATAAATATTGCGCAAAATATAATAGTAATATATACTCATATATGTTTATAAACTGTAACCAAATGTCCATTCTATGTTATCGGCTTGTCCCCAATGGGTTTTGAGGTTTATTTGGGCGAACAAATTTTTGAAATAATGGTATCTGAGCCCCACTTTGATGTAAAAATCAGCATCGCGGCTTGTTTTTTTGTATAAATAATATCCCATTCCAAACGGAAAACTCAGCTTACCAAACATGGCTTCGTACCCAAAGAATAGTCCTACTCTGCTGATATCCACCTTGTTTGCCACATTGTAATTGTCATCCAAAAGCGATAAGTCTCTAAAATAGTCTAAGCCTACATTAATCTTAGATACCGTGCCGCACCGCCTGCCATACATGATGCCGAGGGTGTATATAGGAAAGTAGGTAGTGCCGTAGTCAGGCAGCACTCTATATCCTATGGCTGCAGTAAGGTGTAAAAAGTTTCGTTTTGTGATACTGAAATTAGTATCTGTTCTATATACAATGCGCTCAGGATGAGGAGTATATTTCACCCCTATACCTACGGTAGCAAAGTTGATTCCCAAGTTGGGCATGGCTATGGCACCATTGGAAAAGTGTATAAATGCGCCATGTACTAATATTTTTGCCTTGGGATGAATGTTTGCAGCTACTTCTATCTGGGCATTGAGCGATGCATTCACCGGTGCGCTTATCCATAGGTTGGTCGGGTTTGATACTTCGTGGTAAGGATCTGAAAATGTGCACAATCCGCCGCCAATTCTAAAAGTCATGTCTATGTATCTGCTATCTACAAGTCGGAGTGATTTATAGATGAGCCATGCATATCCTGTGCCTCCAAATTTGGTATTGCCTGTGTTAATAATCATAGCAGACATACCCCAACGCGGGTAGCCCAAGTACTTGTGCCAAGCGCGAGTGCCCAGTGTATGAAAATGTATGGATGCTTCTGCTATGTACATGGTACCCAGCGATATACCAGTGCCCAGCCCTCTGCGTGCATCTGCATGGTTGAGTATCATGCCTTGATGTAGGTTGAGACCCAAGGTATATGGTTGGTTCCCGGCTAATAATAAATTAATACTAAATAATAATATGATAATTGTAGTCAATCTCATTTATATTCAAAAATATTGTACAATTATATAAAGCGTGCAAAATATGCATTTTTAATATGAATTTCTAAACGGATGAGCATGAACATACTCTCACAAGGCAACTTTTATACAATATAGGAATGACTTACAGTCAATTCTATTCATTATTTTAGCGCAAATGTAGCCACAAAATCATCAAAAAGGTAGCGCGAGTCATGAGGTCCCGGTCCTGCCTCCGGGTGATACTGTACCGAAAATGCTTTTTTGTTTTTCAGTTTTATGCCTTCTACAGTGCCATCATTCAGGTTTATATGGGTCAATATTACCTCATCATTTGCATCAATAGCCTCTGCCTTTACTGCAAAGCCATGATTTTGAGAAGTGATTTCAGACTTGCCTGTCATCAAATTTTTCACAGGATGGTTGAGCCCGCGGTGGCCATTATGCATTTTAAAAGTAGATATACCATTTGCTTCTGCCAATATCTGATGCCCAAGGCAAATACCAAAAAGGGTATTATCTTCACTCAATATATCTTTTACTGTGTTTATGGCATAATCTGTAACAGCAGGGTCTCCCGGACCGTTTGAGATAAAATAACCATTGGGAGACCATTCTTTCATCTCTTTGTACGTAGTGCGGGCAGGAAATACTTTGCAATACACATCGCGCATTTCAAAATTTGCTAAAATACTTTTTTTCACGCCAAGGTCTAATACCGCCACCTTATATTTGGCTGAGGCTGAGCCTACAAAATAGGGTTGTTTGGTACTCACCTCCGACGACAGTTCTAATCCGGCCATTTGAGGTATGTTTTTCAACATTTGCTTTAGTGATTCCACATCTGTATTTTCATTGGAAATAATACCATTCATAGCACCCTTACTCCTGATATACCTTACTAATTTGCGTGTATCCACACCCGATATAGCCACTACATGGTTATTCTCAAAATATTGTTGTAATGAGTTTTTGGAGGTTTTTCGGGAATAAATGTCTGAATAATAGTTACATACAAGACCTCTGAATTGCACCCCGCCCGACTCCTGCTCGGCATCCAGCACACCATAGTTGCCTATATGGGCTGTAGTATTTATGATAATTTGCCCGTAATACGAAGGGTCAGTATATATTTCCTGATATCCGGTCATGCCTGTATTAAAGCACATTTCACCCGAGGTAGTACCTTTGGCTCCTGCAGCAAATCCTTCATATACTGAGCCGTCTTCTAATATCAATAAAGCTTTATTTTTTAATTTGTACGATAGCATAGGTTAAAATTTGGGCATAAAAAAAGGATTTGAATATCAAATCCTTTTCAAACTAATACAAAATATTTTATTTATACAAATGAATATTATGCTTTTGGTGCATCTTCATTAGTATCTGTTGCTGCAGTATCCTCCACTTTGTTATCTTCTGCTACTGTGCCGTCAGCTACTTCTGTATCTGCCACTTCAGCTACTACTTCAGATGCCGTAGGCACTGCATCTGTAACTTTAGACTCAACAATGGGAGTGGGTTCAGCCACCACCGTCTCTGCCACTACAGCAGATGATGATATTGTATTGTCTGTAGATTGTGCCTCCACTTTAGGTGCATTTGAGGGTTTGCGGCTACGCCTTGTTTTAGCAGATTTGTTTTGTTTGGCTTCACTGCCTGTGTAGAGCAAGTTGTAGTCTACCAGTTCCATAATGCACATTTCAGCTTTATCGCCAAGCCTGTCGCCAGTTTTGATGATACGGGTATATCCGCCCGGGCGTGCTGCTATTTTTTCAGCCACATTGTCAAACAGCTCTTTTACTGATTCTTTGTTTTGCAAGTATGAAAATACTACCCTGCGCGAGTGTGTAGTATCGTCTTTGGACTTGGTTATCAGGGGCTCTACATATTTTCTAAGTTCCTTAGCCTTAGCCACAGTAGTCTCTATACGCTTATGTATGATAAGCGATGAAGCCATGTTAGAAAGCAATGCTTGCCTATGGCCATAGGTCCTGCTTAAGTGATTGTCTTTTACTCCGTGTCTCATAATTAATCTTCGTCTAACTTATATTTTGTAACATCCATCCCAAATCTTAACCCTTTGTCTGACATGAGTTGCTCCAACTCTGCCAATGATTTTTTGCCGAAATTTCTAAATTTCATCATATCACTCACCTCGAGTGCAGATAGATCGCCCAAAGTTTTTATATCTGCTGCTTTCAAGCAGTTGTATGCTCTTACAGAGAGGTCTAAATCTGCCAATGCTGTTTTTAATAGTTTGCGCATATGCAAAAATTCTTCATCTACAGTTTCTATTTCCTCAGGTTTATTGGTTTCAAAGGTCATAGTTTTGTCTGAAAACAGCATGAAGTGCTGTATCAGTATGTATGCAGCTCCTTTGAGAGCATCTTCAGGGTGTATAGAACCGTCTGTTTCAAGCTCGATGATGAGTTTTTCGAAATCTGTTTTTTGTTCTACACGAGTGTTTTCTATACTGTATTTTACATTTTTTACGGGTGTGAAAATAGAGTCTATCATCACTACACCAAACTGTTGCTCGTTCACTTTATGCTCATCAGCTTGTACATATCCTCTGCCTTTTTCTACTATTATCTCAATATCAAATTTTACTCCTGAGCTTAATGTACATATTACTTGGTCAGGATTTAATATTTGAAAACAAGAGGTATAATCTTGTATCAAGCCTGCTGAAAATACTTCTTTGTTGCGCACTGATACAGATATTTTGCTTTCTGTCATCATATCCGGGAGTTTTTTAAACCGCACTTTTTTGAGGTTTAATATGATTTCAGTCACATCTTCTTTTACTCCTTCTATTGACGAAAACTCGTGTAATACACCGGGTATTTTTATAGCAGTAATAGCATACCCCTCTAATGATGAGAGCAATACACGTCTCAAGGCGTTTCCTACGGTAACGCCAAATCCTCTCTCGAGTGGTTTAAATTCAAAGAAACCTTTAAAGTCGTCAGACTTTTCCATCACCACCTTATCGGGCATTTGAAATGCTAATATTGACATATTTTTATATGGTTAATTGTTTAATGATTATTTAGAATACAACTCTACTATCAATTGTTCGTTGATATTTTCTGGGATAGATTCTCTGTCCGGCAAGTTTATCAATTTGCCCGACATCAATTTGGTATCCCATTCCAGCCAGTTATATTTTTTTGTACTACGTGTAGAGAGTGATTCTGTAATGGCTTCCAAAGATTTAGATTTTTCTCTTACGCTTATGATATCTCCGGGTTTGAGTATAGCCGAGGGCACATTGAGCAATTCATTATTGACCAATATGTGCTTGTGTATCACCAATTGTCTGGCAGCTCTGCGTGTAGGAGCCACCCCCATTCTATATACAGTATTGTCAAGGCGTGCCTCTAAGAATTTTAACAAGTTTTCGCCTGTAATGCCTTCTTTTCTTAATGCCAAGTCAAATGTTTTTGCAAACTGACGTTCGAGCAATCCATATATATACTTTGCTTTTTGCTTTTCGGCAAGCTGCACTGCATATTCCGATTTTTTGCCCTTTTTATTTTTTCCGTGCTGCCCGGGTGCATAGTTTTTCTTTTGGATTGCCTTGCTGAATCCAAGTATAGGTTCACCGAACTTTCTTGAAATTTTCGCTTTGGGACCTGTATATCTTGCCATTTTCTTACTTTCGTTTAATTATTTTTTATACTCTTCTCTTTTTGGGTGGACGGCAGCCATTGTGAGGCATTGGGGTGATATCTTTGATAGATGTTACTTCAATACCTGTATTTTGTATGGTACGTATGGCAGATTCACGACCTGCTCCCGGACCGTTTACAAACACTTCTGCACGTCTCATGCCTTGCTCAAAAGCGGCTTGCGCACAACTTGAAGCTGCCAATTGTGCTGCATAAGGTGTATTCTTTTTTGAACCTTTAAATCCCATTTTGCCTGCCGATGACCATGACACTACTTGACCGGCCTCATTGGTGATGGAAATAATAATATTGTTAAAACTAGCCTGTATATGTACCTGACCCGTAGGCTGTACTACCACTACTCTTTTTTTGGTTTTATCTTTCTTTTTTTGAGCCATTTCTTATCAATGATTATTTAGTAACTTTCTTTTTGTTTGCCACTGTTTTACGTTTTCCTTTTCTTGTACGGCAGTTTGTGCGTGTACGTTGACCTCTGAGAGGCAATCCTTTCCTATGTCTTAGACCTCTGTATGAGCCTATGTCCATAAGCCTTTTGATAGAAAGCTGCACTTCTGATTTCAGAGCACCTTCTGTCCTATACTCGTTGGATATTATTTGTCTTATTGCATTGGCCTCATCCTCAGTCCAATCTTTCACTTTTTTATCAGTATTCACGCCTGCTTTGGACAGTATGTTGCGTGATGAACTTCTGCCTATACCATATATGTAGGTGAGGGATATCTCACCACGTTTCATATCAGGGATGTCAACTCCAGCTACTCTTGCCATAATTTTAACCTTGTCTTTGTTTATACCTTGGATTCTTTTTATTTATTACATATAGCTTTCCCTTTCTGCGTATTACTTTGCAGTCGGCGCTTCTTTTTTTAATGGAAGTTTTTACTTTCATATTTTTTTTATTTATATCTAAATTTTATTCTGCCTTTTGACAAATCGTAGGGAGACATTTCTATCCTTACTTTATCGCCCGGCATTATTTTTATATAATGCATTCTCATTTTTCCCGAAATATGGCAAATCACTTGATGCCCATTTTCCAACTCCACCATAAACATCGCGTTTGACAATGACTCGGTAATGGTACCGTCTTGTTCTATTGATGTTTGCTTTGACATATTTATTCTACTTCTCCTTTTATATATTTAAATGTTGTCAATATTTCAGGTTTCCCGTTCATAATTGCAACAGTATGTTCGTAATGTGCTGATGGTTTGCCGTCACTTGTTTTCACAGTCCAACCATCACTGAGGTGATATACATCTCTTCTTCCTATATTAATCATAGGCTCTATGGCAAGTACCATTCCTTTGAGCAACTTATGACCATTGCCACGTTTGCCAAAATTGGGTACTTCCGGTTCTTCATGTAAATATCTGCCCACCCCATGACCTACCAAATCTCTTACTACTGAATAACCTCTTTTTTCTACATAGTGCTGTATAGAAAATGATATATCTCCTACTCTATTGCCTGCAATTGCATTTTTTATACCTTCAAATAATGACTCTTTAGTGGCTTTTAATAATCGATGTTTCTCTTCTGATATATTGCCTACAGTGTAGGTATATGCAGAATCTGCATGAAACCCATCTAACAATACCCCACAATCTATAGAAATAATATCACCATCTCTCAAATATTCATCTCCCGGTATTCCATGCACCACAGTTTCATTTATGCTTGTGCATAATGTGGCCGGGTATCCTCTATAGTTAAGAAAAGACGGTACACCATGATGGTCTTTGATAAAATCATGCGCAGCTTTATTCAAGTACTTTGTACTGACGCCTTCCTTGATATTTTCGGAAAGTAGTCCATGTACTCTGCCAAGTAAGTCACCGCTTTTTTTTATCAAAAGCAATTCATCTTCAGTTTTGTAACTAATTTTATTTGGTTTTCCAAAGAACATTTTATGCTACTAATGATGTTTCTGACCGTCCCTTAATCCTACCTGATTTCATCAACCCATCGTATTTTTTCATAAGTAAATAACTTTCAATTTGCTGAAGTGTATCGAGCACCACGCCTACCATGATGAGCAATGAGGTGCCCCCATAAAATTGAGCAAACTCACGACTTATGCCGAATACTACAGCCAATGAGGGTAATACTGCTATACTAATAAGGAATAATGCCCCCGGAAGTGTAATTTTTGATATAACATTGTCAATAAAATCTGCAGTACTTTTGCCTGGTTTTATTCCGGGGATAAATCCGCCATTTCTTTTAATGTCTTCAGACATTTGGGTTGGATTTATAGCTATTGCTGTATAAAAATATGTGAATATGATGATTAACAATGCAAAAAATAAGTTATACTGCCATGTGGTGTAGTCAGAAAATGTAGCACCTATGACATTGGCAATATCGCTTGAGTCTGCAAATAATGATGCCACCAATGCCGGCAAAAACATAAGAGATTGGGCAAATATTATGGGCATTACTCCGGATGAGTTTAGCTTTAAAGGTATATACTGACGTTGACCTCCATATACCTTATTGCCAACCAATTGCTTGGCATACTGTACCGGAATGCGGCGTGTAGCCTGAGTAATCATTATTACAGCCATTACCACAAAAAAGAGTGCTATTAATTCTATCAGGAAAAAGAGTATGCCCGGCATACCTTTGGAAATGCCCTCAGCGATGATGGCACCAGGAAAACGAGATATTATACCTATCATGATGAGCATAGAAATGCCATTACCTATACCTCTGTCAGTAATTTTTTCGCCCAGCCACATACAGAATATTGTACCTGATATTAATATCATTACAGAAGACATGGTGAAAAATGTACGGTCTACCAAGATAGCATCTGTAGGTATGGTAGCTGATACATAACCAATAGATTGGAATAGTGTGATGACAATGGTGAGCATTCTTGTCATCTGGTTTATTTTTTTGCGACCGGATTCGCCTTCTTTTTGGAGTTTTTGAAAATAAGGTACTGCTACGGTCAATAATTGTAATACTATGGATGCTGATATGTATGGCATGATACCTAGAGCAAAAACAGAAGCATTGCTAAATGCCCCCCCGAGAAATGTATCTAAAAGCCCTAATATGCCTGAAGTGTTTTTAGTAAGTTTGGTAGGGTCTACACCCGGCAGCACTATGTAAGAGCCTATTCTGAATATAAGTATAAACCCAAGAGTATTTATTATCCTGTTTCTGAGTTCCTCGATAGAAAAAATATGCTCAATGGTAGATATTAGTTTTTTCATATTATTTTACTACTTCTATTTCACCTCCGGCGTTTATAATGGCTTGTTTAGCGGTTTCAGAAAATGCATGTAATTTTACGGTTAGTTTAGATGTGACTTCTCCTCTGCCTAACAATTTTACCAAGTCTTTTTTAGAAACTAATCCGTTGACATATAGTGTTTCAAAATCAATGGAGGTAAGTTTGTGGTCAGTTGCCAATTTTTGTATTACATCTAAGTTAATGCCTTTATACTCAACCCTGTTGATATTGGTGAAGCCAAATTTTGGTATTCTGCGTTGCAATGGCATTTGACCTCCTTCAAAGCCCATTTTTTTGCGATAGCCTGATCTTGATTGATCACCTTTGTGGCCTTTGGTAGACGTGCCTCCTTTGCCTGAACCTACGCCTCTACCTATTCTTTTTGATGTTTTTACAGACCCTTTAGCAGGTTTTAATTCTGATAATTTCATGCTTATAAATTGATAATTTTTACCAAATGTTCTAATTTTTTTGCCATTCCCAAAATTTGGGGTGTAGCTTCATGTTCTACTGATTTATTTACTCTTCCCAATCCCAAAGCTTTAAGCACTTTGATATCACTCTTGGGTCTCCCCAACGAACTTCTGCTCTGCGTTAATTTGATCTTCGACATTTTCTTTTCCTTTAAATACTTTATTGATTGAAACACCTCTTTGTTTGGCAATTGTAAACGGGTCTCTAAGATTTATGAGCGCATCAAATGTGGCTTTAACCACATTGTGAGGGTTTGAAGACCCTTTAGACTTTGCCAACACATCTCTTATTCCCGAGCTTTCAAGCACAGCACGCATGGCACCGCCGGCTATCACACCTGTACCTGCAGCGGCTGGTTTTAGCAATACAAATCCTCCACTATACTTGCCCTCAATGGAGTGTGGTATGGTACCTTTTATTACAGGTACTTTTATGAGGTTTTTTTTGGCATCGTCTATTGCTTTTGAAATAGAGTCTGTAACCTCATTGGCTTTTCCCAAGCCATATCCTATCACACCATGCCCATCGCCAACTACAACTATGGCAGAAAAACTGAATCTTCTACCTCCTTTTACCACTTTGGCTACCCTGTTGACGGCTACCACTTTGTCTTTGAGCTCTATATCGCTTGCCCTTACCCTTCTTACGTTATTCTGTGTCATATCTTTCGTTTAGAATTTTAAACCTCCTTCTCGTGCACCTTCTGCAAGTGCCTTAACTCTGCCGTGAAACAAATATCCTCCCCTATCAAATACTACCTCAGTGATACCTTTCTCAATAGTTTTTTCAGCTAATTTTTTACCGATAGCTTTTGAAAGATCAATTTTTGTACCTTTTGCAGTATTAATGTCTTTTACAGAAGCACTTGCCAATGTGGTGCCGGACATGTCGTCAATGACTTGTGCATATATGGCAGTATTGCTTCTAAATATACTTACTCTAGGTCTGCCTTGAGTACCCGATATTTTGGACCTAATTTTTTTCTTTATTTTTTCTCTTCTTGCTGATTTATCGAATGACATAATTATTTATTTTTTAGCTGATGTTTTACCTGCTTTTCTACGTATTACTTCATTTGCAAATCTTATTCCTTTGCCTTTATAAGGTTCAGGTTTTCTGAATGATCTTATTTTAGAAGTCACCTGTCCCAATAATTGTTTGTCGTATGTTTCCAATATAATGGTAGGGTTTTTACCTTTTTCAGTCACTGTAGTGACTTTAATTTCGGAGGGAACCATAATATATACACCGTGTGAGTATCCAATATTTAACTCTATAAGATTGCCTGTGTTAGCTACTTTGTAACCTACACCGACCAACTCCATCTCAGCTTTATATCCTTGGCTCACACCTATGACCATATTATTTGCCAATGCACGATATAATCCATGCAATGATTTGCTGTTTTTGTCTTCTCCGGGTCTTTCAATTTGAAGCACTTTGTTTTCAATGTTCAAGTTAAATCCTTTGGAAATAGCTTGTGATAAATTACCTTTTGGACCTTTGACGGTAAGTATATTACCATCAAAGTTTACTTCAACTTTTTCGGGGATTTGTATGGGTTTTTTACCTATTCTTGACATATATATTTAGTATTAATAAACATAACAAATTACTTCACCGCCTATTTTATTTTCTCTTGCAGATTTGTCAGACATGAGACCTTTTGAGGTGGACACAATGGCTACACCTAAGCCGTTCAAAACTCTAGGTATATGTGTGTGGTTTACATATTTTCTTAATCCAGGTCTACTGGCACGCTGTATAGAGGTGATAGCAGATTTTCTGGTGAGGTTGTTGTACTTCAAAGCTATTTTGATAGTGGGGTGTTTTTGATCGGACTCTTCAAATTTGTAATTCAAAATATATCCATTGTCAAAAAGTAGTTTAGTAATCTCTTTTTTAAGGTTAGAGGATGGCAATTCAAGTATTCTATGACCTGCCATGGAAGAGTTTCTAATACGTGTGAGAAAGTCGCCTATTGAATCCATTTATTTTCTTTTTTTAAAATCGGGCTGCAAAATTATAAATATATTTTTAATTTACCAACTAGCTTTAATAATTCCTGGAATTTTTCCTTTAGAAGCAAGTTCTCTGAACTGATTTCGGCACAATCCGAATTTGCGAATATATCCTTTAGGTCTTCCGCTTAGTTTGCAACGGTTGTGCAACCTTACCGGTGAGGAGTTTTTTGGCAATTTATCCAATCCTATATAGTCTCCGGCTTTTTTCAGAGCTTCTCGCTTGGCTTTGTAGCGCTGTACCAAATACTGCCTTTTTAGTTCTCTTGCTTTAATTGATTCTTTTGCCATTTTTTATTTTTTTTGATTTGCGAATGGAAAACCTAATAATTTAAGTAATTCTAAACTTTCTTCGTCTGTTTGAGCAGAAGTAACGAATGTGATATCCATTCCGGATATTTTGGCTACTTTATCAATGCTTATTTCGGGAAAAATAATTTGTTCTTTAACACCGAGTGTATAATTGCCTCTTCCATCAAATCCTTTGTCATTTATGCCTTTGAAGTCGCGTACCCTGGGTAGGGCTATGGATGTGAGCCTATCAATAAATTCATACATAATATCACCTCTTAAGGTTACTTTAGCCCCGATAGGTAGGTTTTCGCGTAGTTTAAAATTTGATATGGCTTTTTTGGCTTTAGTAGCTACGGCTTTTTGTCCGGTAATGATAGAAAGCTCTTCTACACCTACATCTACCATTTTTTTATCGGCTACTGCTGCACCTATACCTTTATTGATACATACTTTTTGCAACTTTGGTACTTGCATGGTGCTTTTGTAGTTGAATTTTTTCATCAACTCGGGCACTACTTCTTTGAAGTATAATTCTTTTAATCTTGGACTGTTCATTATGCTATGGTAGTGTTTGACTTTTTACTATATCTTTCTGATTTACCTTTTTCATTTATCCTTCGACCTACTCTTGTAGCTTGGCTTAAGGTAGCATCGTATATCATAATATTGCTGATATGTATGGGCATTGCTTTTTTTTCAATGCTTCCATTAGGATTAGCACTTGTGGGTTTCACATGTTTTGTGACTAAGTTTGTATCTTCTACAATGGCTTTGTTTTCAGCAGGTAAAACTTGCAATACTGTAGAGATTTTGCCTCTGCCATTTCCGGCTATGACTTTTACTTTATCTCCTTTTTTTATATGTAGTTTAGACATTGTAACGATGGGGTTATAATACTTCGGGAGCTAATGAGATGATTTTCATAAATTGTTTTTCTCTGAGTTCACGAGCTACAGGTCCAAATATCCTTGTGCCGCGAGGCTCATCGGCTGCATTGAGTAATACTGCAGCGTTGTCGTCAAATCTTATATAAGATCCGTCTTTTCTTCTTACTTCTTTTTTTGTTCTTACAATCACTGCTTTAGACACTGTGCCTTTTTTAAGTGCACTGGATGTCAAAGCTGATTTTACAGATACCACAATTTTATCGCCTATACTTGCATAGCGTTTTCTGGTGCCTCCCAATACTCTTATGCAAAGGACTTCTTTGGCCCCACTATTGTCTGCGACATTTAATCTGCTTTCTTGCTGTATCATATTATTATTTAGCTTTTTCTATTACACGTACTAATCTCCATCTTTTCATTTTGCTGAGCGGTCTTGTTTCCATTACTGAAACTGTATCGCCAATGCCACACTCATTTTTTTCATCATGCGCATGCAGCTTTTTTGTTTGTTTGATGTATTTCCCATATTTAGGGTGAATTTTTTTACGTTCGATAGTTAGTGTGATGGTTTTATCCATTTTATTGCTTACTACCTTGCCAATCCTTACTTTTCTTAAATTACGCTGCTCCATTTGCTTTGGTTCTTTTAGTTAATTCAGTATGTAGCTGAGATATGTATTTTTTCGTTTGCCTAATTTTCATAGGATTTTCTATTGGAGTTATGCTGTGTGCAAATTTTAATCTGTACAGCATATCTTTTTCAACAGCTAATTTTTCTACTATTTCTTCTGTTTTCAATATGTTTATATCTTTTTTATTCATGGCTTATGCTACATAATCATGTTTTACAACAAATTTAGTTTTTACGGGTAGTTTTTGAGATGCAAGACGCAGTGCTTCTGATGCTGTCTCATGCGACACGCCTGTGACTTCAAATAATATAGTACCGGGTTTTACAGGAGCTACCCAAAATTCTGGTGCACCTTTACCTTTACCCATCCTTACTTCCAAAGGTTTTTTAGTCATGGGTTTGTCAGGGAATACTCTTATCCAAAGTTTTCCTTCTCTTTTCATACCTCTTGAAAGTGCTACCCTGGCAGCCTCCAATTGGCGTGAAGTGACCAAATAAGGTTCTAGTGCTTTAATGGCAAATTCTCCAAATGTAAATGTGTAGCCACGAGTAGCTACGCCTTTTACTCTGCCTTTATGAGTTTTTCTGAATTTAGTTTTTTTGGGTTGAAGCATAAATATTATATTACTGATTATCTTCTTTTTCCTCTGTTATTATTGTTTTTGTCTCTGTCATTTCTTTCGCCTCTTGGTCTGTCATCGCGCGATTCAAAATCTCTTTCGCCTCTTCTTCTTCCGCCTTTTTCATTACCCGCACCTTGAGTGTTTTGATTTCCTGACGAGGTTGATGTTTGACCTACATTAGGAGATAAATCTCTTTTGCCGAATACTTCGCCACGAAATATCCAAACTTTAATACCTATTTTTCCATATACTGTTTGTGCCTCTGATATAGCGTAGTCAATGTCTGCACGAAGTGTATGTAATGGTACTCTGCCTTCTTTGTATTGCTCTGTACGTGCCATTTCAGCACCAGCCAACCTACCGGATAATTTAATTTTTACACCTTGTGCACCTACTCTCAATGAAGAGGCTATGGCCTGCTTCATGGCTCTTTTGTAAGATATACGTGCCTCAAGTTGTTGAGCTATAGCTTCCCCTACTAATTTTGCATCTAATTCGGGTCTTTTTACCTCAAAAATGTTGATTTGAACATCTTTTTCGGTAATTTGTTTTAGCTCTTCTTTTATTTTGTCTACCTCACCACCGCCCTTGCCAATTACCACACCCGGTCTGGAGGTATGTATGGTTAAGATTATTCTTTTGATTGTGCGTTCGATAACGATTTTTGCAATACCGGCTTTAGGAATACGTGCATGTACATATTTGCGAATTTTTTCGTCTTCAATAAGCTTGTCGGCAAATGATTTACCGCCAAACCAGCTTGAATCCCAACCTCTTATAACGCCTAATCTTAAAAGTACCGGATTTGATTTTTGACCCATTTTTTTATTAGTTTATTACTTCTATTTCTTCATTTATTTTAGAATCTATCACCAATGTGATATGATTAGATCTTTTTCTGATTCTGAAACCTCTGCCTTGTGGTGCCGGTCTCATTCTTTTGAGCATAGGTCCACCGTCTACAAATAATGTTTTGATAAATAAATTGGCATCTTCAACACGTTCATCGGGATTTGCCTGTTGCCAATTAGAGATGGCAGAAAGTAATACTTTGTGAAGATAACCTGCACCTACTTTGTTTTGAAATTTGAGGATAGAGAGTGCATAGTTTACATCTTTGCCACGAACTAAGTCTGCTACTAAGCGCATTTTGCGTGGAGAAGTACGTACATTATTTAGTTTTGCTGTAGCTTGCATGAGATTTTTTAGTTTTCTTTTCTATTTCCTGAATGTCCTCTGAATGTGCGTGTGGGAGCAAATTCACCAAGTTTATGTCCTACCATATTTTCTGTACAAAATACAGGTATGAATTTATTACCATTGTGAACTGCGAATGTATGCCCTACAAAGTCAGGCGATATCATAGAACTGCGCGACCATGTTTTTATTACTGATTTTTTGCCTGTCTGATTTACTTTATCTATTTTGTTAACCAGTCTGAAATCTATATATGGTCCTTTTTTGAGTGATCTTGCCATGGCTATTTGCTTCTTTTGCTTATGATTAAATCATTGGAATACTTTTTGGGTGTCCTGGTTTTCAAGCCTTTGGTATATAGCCCTTTTCTTGAGCGAGGGTGACCACCTGATGCTTTGCCTTCTCCTCCACCCATAGGATGGTCTACAGGATTCATGGCAACGCCACGTGTGCGCGGGCGATGACCTAACCAACGGTTTCTTCCTGCTTTGCCCATGGTAACATTGATATGATCCTCATTGGATACTGTACCTACGGTAGCCATACAGTTAGCCAATACCAACCTCATTTCGCCGGAAGGCAACTTTAATGTCACGTATTTTTCTTCTTTTGCAAGCAATTGTGCTGAAGTACCGGCAGATCTTGCCATACTTGCACCTGCACCCGGTTTTAATTCTATATTATGTATGAATGTACCAAGTGGTATTTCAGATAGCTTGAGCGCATTACCAACTTCAGGAGGTGCTCCTGTACCTGACAAGAGTTTTTGGCCTACTTTTAATCCTTTTGGTGCTATTATATATCTTTTTTCGCCATCTTTGTAGTGCAACAAAGCTATACGAGCTGTCCTGTTTGGGTCGTACTCTATAGTTTTCACTGTAGCTTCTATGCCGTGTTTGTCTCTGTTAAAATCTATGATACGATATTTCTTTTTGTGGCCTGAGCCTATGTAGCGCATAGTACGCAATCCTTGGCTATTGCGCCCACCTGACTCACTTAAGTAAGTGACTAAAGTTTTTTCAGGTTTTGATGTAGTTATTTCATCAAAAGTGGGGGCTACTCTGTGTCTGGTGCCCGGCGTTATCGGTCTTAATTTTTTGATGCCCATGGTTATATTCCGCTATAGAAATCTATTACTTCTCCTTTTTGTAATGTGACGAATGCTTTTTTTATAGATGCAGTACGACCTGTGATGAAGGTTTTATTAGTGTACCTGCTTTTGGGTTTTGTACTTGTTCTTAAAGTGTTAATAGAATCTACTGTGACACTGTAAGCTTTTTCAATGGCATTTTTTATCTCGATTTTATTGGCATCTTTTTTTACAATAAAGCCATATACTCCCTTATCATTGAGTTTTGTAACTTTTTCTGTAACCAATGGTTTAATCAATATATTGTTCATTTGCTTAATTGGTTAAGTTTATTTATTGCGGCTTCAGATATTAAGATAATATCAGTATCTAATAATGTATAGGTATTGATATTTTCTGTGGTAGATACAGTAGCTTTTGGCAGGTTTCTTCCTGACATTATCACATTTGTATCATTGTCTGATATAATGAGTAATGATTTTTTGTCTGCTATATCAAATGCTTTGAGTATTTCTAAGTAGGATTTTGTCTTAGGTGCATCAAAGGTGAAGTCTTCCACTATCTTTATGGAATTATCATTGGCTTTGGATGATAATACTGAATTTTTGGCGAGTGTTTTTGTTTTTTTGTTTAGTTTAAAGCCATAATCTCTTGGCTTAGGACCGTGTATATTGCCGCCGCCTACAAATATACCAGCTTTGCGACTACCATGTCTGGCACCACCTGTACCTTTTTGTTTCAATAGCTTGCGTGTGGAATAAGCTACTTCTGACCTGTCTTTGGTTTTGTGTGTACCTTGACGCTGATTGGCTAAGAACTGTTTTACAGCCAAGTATACAACATGGTCGTTGGGAGCTACTCCAAAGACTTCATCGGATAGTTTAATCTTTTTTGAAGTAGGTTGACCTTGTATATTATGTACTATTAACTCCATGATTATTTTTCTAACAATACGATTGAATTATTAAATCCCGGGATAGACCCACTGATAATCAGTATATTTTTTTCGGGATATATTTTTAATACTTTAAGATTTTGTATTTTGGTACGTTGGGTACCCATACGACCTGCCATGCGTATGCCGGGGAATGTACGTGCAGGAAATGAACATGCACCTACAGAGCCGGGATGTCTTTGGCGATTGTGCTGACCATGTGTTTGCCCGCCTACTCCACTAAAGTTATATCTTTTAACCACACCTTGAAAGCCTTTGCCTTTGGATGTACCAATAGCATCTATAAAATCTCCTTCTTGAAATACATCTGATGCATTGATAGATTGACCTAACTTTGCAGAGATGGCATAGTTTTTAAACTCTTTGAGTTTTACAACCGTTTCCAATCCTGATTTTTTGAGGTGACCAGCGGTAGCACTATTTGTATTTTTTATTTTTGCATTACCAAAACCTAATTGTACTGCTTCATAACCATCTTTGTCTTTGGTTTTGAGCTGTGTCACTACGCAGGGGCCTGCCTCTACTATGGTGCAAGCAGTGGATATGCCTTCTGCAGCGTTGTAAAAGCTGGTCATTCCTAATTTTTTGCCTATAATTCCTGCCATAACAATGAGTTATTAATACTAATATTACCCCTGTTTTAAAAAAGGGATTGCAAAGGTAGGAATAATATTTATGTTTGCAATAGCTGTTTTAAAAAAAAAGTAAATATTTTTTTTTATATCAATTAATTAATACTTCTGTTACTAAACTTGTGAATTAAATTCAACCAAAGGTTGGATAAGAAGTAGTAAATAATTTTTTGGGTGTTGATTTATTATTTAGTTATAAGTTTATGATTAAAAATTGGGTTTTCATTTGCAATATCACGTCCTTGATATGTACAAAATTAACAATTTCTTGATTTGGAAATGTGAAAATAACTTGTTACCATTGTATAGTTAATATATGTATATTCAACAATAAAAATTTTCATTCAAAAATAAATACTACATTCTCATGCTGGTACTCGTGAAAAAATAAATAGCGATAGCGCAAACCTGTAGTCCCGTCTGGTCTTAGTGTCTCACTGAGACCAACAACAGAAAATTTTTGGAAAATTTGAGTTTGTGTTTGGTGTGCCACCAACCATGGGTTGAGGGATTTAATAATTCTCTCACTTATTACTCAGCTAAGCGGTTTCAAAATAGTATTTATCATAGTGGCTTAACATTCTACCCATAATATTTGTCAATCACAATTTTTTAACATTGATTTGTGGTTGTATTTTTATTACCTCAATATTATATATGTCATGAATTATCGCCTTTTTGTTATTCTATTAATAGTCCTATCACATTTCACCATTAATATTTATTCTCAACCTATATTATTAAAAACAGGGTGGAAATTCAGCAAAGGCGATGATATGAGGTGGGCTGCCACTGACATTGATGACTCCAAATGGCAAAATATAGAAGTAAGCCGCACTTGGGAGGAGCAAGGCAATGATAAGTATGACGGCTTTGGATGGTACAGAGTAAAATTTGATATGCCATCAAACATCAAAGAAAAATCATACCTCAAAGACAGTCTTAAATTTATCTTAGGAAAAATAGACGACCATGATGAGGTGTACCTCAATGGGCAACTGATAGGAAAGAACGCAGGGAAAAATTTTCCGATAGGAAATAATGACAACACTGCCAGATTTACTGCTTACAATATTCCCCGCAAATATGTGATAAGTGCATTGCACCCTGCCATAAAATGGAATGGCTCCAATGTGCTTGCCGTGCGTGTATATGACCAACTGGGTGGCGGAGGCATGACAGAGGGTGAATGCTCGGTGAGTATGGTAGATATAATAGATGTGATAACACTTGATATCAAAAGCACTCCATACCGCATCACTCCCAATAATAATTGGAACAAACCTATAAGACTAATTGTGAATAGCGGCAATATGACATTTGCAGGCATATTTGCAGTGGAGGTAAAAGATATAGAAAGTACAAAAACACTATTTAATGTAAGTGTCAATGCCAATTTTAATACCCAAAAGTCTTTTGTATATGAGGCTAATATTCCGGCTATTGAAAATGCCATTGTGAGCTATACATTTGCACATGACCTATCCGGCAATAACATAAGTGAGAGCTCTGAACTACCTTATTTATTAACCCCTGTAGAAACTGACTCTCCCAAAATAAACGGTGCTAAAATATACGGCACCCGCATAGGCAAGCCATTTTTATACAAAATACCTGCATCAGGTAATAAACCTATGAAATATAAAGTGCAAAATCTACCCGAAGGTCTTATCTTAGATGAAAATACAGGTATCATCACAGGCATAGCCAAAAAGCAAGGGACATACAAAACTATGGTGACAGCAAGCAATGCTAATGGAACAATGACCCGCGAATTTACCATATCCATAGGCAATGACATAGCACTTACCCCACCTATGGGTTGGAACAGTTGGAACTGCTGGGGACTAGCTGTGAGCGATGAAAAAGTAAGGTCATCAGCCAAAGCATTTATAGACAAAGGATTGATAGACTACGGTTGGGCATATGTGAACATTGACGATGGCTGGGAAGATAAACGTGATGCCAACGGCAACATTAAACCCAATGAAAAATTTCCGGATATGAAAGCATTGGGCGACTATTTGCATAGCAACGGACTAAAATTTGGCATATATTCATCTCCCGGACCTAAAACTTGCGGTGGATATGAGGGCAGCTATAAATATGAACAAAATGATGCCAATACCTATGCCCAATGGGGTATAGACTATCTCAAATATGACTGGTGTGCCTACAGCGATATAGCTCCGGATGCTGCCAAAGCATTTTCATGGACCAATTACCGACTAAGTGATGCAAACAAAAAATATTTGCCTGACTTAAAAAAGCCCTATCAAGTGATGCAAAAGTGCCTTGCCGTTATAAATAGAGACATTGTATACTCTCTATGTCAATATGGTTGGGGCGATGTATGGACATGGGGGCATGAAACTAATGGTAACCTGTGGCGCACCACCGGCGACATAGAAGACACCTGGAGCAGCTTATACAGGATAGGATTTTCACAACATGAATTATACCCCTATGCCAAACCCGGCAGATGGAATGACCCCGATATGCTCATAGTAGGCATGGTGGGCTGGGGTCCTAATCTGCATCCAACCAGACTAACTATAAGTGAGCAATACACACATATATCATTGTGGGCAATGTTATCGGCACCTTTATTAATAGGTTGCGACATGGCACAACTTGACGACTTTACCCTCAACTTGCTCAAAAACAGCGAGGTGATAGATATAAACCAAGACATTGCTGCCAAGCAAGCCCAAAGGGTATTCAAAAACAATAATTATGAAATATATGTGAAAACACTCAATGATGGAGGTAAAGCCATAGCCATATTCAATGTGAGCACTATTACACAAAATATTTCTATCAAATGGCAAGATTACAGCATATCAGGATACAAAACCATCAGAGATGTGTGGAGGCAAAAAGATATGGGCACTTTTGGCACAGGATACGATGCAAAGATACCTGCACACGGATGCCGATTGCTCAAGGTTTATTAACCCGTATAAATATCATTGGCACACCTTGATAAATATGAATGACCCAAATTGAGATAACTCAAGTAAAATATTTAACCGAAAGCGAACCTAATAAGTTTGACCAGGCTCAGCTACACCCTGATGAGATGATACTCAACATGGGACCTCAACACCCCTCCACACACGGGGTATTGAGATTGGAGATAGTGCTGGATGGTGAAATAGTGAAGGATATAGCCCCACACATAGGCTACTTGCACCGCTGTTTTGAGAAACATACAGAGGCATTGCCTTTTAACCAAATCATACCATATGTAGACAGGATGGATTATGTGGCTGCCATGAACAATGAGCATGCATACGTGATGGGTGTAGAAAAAATGTTGGGGATAGAAAAAGAAATACCCAAACGTGTAGAATATATAAGAGTATTAGTATGTGAGCTCAACAGACTGGCATCGCACTTTGTGGCAGTGGGTACCTATGGGGTAGATTTGGGTGCATTTACCCCATTTCTTTGGCTCATGCGCGACCGTGAACATATATTGCGAATGCTGGAATGGGTAAGTGGCGCACGCATGCTCTACAACTATATATGGATAGGAGGATTGTACTACGACCTGCCTGTAGGTTTTGAAGAAAAAACTCAAGAATTTATCTCATACCTCAAGCCAAAGCTCACAGAATTGCAAGAGGTATTGATTGATAATAAAATATTCATTTCACGTACTGCACATGTAGGGATATTGCCCTTAGGTCTTGCCATAAACTATGGCTGCTCAGGACCGGTATTGAGAGGGTCTGGCATAAAATTTGATCTTAGAAAAGTAGATGGCTACTCTGTATACCCCGAGCTGGACTTTGATGTACCCTACGGGGAAGGCAAAATGGGCACCCAAGGCGACTGCTGGGACCGCACCTATGTAAGGATGCGCGAAATAGAAGAATCTATAAAAATAATAGAGCAATGCATAGAAATATTACTCAAAAAACACAAACGCGACAAAACATTTGACCCTCAAGAAAAAGTGCCCAAAAAAATCAGGATAGCACCTATGGAATACTACAGCAGAGCCGAAAACCCGCGTGGAGAGTTAGGATTTTATTTCAAAACAGAGGGCAGAGGTGAAATACCATACCGTTGCAAAGCACGCTCAAGCAGCTTTGTAAACCTAAGTGTGCTGCCTGAGCTGTGCAAAGGTGCTCCTATAGCAGATTTGGTGTCTGTAATAGGCTCATTAGATTTGGTAATGGGAGAGGTGGATAGGTAAAGTAGCTCATTGATCTGCTAATTATAAGACTTACTTACTTTTTTTGATAATATCATGGGCAAAGGCTTATGCATGATACTGCATGCTGTATTTACAAATTGAATAAAATAGCTCAAAAACAAAAAAGACAAAAAAAAAGCCCTTTATTAAAGGGCTTCTTTTTATAACTAACAACCTAAAACACAACATTAATCGTCGTTGTACATAGACAACATATCTTTAAGTTCCTTTCTGGCTATATGAATTCTATTTTTCACAGTGCCTATTGGAATATTTAGTTTTTCCGCTATTTCAAAGTATTTGTACCCGTTATAATACATAATAAATGGTACTTTGTATTCGTCTTGCAGCAAAGTTAATGCTTTGTTTATATCATCAAAAGCAAAATTTGTAATTGCTGTATTGTTAGTTGAATACAGAGGCGAATTTAAATAAAAAAAACTATTCGTTGTATCTATAAATGTATTTTTTTTTAAGATTTTTTGATAATTAGTTATAAAGGTGTTTTTCATGATTACATACATCCATGCTTTTAGGTTTGTTCCTTCGCTGAATTTGTCTCTGTATGTGAATGCTTTAATAAGTGTCTCTTGAAGTAAATCTTTAGCATCGTCGAGGTCTCTTGTGAGGCGCATGGCAAATGGCTTGAGTGACTTGGATATAGTCACGATACTGGTATTAAATTCTTTGGTGGTCATAAAATTTGTTTAATATTTCGTTACAAATATTAAACAAAATATTGGTATAAAAAAATTTTGTTTAATTATTTTTTAAAAATGTTAAACAAAAGTATAGGCTATTGTACTAAATTTTCTTTGAGGGCGAGTTTTACCAGTTCTACAGCATTTTTTACCCCTGTCTTTTTCATGATATGTGCCCTATGATTATCTACAGTACGGATGCTGAGTTCGAGCTTTTGTGCTATCTCACGGCTATTGAGTCCGCTCACAATGAGTTTGAGTATATGTTTTTCTTTTTTTGTGAGCCTTGTACTATGCTGTTTGCCACCTGCTTTGCGTGGTTTGTTTTGTAGCATTTCCAATATCACATTTGATACTTGCTTGGAAAAATATTTTTGTCCAGATTGCAAGGTACGTATGGCGTTGAGCATTTCGTCTTTGGTGGTGTCTTTGAGTATGTAGCCCCATGCACCGCTCTCCACCGCTTTTATGATGTATTCTTCATCGTTGTGCATGGAAAATATTAGAGATTTTACGAGGCGGTGGTTTTTTTCTATGATTTCTGCTGTCTCCAGCCCATTGAGCTTGGGCATGGCTATATCAAGCAGCACTATATTGGGGTTGTATATTTTTATTTTTTCGATGGTATCAAAGCCATCGGCGGCTTCGCCGACTATTTCTATATCAGGTTCGTCTTCCAGTAATGTAGCTATGCCTTTGCGCACCACCTGATGATCGTCTGCTATTAGTATTTTTATTTTTTCCATTTATTTATTACAACGCATAAAATTAAGCAATATATATAGATAAATAAAGCATTATTGTAAAATTATGTATAAATAATAGGCAGTGTAACCGATAATTGTGTGCCATAATTTGGTTTTGACCTTAATTTAAAGGTGCCGTTGTTAATTTCAGTCCTTGATTTCATGTTTTTTATTCCGTTTTTCAGGGTCTTATTCTTGAGTTTACGGGTATCAAAGCCTTTGCCATTGTCTATTATTGACAGGTGTGCATGATCTTCTATTATTCTTAGGTCAATATTTATTTGTGAGGCTTCAGCGTGTTTTATCACATTGTTTAATCCTTCTTGTGCTATTCTGTAAATGGTGGTTTCTACATTTTTGGGCAACCTCGAGGCAAAGTTATTGCTCCTCATAGTTATATTTATATTAGTACGCTTTTCGGTCTGCTCTGCCAGCAGTTTTATAGCAGCTATGATACCAAAGTCATTGAGCACTGATGGCATAAGATTAAATGATATGATACGTGTTTCGGCAATAGTATCGTGTATGAGTTGCTTAAGGTCTTGAAATGTTTTTTGGTCTTTTTCGGTATTGAATGATTGTTGGGTAAATTTTTCGGAGAGCAGTTTAAGACCTGTGAGCATCTGCCCAATACCGTCGTGCAGCTCTACAGCAAGGCGTATACGCTCCTCCTCTTGCCCTTCCATGAGCGATACGCTCCTAATCTTGTCTTCCTTTATTTGCAATTTAAACTTATCTTCAGTGGCTTTGAGCAACTCATTTTCAGCTTCTTTTATAGATATGTTGGCTTGGTGCAGTTGCAAGTTGAGTGTTTGTAAATGTTTTTCTGAAAATTTGAGAGCATTAATGGTGCGGTTTACCTGCTGGTAAGTAGGGCGGTATATGAATATGGCTTCGATAATTAAAATAATAATGGTAAAGATGAAAAGGATAAACTCTATATTTTTGAGATAATTCACTCTGTTTTTGGCTTCTTTATCGTATTGAAATACGATGTCATCCATAGTTTTGAGAAAGTGCCGCTCGTTGAGCAGTACCTGAGACAGGGCTTTGTTGAGTATTTCAATTTTATTATCGCCGGGTGCCTCTATTTCGTGATCTATGATTTTGGCATTTTGTATCATTATTTGAAAATAAGGTTCTATTTTGTCAAACATCAGATTTATAGTATCACTGTTTTTGACTAATATTTCTTTTTCCAACATAAGCCTACCGTTTTTTAAGCCATAGTGGCATTGCTGCCATAGCTTGATAATATCTTTAATATCAGATGAATAATACTCAGCATCAGGCATAAAAATATCGTTTTTTACCAATAATATGGATGTTTTGCATAGTTTTTGGCTCAGCATACGCTGCCTGCCTGCTATGTTTACCACCCGTGCATCGTTTTGCTGCTCCCTAATGGCAAACTGTACTAATACTTGGCTAATGACTAAAAATATAGCCACAGCACTCAGTGCTATAATATATAGCTTGATAAGCCTTGCCGAAAGTTCATTTCTGATAGAGTAATCGCGCATAGATTTATTATGAGTTTATCAATGCCCATGCCCACAAAGCCCAAGCTGCTATGAGCAATAGCCCTCCTATAGGAGTAACAGCACCCCACCAACGTGCGCCAGTAAAACACAATATATATAAGCTTCCTGAGAATATAATAATGCCTGAAATAAATCCACAACCTGACCATGTAGCCCACCTTATATGTAATTTATCAAATACAATAGCCAGCATAATAAGTGCCAAAGTATGGTAAAACTGGTATTTCACAGCTGTCTCAAAGGTATGAGTGCGTTGGCTTTGCTCAAGAAAGTCTTTTAAACCATGCGCCGCAAATGCACCTACAGCTACAGAAAGTGCCCCAAAAATTGTTCCAAAAAGCATGAATATCTTATTCATATACTTAATAATAAGGTTAATATTTTGTAAAATAATAAAAAAACTTTTTACATGCCTATTTGTTTCTATATATTATATGGATAAATTTGCCTGAATAATAAAAATTAATAAAGTGCAAGAGCTACCTGTAGATTATTTACCCATAGTATTACAATTTTTTTTCGCGGCCGGTTTTGTAGTCACTACTATGATAGGCACACACTATTTGGGCCCCAAAAAATTCACAAAAAATAAATTAGAAGCCTTTGAGTGTGGTATAGACTCTGTAGGCAATGCGCGCAATCCATTTTCTATCAAATATTTTCTCACAGCTATATTATTTGTACTATTTGATGTGGAGATTATTTTCATGTATCCATGGGCTGTGAATTTTAGAGAATTAGGCATGGTAGGTTTTATAGAAATGTTGCTGTTTATGGTATTTCTTTTGCTCGGCTTTCTTTATGTCATCAAGCGCAAAGCATTGGATTGGGATTAAAATTTTGAATAACATAAAACGTATATATATGTCAGATGCTAAACCAAAACCTTTGGCTACCCCACCGGGAGTGGAAGGCCCGGGTTTTTTTGCTACCTCACTCGATAGTGTCATAGGTGCTGCCAGAGCCAATTCGCTGTGGCCTTTGCCATTTGCTACCTCGTGCTGCGGCATAGAGTTTATGGCAAGCATGGCATCGCACTATGATTTTGCCAGATTCGGGTCAGAAAGGGTAAGTTTTTCGCCACGCCAGGCAGACGTGCTCATGGTCATGGGTACTATAGCAAAAAAGATGGCACCTGTGGTGCGCAAAGTATATGAGCAAATGGCAGAACCCAGGTGGGTAATAGCCGTAGGTGCCTGTGCATCGTCAGGGGGAATATTTGATACTTACTCTGTATTGCAAGGCATAGATGAAATAGTACCTGTAGATGTGTATGTGCCCGGTTGCCCGCCACGTCCGGAGCAAATCATAGACGGATTTATGAAAGTACAAGAGCTGGCTACCAACGAGTTGCTCAACAGGCGCAATTCAGAAGGATATAAACAATTGCTTGACAAATACCAATTTAACGAGTCATAACCACTATGCCTATAGCATCTGATATTATTTTAACGAAACTTAACAGCCAATTTGGCGATGGTATTGTGAGTCATGAAGAGCAATATAACATGCTCATAATTACAGCCAAGTCTCATATAAATGTAGAGATACTCAAATACCTCTATCATGAAGATGAACTTAAGTTTCAATTTCTTACAGACCTCACTGGGGTGCACTACCCTGAAAGCCTATTGCCATTTTGTGTAGTATATCACTTGCATAGCCTCACTACCAATACAAGGTTAAGACTCAAATTTTTTGTACCCCTCGAAAACCCTGAAATAGAGACTATGACATCGCTCTATGCATCAGCCAACTGGATGGAGAGAGAAACATATGACTTCTTTGGTATCATATTCAAAAATCATCCAAACCTAAGACGCATACTCAATGTAGACGATATGCAGGTACACCCAATGAGAAAAGAGTATCCTTTGGAAGACCCCAACAGGGTAGACAAAAAAGATCATTTCTTTGGCAGATAAATGAAAAGAATTGAGGAGGAGATAAAATTAGATACAAATATCCTACAAAACTGTATTTACTCTATTTTGTTAATTTGCGAAGGGCTTACCAGTGTATTTATTAATGATGATTTTATTACTAACAAAAAAATTTGTTTATATTTATAGTTGGATTCTTCATATTAATATTGATTGTAATAATATCTATCATTGTTTATAGTAAATTATAAGATAAAATTTATAAAATTAATTCATGAATTATAAAGAAATAATAGAACTGGTGGCTGTACTCATGATATTTGTACCTGTCATGCTGTTATTTACAGTAATAGGTATAAGAGAATATAAAGAATATAAAAGCATGAAAAA
The DNA here is from genome assembly GCA_033765235.1 of Cytophagales bacterium. Classification (GTDB taxonomy): domain Bacteria; phylum Bacteroidota; class Bacteroidia; order Cytophagales; family UBA9547; genus JANRIG01. The sequence continues at coordinate 18,566 of JANRIG010000035.1, read as the reverse complement.
ACTTACTTAACCCATGGCTGAGCAAAAACATATTCAATTAGTAAACGAACTTGGCAAAGAGACCAATACCATCAATCTAGGTCCTACGCACCCTGCCACTCACGGCATATTTCAAAATATACTTGAGGTAGACGGGGAGAAAATAGTGAGCTGTGAGTCCACCATAGGCTACATACATCGTGCCTTTGAAAAACTGGCCGAGCGCAGACCTTATTATCAAATCACACCCATTACAGACAGGCTCAACTATTGTTCATCGCCCATCAACAATATGGGCTGGCACATGACCGTAGAAAAACTGCTAGGCATACAACTCCCTAAAAGAGTAGAGTACATGCGGGTAATTATTATGGAACTTGCACGTATATCAGACCACCTCATTTGCAATAGCATACTTGGTGTAGATACAGGAGCTCTCACCGGATTTCTATATGTGTTTCAAGAGCGCGAAAAAATATACGATATATTTGAAGAGATATGTGGTGCACGCCTCACTACCAATATAGGTAGAGTAGGTGGCTTTGAAAGAGACTGGAATGAAAATGTATTTCTCAAACTCGAAAAATTTATGGCAGAGTTTCAACCTATATATGATGAGTTTGAAAGTATGCTGCTGCGCAACCGTATATTTATGGACCGCACCATAGGTTGTGGACCTATATCACCTGAGCGAGCTTTAAATTACGGCTTTACAGGACCAAACTTGCGTGCTGCAGGTGTAGACTATGATGTGCGCGTGATGAACCCATACAGCAGCTACGAAGACTTTGAGTTTGAAATACCCATAGGTGAAAATGGCGATGCTTATGACCGCTTCACTGTAATGAGTGATGAGATACGCCAAAGTATGAGCATAATACGCCAAGCATTAGAAAAAATAAAAAATGAGCCGGAAGGAGTATATCATGCTGAGGCGCCGGGCATATATTTGCCCCGCAAGCAAGATGTATATACCAAAATGGAAGCACTAATATATCACTTCAAAGTAGTAATGGGAGAGATAGATGCACCAGTAGGTGAGGTATATCATGCAGTAGAAGGTGGCAATGGAGAGCTGGGCTTTTACCTCATCAGCGATGGTGGGCGCACTCCCTACAGGTTGCACTTTCGCAGACCAAGTTTCATATATTACCAATCGTTTCCTGAGTTAATAAAAGGCTCAGTATTGTCAGATGCTATCATTACCATGAGCTCGCTCAATGTAATAGCCGGCGAATTAGATGCTTAATGATATATATGCAAAGTGCCCAAAAAATACATATTGCTGAGCAAGACTACCTTGAGATGGAGCGTGCATTGCCCCAAAAGCATGAATATTACCGTGGTGAAATATATACCATGGGTGGAGAATCATTCAGACATACAAAGATTGCAAGTAATATGCATATATATATTGGTAATTTTCTGCGCAAAAAACCTTATGATATTTTTTTTAGTGATTTAAGGGTACATATACCCAAAGCACAGTTTTACAGCTATCCAGATTTAGTGATTATTTGTGGCGAGCCACAATATGCCGATAACCAATTTGACACCATCACCAATCACAAAATCATCATAGAAATACTCTCCCCTTCTACAGAATACAATGACAAAGAAGTCAAATTTGGTCTTTATACATTTTCAGAATCTTTTGAAGAATATATATTGGTACATCTGTCAAAGCCTGAAATAGAGGTCTATCATAAAGTACAAGGCTCATGGCTGTATGACACCAATAGTGGGATAGACAAAGAGTTGTATATCAACAAAATAGATTGCTTAATACCTTTTGCAGAAATATACAATGGTGTAATATTTGATAATGATGTTATTAAAATAAATAGAACATAATACACATGTCTGCTGCACCCAAAATATTATTAAGCATAGAAGAATACCTCGAGGCCGAAAAACAAGCTCCCTACAAAAGTGAGTATTTCAAAGGAGAGGTATTTGCCATGGCCGGGGCTAGCCCAAACCATAATAGAATTTTAGGTAATTTATATACCACAATTGGCATATATCTGAAAAAGAAAAAATACCAATTTTTTCCAAGCGACATGAAAGTATATATTGACCGCTACCCATATTTCACCTACCCTGATGTGACCATAGTATGCGAAAAGCCTGAGTATTTTGACCAAGATGAACATGTACTGCTCAACCCTACTGCCATCATAGAAGTGCTGTCACCCTCTACGGCTAATTATGACAAAGGCAATAAATTTGCCCTGTTGCGCAATGCCATACCCACACTCGATGAATATATATTGATATCATCATACAGCTACATGGCAGAAGCATATTACAGAATGGAAGGTACCATTTGGGGGCAAACCGTTGATTGCAAAGACATTAATAAAGACATTATCATCAAATCCATAGACTTAATTATTCCCATGAAGGAAATATATGAAAATGTAGATATCACAAAATTTAATTTACAATAACCATGAGTACATACCACCACGATACAGATACAAAGCAGCCGCGCGAAGTAAAATTTACAGACGAGGCTATGAAAGTAGCCCAAAAGCATCTTTCCAAATACCCTGAAGGCAAACAAAAATCAGCCATATTGCCCTTATTGCATCTGGCTCAGCATGAGTTTGGCTGGCTTAGCAGCGATGTGATGGACTATGTAGCCACGTTAATGAATATACAACCCATAGAAGTATATGAAGTAGCTACATTCTATTCACAGTACTACACTACACCTGTAGGCAAATATGTGTTTGAAGTGTGCCGCACCAGCCCATGCTGGCTCAGGGGTGCAGAAGATATTATTGAATACCTTGAAAACAGGTTAGGAATAAAAGCAGGAGGCACTACCCCTGATGGCATGTTTACACTCAAAACAGTAGAGTGCTTGGCAGCCTGTGGCTCTGCCCCTGTAATGCAGTGTGGCTTACCCTATCATGAGCATCTCACCCCTGAAAAGTGTGAGCAAATCATAGAAGACTGTATCAAAGAAAATAAAGTAAGCAGACCTTGGTTTTAGTGCTAAACTAATCTTAATTGCCAAATAAATCTTACATCTGCATTTTTTTTAATCATTAAACCAAGTTTTAAAAATTAATGTCTTCTAAAAGCATAAAAGTATTTGCACCGGCCACAGTGGCCAACGTGGCTTGCGGTTTTGATGTGCTGGGCTTTGCCGTAGACAAGCCCGGCGATGAACTCATACTAAAACTTACTGATAATAAAGGAATAAAAATCACCTCTATCACAGGCGATGAAGGCAGACTGCCTTACGACCCCGAAAAAAATACTGTATCTGCAACACTTATGCTTATGGCACAAAAAGTGCAATATACAGGAGGCATAGAACTTGAACTGCACAAAAAAATGCCTCTCGGCAGCGGCTTAGGTTCCAGTGCTGCAAGCTCTGTGGCAGGTATATTTGCCCTCAATGAAATATTGGAGCACCCACTTAGCAATATTGACCTGCTACCCTACGCCATGGAAGGCGAAAGACTTGCTTGCGGCTCTGCTCATGCTGATAATGTAGCCCCTGCACTCTATGGTGGGTTTGTATTGATACGCAGTTATAACCCATTGGATATCATAAAGATACCAACGCCTGATGATTTATTTGCCACCATTGTGCACCCTCATGTAGAGGTAGAGACCAAAGATGCAAGAAACATACTCAAAAAAGATATAAAACTTCGCGATGCCATTACCCAATGGGGCAATGTGGCAGGACTTATCACAGGGCTGTTCACCTCAGACTATGCACTCATAGGGCGTAGTATGCAAGATGTAATCATTGAGCCACTCCGAGCCATACTCATACCCGGATTTTACGATGTAAAAAATGCAGCCATAGCAGCAGGTGCATTGGGAGGTGGCATTTCAGGCTCAGGTCCATCAGTATTTGCCTTGAGCAAATCTGCAAATACCGCACACTTGGTAGGCAATGCTATGGTAAATGAGTTCCACAAATTAGGTATAAATAGCGACTTATTTGTATCAGGTGTGAACAAAAAAGGACCCATCGTGGTTGCATAATAATATTATTCCATTATATTTATTGATTAATTGTTACGCTATATAATATATTATACACATGAAAATACATTTAATAATCATACTATTCATCTTTGCAGGCTCTCTGCATGGTCAAAAAGTAGTAGTGACCGACTCTGAAGAACGCATTGATAATATGCTGCGCAAGGGGATGGCGATATTCATGGATTTGGATATAGATTTTGTACAAAATGCATGGCAAAAAAGACTCAAGGAAATAGGAAAATACAGCAAAAAAAACAACAATTATTTCATAGACGAGGCTAATATGCCGGGCATATCAGCTACCCCACTCAAGGTAGTGTCCAAAATTGAACAAAGTGCCAAAGGTGTAAAAGTATGGTACTGTATAGACAAAGGTACCGAATATGTGAGCAGCGATGGCGATAAAAAACACTATGATGAGGCTGTGAAAATATTGCATGACTTTGGCGTACAAACCTACCTTGCAGATATAAATAACCAGCTCAAAGATGCCGAAAAAGTATTGCTAAGCTCTGTGAAAGAGCAAGAAAAAATCATATTCAAAGGCCAAAAAATAAAAGAAAATATGGTGGACAACAGGCAAGACAGTGTAAAATTGGTACAAAAAATGAATGAAAACAGCATGGCATACAAGCAACTACGGTCTGACAGTGTGGCAAACTACCAAAACCAAATGGCAGCTTCCGAAAATGTAGAAAAAATGAAAAAAGCCGTAGAACTAGTACGTGCCAAAATAAAAACTGTAGAATAATAATGCGCCAAATAGTATATGTGATACTTTGTTTTTTTGCAATAGCTGCCATTGCTCAAAAAGGTGGATTGCCTTTGGCAGACGAATATTATGATGCCGGAGAATATGAAAAAGCCATTACATTTTATGTCAATTTTACGGATAACGTGACCAATGCCACTAAGGTGTATGACAAATATTTACATTGCCTCACACAACTCAAAAAATACGAGGAAGCCGAAAAATTTCATAAAAAAATGATAAAATGGGACAACAACCCAAAGTATTTGATAAACCTTGCACAGTTTTACCACACCATAGGCAAACCAAAAGAAGAAAAAAAACTTCTCGACAAAATCATTGATGATTGCAAAAAATATCCTGAAACTTCTGAGGCAGCCACCACTGAATTAAATAAGAAAAAATATTACACATACTCAAAAATCATTTATCAAAATCTAAGAAAAATTCAAAAAAATGATTACCTCTACACCTACGAAATGGCCGAAATTTATAAAAATGAAGGCAATACTTCACTCATGATTCAAGAGCTGCTTCGCCATTTTGTAGTACATATTAATGATAAAGAAACCATAAAAGCAAACTGGCAACAGTTTATCACTACTGATGCTGAATTTGATGCATTGGAAAAAATCATTATTGAAAAAATACAAGATGAGCCTACTGCATTTCACTACGCTGATTTGCTAATATGGATATATATTCAACAAAAAAAATTTCAACTAGCCTTTATACAATCCAAAGCCTATGACAAAGTGCTCAGGCTGCAAGGAAATAAAATAATGGAAACAGGTATGATAGTAATGGAAAACAAAAAATATGACCTTGCCGCCGAAATATTTGAATACATATCTAAAGAATACACAAATACTCCAAACTACCCGGTGGCTCGAAAACTCAAGATAGAAGCACGCGAAAACATCATCAAAAGTACCTACCCGATAGATAAACGCACCCTGCAAAACTTAGCCAATGATTATAAAAAATATATATTAGAAATGGGCAAAACCCCTACTTCTTTAGAAGCAATGCGCAACTTAGCCCTACTTTATGCTTTCTACCTTGATGCCAAAGACAGTGCCCAAACCCTCATGGAAGACATCATACAACAACCTTGGGCAGACCGCCAACTTGCAGACAGGTGCAAACTCGAGTTGGGCGACATATATATATTGAAAAACGAACCTTGGGAAGCCACTTTGGTATATGCGCAAGTAGAAAAATCTCAAAAAGAAACCCCACTCGGTCATGAAGCCAAGCTCAGAGGTGCCAAATTAGACTATTACAAAGGAGAGTTTGAGCTTGCAAAAGAAAGTGCAGATGTGCTCAAACTGGCTACCTCCCGCGAGATAGCCAACGACGCCGTAGACCTAAGTCTATTCATTCAAGTAAATACCGGCACAGATGAAGACAGCACCCATGAGGCACTCAGAGAATATGCATCTGTAGAGCTGTTGTTATTTCAAAACAAATATGGAGAAGCACTTGCACGATTAGACAGCATGCTGCTGCGATACAAAAACCACAGCATAATAGATGAAATATACTACCTCAAAGCCAAAACCTACTACAAAACAACTCAATACACCCAAGCAGTAGCCTGCCTGGAAATCATAGATTCTATATACAAAAGCGATATATATGGCGATGATGGCAGCTTTCTCAAAGCCCGCATATATGAAGAAAACTTAAATGATATAGAAAAAGCCAAAGAACTCTACAACAAATTTTTGCTCGACTACCCCGCCAGTATATACACAGCCGAAGCCCGCAAAAGATACAGAGCACTGCGTGGCGACAATCTCAATTAACACTAAAAATTTCAAACTTTTATATTTACCTTATCATTTTATGCGCAAATACTTTTAAGACCATAAAATTTAATTTTTTACACTTTACAATTTTTTTATACTAATTTGTCACCCAAAATAAATATTATCATAATGAAACGTCGCGACTTTATCTCAAAATCTACCCTTTCAGCCGTAGCAGCAGGTATATCTGCAGAAGCTATAATGGCACAAAAGGCACAAGCCTCTCCCGGTGAAAATAATATAAAATCTACGCACTCAGCTACCCAAGCAGTACCCGGAGTGAGCGATAGCATGATATTTGCACAAAAAGCACGTAGTGGCGTTACCATTGGGGGCATAGGTGCCGGTGGGGCCGAGATACGCAAAGATGGTATTTTTTACAACTGGTCTATTGCCAATAACCAACCCAAGGGCACAGGTAAGTTTTTGCTCGGTGTAGACTATACTAACAAAGGAAGGAATGATGGTGAGTCACTGTATCCTATGCAGCCCGATTATATGCTGTTTTTCATACTGCGCTACCAAGTAGAAGGCGAAAACCCTCAAATGAAAATACTACAAATAGAAGACGGCTACAAAGTAGGAGGCATAGATATGCATATCTATGAATTCCCTTGGATGACAGGAGTAAACAGAATAGACTATTCGGGCTGTTTTCCATTTGTAAAACTTGAATATTCAGACCCTGATATGCCTATGAGTGTCACACTCAATACATGGTCACCTTTTGTACCCGGCGACGTGAAAAACTCATCATTGCCACTTTTGTATTTTGACTTTGACATAAAACTCAAAAGCAGCAAAAAAACACAAGTCATGCTCAGTGCTGTGTATCGCAGTATGGCAGGCTTTGACGTAGAAGACAAAACATGGGATAGTGAAATACAAAAAAATACTAATTTCGTAGCCTCCATCTCCAAATTGATAGAAACAGACACTAAAGCAAGCAGCTTTGGCGAAATGGGCATGGCATCATTAAACCCAGCCACCAGCTATCACACAGGCTGGGGGCACAGGCACCAATATCATGAGTGGGTGCTCACGCACAATGAGCTGCGCAACCTCGATGCTACCAAAGAAGGCAGAAACTATTTTGACAAACAAAAAAACAGAAATATTGGTCGCAAAGAGTGCTACAATGCGCTGGCTGTATCCAAAGATATGGCACCCAATGATACCTTGACTGCCAATTTTGTGATGGGGTGGAACTTTCCAAACCTTTATGACAGCGATGGCAAAAATGTGATAGGTCACTACTATAGCAACTTTTTCAAAAATGCTTCTGAGGTATTGTCCTACGGCGTACAGCAACGCGACGATTTGTACAAAAAAACCAAATTATTTATAGATTCATATTACGACTCATCTGCACCGCAATATGTGCTGGACTTAGTAAACTCACAGCTCACCACCTTCATTACCAGCGGTATATTAGGCAAAAATATGGACTTTGGCGTGCTCGAGGGCATTACTTGGCACCAAAACTGGGGACCTGTAGGCACCACAGATGTAAATATGTATGGCGGGGTGATGGTAAGTTCATTATTCCCCGACCTTGCCAAAGCCACTATGAAAGTACATAAGCAGCTGCAACTTCCTACAGGTGAGATAAGGCACAGCTTCAAAAAAGGTTTTGCAGAAGCACTGATTGGGGTAGCAGGTGTCACCGAAAGGCTCGACTTGCACAGCCAGTACTCAGTAATGGTGCTGCGCGACTACTTTCATACTAATGACATGACATACCTCAAAGAGATGTGGCCTTCTGTAAAAAAAGCATTAGACTATACCCTCAGCGAGCGCGACCTCAATGGCGACCAACAACCAGACATGACAGGTATCATGAGCAGCTACGACAACTTCCCTATGTATGGCATGGCATCATACATACAGTCACAATGGCTGGCTGCACTGGCAGGTGCGCTGCAGGCCGCCAAAGCATTGAATGACAATGAGTTTATCAAAAAATATGCCCCAATATTTGAAAAAGGTAAAAAATTAGCAGAAGAAAAACTCTGGAACGGCAAATATTACAGGTTGTATAACAGCGACCTTAAAACCATGACCACCAAAGATGGTGCAGGAAAAGATGTTACCAAAGACCTATCAGGCATAGATGAGGGATGCCTCACAGACCAAATCATAGGTCAGTGGTGCGCAGATATGTGCGGCTTGGGCGACTTATTTAACAAAGATAATCGCAAAAAAGCACTGAAAAGTATCGTAGAAATGTCATACCGCAACAACTTTGGACTAAAAAACTGCTCATGGCCCGGGTATGAATTTTACAAACCTGTGCCCGATGATATATGGGTAGACCAAGGCAATACCGTGTGGAGTGGTGTTGAAGTAAGTTTTGTATCATTTTTATTATATGAAGGCATGTACACAGAGGCACTTGCATTAGCCAAAACTATACATGAGCGATACATTAAGTGCGGCAGATATTGGGACCATCAAGAGTTTGGCGGGCACTATTTTCGTGCCATGGGTGCATGGGGCATTATCAACGGGCTTGCAGGGCTCAGCATCAATCAAGGTACTTATGGGCTGGCTCCTGCCATTCAAGAAAAAATGTATAAGCTGTTTTTTACCTTTCCTGGTGGATATGCATCGCTGCAATATATTGGCACCAAAGCTGTCATAAGCCTGATAAGTGGTGAGTGGAAACTCAACAAACTCAAAATAAATAATATAACCCTACCCAAAACAGCCTCAGCCAAAGCATTGGGCAAAACATTTGTGCCCAAAGAAATAAATGGCATGTTGGAATATGACTTTAAGGCTACATTAGTACTCAAAGCAGGCGATGTGATAGAGGTTGGGTAAAGTTTAAATTTGAAATTTTAAACTTTATAATTATTGAACTATCAATTATAAACATTGGGAACTCAAAAGGGATTAGACTTTCCAAAACAATTCTTGAAAAGTACAGCATAAATGATAAAATTGAACTAATTCTTGAAAAGAGTTATATCATTCTGAAACCCAAAACAGAACCCAGAAAAGGTTGGGACAACGCTTTTAAAAAAATGCACGAGAATGGTGATGACCAACTTTTATTAGACGATGTATTTGAAGATGAAAAATTAGAAGATTGAAACAAATAAATCAGTACGAAATAGTATTGGTAGATCTTGACCCAAATATAGGAAGCAAAATGAAAAAGACACGACCTTGCATAGTATTATCACCTAACGAGATGAACAGGCATTTACAAACAATTGTAATTGCACCTATTACCGGCAGTTCAAAAAATTATCCCACTAGAGTAGAGATACAATATAAAATAACCAATGGGTGGATTGCAATAGACCAGATAAGCACAATATACAGAGTACGCATTGTAAAACGGTTGGCAGATTTGACTGACAAGGATATTAAAAAGGTAAAAAATGTCATTCATCAAACACATGTTGCCTAAAATGTACTCAAAGCTGGCGTTGCAATAGAAGTAGGTTAAATTTCAAATTTCAAACTTTTTGCACTTGTATTTCATCTACAAGCATATGAAATTGAACGCAATGGTCTGCTAGAGAAGAGCTATAACAAAGGCGGAAAGTTAATTTTCATGTTTAATGTCACATTGAGCCTGTCGAAATATGCTTTCATTGCCCATGTATCTATAAACACAGCATTGACATTATCAGGTGTCATTTATATTGACTTTTTTGTAAAAAAATAACCCCCGGCGAAACTAAGTCCTGTGAGAAGGGCAAATTGAAAATTGAAAATTTAAGGTGGAGGCAAGTTTTTGATTTTTAGCGAAATGAAGCCAATTTTTAGCTTTTTGTTTGCCGGCCTTGATTTTTTTGGTTACTTTTTAATCAAGTTAAAAGTGACAAGAAGAAAAGAGGCTTGTAATCATTGAAGATTGAAAAAATGAAGATTATCTTGTCTTGAAATAAGTTTACTTACCCCAGTCGCTCGTGTACACTCCTATCATTTAGAGCTGCCTCAAAATATTTCAGCACTTCTACATGATGATTTGTCAAATATACTCATCAAATTATATAGTTAGTATGTGCTAATGATTAATTTTGTATAATGACAAATAAAAATCTCTATATCATTGGAGGGTGCAACGGTGCAGGGAAAACTACTGCATCTTTCACTATATTGCCTGAAATAATAAACTGCAAAGAGTATGTGAACGCCGATGAAATAGCTAAAGGTCTTTCCCCTTTTCAACCTGAAAAAGTAGCACTAGAAGCAGGTAGAATTATGCTAAACAGAATATCTGAATTACTTAAAAATAATACAAGTTTTGCATTTGAAACTACCTTGTCTACCAAAAGCTATAAAACAAAAATATTAGATGCAAAAACCAATGGATACACTACCATATTATTGTATTTTTGGCTTCAAAATGTAGATTTGGCCAAGGAGCGTGTGAAAATAAGAGTATATGAGGGTGGTCACTATATACCCCCTGATATCATAGAAAGACGATATTATAAAGGTATCCAAAATCTGTTTGATATTTATTTACCTATAGTAGATGGTGCATTTATTTTTGACAATTCTATTGGTACTCACGAGCTTGTGGCAGAAAAAACCGTAGAGGGTAATTTATTGTATATCAATGAGGAAAAATTTACTATACTAAAATCATATTATGAACCCAATAGATAAACATAATGAACTGAAAAACAAAATTTTGTATGGTCTTGAGCTTACTTACAAAAAACTTATTGAGTATAAAAAGCAAAAAAATACAGACCTTGTAGTGATGAAAGGGAATGAAATAATAAGAATAAAACCCAAATAAACTCCCCCGGTCGCTCCTGTCCACACGAGTGACCTATATTCCATGGCATCTTGCCACTGTCTTGTACTGAAATAGGTTTACACCTTTGCTTTCGCAAGTTTGCTATTTATTATTTGTGCGGTCTATTATTTTGACCATGAGGTACATTATCAAGTAGAAGTCATTTAGTCTGTCATGGTATATTGATCTGTAGGTTTTGCAAACCAAATACCATAAATGCCTATGATAACAAAGCAAGCACATGGTATGATATAGGATATGGCTACGCTATAGTGGTCGGCCATGAGCCCTTGCAAAGGAGGCATAATGGCACCTCCTACCACAGACACATTCACCAGTGCTGCGCCGTGTGCAGTGAAGTTGCCCAACTTATCTATTGCTAATCCATATATTGTAGGAAACATGAGCGACATGAAAAACCCAATGATAATGATAGGATATGGAAAATATAGATGAGGTGAAAATATACATACACTATATAGCAATATCAAAATGATAGAAAAATAGAACACCACTTTGCCTGTGTCAAAGTATTTGATAAGATATATACCTGCAAAACCTCCAATACCCGCTACCACATTGAACCATGTGAGGCAAAGTGCAGCATGATCTATGCTCTCAGGCACTGCACCCTCATGCATGATGTAACTGATAAAAAATGATGCAGTGCATGCTTCGGCACCTACATAAAAAAACATAGCTATGCTGCCAAATAGTAAGTGTCTGATATGAAATGATTTGTGCAGCACTTGTTTGAAGTTCATTTTACTTGTAAGTTCAGGTATGATATTGGTAGGCTTCACCCATAGCATACCTATGGTGATGATGATAAACAAACCTCCTACTACAAAGTAGGGCAAGTATATATTCGGAGGTTCATTATTTTGCGGTTTTATGAGGCTGCTGCCAATTATGGGAGTCACAGCATACCCTAGTCTGGAAAATACTTGTACAAAATTAATTCTAAGCTGGCTTTGGTCCGGCGGGCCTAATAGTGCAGCATAACTATTGGCAGCCACATTCATAACTGCTATGCCTGTGGCTATAATAAATATGGATATCAATAATATGCCAAATGATGATAAAGCAAATGATGGGTAAAAAATAGCACACCCTGATATGGTGATAAATAGTGCTGATATCACTGCTACTTTGTAGCCATATCTATTCACAAAAGCAGATATTAAAAAAGGAAAAGGCAGATATACAAAATAAAACGTCCATTGGATAAGGGTGGCTTGAAAATATGTCAAATGATAAAAATCTTTGACATAAGGAAATATTACATCATTCATACAAATAAGTGTGCCCACAGCAAAAAAAATGAACCCAATAAGCCAAATAGAGGTTGATAACTGCATAATATACCTATTATTAATCCTCAAAACTAACTAATATGGGTTATTTGCAAAAATATGTGCCATATAAATAATTAATTGATACAATAATGACACTAAACTATTTTGGATAGCCTTTGCAGAAAAGTACAGCTTTACAAGCATGCATGTTAATATATAAACTATAATATATGAAAATGAAATATTGAACATACAGTTGTATTATCAATAATATTAATATAGGATGCCACAATTAAACCATATTACAAAATCTATTGTTGATACTCATACGGTAATATTTATTTTTGTAAAAATACAGTTATATATGCGTTTTGAGCTTACTTCTGAATACTATCCTACCGGCGACCAACCCAAGGCGATAGAAGAATTAGTAAAAAACTTAGAAAAAGGCGAAAAACAACAAGTATTACTAGGTGCCACAGGCACAGGCAAAACATTTACAATAGCCAATGTGATAGCCCAAGTGCAGCGTCCTACGCTTATATTAAGCCATAATAAAACCCTTGCAGCCCAACTATATGGCGAGTTTAAGCAATTTTTTCCAAATAATGCGGTGGAATATTTCATTTCTTACTATGACTATTATCAACCTGAGGCATACCTGCCCACCAGCAATACTTATATAGAAAAAGACCTCTCTATCAATGATGAAATAGAAAAACTACGCATCAGTGCTACCTCATCATTAGTGTCAGGGCGTAGAGATGTGATAGTAGTAGCCTCTGTATCATGTATATATGGAATAGGAAACCCTGAGGAGTTTGGCAAGCTCACCATAAGGATCAAGCAAGGACAAACCATTGGGCGCAATCGTTTTTTGTATCTATTGGTAGAAATATTATACAGCCGTACCACAGCAGACTTTAAGAGAGGCAACTTCAGGGTAAAAGGCGATACAGTAGATGTATATCCTGCATATGCAGACTTTGCCTATCGCATCATATTTTTTGGCGATGAAATAGAAAGCATTCAAACCATAGACCCTCAATCGGGCAAAAAACTATCTTCCGAACCTGCCATCAGCATATTTCCTGCCAACCTTTTTGTAACAGGTCGCGATGCCCTGCATGTAGCCATGAATGAAATACGCATAGACCTTGGCAGGCAGATATTATCATTTGAACAAGAAAAAAGATTTATTGAAGCAAAGCGTATCCAAGAGCGTACTGAGTTTGACCTTGAAATGATGAACGAACTAGGCTATTGCTCCGGCATAGAAAACTACTCCAGATACTTTGACAGACGCAAACCCGGTCAAAGACCATTTTGTTTGATAGACTATTTTCCAGACGATTTTTTACTTGTAGTAGATGAGAGCCATGTCACTATGCCACAGATAAGAGCTATGTGGGGAGGCGACCGCTCGCGCAAAGTGAGCTTGGTAGATTATGGCTTTAGGCTGCCCGCTGCTCTCGACAACAGACCACTTACATTTAATGAATTTGAAGAAATGCAAAATCAAGCTATTTATGTAAGTGCCACCCCTGGCGACTATGAGTTGCAAAAAACATCCGGTGTCATTGTAGAGCAAATTATTAGACCTACAGGATTGCTTGACCCTGAGATTACCGTAAAACCTTGTTCCACACAAGTGCAAGACCTCATAGACGAACTTAAAAAAACCATTGAAAACAAAGGCAGAGCATTGGTAACCACCCTTACCAAGCGCATGGCAGAAGAGCTGTCTAAATACCTCATAAAATATGATATTAAAGGCAGATACATACACTCCGAGGTAAAAACATTGGACAGGGTAGAAATATTGCGCGAACTTAGACTTGGAGTATTTGATGTGCTGGTAGGAGTAAACCTGCTGCGCGAAGGTCTTGACCTGCCGGAGGTGCAGCTGGTAGCTATTATGGATGCAGATAAGGAAGGTTTTTTGCGCAATCAGCGCTCACTCATACAAACTATTGGCAGAGCTGCACGTAATGTAGAAGGACGTGTAGTAATGTATGCCGACAGTATCACAGACTCTATGCAAGATGCAATAGATGAAACAAATAGACGTAGAAGTATACAAATAGCTTACAATCTGCAGCATAATATAGTGCCGCAAACCATAGTAAAATCAAAAGATGCCATACTTGCACAGACCAAAGCTGCCGATGCCAAAAAATACCCAAAATCTTATGCAGAGGCCATAGATGAACCTGCAGGTATGATAGCAGCAGAACCTGTAGTGAAGTACATGACTAAAAAAGAAATTGATAAACTGGCCGAAAAAACCAAACGTGAAATGGAACGTGCTGCCAAAGACATGGACTTTATGGAGGCTGCCCGACTCAGAGACGAATGGCAAGCTCTCAAAAAATTGTTGGACTAATAATATATCCTGAAATGACTGTTAATACTTAATGTGCCTTATTTTTTTTACAGATTTTTATAGTTAAATCTTATGTGACTTGTATTAATATGTAATATTTACCCCCAAATGTTTTTCCATTATCATGACCTCTGACTATCATAAAATATTTGATGAATGGTATAATTCTCACAATTGGCGACCTTTTCAGTTTCAGAAAGATACATTTGCGGCATACATGTCAGGCTATAGTGGCTTGGTAAATGCACCTACAGGTAGTGGCAAAACCTACTCATTGTGGATACCTATACTTTTACATGCGTTGAATAATAGACCATTAAATGGGTTGCAAGCACTATGGATATCGCCTTACAGAGCACTTGCCAAAGACATACAAATAGCAGCCCAAACAGCTGCAGATGAGCTCGGTACAGGTTGGAAAATAGCACTTCGCACAGGTGATACTTCTGCCAAAGAAAAAATACTACAAAAAACACAGCCAAGCCAAGGGCTCATTACCACTCCCGAAAGTCTGCTTTTGTTATTTACCCAAAAAGAATATAAACTATATTTTGCACAATTACATACCATAGTGATAGACGAGTGGCATGAGCTTATAGGCAGCAAGCGCGGAGTACAAATAGAGTTGGCACTAAGCAGGTTGGCTGCCATAAATCCTAACCTGCAAATATGGGGCATATCTGCTACTATAGGCAACTTGCATGAGGCTATGGAGGTACTTACTATGACAAAAAAAAGTGACAAAAATGTTATTATAAAATCAAATATAAAAAAACATATTGATGTGATTTCCATCATGCCAGATAGCATAGAACATTATCCGTGGGGTGGGCATTTGGGTATAAATCTGCTACACAAAGTGCTACCTGTGATTATGCAATCGCGCACTACACTATTATTTACCAACACCCGCGCACAGGCTGAGATATGGTACAAAACATTGATAGAAAAAGCCCCTGAGCTGTCGGGGCTCACAGCCATACATCATGGCTCGCTCAGTGCCGAAATACGCACTTGGGTGGAGCAAAGCCTGCATGCCCAAAAACTCAAAGTAGTTGTATGCACCTCAAGCCTTGACCTCGGGGTAGATTTCAGGCCGGTAGATACTGTAGTACAAATAGGTGGCACTAAGGGTGTTTCACGGTTTTTGCAGAGAGCAGGCCGTAGCGGGCACAGACCGGGCGATACTTCAAAAATATATTTTGTACCTACCCACAGCCTCGAGCTAATAGAGGCAGCAGCATTGAGACATGCATCTGCACTATACTATACAGAAAGTCGCAGACCTCTCATTCGTACTTTTGATGTACTCATTCAGTATCTTGTCACTCTGGCTCTGTCTGACGGGTTTGAATATCAAAAATGTTATTATGAAATTATATCTACACATGCATTTGCCACGCTTACTGCATTAGAGTGGGCTGAGGTCATACAATTTATAACCATTGGTGGCAAAATATTGGAAAGCTATGACGAGTATCATAAAGTTGTACTTATAGAAAATATGTACAAAGTGACCTCCCGCAGGATAGCCACCATGCACAGACTCAATATGGGTACCATTGTAAATGATATTTCTATAAAAATAAAGACTCAATCGGGCAAATATCTCGGAAGTGTGGAAGAAAATTTTATATCAGGCATGAAAGAAGGCACCATATTTGCATTTGCAGGACTCAACTTAGAGTTTGTATCCCACAAATACAATGAAGCCATAGTGCGCGTCACTACCAAAAAACCTACCTTGATACCTGCATGGGCAGGCGGCAGAATGCCATTCTCATCTATGATGAGTGAAATATTACAACTAAAATTATACTCAGCAAATGAGTCACAACCTGTTGACAGTGAGATACAAGCACTCATGCCGTTATTTGATTTACAAAAGCAAATATCATATTTGCCAAAATCAAACGAGCTTTTGATAGAATATCTAGTAGGCAAAAATCAAAATTATCATATATTCTGCTACACTTTTGAAGGTAGATATGTCAATGAAGGCATAGCATCTATAGTGGCAGGAAGGATATCCAAAATATTTCCTCTTAATTTTTCAATATCTATGACTGACTACGGTTTTGAATTGCTCACCGACCAGCCTATACCTATAGCAGAAGCATTGGAATATGACTTATTTAGTACCGAAAATATTGCAAATGAGCTGCTTCACAGCCTAAATGCTACAGAAATGGCCAAGCGAAAATTCAGAGATATTGCGCAGATATCAGGACTGATATTTACAGGATATCCCGGGAAAACTGTAAAAAATAAGCACCTTTTAGCCGGCTCAGGAAATTTTTATGAAGCATTCAGAAAATATGATGTTGACAACTTATTGCTTAAACAAGCGTATGAAGAAGTACTGTATGACCAGTTGGACGAAAGTAGGATAAGGCAAGTATTGGTTAAGATAAATAATTCTAATATTGTGTTGAAAAGTATTGATAAACCTTCGCCATTTTGCTTCCCAATCATGATAGAGCGTATCAGAGAAAAGTCTATTCATGAATCATTAGAAACAAGTGTCGAAAAAATATTAAAACAGTATAAAATAAATCAGCATAATGTCTGACTTTAGTTTCATTCAAAAAGACATCAAAGGGCGTAGCTTCTGCTTTCTTTCTTCAAAAGCAGTATATTGGTCCCAGCTCAAGACGCTCATAGTAGCAGATACTCATTTTGGCAAAGTAAACCATTTCAGAAAATTTGGCATCAATGCTCCTATAGAGGCTATAAGAAACGACCTGAGCACTATCAAAAGTATGATATTGCAGTTTGATGTACACCAAATCATTATCATCGGAGATATGTTTCACAGTATGTACAATGCCGAAATGGACTACTGGCTGCGCTGGCGCAATATGTTTTCAGGATTAGAATTTGTGCTTGTAAAGGGCAACCATGACATACTTAGTCAAGCCATTTACAACCAACTGCACATCACCATCAAACCGCACATGCTTGTGATACAAGATTTTTGTTTTGTGCACGACATCACCGCCCTCTCACAGGTGGAGCCACACATGTATTACTTCTCAGGACATGTGCACCCGGCACTCACTATCTATGGCAAAGCTAAGCAGAACCTCACCTTGCCCTGCTATTTTTTTGACAGAAATATATGCATTCTACCTGCTTTTGGCAGCTTTACAGGCACCAAAATCATCAGCCCTGAACCGGGCAACCAATTTATTATCATAGGCGAAAGCAATATTTGGGAACTAAACCCCAAAATACAGTCTGAGATTTAAATGAAGAATGCCCTTAATACCCCTTAACCTCTTCATGGTTTTTTATTTATTGAACCATGAAGTGATTAAGAAAAATGAAGAATGCCCTTAATCTCTTCATGGTTTTTTATTTATTGTACTGCCACAGGATTTAGTGTTTTCCTATCAAATTTTATATCTTCACATTCACATCCCTCCTACTTCATCAGCGTCACATAGCCCGATAGCGGCTGGCGGTCTTTGCGCTTGTTGTCTATCAGATAGTAGTAGGTGGCGGCGGGCAGTCCGCTGCCGTCCCATGGTGCTGCCCTTTGCGCTTT
>JANRIG010000025.1:0-15384 GCA_033765235.1 Cytophagales bacterium | reverse complement strand
GTTACTTTTTTTCTTAGTCAAAAAAAGTAACCAAAAAAGACAAGGTCAAAATATGCTTCTGCGCACACACCAGCGCTCCACCCCGCATTTTGACCAAGCCCCGCTTTTTTTATATTATTATCGTATTTGCGTTTACATTTTAATCAAGTAAAAAATGACAAGAAGTAAAGAGGCTGGTAATCATAGAGTGAGGGTAAAATTCAAATTATAAATGGAAGATTGAAGTATAAATCGGTTTTTCTTAATAATCAATATACAAAAATTTATAACACGGCTCAGTAAATAAATTGTGGTATATTTGCACTCCCAAATTTATACTCAATCTGTTTTTGTGAATTTACTTTCTGCCGAAAACTTAGGAAAAATATATGGCGACAAATGGCTGTTTCGCAACATATATTTTGGCATAAACCAAGGCCAAAAAATAGGTGTCATAGGCAAAAACGGCTGTGGCAAATCCACATTTCTCAAAATACTTGCCGGCATACACCCTGCCGATGAGGGCAACATGTCCATGCGCAAAGGGGTGACAGTGGGCTACTTAGGACAAAATCCAATATTTGATGATACAAAAACAGTATTCGACAACCTATATACTTCAAACAATGAAATCATCACTGCTATCAAAAACTACGAAAATGCCCTTCAAGACGGCGATACCGAAA
This sequence comes from Cytophagales bacterium, assembly GCA_033765235.1. Classification (GTDB taxonomy): domain Bacteria; phylum Bacteroidota; class Bacteroidia; order Cytophagales; family UBA9547; genus JANRIG01. Next base: position 14,719 of record JANRIG010000025.1, on the reverse strand, counting down.
GCCAATACTTTCACGATTGCATCGAAAATATGAATAGGCTTGGAGCCTGGGAGTTTGACAACATGATAAAAGAAATAATAAGTAGGCTGGGAATAGGTGAATTTATCCAAAGATATACCGGAGTACTATCGGGTGGGCAACGCAAAAAAGTAGCATTGGCACAACTTTTTATTAACAAGCCCGATGTAATCATACTGGATGAGCCTACCAACCATCTTGACCTTGAAATGGTAGAGTGGCTCGAAAATTTCTTAAACGAACATTTCTCCACCATACTCTTAGTCACCCACGACCGCTACTTTCTCGACAACCTCACCGACCAAATTATAGAAATAGACAATGGCAGTTTGAGTACCTTCAAGGGTGGATATGAATATTATCTCGAAAAAAAAGCAATGGCCACCGAGATAAAAGAGGCAGAGATAGACAAAGCACAAAACCTCATGAGGCGCGAGCTGGATTGGGTACGCAGGCAGCCAAAAGCTCGTGGTACCAAAGCCAAATACAGGCTTGATGCATTTGAAGATACCAAAGCCAAAGCCTCACAAAAAATAGAAAATACCAAAGTAGTGCTAGATGTGAAAACCACACGTCAAGGGGGTAATATACTGGAAGTGAGAAAATTGGCAAAATCTTACGGCAACACCATACTTTTTGAAGGATTTTCATATATATTCAAAAAAGGGGAAAAAACAGGTATAATAGGTAAAAACGGCACCGGCAAAACTACCCTCATAGAGATATTGGCCGGACGTGTAAAGCAAGATGCAGGCGAAGTGCTATGGGGTCAAACATCTGTGGTAGGCTACTTTAAGCAAGAAGATGATGAGCACCTCAAAGATGACAAGCGCATCATAGACATAGTGAAAGAAATAGCCGAATATATAGCCCTTTCAGATGGTTCAAGGCTCTCAGTATCACAATTTATGGCACGGTTTTTATTTCCTCCTTCGGAGCAGTACAAATATTACTCTGCCCTTAGCGGAGGCGAAAAACGGAGATTGCAACTGCTCAAAATTCTCATTACCAACCCTAATTTTATCATTCTTGATGAGCCTACCAACGACCTCGATATTCCTACTTTGCAAGTGCTCGAAGAGTTTTTGGCACACTTTCAGGGCTCTCTTATTATCATATCTCACGATAGGTATTTTATGGACAGATTAGTGGACCATCTTTTTATATTTGAGCAAGGCAAACCCATCAAAGACTTTCCGGGAAACTATACCCAATACCGTGACTCAAAAAAAGCTGGTGTAGAAACTAAAAATGCCTCCATCTTAGAAATACCAGAGGACAAACCTCTTAATATCAAAGATATACCGACCGAAAAAAGAAAACTATCCTACAATGAGCAACGCGAAATTGAAAAAATAGAGAAAGACATAGCCAACTTAGAAGTCCAAAAACAAGAACTCATACTCAAACTGCAATCAGGGCTCACCCATGAGGAAATGAAACACACTGCAGACAAAATATCAAACATTGAAAAAAACCTGGAAATTATTTCTCACCGCTGGTTGGAGCTGGCAGAGTTGCAATAACCTCATTTTTGCACTTCATCATACAACTTGCTCACCTGAGCCCAGTTCACCACATTCCAAAAGGCACTCACATAGTCTGCACGCTTGTTTTGATATTTGAGGTAATAAGCATGCTCCCATACATCGAGTGCCAGAATAGGCTTGCCGGGCATCACATTGGGCAAATCCATAAGCGGGTTGTCTTGATTGGAAGTGGTGGTTATCGTCAATTTTTTGTCAGCATCTGCCATGAGCCATACCCAGCCTGAGCCAAACAGACCTATGGCTGCTTTGGCAAATTCATCTTTGAATTTTTCAATACTCATGTATTTTTCTTCTAATTTGGCTTTGAGATTGGCGGGTATTGTGCCATCATTTTTTTGGAGCAATGTCCAAAACAGGCTGTGGTTCCAGTGCCCGCCGGCATTGTTGCGCACAGCTGCGGGCAGTGTCTTTATATTTGCAAATAATTTTGTCAGTGCAGCGTCTTGATATTCAGTGCCTGTTACAGCCTTGTTAAGATTATTTACATAGGCAGAATGGTGCTTGCCATGGTGTATTTCCATAGTGGCTTTGTCAATATATGGCTCCAAAGCGTCGTAGGCATAGCCTAGTGCAGGCAATGAATGAGGTGGGGTAGGGGAGGTTTGTCCCACAGCTTCATGGCTGTAGGGCATAAGCATGGCTGCACCTGCAAGGGTACTTGCATGTTTTATAAATTGTCTCTTATTCATGTAATATTCAGATTAATATTCAATGGTAATTTTATATTATTTTTTTTCATAAATAAAAACATTATTTTGATAATTTTATCAAATATCTTTTATTATTATAATTTTGTATGTATAATTACGATATTATCAGTGATGTGTGCTTATATTATTCCAAATCAAATAAACCATAATTATGTAACATACTGATATACAGTATAATATATCCAGTCTATGAAAATAAAATTTTGCAAGTATCAAGGCACAGGCAACGATTTTGTGATGATAGACGACAGAGACGAAAATTTTAATCTTGCAGATACTGAACTTATAAGAAAAATATGTGACCGACGCTTTGGTATAGGTGCCGATGGACTCATATTGCTACAAAATCATAAAAAATATGATTTCAGGATGGTATATTTCAATAGCGACGGGCGCGAAAGTTCTATGTGTGGCAACGGTGGGCGCTGTATTGTCATGTTTGCACAATTTTTGGGAATAATTGGAGAAAAATGTACTTTCAAAGCTACAGATGGAGTGCATGAAGCACATATAGAAGAAGACATTGTATATCTCAAAATGAATGATATAGTCAAAATTGAAGAAGATAAAGATGCTTATATCCTCAATACAGGCTCCCCTCACTATGTAAAATTTGTAACCAACCTCAAAGACTTTGATGTATATACTCAAGGCAAAGCTGTGAGATATAGCGACAAATATAAAGCCGAGGGTATCAATGTTAATTTTGTAGAGCTTATAGAAAATGATGAAATATTTGTGCGTACCTATGAGCGTGGGGTAGAAAATGAAACACTCTCATGTGGCACAGGTGTTGCCGCTGCGGCATTGGCGGCCAACCTCAGAGGACTGAACAGCCCCATAAAAATAAAAACACTGGGCGGAAACTTGAAAATATCTTTTGAACGAATAGTAAACTCCTACGAAAATGTATACCTTATAGGCCCTGCCCAAATGGTATTCAAAGGCAAGGTGTATATGGATTGATAATTTTTTTACATTACACCCCACCCATTTTATCATAATATGATTATCAGATACACAATTTCTACATGTATTCTTCTATTTTACGCATTTTTTAATGGCTACCCATTACTTTTTATAGGCGACAGCTTTGGGTATTATCATTATGGCAGATACTTTGACCATGACACAGGGGCACATTCATTTATCTATGGGCTATTTGTGGCATTGTGCAGTTTGCATAAGTCTTTTTGGATAGTGGCTATCACACAATGTTGGCTCACCTCCGTGATATTGTATCACACAGCAGCCTTGTTTTTAAACAAAAAAAATATTACAGGAGTGTACTATCTCATTATCATAGTATTAGCACTGTTTACATCGCTTACAAAATATACAGGCAAAATCATGCCGGACCTCTATACAGGGCTTATACCGTGCTGTATATTTTTGCTATTTTATGGAAATTATAATAAATATATAAAGGCAGCATTATATATTCTTGTTATTATTTTTATATCATTTCACAACTCTTTTGTATTTGTGTGTGCTTGTTCATTTGGGCTATATATTATTTACATGTTCAGAAATGATAAACTCAAACAAGCCAGATACTACTTATGGATTTTGGTTTCATTGCCAATATTATCAGCTGTCATTACTATCACTACTCATTTTGTATTTTTTTCAAAGCCATACTTCAACAAAGTTTCACATATTTACCTCCTTGCTAAGCTTAGCGACATGGGAATATTAAAAAAATATCTAGACGAAAATTGTGATATAAAACCTAACCTGCTTTGCAAATACAATCAAGGTTACCTGCTTTTCAATGACTTTATGTACAATTCTGCAACCAGCCCTACACATAGAGAATATGGATACTATAGCGCACAAGCAGTAGAACTTTCACGCGAGCCCTATACCCATATCATCAATGATATACTGTCTCAACCTAAATATCTGAGCTTGTTCATTTTCAAAGGATTGTCAGGTACTGTGAAATTGCTTGCAGATTTTTCTAATTATGAACAGTCAGGTGACATTATGAGTTGGCATTTTGACACATATTTGCCCAATGAAAAAATATTTTATGTACACAGTAAGCAATATCATGACAAGCTCAAACCGTTGGAAACATTCACAGGCACTACTGAATTTATATTAGTGTCAATGAGTATATTATACATGATTTATATAACTCAAGTATTAAAAATAAGGGTTGACCAAACCTGCACTGCATTTATCATATTAATATCTTGTACTGTCATAAGCAATGCATTGGTATGCGGCACACTTGCAGAGTTGGTAGGCAGATTTTCTCAGCGGCTGATTTGGCTTATACCATATGCGGGAATGCTATTTGTAGCCAAATATTACTCTATTAAATAATAATTATAGCCACATTTTTTATTACACAATCTTATAATTATTATTTTGATAATATTTGTTAAATTTTTTCACCCAATAATAATCAAGCTACCTATATGGTCGATATTCATGAAATAATACAAATAGCATCTCAGGCTTCAAAAGCCATATTAGATATATATAATGATGATAAATTTATTAATAATATTGATATAAAGCCCGACCATAGCCCTGTCACACATGCCGATAGTGCTGCCAATCATATCATAGTGAGTGCGTTGCAAAATCTATACCCTCACATACCCATCATATCTGAAGAGCAAAGCCATGCACCCTACGAAATAAGAAAGCATTGGCATACTTTTTGGCTTATAGATCCACTCGATGGCACCAAAGAATACATCAAACGCAACGGACAATTTACCGTCAATATTTCATTAATAGAAAACGGTACCCCTGTCATAGGAGTGATACATATACCTGTGCTTGATACATGTTACTACGCCATAGGAGGCCAATCTTACATAATAAAAAACGGTACAAAAACCTTAATTAAGGTTTCAAATAAATCTAAAAGTCTTACATCCATAGGCAGCAGCAGCCATGCTTCGGAGGTTGAGCATATATTTTTGTCCAAATTTGATATAAATACTCATATTCATGCAGGAAGCTCACTCAAGTTTTGCTATGTGGCAGATGGTACCGCAGATATATATTACCGTGAAGGACCTACTATGGAATGGGACACCGCAGCCGGACATTGCATAGTACAAGGGGCAGGGGGTAGCGTAGAGGGGTTGACTTATAATAAACCAGACTTGCGGAATGGTAGTTTTTGCTGCTATGGTTTTTAGCAACTAATCGTCTTTTTTGAGCAGTTCGTGAAGGCGCACACTCTCTACTACCTTATTGTTTACTTTTAATATAGTAAAACTATATCCTCCAAATTCTTTTTCTTCTTTTTCTTCGGGCATTTTGCCAAATATATGATTCATCATTCCACTGATGGTTTCATATTCATCACTGTCAGGCAAGGGGTAGCGCAATACTTCATTCACCTCAGCTATTGTGGTCACTCCATTTACTATATAGTCGGTGTCGGTCTCACGTTCTATTTTTGGCTTTTCTACTTCGTCGTCTTCATCGTGTATATCGCCCACAAGCTCTTCTATTACATCTTCTATGGTCACTATACCGGCGGTGCCTCCAAACTCATCTATTACTACAGCCATGTGTAGCCTCCGTTTTTGAAAATCTTTGAGCAGTGCACTTATTTTTTTGGTTTGGGGTATAAAATATGCCGGACGTAGATAATTGCTCAGTATGATAGTTTCGCCTTTGCTTGCCATTTTGAGTACATCTTTGGCACTTATGATACCTACTATATCATCTATGGTATTTTTGTACACAGGCATTCTTGAAAAGCCTTCAACTTCAATCAGTTCTAATATTTGCTCATCGGGTGCGCTGGCTTCTACAGCCACCAATTTGGTGCGGGGTATCATTACCTGTTTCACAGTCATTTCATTGAAGGTGAATACATTCTCTATCATTTCGTGCTCATCTTTTTGTATCACTCCTGATTCCTTGCCTTTGGCCAAAAGCATCTTGAGCTCCTCAGCACTGTGCTCTTCATGTATGTTGAGTGGCTTGCCTCCCAGTGTGCGAATGAGTAAGCTGGAGGCTATGTTTAGTATCCATATCAGTGGTCTGAAAATGTTGTAAAAAAGCTGAAGTGGAAATGCCACCGCAAAAGATACTTTTTCTGAAAATTGTATGCCAAATGTTTTAGGAAGCTGCTCGCCAAGTATAATATGTATGAATGTGATAAAAAAGAATGCCACAGGTATGGTCACCGCCATGGATATATCTGATGTAGGCGGAAACCCAATAGAATTTAAAAACATGGAAATAACCTCACTCGCTGCCTCCTCACCTATCCACCCGAGTGCTAGGCTGGATAGTGTAATGCCAAGCTGGGTAGCCGAAAGATATGCATTCATGTCTTTGTGTATGTTTTGTACTATTTTGGCTGACCTCATGCCTTCATTGACTTTGAGCTCCACAATAGATGAGCGTACACGTACCAACGAAAACTCTGCTATCACAAAGAATGCATTGAAACTTATCAATATGATTATTAAAAGTGCGTCAAAAATCATTGGATAATATAATATTAGTGAATAATATAAAAATGTAAATATTCTGCGGAGGCTCTGACTTCATAATTGCTAAAGTACAAATTTAAAGTAAAATATATGTAAAATGCTAATGATTATAAATATTTTTTTTTGCAACATGCTATTATTTATATCATTAGTATTGCAAATTGATATGGCTATGGCTACAAAGTCTGATTCTATAGATGTAATTTTTAATGAAATAAAACAAAAAAAATATTTGCCTGTGTATTTTTTGCAGGGCGAAGAACCTTATTTTATTGATATAATTTCAAATTATATTGAAAATAATGTGTTGCCCGAATCAGAAAAATCTTTTAACCTCACCATACTTTACGGCAAAGATACAGACCTGAACACAGTGGTGTCAGCAGCCAAAAGATATCCTATGATGAGCGAGCGACAAGTAGTAATACTCAAAGAAGCCCAAGACCTGAAAGAAATAGAAAAAACACAAAAAATTAAATCTGAAGGCAAGGAAATAGAAATAAACTTGCTCGAAAACTATATCAAAAACCCAATGCCTACTACCATACTGGTGATATGCTACAAATACAAAAAAATAGACGGCAAAAAGAGTATCACTAAGACTTTGACAGATGCAGGATATATTTTTACTTCCTCGCCTATGTATGACAGTCAGTTGCCTGTGTGGCTCAATACACTGGCTCAAAATATGGGCTTCAAGATAACAGATATGGCATCAAAATTATTTGTAGAAAATATTGGTAACAACCTGAGCCGCATACACAAAGAGCTTGAAAAAATTACTATAAATCTAAAGCAGGGAGCTACTGTGGAAGAAGCACATGTGGTGCAATATGTAGGCATTTCAAAAGAGTACAACGTATATGAGTTGCAAAATGCCATTTCACGCAAAGACATACTTAAATGTAACAAAATAGCACTATACTTGGGGCAACACAACAAAGAATACCCTATACAGCAGACATTGGCAGCACTGTTTGGGTATTTTTGTAAAGTACTGATGCTGAGCCTAAAAAATATATCTTCTGAGGAAGATATAGCACGTGAACTCAATATGAAAAGCACCTATTTTGCCAAAGAATACATGTTTGCACTGCGCAACTATTCAAGTAAAAAGTTGCTCGACATATTCGCTTACTTGCGCATGGCAGACATGCAGTCCAAAGGATATGAAGTAGGAGAAGTAAATGAAGAAGTCATTATCAAAGAATTGATATTTAAAATATTACATTGAAAACAAATATTACATCAGGTGCTGATACCATATGTGCATTGAGTACTCCACCCGGTATCGGAGCATTGGGGGTAATACGCATATCCGGCGAGCATACTTTTGATATTTTGGGTATGATATTTTCAAAAAAAAATATTACTTCATACCCTACACATACTTTACATGTAGGTCAAATATTTGATAATGATATACTTATAGATGAGGTAGTAGTATCCATATTTAAAAAACCGCACTCATTTACCAAAGAAGATGTAGCCGAAATATCGTGTCATGGCTCTGTGTATGTGATAAACAAAATCATCAAATTATTGCTAAAGCAGGGGGCAAGATATGCAGCGGCAGGGGAGTTTACACAAAGAGCTTTTATTAACGGTCGCTTTGATTTGGCACAGGCAGAGGCAGTGGCAGACCTTATAGCATCGGATAGTGAAGCCTCGCACATGGCAGCTATGTATCAGATGAGGGGCGGGTTTTCCAACGAAATCAAGCAGTTGCGCGAAAAATTGCTAAACTTTGCCTCACTCATAGAGCTTGAACTTGACTTTGCAGAGGAGGATGTAGAGTTTGCCAATAGAGCAGAGCTAAAGCAACTTGTACATGATATCATACATATAATAGAGCCACTCATCAGCTCATTTGACATGGGCAATGCCATGAAAAATGGTGTACCTGTGGTGATAGCCGGTAAGCCCAATGCAGGCAAATCTACATTACTCAATACGTTGCTCCATGAAGATAAGGCCATAGTCTCAGACATACCGGGTACTACACGCGATGTCATAGAAGATGAGATAGCTATAGAAGGTATAAAATTCAGATTTATTGATACAGCAGGGCTTCGCCACACAAATGATAATCTTGAAGCCATGGGAATAGCACGCACAAGGCAAAAAATGAAAGAGGCAAGCCTCATTCTATATATTTTTGACAGCGTACATACCACTATTACACAACTAATGCAAGCCATAGATGAACTTAAAAGCCTTGCAAATCCCTATTTATTAATAGGTAATAAAGAAGATGAATTAGGAGAAAATGAACGTAATTATTTGGATGAATATTTAAAAAATAATAATACTCTTTACACATTTGTTTCGGCTAAAAATAAAACAGGCATAGAAAATCTTAAAAAATTGCTACTTGAAATAATACGTAATGACACCTTTAAAACGGGGAATACTATAGTGACCAACCTTAGGCATTATGAGAGTTTGGTAAAAACTAAAGAAGCACTCAATGGGGTTATTAATGGTTTGGAAAATGGGATGACCGGAGATTTTTTGGCATTGGATATACGTATGAGCCTCATACACCTGGGCAATATTACCGGTGAGGTGACCAATGATGAGATATTAGGCAATATTTTCAGTAAGTTTTGTATAGGAAAGTAAAGATATTAATTTACTATTATACAAATAGATGCTATGATACCTTACACAGAGCATTAATGTCAATAAACCTACAAAATGATGTGAACATAGTTGATTTCAATCATGAATTAGAATATGTACAAAGTAATATTAATAGAATATTTATACTTCGTATAACAAACAATACCACACATGAAGCAAAACTATTCTCTTTCACCGTATTCTTATTCTTCTGCCCGGCTTGAGCGTGGAGCGTATAGAAATTCTGTTGAGCCTAAGTATCTGGCGAATAGATACATTGTAGCGCTGTGCTATCTCTGAGAGCGTATCGCCGCGGCGTATACGGTGAAAGTATATCTTTCTAAAGTTGCGCAAATAGTCAAAGTGATAGGGCATGATGATAAAATGCTGCATTTTTATCTTGTTTTTTTTGATATCAAAGAGCAGTTGAGGGTCAAGTGCATGACCTTGATAGCGTATTTCTAAGTGCAGATGAGGACCGGAACTGCGACCGGTACTGCCCCCCCAACCTATAAGATCACCGGCTTTTACTACTTCACCTACTTTTACCAACTGCCTTGTAAGATGTCCGTAAATAGTTTCAAGACCATTGTAATGCCTCACCAACACATAGTTGCCATAACCCCCGTAGTCATATTTACATATTCTCACTATACCGTCCCAAATAGCCCACACGCTATCTCCACGGTCTAGTTCCAGATCTATACCATAGTGCCAGCGCCAGCGCCTTGGTCCAAAGTCATCATTGAGTTTGGCATGATTGAGCGGAGCACTGCAATACCTGCCTATGGTGCTGTCATAGAGTGCTATAGATACAGTGTCGTTAAATTTAGTAACATCTATTCCGTAGGGGTTCACAGCTTTATTGTCCCACATACCATAATATTCTGCTATTTTTATCCATGTACTATCTGCATCACTACCATCAAAGTTTATCTCTTCATCTACCTCTACAATGCTGAAATCGTCAGGGTTCACATCTTGAGTATCCGCCACTGTAAGTAGTGATCTTTCGCGGCGGGTAGGATCAAAATAATAGTCTATTTTTTTAGGATTTACACGTTCAAATGCTCCTTCGTCGTGTAATGTGGTTGTGTCAGGTACTGCGTATTGTATGGCGGGTACTTTGATATGCAGAAAATCTTTGAAAGATTTTTTAGTCTTTGTCTGCGCCTTTGTATACCATGAGGCAACCAATAAAAAAGTAATGACTAAGAATGTGATACGCAATATTTGACGGGTATAAAAGGCGGGGGCAAAGTTTGCAAAAAAAAATCGAAACTCAGGCATATATTTATAATACAAATAAGTATATAAATAATAGGGCACATTGTGCACATATATTTGGCAATAACTAATCAGCTTCCACTTGCGCGCGCAAATCTACAGGCACTACCCGCGATATGCCTGCTTCTATCATAGTCACACCATATATAATGTCGGTAAATGACATGGTACGTTTGTTGTGAGTGACTATGATAAACTGCGACCCTGTAGAAAATTTTTTGATAATATTGTTGAATTTATCAATATTGGCATCATCCAAAGGAGCATCTACCTCGTCAAATATGCAAAAGGGAGCAGGTTTTATCAAATATATGCCAAATAGTAGCGAAATGGCTGTGAGCGTTTTTTCGCCCCCTGACAACTGATTTATAGATTGTGGTTTTTTGCCTTTAGGCTTGGCAATGATGTCAATATCAGACTCCAAAGGGTCAGAAGGGTCGAGCAGCAGCAGGTCGCAGGTATCTTCTTCTGTAAACAATGACCTGAATACTTTGATAAAATTTTGGCGTATTTGGTTAAATGTATTAGTAAAATTTTCTTTTGCGGTAGTGTCTATCTCGCTTATGGTCTGCAAGAGTGATATTTTGGCATCTAATATGTCTTTTTTCTGTGTAGTTATGAGGTTGTATCTTTCGTTTATTTCGTTATAAGTCTCCATAGCCATAGGATTTATAGGTCCTATTTTTTCTATGGCATTTTTTATTTGGTCTATTTTGCTTTTGATAGTGTGCTCATCTTCTGAGGCAGCTTCATTAGATTCAATGCTTAAAGGGCTGTTTTCAAGGTCAATATTAAATTCTACAGAAAGCCTTTCTTTGAGCGATGCTTGTTTTATCTTGCACTCATTAAGCTTGCCGTTGGCTTCGCTCCATGCCACATCGCAAGTTTCGCGCTGCTTGTGCAGGTCTTTAATGTTTTTTTCTATATTATCGGCTTCGCCGCGAATGGTATAAAATGTTTTTTCTGCTTCATATACTTGCATCTCCAGTTTTTCTTTGAGTGCATAATGTGCGGTGAGCTCCATGTCTGAGTTTTCGGTTCCGGTGATGATGTTTTTCACATCTGCTTCTATTTTTTGGAGTTCAATGGTAGATTTTTCTATTCTTTCTTGGGTTTGTTTATGGTTGCTTTCTCTATATTCTATGTCTTGTTGTAGTGAGCTTAGTTTGTTTTTGAGTTGGTATAGAATAATGTTTTGCTCATTATAAATACTTGATGATTTGGTATATTTAGGATTTTCAACTTCCATTTGAGCATTGGCTGCAGCCAGCTGCTGCTGCAATTGCGTGAGTTTGTCATTCAGTTCCAAAGAGCGTGGTTGCGCCTCCGATATGTCATGCTGCAATTGTACTATTTTAAGTTTTATTTCATCAGAACGGTTGGAGTTTTTGTCAAGGGTATTTACTATTTGTTCTTTGCGTGTTTGGTATGCTATGAGGTCTTGCTTGAGCAGGTTATACTCATTTTGCACCACATCCAATTTAGCTTTTTGTGTATTATTTTTTAAAGATTGAAGGGTGTTTTGTAGTGTTTCATAATTGGTTTTGTGCAAGGTCAAGTTTTCGCTTAGTTTTTTTATTTCTTTTTCAAGCATCTCTATGTTTTTTGCACGACCTATTCTTTTGCCTTCAAACAGACCAATGGAGCCTCCCGAAATACTATATTTTCTTTTGATAATTTTGCCACTTAACGATATCAAAGTAGTATCAGATGCATGGTTTTGTATGTTTTCTTCATTGTCTACCACGTACACATTGTGGAGCAGATAGTGTATAAGTGTCTCATATTTAGGCTCATATTCTATCAGACTCATAGCATGTAGAGCACCTTCAGGTAGAGAGGTGTTGGGCGTTGAGTTTTTTTCTATTTTGTTTAATATAAAAAAATTAGCCTTCCCCATGGTGGCATTGCTTAGCAGGTTCACGGCTTTTATGGCATCATGCTCTGTCTGCACTATGTAATAATTCATGTAGGGCTCGAGGTAGTTTTCTATGGTTATGCGGTATTTCTCTTCGCAAGTGAGTATGTCTGAGAGTAGGGGCACATCTTTGACCCAATCTGCATTTTTTTTGAGAAAACGTACTGCCTCCGGAAATCCTTCCAAATTTTCTACCAATGATTTGGTGAGGTTGTATTCGTTTTGTTTTGCATCTGTTTTGCGACCTATGTCTGCTATTTTATCACGTAACTGTGCTATTTCAGCTTCTGTGATTTGTATTTTTTCAATATTTTCATTTTCAGCGGCAGATATTTTGTCAAGTTCTTGTTGTTTGTAAGCTATATTATGCTCCAGTTGTGATAGTTTATCTTCAAACCCTGCCAACTCTGTGCTTTGTGAGTGAGTATCTGTATGTGTTTTTTCAAGCTCGCCGGTGAGTGTTTGTAATTGAAATGTATTTATTTCCAGCGATTTATTGAGCTTGTAATATTCTTCTTGTGATTTGCTTAGGTTTGTATTGAGTTCATTTATAGTGTTTTGAAGTCCACTTATTATATTTTTTTGTTCATCTGCTTCTTTTTTTAAAGAGGCTGCTTTAGCCTCTTGTGCTATGGCATCTGCCAATACTTTTTCTGCATCGTTTTGTATGTTTTTGAGTATGGTTTCAGATTTATCTTTCAAGTCTTTGTCTGTTTGCAGCTGCCGTATGAGGCGGTCTTGAGTGTCTGTGAGGTAGTTGAGCCGTTCGTTTTTTATCTTTTTTTCATTTTCATGGTTGCGTATGAGCGTCATTTGGTCGTTGAGCCTTTTTTGACTTTCCCTAAGTATTTGCTCATGCTCCAATATATTTTTTTTCACTTGTTGTATCTGTGCTTCCGAAGTTGAAATTTTGGCTAATATATTGTTCTTTTCATCGTAGTGTTGGGTAGCTATGCGGTCAAGTGCTATGACCTCAAGATTAAAATTTGCCATCATAATTTTGGCAAGTGTGATGCTCAGTGTTTTATACGATTCTTTTAATTCATAGTATTTTTGCGCTTGTTTTGCTTGTTTTTCAAGGCTTTTCAGATTTTTTTCTATTTCATACAGCAGGTCTTCCACTCGGTCAAGGTTTGCCTGTGTATCGTCAAGTTTTTTGAGGGTTTGTTTTTTTCTGATTTTAAATTTAGATACTCCTGCAGCCTCTTCAAACAGTTGCCTGCGAGAGCCATCTCGGTCGTTGAGTATATCTTCCACCATTTTGAGCTCAATGATGGCATAGCTGTCCGGTCCTATTCCGGTGTCGAGAAATAGGTCATGTATATCTTTGAGGCGACAAGCTACCCCGTTTAGCTCATAGTCACTGTCGCCACTTCTGAAGTAGCGGCGTGTCACAGTCACTTGCGCATATTCGGTAGGTAGCACATTGCGTGTGTTGTCAAAGGTAATGGATACTTCTGCCATTTGGTGGGGTTTGCGACTTTTGGAGCCGTTGAATATCACATCCTCCATTTTTTCGGAGCGTAGGTTGCGTGTTTTTTGCTCCCCAAGTACCCAGCGTATGGCATCTACCACGTTGGACTTGCCACAACCGTTTGGCCCTACTATGCCTGTAATACCAGTATCAAAATTAATGATAGTCTTGTCGCCAAAACTTTTAAATCCTTTTACTTCTAACCTGTTTAATTGCAATGTATTATACTATATTGATGAATATATACCAAAATAACGGGTGCAAAATTGTGCAAATATATTGTGATGTTATCCCCAAATTTTGGGGGTTATCAACATGTGATGTTTTTGGGGAAATGAATTAAAAGTAATATAAGATTATGTATAATATATGTACCAAGGGCGGGAATCGAACCCGCACGGCCTTGCGGCCACAAGATTTTAAGTCTTGCGTGTCTACCTAGTCCACCATCTCGGCATGAGCTCCTTCATCGAATTGGATGAGGCCTCAAAAAACAAAAGCGCCTTCGTTCAGCGCTTTGTGTGAGCGGAAGACGAGACTCGAACCCGCGACCCCGACCTTGGCAAGGTCGTGCTCTACCAACTGAGCTACTTCCGCATATTTACTTTGGACAATCGTAGATGATTTTCCAAAAGGGCTACAAATGTACTACTTGG
>JANRIG010000010.1:0-13889 GCA_033765235.1 Cytophagales bacterium | reverse complement strand
ATAGTGCAAAGTACACATCTCAGGACTTGATATTTATTTTACCTCCCACTCTTTTGGTTTGAAAGTTTTTTTGTTATTCACAATTTTAACGGTATCTCCGCTTGGTTTTAGTACGAATAGCCCTTTGTTTTCCGCGTATTTATCTACACCCTCACCCACTATCATACCTGCTACACCAGCTAATAGTGTTTTGCCTTTGGTGTCAGGGAGTGGTAATTCTTGCATCTTTTTCATTCTTTCTATATGTTCATCAACATGGTCTGTTTTGAGTGTGTTTTTTACTTCTATAGCCACCACATATTTAGAGTTGTAAATCAAAATGTCTACTTCATAGGCAAAATCGTTGTTTTGATTGTGCCTGACACAATGGTTGGCTATAAAATGAACGGGTATTCCCCAATTGTCAAACTTCTTAATTAAATCTGCTCGTACTTGTTCTTCTGCAAAGCGGCCTAATGTGTCGCCCAGGTCTGCAATTTTTCTGCTAAGTTCTTTGTTAACTTTCTCTATGCGTTTGTCTGAGTCAGATTGTCGTTTATAAGTCTCACTCGAGATTCTCTCAATTTTTTGCTCAAAGCGTTTATCTGTTTCTGCAAAAAGCTCTAAAACACGTTCGTAAGTTAACTCAGCCATTTATTATAGTATTTGCACAAAAATAACATATTATTTTGGGATTTCAAACCTTTTGCCCTTGCTAAGGCTGCATATCCAATGGTTCATACTGTCGCTCGTCAGCGCACAGTGAGTATAAGGTGGATATATCAATCAATGTGCCAAGACATGATTTCTGAAGCTGTCTAATATGGCTTGCCATCCTGCTTTTTGCATCTCGTGCGAATGGATATTTTCGGGGTCAAAACTTTCTGATACCATCACATCATTACCTGATTGGGTAAATGTCACAGTTACTTTTCTTCCATCGCCCATGGCATATTCTATAAGTTGGTGCGGTACTACATGGGTATATGTGCCTTCAAAGTCAAAACTCACACTACCGTCTTTGGCAGCCATCGTGCTTTTAAATTTGCCCCCCGTTTTCAGGTCATTTTCTGCATAGGGGCAGTGCCAGTCGGGCGAGGCTTGGTTCCAACCTGTGATATGCGAAGGGGTTGTAAAACATTCCCATACTTTGGTCATAGTAGCAGGTATTGACACTGATATTTGTATTTGTTTTGCCATAATTATTTATAGATAATATTTTTTGTAAATTTAGTGACCAACTTCATTTCTTGGGCATTGGTTAATTTTTTGCCTAAATAAGTGATATTTTCAAAGGTAATATTTTCAATATTTTTCACTTCACTATGCCCATAAAATACCGAAAATGGTAATCCTCCTTCTGTTATCTGTATATTTTTGAAAGTGATATTGCTCACCTTGCCTCTGTAGTCATTATGATAGGATTGTTTGGTCAGTGGTATGCGCTGCACCCCGTCCCAAGCTCCGCGCATGTAGAGGCTGTCGGCTATTTTTGTGTCTCTATAACCGTCGGGGCTGTATTGCGATAGGAATATGGCTATGTCAAATAGCTTTTGACGGCAGTCTTCTATTCTTATATTATCAAATACCACATCATGCACGTGCGACTGCCCGGCATTGTGTATGCTTATGGCTGCTCCGTCTTCTACGTGTATGATGTCAATATTTTCAAATCTTATGTTTTTTACCTCTTTTGAAAACAGCTCAAAACCTATCTCTATGGCATTGCCCCAAACAGAGTTCCAAAAGGTGCAATTTTTGACCAAAATGTTATCTGTGTTGGGAGCATCAGGGTTTTTACCCCCCGATTTCACTGCCACACAGTCGTCTTTGGTATGGGCAAATACTCCGTCCACAGTCACGTTGGTACAGCGAAATATATCTATACCATCATCGCTGGGGTTTTCGCTCACCAATTTGGTATTTTTGATAGTTACATTGTTGCTATAAAATGCTGCCAATGTCCATGTCATACTATTGTGCAGGATAATGTCTTGTATCACAATATTATCGCATTTTCTAAAATCTACAAAACGGCGTTTTGGGGGGTTGTATTCTTTGAGCAAACTTCCGTCCATAATACCGCGCCCCGATATTTTGATGTTAGATGCAGTATCTGCATATATATTACCTTGTACCACAGCACCTCCTTCTATATACACTTGCTTATTGCTCTTTACTTTCATGCTCACTTTAGGATATATTTTCCCACTTTCAAAATATATCACATTGGTATCTGTCTTAGAGGGTTTTGAAGTCTCAGGAGCATTGGTAAAAATGTAGAGAGGCTGTTGCCTTATTCTTTGGTTGAGCTCCAGGCTTAGGTGCATGGGAGTGCTCATTTTAAAGGTAAATGTAGAGTCATTCACATAGTTTACTTTTATGCCATGTCTCGACGGTCGCACATCTACCCACCTTATATCAAAATACGGCGATACCACTTGTACCACTACTTCACCTTTGAAGTCGAAGGTAGTGTATGATGCTATGGGAGTGTCGTACACTGATACAGGTATGCCGTTTACTTTTACCTTATAGTATTTGGTTGACACAAATTCTTTGGGTCCTTCCCACGTAGTCACTTGTGCATGAGATAGATATGCAGCCGATATGATTGCCGCGATAAATATATTTTTCATGGCAAATTTTATGTCAGTTCAAATATTTGGCAGCATCTGCAGCACTCACATTGCGATGTACTACAGCCATTAGTGCTTGTGTAATTCCCTTAGGATTAGCATGTTGTATCACATTGCGTCCATATACTATGCCTGTAGCACCCTGCTTCATAAGCTCCACGGTGCGGTCTAGTATTTCTTTGTCAGAGGCTTTGCCACCACCACGCACCAGCACAGGTATGCGCCCTGCTACTTCTATTACTTTGTGATATTCTTTGGCATCATCTGTAGGATCTGCTTTGATGATATCTGCACCCAGTTCCACGGCTTGCCTCACGAGCGGCATTATTTTTTTAGGGTCGCCATCTACCATATATCCTCCTTTTTCTTCGTTGGGTCTGAATACCAAAGGCTCCACCATCATTGGCATACTGTATTTTTCGGATATAGGTTTGAGTTTAAGAATATTTTCAATACATTGTTTGGTCACCTCAGGGGCATTGGGTATCTGAAACAGGTTTACACACATGCATGCAGCATCGAGGCGCACCGCCTGCTCCACACAGTCTTCGAGCATGAGCGAAAATGAGGTGGATAGCAACTTGGCACCATACACATTGGCTACATCTGTACGTAAGACTAATGCAGGTTTGTTTTTGCCGGGAATTGATTGCAACAAGTGTGCTTGACCTGTGGTGAGCTGCACCGCATCAGGACCAGCTGATACTACCACTTTTATGGCTTTTTGCAAGTCTTGTATACCATCTAAAAAACCGTATTCGTTAAAAAAACCATGGTCTATGGCTACATCAAAACATTTTTTGGAACGGGCATTAAAGAGGCGATTGAGTCTGTATTGTTTCATAATTACGAAAGATAAATTTTTTACGTGTAGTAATGTGTAATATTACACAGTTTTGTACTTAAATATTATTTTTTATGAATTTTTATATTCATATTTCGCTGCAATGTTATGCAATATTTATATATTATAGATTGAAATTAGTTAATTTTTTTATGTGTATAATGTGCGAAATAATGTTATAATATTTTTATGTAATAAATCACCATTATCATAGCTACATCACGGCCCTCCTTTGTAACGGGTTTTTATGTAGCAAGTGTTAATATTCAAACTTAGCTGCCTTATAAACAAAAAAAATAAGACCTGCACTACAAAAGAGGCACAAAGTTTGTCCTTTGATATAATGTAGTGGTCACAAGTTGCAAATTTGTACAGAAGTTTTTTATATTTATTTAACCTCTACCATGTTTTTTACCTATTGTATGATGTTTTCTGCATCTTCAAAGCCAATTTTTTTTTATTCTAATATCACCTATACCATCGTAGCCCATCACAAGGTGCAGTTGCTGATACACATTGTTGAAATAATGGAGCATTTTTTTGTCAATTTTGCTCAAATTTTCTTGATACCACTCTACAGATTTTCTACCTTTTTTGCGAGGCAATATCATATCAAGTGCTTCTAATACACCATTGTATGCGGTATGTCCTGCCAGCTTTACATATTTTTTGTCTATATAAAAGCCATCCTCCCTTTCAGCTTTTTCGCTCAGTATGCATTTGGCATTGTCAAGGTATGTGTATGCTTCATCTATCGTGCGCATGGTCAAAGATTTTTTGCAAACATAAAAAAAACTTTGACACAATTTTTATGATTACTCTATAGCCAATCTAATGGTAGCTGTGGGGGTGATAAAAATATATGCTCCTTTGCATAAACCTGAGAGTGATACCGTTTGTTTGCCTGCCTCTAAGGTGCCTTTTTTTACCATATTACCTTGCATATCAGTTATTTGAAACTCTTCTGTTCTAATATTTACTACATGTATATATCCATTGGCAGGGTTAGGATATACATCAAATGATGATTTTGCATCACTTACATGGCTTACAAATTCATGCAGATCTTCTACCACAATCATAAACGATTTTTCAAAGGTGCCTTCATATCAGCCATCGTCAGTTTTTTACGCGATATTAAATGTATCCTTGGTTTCAAAATCAGCTTTGACAAGTATCTTTAGTGCATTGCCTATTATGGTAAAATTGGCATTGTCTGCATCGCCCTCGCCTGCAGCGAGCATAAATGTGTGATCGTTTGTAGTATTAGGGTCTGTTGCCGAAAAATTTCCAATGGTGTATCCTGTAAGATTGTTCTCATTTAAATTATTCGCACTGAGCAATATATCAGTAGGTTTTGCATTGGCATAGTTCACACTTACTAAGTATGTATTAGAAGTAGATTCATCAGCAGAGGTTATTTTGTACACGGCGGGCATATTAAAATTCACGGTACTCACACCTGATGTTTGCAAGGCATTTGTTATAGTTGCTTTTGCTTGAGGTGAAATATCAAATACAGATGCCAAGTTTCTATCAGCACCGTATGCTACCATGAGCGATACAGTGGTTCCTGTATAAGTAGTAGCTACTATTTGCCCGGGCACAGTAAATGTGAGTAAAGATGCATCGCTCGGTAAAATAGGGCTTTACAATACGTATGGTGCATTGAGGTTGCCATAGTTCCCATTTATGCTGAAAGCCAATGTTTTGGAAATGCCAATTACAGTATTTGCACTATTTTTATATACCATAAAATTTACCACACTGCCCGAAGAGTTGCCATATACTGTAAGGTAACTTATGAATCTGTTCAATGAGGTTACATACTGAGGCTTGGCTATACCTACACAGGTGGTGCCTACAAAAGCAGCTACACAGTCTGCTGTATCGCGAAACTCTGCAAAGTCTATATTGGCTACAAGTGTCATGGTCATGGTGTACTGAAAGTTGGCACTTTTCACCGTCCAGTTGGCAGGTGCTTGCGCAAATGCATGTAAACTGATGATAGAAATTATAAGGATATATTTAATATTTTTCATTTTTTTTATTTTAAACCATTAAGAAGATAAGGGTAGTTAAGTAAGTTTATTTTTTTTACCATTAAGGAGTTAAGATTAATTAAGAATGAATAAAATATGTTATTCAGTAATAGCTAATTTTAGTGTTTTTATGCCTTGTGGAGTGGTTACAGTCACGGTGTACATCCCTGATGATAAGCCTGCACCTATACTCATGGTGTTAGTACCTATATTTAGTTTTAATGAATATGAGGCAACTTTTACTCCCAATGCAGATATAATATCTACCGTAGCAGTCTCATTCATGGGGCTTGATATCACTATTTTGCTGCCATCTTTAGATGAAGCTGGGTTAGGATAGAAGTTTACTGTATGCACAATAGTATCTGCATCTAAGGCAGTAGTATTAGTGGCAAAGTTAATCAATTCATGGTTCAATAAATAAAAAACCATGAAGAGGTTAAGGGGTATTAAGGGCTTGGCTGCCGTGAGATGATTAATACTAAAGTGGGTATATATTTAACATATAATAACCTGAGTTCGGGATAAGAAAGTAGTAAACATATTGATTTATAAAGAATAAATTAGTTAGTCAAAAGATTGATATAGAATTAATATACAAGTAAGTCACAGACCAACATGTAACATATGTGGATATATTTTTCTTGAAAATGTACAAAAAATATATTAATTTTGTATTTATTATCTAATTTGATTATCAAATGGAGGTGTTAGACGAAAAAAATTTAAAAGCGTTGGTATCGCTCCTTAGTGACGATGATGTAGAAGTATTGCAGCATGTAGAGCAAAAAATTATTTCCATAGGCAACACTATCATACCCTACTTGGAGCAAGAGTGGGAAAGTAACTTTAACCCGCTTGTACAAAAGCGTATAGAAGAACTCATACACTCTTTGCAATACGAAAATGTAAAAAAAGGCCTGCTTCGTTGGAAAACAAACGGACATGGCGACTTGCTGGAAGGGCTGTGGCTAATATGTACCTACCAATATCCTGACCTCGAATTTGAAAAACTCAAAGCCCAAATAGACCAAATATATTATGATGTGTGGGTGGAGATGCGGGCTTCAGAGGAGGTAGCATTTGATAAACTGAAGGTCATAAATTATGCTTTTTTTGGTAAACTCAAATTTTCGGCTAACACCAAAAATTTTCATTCTATCAGCAACTCTATGCTCAATGTAGTGCTTGAGACCCGCAAAGGCAACCCCATCACCCTGTGTTGTATATACCTGATGATAGCCCAAAAACTCAAACTACCCATATATGGTGTGAACCTGCCCAACTTATTTATACTCACCTACAAAGATGATAGCAACCACTTTTATATCAATGTATTCAACAAAGGGTTGGTATTTTCCAAAGAAGACATAGACAACTACATTGCCCATCTCAAGCTTAGCCCCAACCCTGTGTTTTATGACCCTTGCAACAACCTTGATATTATTAAAAGGGTACTGCGCAATATGCTCATTTCTTTTGAAAAAACGGGCGATACCGAAAAAATGCAAGAGATAAAAGACATGTTACAGTCTATCTCAGACCCCGGCGACAATTTTATATAAATAGCGTATTTTGGCAAATTATCTAATAAAAAATGCATCATTGGTGAATGAAGGTGTGATTTTTGCCTCTGATGTGCTGATTACTGACTCATTTATTGAAAAAATAGATATAAATATCAATACCTCGCTACGCGTAACTGAAATAGATGCCGAGGGCAAATACCTCATACCAGGTATCATAGACGACCAAGTACACTTCAGAGAGCCGGGCCTCATACACAAAGCTACCATAGCCACAGAAGCCAAAGCAGCAGTGGCAGGCGGGGTAACCTCATATATGGAAATGCCTAATACTAAACCTCCGGCAACATCTTTAGCACTGCTTGAGCAAAAGTATGAAATAGCAAAACATACCTCATTGGCCAACTATTCATTTTACATGGGCACCACCAATACCAATGCCGATGAAGTGCTGAGTATCAACCCTAAAGATATATGTGGCATCAAAATATTCATGGGCAGCTCCACAGGCGATATGCTGGTGGAGAATACTCATGCTTTAGAAAAAATATTTGGCAACGCCCCATGCATCATAGCCATACACTCCGAAGACGACGGTGTGGTAAAACAACACTTGCAGCAGTACTTAGAGGCAGGCACACCGCTCAATGCCTCACACCACCCACTCATTCGCAATGTAAAAGCATGTTATGATAAAACTAAATTTGCAATAACACTTGCTCAAAAATATGGCACTAAATTGCATGTGCTACATATATCTACTTTAGACGAACTTGAGTTTTTTGGCAACGAAGTAGCATTAACCCAAAAAAAAATAACTGCAGAGGTATGTGTACACCACCTATGGTATAGCAGCGATGACTATGCCACTTTGGGCAACCTCATAAAATGCAACCCTGCCATAAAAGATACTAAACACAAAGAAGCCCTCTTTACTGCCCTGCTACACGACAAGCTCGATGTAATAGCTACTGACCATGCCCCGCACACTTGGGACGAAAAGTGCAAACCCTATCTTGATGCTCCATCAGGGCTGCCATTGGTGCAGCACGGTATCAATATTATGCTACAATATTATCATCAAAACAAAATAACGCTTCCAAAAATAGTAGAAAAAATGTGCCATAACCCTGCCATACTCTTTGACATACACCGCAGAGGCTACTTGAGAGAAGGCTACTATGCAGATATGGCATTGATAGATATAGAACATCCTACAAAGGTGACCAAAGATAATATTCATTACAAATGCGGGTGGTCGCCATTAGAAGGCCACACTTTCAGAGGTCAGGTCACGCATACATTTGTATCCGGGCATTTGGCATATGAAAACGACAAATTTTACGATGACAGACAGGGCATGAGGTTGGTATTTGAGAGGTAACTATTGGATAATATATGTTGGAGAAACTATTCTAATATATAGAAGATCCAGCCGTAAATAGTTTTTAGTAGGTATTAGTATTTGTCATTATTAAACTATATTATACCATTATTTAATAAAAATATATTCAAAAATCATATACTTTGTACATACTCACTTTATCCCTTTTGTTTTATTATTTTTGCATGATAAATATTTATAAGTCTTGGTACAAGGATTTGAGATAAACAGAGAACTATTTGGAGAAAAATTTAAATGGGGTGTAGCCTTATCAGCGTTTCAGACTGAGGGGCACTCTGCTGCCGACGGCAAAGGCATGAATATTTGGGATAAATTTACTCGGAAGGCAGGTGCTATAAAAACAGGTGAAACCGCAGACATTGCCTGCAACTTTTACCAAACATACCCTGATGACATTAAACTTGTAAAACATCTCAACTTTGAGCATTTTGGATTTTCTGTATCTTGGTCGCGCATATTGCCCGACGGAAAAGGTGCTGTAAATACCAAAGGAATAGACTATTACCATCGAGTGACAGATACCTGTCTTGAATTGGGCATAGAGCCTTGGATCACCATGTATCACTGGGACTTACCCCAAAAGTTGGAGGACAAAGGTGGGTGGGCAAATAGAGATATGTTAGGATGGTTTGCAGATTATGTACACATCATCACCAAAGCGTATGGAGATAAGGTAAAAAATTGGAAAGTACTCAATGAGCCTTCTGCATTTTGTGGCTTTGGATATATGACCGGCGAGCATGCACCCGGGCATAAAAATATTTTTAAATTTTTGGCTGCAGCACATCATGCAAACCTT
The DNA here is from genome assembly GCA_033765235.1 of Cytophagales bacterium. Lineage (GTDB taxonomy): Bacteria > Bacteroidota > Bacteroidia > Cytophagales > UBA9547 > JANRIG01. The sequence goes on along the minus strand of JANRIG010000010.1, from coordinate 4,655 downwards.
TGCCAAGGCATAGGTGGCAGAGTGGCTAATGAGAATGTGAAAGACCCTCATATAGGTACCAGCTTTGCTACATTTTGTGTGCAACCCAAAAACGACAACCCTATACACATATATGCCACACGCCGCATAGATGCCACTATAAACCGTATGTTTATAGAGCCTTTGTGCGGATTAGGATATCCATACAAAGACTTTCCTGCCATGAAAATGATAGAACTGTACTTCAAACCCGAAGATGAAAAAAATATTAAACATACATTTGACTTTATTGGGGTGCAATATTATTGCAGGTTGGTGGGTAAGTTTGCCTGGTACCCACTCATAGCATTTGCAGGAGAGGTGCCAGCCAAAGAGCGCAAAGTGCCTATGAACAATATGGGCTTTGAGATATACCCTGATGGTATGTATGAAGTACTAAAAAGGTATAATGAATACCCGGGAGTAAATAAAATATTGGTGACCGAAAACGGAGTGTGCCTCCATGATGAGCTGCGCAACGGGCGAGTGTATGACCCTGTGAGAATACAATTCTATACAGACTACCTCAAGCAACTGCTCAAAGCACAAACGCAAGGGGTGAATGTAGAAGGATTTTTTTGTTGGACATTGCTGGACAACTTTGAGTGGTGGGAAGGCTACCAAGCAAGATTTGGGTTGGTGCACGTAAATCATGACACACAGGAGCGGATAATAAAAGATTCAGGCTATTGGATAAAAGACTTTTTAGAGAAATCATTACAGGCTTAAGAGCAGAATGAAAATCTTAATGATATATTAATAGCACCCTACTCAGCCAACTGCTTTTTTAGCTCAGTTACTTGCTTGTCATACACATTATTAGCCCAATATATGTATATGCCCGTGATAATCCATGTGAATACTAATATCGCTATACCCAAAGCTATAGCGAGGGTAAGACCAATAGTGATAGTGATAGACAACCATTCTTTGCCAAAAGCTACCAGCAACAAAAACCCAAAATATACCCCAAAAATAGTAGCTGTGAATAGCATTGATATTTTACCTCTCGATGCCACCAAGCGCTTGAACTCGGGAGTAGAAGTTATGATTTTGTTTTCTCGGGCTGACATAAATTATAGTAACTTTTCTTTAGGCAAAGTTAAGTGAAATATTTGTACCCGTATTATCAATAGTACATTTTTGTCCCATATATATTGCCATATTATCAAATTCATGCCCGGCTGGGAATCCGAAATACACAGGATAGCCATACTCTGCCACACATTCGCTAATTATTTCAAAAGCATTGCTGCCAAAGGGCACGGTATTGTCTTTCATATTTGTAAAATGCCCTACTAAAAGCCCTTCAAGATTTTCCAATTTTCGGGCACGCTTCAGGTGGTGCATCATTCGGTGAATGTGGTAGAGGTACTCATCTATATCTTCAATTAATAGTATTTTTCCGCTATAGTCCATGTCTGACGATGTACCAATAATGGTGTGCAGCACAGAGAGGTTGCCCCCTATAAGCATTCCGGTACTATTTTTTGCATTAATATTTTGTTTGTGTGCATCAAAACTTATACTTTGATAATTGCCAAATAGTGCATTTTTGAGGCTATTTATAGATTTTTGAGCATTATTTTGTGCAAATAATATAGGCATTATCGCATGTATGCTGCTCACTCCCAGTGCATTTACATGCATATGCAGTGCAGTGACATCGCTAAAGCCTACTATCCATTTGGGGTGTATTTTTAGTGGTTCAAAATTTATATTGTCTAATATATTGGCAGTGCCGTATCCACCTCTGGTACAAATGATGGCTTTGATATCTGGGTCATCTATGGCACTTTGCAAATCCATAGCACGCATGCCGGGTGTGCCGGCAAACTGATGATGTCCTTCATACAGATGCTTGCCTATATGCACATGCAATTGCCATGACTCAAGCAGTTGAATAGCAGGTGCCATTTCGGCTTCTGATACTTTGCGAGCAGTAGAAATCAGGGCTATTTTATCGCCGGGTTGAAGATATGGTGGGGTAATCATTACGAAGTATATACCGAATGTAGCACAATAGCTCTGCTTTCGATAAGCCTATAAAGCCAAAGTTTTTTATTTTTTTTCATGGTGCAATATTTCTATTTTTCTATAGTTAAGCCTGTATGTTTTGCAATATCTATATTTGAAAAAGATGTTTCTAATAAATTTTTCGCAATTTCAATATTTCTTGTTTGACGTACAATGTCCTCTGCTTCCATTTGCAGTGAAAGCGCATCACTTGCTTTTACATGCAAATAGTCTAAATAACGATTGTAAGTATAGTGTTGATCTTTATCCAAACGCATAATATCAAAAGCCTCTTTTGCCTCTGCCAAACCTTTTGCATTAAACTCGTCTTTCACTTCGCTATTCTTGAGAAAATAAACCCATTCGTCAAGCGTATCTGTGGCTATGTCGTTGAATTGATTAACTTTAATAATGTAATATTGAGTAAATATATCAGAAACATTTTGTTTCTCAAATGATATTTTTTGCTTGTTTGATAGATGTAGTACATCTTTTTGATGCAACCCTTCAAAATTTGTTTTGCCTTTATAAATATAGTCTTTGCCTTGGCCTAAGTCAAAATACACTATGTTGATAGAGATTACTTTCTTAATTTCAGAATAGGATGCAGTCAATATTAAGTTTTCTGTCAATGCTTTGGAAGCACCATATACCATTCTATGAAAGTAGTCTATTTCGTAGGTGTTTTGAATTTCAATAATAACTAACTCATTTTTAATATTTTGTGTCAATATATCAACTCGGTTGTATTTATCTCTATCTATTTTTTGGTTGCTTTCACTTTCCAAAATTTCTTTTATTTTGACATCTTCAAAAAGTAGTTCAGACAAAAAACCCTCCAAAACCACAAAATCGGCTTTATCGCGTAGCAGCCTTTTGATAGCCCAATCAAAACGTATTAGTTTCGTACTCATAAATTTTTTACGAATATAAAAAAAAAACTTGGGTACATTTTATTGCCCTACTCTAAAATTATGCTTTGTAAGCATATCATATTATATAGTACTTAAATATGATTTTTTGACTATGAGCCTGCTATGGGTGTATCACCGTAAAAGTTATCCAATAAAGAAACTTAATAACTACAATCCCAGCACCTTTCTGTTAAATTTTTCATCGGCTCCTACCCCTGCAAAGTCATCAAATGCACGCTCGGTCACCCTTATAATATTTTTTTCTACAAACGGTGCTCCTTCCATAGCACCTTGCTCAGGGTGCTTAATGGCGCACTCCCACTCTACCACAGCCCATCCTGTGTAGTCATACTGAGCAAGTTTGCTAAACACAGCCCCAAAATCTACATGCCCGTCGCCCAATGAACGAAAACGCCCCGCACGGTTTACCCAACTCTGAAAACCTCCGTACACACCTTGTTTGCCTGTAGGGTTAAACTCTGCATCTTTTACATGAAACATCTTGATACGCTCATGATAAAAGTCTATATATTGCAGATAGTCAAGGCACTGTAGTATAAAGTGGCTTGGGTCATACAGCAAGCATGCACGTTTATGATTTTTGACTTGAGCCAAAAACATTTCATACGTTTCGCCATCGTGCAGGTCTTCGCCCGGGTGTATTTCATAACAAAGGTCTACACCATTGCGGTCAAATTCATGGAGTATGGGTGTCCAGCGGCGAGCAAGTTCTTTAAAAGTAGTTTTTTCTATGCCTGCAGGTCGCTGCGGCCATGGATACACATAGGGCCAAAGCAGTGCCCCCGAAAATGTGGCATGGGCATTGAGCCCCAAATTGGCACTGGCTTTTGCAGCATACATGAGCTGCTGCACTGCCCATGCGGTACGTGCCTTGGGTTTGCCATGATATTCTTTTGGAGCAAATGCATCAAACATTTGGTTATATGCAGGGTGTACTGCCACCAACTGACCTTGCAAATGGGTAGATAACTCTGTGATTTCCAGTCCCCATGATTTTATTTTGCCTTTGAGCTCATCTGCATAGGTTTTGCTTTCGGCACATTTTTGCAAATCTATCACTCGTGCATCCCATGAGGGGAGTTGTACGCCTTTATATCCTGCTGCTTTCATCCATTTGCAGGCATTTTCAAGGGTGTTAAACGGTGCACTATCGCTCATAAACTGTGCTAAAAATATTGCTGGACCTTTGATATTTTTCATAGTATTAATTTATAGTTATTAGTAAAAAAGCTTGCAGCAAAAATTGAAAAATATTCATATTATACAAAATAATATGAATAATAAATAAAATTATACACTATAATCATAAGTTTTGCCTTAGTATGTATATCACATACCCCCAAAAATGATATATAAATCAGATCCAAATAGCAAAAAGTGTGGCTGATAACTTTGGAAATATGAAACAGATTGTGTAATGTTGTAGGTATGAAATCAAAGGATATGAACAGGACAAAAATTAGCAATGCAGCAGCGCAAATGATTACCACTAAATGTGAAATAGGCGCAATTGCATTGCGTAAACAAGGATGATGGGGCGAAAGTGAAGCTCTGGCGCAACGCCCATGCTGTTTCGTCCGAAGCGCAATGCCCACGCTACCGACCGAAGCACACCCGGCACGCTTTCGCCCCATCGGGTGGCGATTTGTACAAAATCGTATGACGGGCGGCTTCGCATTCGCCCAT
>JANRIG010000008.1:0-36254 GCA_033765235.1 Cytophagales bacterium | reverse complement strand
TTTGCGATGCGTTGGTTTGTGTGTCGGGCAAAACCAAATGTGCTAAATGTGCGACTGGCTTTTCTGTCTTGTATGTATTTCTGTTCATCTTTTCTGTTGGTTTGATGTTAGCACTGTCGTTTCACAGGGTGACGCATAACGTGTGCGGCTTGAAGCGGAGCGGGTTATAACAAAGCTATGAAGGAGAACCCAATTATGCAAACCGCTTAAGTATCTCACTTGCAGAAAACCCCGCTTCGATACAAGGCGATGTTAGCGGTAGTTATTTTCTTTCAATTGTTGTCTCAGTTATCTCGCCCTTATTATTTTTTGTGGTCAATATAAGTTTATCCTTGTCTTTAAATATAAATTCCTTCGTCAATAGATCGCATAGGTTTATATTTTCATAGTTTATTCCATCTACGGCTGTAATTTGATCACCTTTTGTGATTCTTCCGATAAGTGAGGTGTCCCAAATAAAACCAATGAAAATTTGGTTGTTAAAAGGATAAATGTCGATGGGCCAATGCTTATGGCTTATATCTCTTTTTAATTTGAAATATGGAGCAAAGTAAAATTTCCTTTTTGTATAGTCAATTGTAACTACTCCATATTCAAGTAACTTGCTACCAATTCTAGAACAATTCCCTCTTGTGGTTTGAGTTGTTACGTTTAATAGTTTTGCTCTGTTAATTTCCATTATAGGTAATAGCAGACGGTAATGAGTGGTGTCTTTAGCTATACCAAAATAACCGAGGGAATTACTTCCATTTGACTTAGCTATAGTTTCAAATGTTTCATGTTTTTGAAAAAAGCCAAGATTATTTAATGATAGATCATACAGACCATTCATGCCTGTGTCAAAAAGCAATTGCTCTCTTACTTGCTTCTTATTTTTTAGTTTCACCCAAATATATGGGCTACTTTGACTGTCAAGCAAAAATAATTCTGAGGACTGCTTTTTATTGAGGATTAGTTTTTTTTGATCATTGGTAATAATGATATTTTTAGTACTACTATTAAATTGCACAATAGAATTCCTCAATAAATTACTACCAATAAATCCATCTACGTTAAAGCATTCAAAAATAATATTTTGTTTAGAAACCATTGTTGGAATATTCTGAAATAAGATTTCTCCTATTTTAAGATCTTTTACTAATACAATAGATAAACTATCCTTCACTCCATTGGCATCTCGAATTGCCATTTTAGAAACAATATCTAGATTTAATTCATTAAATAGCTCAGAACTAATGATAGTGGGAGCCCCAGTATCCAGTAAAAATCTGTATTCTTTCCCTTTAATTGTTACTTTAATAATTAATTTTTCATTTATACTTTCGTATGGAATGCTAGAAAAATAATTTGTTTGTCCCGCCCTACCTTGATTAAGTGAAAATTTTGTCTGAGCAAAAGAAACTTTTAATAATACTAATAATGAAAAACTTAATAATATTTCTTTCATCGGTTGTAATTGAGTTTACTTCGGCATAATTACCGCTAACATCCTTGTTTACGCAATGCAATTGCGCCTATTTCACATTTAGTGGTAATCATTTGCGCTGCTTCATTGCTAATTTTTGTCCTGTTCATATCCTTTGATTTCATACCTACAACATTACTCAATCTGTTTCATATTTCCAAATTATCTAACGGACTTTTTATGCCACTCAGTGCCTTGCTCGTCACGTGGGTGTATATCTCAGTAGTTTTGCTGCTGCTGTGCCCCAATAGCGTCTGTATATACCGCAAGTCTGTACCGCTCTCCAGCAGGTGTGTAGCAAAGCTGTGTCGCAATGTATGCACACTTACATGCTTTATTACCTTAGCTTTTATCACTGCCTCTTTCACAATACTTTGTACACTTCTTTCGCTATATCTGCCACCGTCTTTGCCTTCAAACAAATATACTTTGGGCTTGTATATTTTGTAATATTCTCTTAGCAAAGGCAATAGTTTTTCGGATAGTATCGTATATCTGTCTTTTTTTCCTTTTCCGGTTTTCACACTTATTTGCATCCTGTGGCTATCTATATCTGCCACTTGCAGATTTACTAATTCGCTGAGCCTTAATCCTGAAGAGTAGCAAAGCATAATGATAGTTTTGTGTTTTATATTATCTATGGCTTTGATAATGCGCATTACTTCTTCTACCGAAAGCACCACGGGCAAGGTATGTTCTCTGATAGGCCTCTCAAGCATATAAAACTTACGTGCCCCACCTTTTACTTTTTCATAATAAAATTTGATGGCATTGATGGCTTGATTTTGATAACTTGCAGAAATACCCCTCTCTTGCACTAAATATCTTATATATGCCACTATCTCAGGCTCTGTAATATCATCTGTTTTTTTGCCGTTATAGTAATTGATAAATTCCTCAAAAAGCTGTTTATAGGTACTAATAGTTTTTTCTGAATATCGCATAGTCTGCAGTTTTTGTATCATTTCATCAGGGCAGCTTCTATAGTTGGGTATTTGATAGTGTTCAGGTCGTGGCTTTATAGGTTTATATTTTCGCTGGTCTTCCCACGATATACTCATATTGTGCGTTTTACAGTAATATTCGAGTGCCATTTTTTGTTTCTCGTCTATAGCAGCACTCCACCACCTGTTGTCATTATCATATTTGGCAAACGGAAGTTGTTTGATGATTTCTATCAATGACACATTGTATCTGAATATTATTCTAAATCGCCCGCTTACATACTGTATGGCTTTAATAGTTTGTTTATCATAAGTTTGTATCTTTATTGGCTTATCATTTTTGTGGGTACTGAGGTATTCTTTATTAGCCACTTCTATCATGGGTTTCATGTCCGGAAATATATTCGATATATTTTTAAATATTTCATATCTAGGCTCAAAATGCCATGCTTTTTCTGTTTTGCTCCATTGGCAAGGTGCTATTTGCCTGAGTTTTGATACTATATCATTATTGTATTCAAATTTGATAAAAAGTCTCTTTTTGCCATGATGTATTTTTGTATAATATACCATTGTTTTAAATGAATTTTATGCGTCTATATTGCAAATATATAAGATAGACGCAACTAATTCAGGTATTTTTTGCTCATTAGATAATTTGCACAGTATATTTTAGTAGGGTTATTGGCACTACAGATAATGCAGATATTTACGTGCCTACGGTACCCTATCAAAAATCAATTATTATCATTTTTCTATATATATTTCACTATCATATCACATTGCTGATTGCTGCATGATCACCTGCCCAATGCTCAATACACAATACATCACCCCTACTATTTATTAACACATAATATTATTACCTGTCGCACATTTTGCACAACTTTGCGCCCATGTTACAAAACGACTTAATATTAAAGGCAGCCAAAGGAGAGGCTGTATCCCGCACCCCCGTATGGCTCATGCGCCAAGCCGGCAGAGTGCTCAAAGAGTATAGAGCAGTACGCAACAAATTTGCAGATTTTAAGCAATTTGTACAAAATCCTGAGGCAGCCGCAGAGGTCACCGTGCAACCTGTAGACATATTCAAGGTAGATGCTGCCATCATATTTTCGGATATATTGGTAGTGCCGGAGGCTATGGGGCTGCCCTACCAAATGGCTGAAGCCAAAGGACCATATTTTGAAAAAGTAATAAAAAACCTGCAAGATGTAGATGCACTGCATGTGGCAGAGCCCGAGAGCAGCCTCAAGTACGTAACCGATGCTATAGCCTACTCTATTGATATACTGGCAAATAGAGTGCCTCTCATAGGCTTTGCAGGTGCACCATGGACTATATTTGCATATATGGTAGAGGGCAGTGGTTCCAAAAATTTTTCAGTCGCACGTCGTATGCTATATACCGAGCCTGAGCTATCACACAAGCTGCTTCACAAAATAGCACTTTCCACAGCTGTATATCTGCAAGCACAGATAGCTGCCGGAGTGCATATAATACAAATATTCGACTCTTGGGCAGGTATATTGCCTCATAATCAATACATAGAGTTTGGTATTAATTATATAAAAATGATAGTAGATGCTGTAAAAGCAAAATACCCACATGTACCAATAATTGTATTTTGCAAAGATGCTTACAATGCCCGCGCTCAGCTGTCAAAGCTTAATATAGATGTGCTGGGGATGGATTGGTGTATGGACCCTGTAGCAACACGAAATATAGTAGGCACAAATATCACCTTGCAGGGCAATCTGGACCCGTGTGTGCTCTATGGTTCTGAAAATGATATAAAAACACATACACAAAATATGCTCACATCATTTGGCAAACATAGACATATAGCCAACTTAGGACATGGATTATACCCTGATATTGAGGCAGATAAAATTAAGCATTTTGTTGAAGCAGTACAAAATTACAAAGATTGATAGTTAGTGAATATCCACATGACGACAGTGCTAATATCAATATCCCGAAATATGCAAAGAGATTGTAATATAAGCTATAAGTACAATGAAATGAGCATGTTATGGTTAAAATTTTGGGGACATATTAGTGAACAATTTTGAAGTAATTATGGTTTGTAATAAATTTCTATTGAGTACTTTAGTTTAAATATAAAATATGCACCTGCCCATGCATATTTCATACTTTTTCATACCTTTGCAATGTAAATATGTACCTGTATGTCGTTGCTCAGTGCTGTAAATGATTATTTCCCTGCCTTAGAAAATTCACAAAACGGTAATATCCAATCTGAGGTACACAACCTAAGGGTACAAGCTATAAATCAACTCAATAAAGTAGGCTTTCCCACGGTCAAAGATGAAAACTGGAAATATCATACGCTCTCACACATTATTGATGGTAATTACAGCTTAGGCAATACATTTCAATATAATACTCATCTAAAATTACCAGTAACAGGCAGCGACATTTGCAATTTGGTAATATTAAACGGCAAGTATATACCAGCCTTAAGCAATGCCCACTCACTGCCCAAAGGTATAAAAATAGATAATTTATCTGATGTAATATATTCAGATATTTTTCAAAATTATTGGAAACAATATAATCATGATACCCATAGTACAGACGGCTTTGCTCACCTAAGCCATGCATTGGCAATGGATGGCATAAATATAACCGTAACCAACGAATATGACAACTCTAAAACATTGATTATAAACCACATCACTGATATACCTGATATATTGTGTGTGCCAAGGGTATATATTAATGCAGAAAATGACAGCCGTGCAACCATCACCGAATGGTATGATAATGTGTATAAATATCAAATACTCAGCAACACTACTACCAAAATTGTGCTGTCAGAAGGGGCTGATGTGAGGTATCAAAAAATTGTAAATAATACTATCGCAAATCATATAGGCACTACCCAAGTGTACCAAACAGGCAAAAGTAACTTTGATGCCGTATCTGTAAACATAGGGGGCAAAATGGTGCGCAACAATCTCAATGTGATGATGGAGGCTTCATACAGCACCTGCCATTTACACGCACTTTCTATAGCCCATGATGCTGATACCATAGACAACCATACGGTAATAGACCACAAAGTACCCCACTGCCAGAGCTACCAATCCTACAAGGCTGTAGCCGACAAATCAGGTACTGCCATATTCAACGGCAAAATATTTGTACGGCAAGATGCCCAAAAAACCAATGCTTACCAAAGTAGCAAAAATCTCATATTGGACACACATGCTGCAGCCTACTCCAAACCTCAGCTCGAAATATGGGCAGATGATGTAAAGTGCTCACACGGCAGCACTACAGGCCAGCTCGACAAAGACGCACTATTCTACTTCAAAGCCAGAGGCATAGACGAAGCCACCGCTAAGCAAATGCTCGTGAATGCATTTGCACAGGATATCATATCCAAAATATCCAATGAATATATTGCCAATGAAGTAATTACATTGGTACAAAACAAACTTTCATAACCCATGGTGATACACGCCATAAACACAGGATATTTCAAGCTCGACGGGGGAGCCATGCACGGAATAGTACCCAAGCAAATATGGAATAAAACTCACCCTGCAGATGACAACAACCTGTGCACATGGGCTATGCGATGTATGCTCATTGAATCAGGCAACCGCCTCATACTCATAGATACCGGCTGTGGCAACAAGCAAGATGACACCTTTTTTAAGCACTATTTTCTGCATGGCCATGATAGCCTTGATATGTCTATCCAAAATGCAGGTTATCACCGCAGCGATATCACTGATGTGATACTCACTCACTTACACTTTGACCATGTAGGTGGCGCACTGGTGTGGGACAATGCGCGTGCACATATCATTCCAAGATTTGCCAATGCATCCTATTGGGTACATCCCATGCACTGGCAATGGGCTGCCAATCCCAATCCCAGAGAAGCAGCCAGTTTTTTGAAAGATAATATTTTGCCATTGCAAAATAGCGGTCAACTAAAGTTTGTATATTCAGATATATTTGAGCCTGAGCCTAATATCACATTTTTCATAGCACACGGGCACACTGAGTCTATGATTATTCCAATGGTAAACACAGGAAAAAATACCATTTGCTTCATGGCAGACCTCATACCTTCCGTATTTCATATTCCTATCATTTACAATATGGCGTATGATATACAACCTATGGTCACTATGAATGAAAAAAAAACATTTTTGGATGATGCATTTTCAAAAGGTCATACACTATTTTTTCAGCACGATGCCGCCCACGAATGCGCTACTTTGCAAGCCACTGAAAAGGGCATAAGAGTACAATCTACATTTGCCCTGCACGAATTATAACATATGAATACATCTTTGAGATACAATGACATACTTACCAATATTACCATTGCAGACATGGCTGCTGAGGGCAAATGCATAGCCAAGACAGAAGATGGAGCAGTGATATTTGTACCGCACACAGCTCCCGGCGATGTGGCAGATATTAAAATATTAAAAAAAGATAAAAAATATTATGAAGGTGTAGCTGTACATTTTCATCACTACTCGCCTCAGCGCACCTCTCCTGCATGCACACACTTTGGCACCTGCGGAGGCTGCAAATGGCAACATATACCGTATGATGTACAAATTGCATACAAACAGCGGCAGGTACATGATGCCTTGGTAAGGATAGGCAATTTGAAAATACATGAAATAATGCCAATAATAGGTTCTAAATCAGCATATTACTATCGCAATAAATTAGAGTTTACATTCACAAATCAGCGTTGGCTGCACATAGATGATATGGGCAACGATAATGTAGAAAAGCGTGGGCTTGGCTTTCACATCCCCGGCAGGTTTGACAAAGTATTAGACTTAGAGCAATGTCATTTGCAAGTGCCTGTATCTGATAGTATTAGAAATGAAATAAAAAAATTTGCCATCGCTCACAATATATCATTTTATGATGCACGCGCGCGCTCAGGGCTACTGCGAATACTTATGATACGCACCGGCACCACAGGTGAAGTAATGGTACTCATACAGTTTCACATGCCTGACTATGAACATATTAACAAACTGCTTGACTATGTAAGGGCACAATTTCCTACCATCACATCGCTGCTATATGCCATTAATACCAAAGCAAATGATACCCTCGAAGGGGTAGAAGTACACACCCACAGTGGCAAATCGTATATAATGGAAAAGCTTGAAAATCTGCATTTTAAAATTAGTCCGAAATCATTTTTTCAAACCAATACCTCACAGGCACATATCCTGTACCAAAAAGTAAGGGAACTGGCTCAACTTTCCGCTCATGATACTGTGTATGACTTATATACAGGCACAGGTACCATTGCCATATTTCTGGCACAATATTGTAAAAAAATAATAGGGATAGAGTATGTACCTGCAGCTGTAGCAGATGCTGATGAAAATGCTACGCTCAACAGTATAAGAAATGCCACCTTCGTAGCCGGAGATATAGCCAAAGTACTCAATGATGATTTTGTGGCACATCATGGCATTCCTGATGTGGTCATCACAGACCCGCCACGAGCAGGTATGCATGCATATGTGGTAGAGATGCTGCTCAAAATACTGCCTCCTGTTATCATATATGTAAGTTGCAACCCTGCCACCCAAGCCCGCGACCTTGCCATGATGAGTGACAAATATGAGATAGTGGCAGTGCAGCCGGTAGATATGTTTCCGCACACCCACCATGTAGAGAGTGTGGTAAAGTTGAAGTTGAGTTGAGTATCAGTCCACTACCAGCCCACCTCTGTTGCGGAGCCAGTTTTTGAGCCTCTCAGGCCAGTCTGCTATGCGCTCAGGATTTGGATTATCTCTTGTTTTTTGGGGATACATACCATAGCCATGCCCTCCACGCTCATATATGTGAATTTCGGCAGGCACATTCTGCTCACGCAATGCTGCAAAGTACATAAGGCTGTTTTCTACCTTTACTCCATCGTCATAAGCATGTACCAAAAATGTAGGAGGTGTGAGTGGGGTAATTCTTTTTTCGGTGCTCATGCTGTCGTTTAGCTTTGGGTCTGCAAGGTCGCCCAGCAGCACCCCGCGCGAAAAGTCAAAAGTATGCTTGCTGCTCATACTGATGACCGGGTACACCAGCACAGCAAATGTGGGTCTGCAACTCACTTTTTCTACAGGGTCATTATGCGCAGGATTGCCACCGTCATACATAGTAGAGAGGCAAGAGGCAAGATGCCCACCCGCCGAAAACCCCATCACCCCAATTTTTTCAGGGTTTAAAGCATATTCTTTGGCTTTGCTTCTCAGCAGCCTCATGGCTCGCTTTGCATCTGTGAGCATAGTAGGATGTTTGTATTTTTTATGATCCCAAGTGCCTAATCTGTAGCGGAGTATGGCAGCTGTCATACCTTGTGCATTGTACCATTTGGCCACTTGCCACCCTTCATGATTGAGTGCCAAAGCCACATAGCCTCCACCCGGGCATATGAGCACAGCACCTTCTGATTTTTTATTTTTTTCGGGAAAATATATGGTAATGCTCGGCTTGTCTTCTTCTGCAGAGCCTAATGCTCCGGGCGCACCACTCGGCCACAAGTATAGTTTCACAGAGTCTGATGTTTGTGATGATATATTCAACGAATATAATGTAATAATTATAAAAAATAATATATTTTTTTGCATATAAAAAAGAAGATTATAGTTAAATATTTGGATAAATAAACATCCATATTTCAAAACAAATATACGCAATAGAAATTCAGAGCTTGAAATTTTTTATGGTAATGTTTCCTAAATTGTCGGTAACACCCACTATGAGTGAGCCTTTATACAATCGTTTTTCTAATGGGTTGGTATATAGTATGTCATACTTACTGTCATAGTGCAGCAGTAGAAATTGCCCGTTGAGGTAGGCATACCAGAGCGCCACATCAGAGGGATAGTCTATAGCCTTGATGTAGAGCGAGTAAGGAGATTTTTTATACATATATACGCGCGGACCTGATGTGTCTGAAGCTATGGTATATTTGCCAAAATATTTTGATTTAAACTTAATATGGTTGCCATTATCCCATTCACCACCTGCAAATGATAATCGACTGTTTTTCAATCCATTCAGGCTGTAAACAGCAGTTTTAGGTTTATTCAATACCTCTTTGTCTGATTTGAGCAGTATGGTCATTGGTTCAAATAGCGGTGTAAAGGGGTGATGCAGCGTGTATACACCTTGCATATAGTCTATTTGTAAGTACAGGGTATCAAATATTGATTTTTTGTTAAATGTAATATTCATGTAAGGGTTGGTGTGGCTGTAGATGGTGCGCGAAGGTATTGCATTCATATAATTATATATTTGCAGCATTTTGCCGCATCGCAGAGAGTCCGGCAGTGCCTTGCGTAAGTCCCACAAGTATATGTTGCACAGGTCTTTAACATAGGCAGGAAAAAGTGTATTAGCCTGATTTTGAGTATATAGTGTAGCATTATATCCGTATTTTGCAGGTACTTGCATTTTGAGTATGTTTTCGTCAACAGTATGTGAGTATGTAGGTATAGGCATTTTCTTTTTAGGCAAATTTTGTCTTACTTTTTGATAGGGCGAGCCTTTTATTTTAAATTTTAGTGATGTAATATTGTTGTATGCATCGGCTACTATGATTTCTACATGGTGTGTATTAGTGTCTGCAATATACAACTTGCCGTAAGAGTCTGCTGCGCAGTAGGTATTGAGTTCATTACCATCGTCTATGTAGCATTTTTGGTAATAATTACCTTTTTTTTTCAAGGTGCTGTAGTCTATGTGGGCGTTGATGTAATATTGGTCGCTAAAACTTATCTTTTGTATGTCATGCACAAAATGCTCTTTACCATCTACTTTCATTTGTATGGAGCTCACACCACAGAGGTTGCTAGTGCCATTGAGCCTGTCATAAGTCACTAATTGCAGCCCTATATGTCCATACGCATGTATGGGGTAGTTGAGCACATATCCACTTTGCGACTTTACAGGTTTGAACTCTACCAAGCCAAACTCCCCTTCTACCCTGCTGTTTATGCTTAGTGTTTTCATAGCCATGAGATTGATTACAGGTGCCAGATTATCATCTATTTCATCAAAGTTAAAAAATAGAGGGTTGAGCAGATTTTCCCATTCATCGCGCACTTCCCAGTGCAGATGTGGCCCGCCTGAGGAGCCTGTGTTGCCTGAGAGTGCTATTATGTCCCCTTTTTTTACCTTTAGTATGTCTTGAGTAAGTTTCACATCTGCCTCGTTGCACTGCTCGGAGTATAAATATTTGAGCATATATTTATTAATATGGTCATGAAACCATAGCAAGTGTGCATATACTGTAGTGAGCCCGTTTGGGTGTGTGATATATAGGGTATTGCCATAGCCTCTGTGTGCCACTACTATACGAGAAATGTATCCGTCTGCGGAGGCATACACAGGCAATCCTTCGCGCTGGTCTGTTTTTATGTCAATGCCTCCATGAAAGTGATTGTTGCGCAACTCTCCCATATTGCCAGAGAGGTAGTTGCGATGCCCGGGTTTGATAGGAAAGAGGAAATAATTTTTATCATATTGTGGGTATTGTGCATATGTTGTGAGGCTACATACCGTGAAGCTGATTATTAAAAAAGCAAAGAAGGATATTTTATTTAATTTGTTCAATTATTTGGGCAATTTGTATTCATTAAGGCAATATTATACTTTAATAAATCCTATTTATTCACAAGGTGAAAAGTTTTTTGGAAAAGGTACTGTAAGCCCAAATTTTCTATCGCATATTCTAACTACAACTTATAGTACATAAAATTACAAATCACTCACGTTTGTAAGAGGAGGTGTGTGAAATAGTTTTTATAAATCAAAGATATATCATGTGTATCTCTAAAAAACAGTTTGAAAAGCTTGTAACCGCTTCTAATGTAGAATTTGAGATAAATTACATTATATGATATTGATAAACTAATACACTTTCATGTAATTATCTTCTATCAGCATCAGATCTCCTTTTTGGCGTAGTACAGCTATGCCTTTGGTATGCGCCATGTCTGCCACTTCTGATGGAATACTCATACCTCCTATGCCAAGGTAAATATTATAATCTTTGTATACTGGAAACAACAATCTGAAATTCTGCACCTTATTGGTAACGAGTTTTTCGATATCATTTGGGTGCACCTTGTGCTTTATTTCCACTAAGCCTATGCTATCGCCATTGTAGAGCACAATGTCAAATTCGTCTTGTATATTTTTTACTTTACTTTTTATATTGGCTTCTACATGGTCAAATGTGATATTGCCTATTTTGGGGTTGCTTTCTAAGCTGTAAAAGAAAAATTCTTCGGCAGTATGCCCCAAATTAATGCCAATGCTTGATAATATTTGAGATGTTTCTTTCAGTTTTAAGTCTGTTTTTGCAAGTTGGGCATCTGTTTTTGCAAGCTGGGCATCTGTTTTAGCAAGCTGGGCATCTGTCTTTGCAAGCTGGGCATCTGTTTTCAACTGAGCTTGTTTTAGCTCTAATAGTTGAACGTCAATTCTGCTTTGAGACTTTTCACGTGCCTCTTGCTGTAGAGCTACTCGTTTTAATATTTCCTTTACTTCTTCTAAAGTATCCATTTGTATTAAATATTATACAAAGATACAAATTATTAATTAAAGTTTCATAAACCTCAGTGCTTGCCCACCTGCTTTGAGAATGTACATTCCCGAAGGGAGATTGATATTAATTAATAGCGGTGAAGATGTAATTATTTGAGAATACACTACAATCCCTGTGGCATTAATAATAGTTAGTGATTCACCTGCTACTGCGTTTGTCAATGTAAATTCTGCTTCATTTACAGGGTTGGGGTAGATGGAGATGGTTAAATTTTGAATGTTGAATGATTGAATGTTAGTTACACTTGTATTTGTAATTATTACACTACTTATGTTTACCAACACTTGACCAGCATTTTGAACGTTTACTCCCACCACCGGTGAATTTGTAACAGCCCCCGGAGGCAATGTAGCTATGATGGTATTTGCATTTACTACATTTATGTTCAACAATCCTACTCCATTCACGCTTACAGCAGCTCCAGTTACAAAACCAGTACCTGTAAGGGTGATGGATATGGCTGAGAGAGAATTGATTACATTTCCATTAGATAAAATACCCGTGACTGTAACTACCGCTGAGGGTGAGGTATTTACACTTATTTCAGCAATAGTACCACTTGCTGTTAATACTCCGCATACTCCACTAATAGTAACGGTGTAAGTGCCTGCGCCTTTGTTACTTATAGCTGGTGTAGTTTCGCCGCTGTTCCACAAGTATGCCAATGCTGTACCTGTGGCAGAAATAGCTAAATTTGCAGTCATTCCTGAGCTTACGGTTTGGTTGGCGATAGGGCTTACTACGGTAGTCAACGGATTTATTATGTAGGTAGCAGCATTGCTCACAGCTTGCCCACATGTGCCTGTTACAGTTACATATTTATCGCCATTATCAATAAGTCGAGTTGCTCCTGTATTTTCTCTTAATGTGGAGCCAAACGACCATAAATAGCCAAGATTATCCCCTGTGGCTGATACGGAGATAGTGGCAATGCTGCCTTCGCAATAGGTGCCTCCTGCAGGTTGGGTTACTATTTGGGTAGTGGGCAATACACTGTGAGAAGCTGCATTAGATACTACAGTACCACAAGTGCCTGATACAGTAGCAGTATAATTGCCTGATATAGAGGTAGTCATGGTATTGGTGGTACTCAATCCATTGCTCCAAGTGTAGGTTAAGCTTGTGCCTGTAGCAGAAATGGTAAAGATTGCATTGGCACTTGAACAAGAACTTGATGAAGCAGGTTGTACTAATATATTTGTTTCAGGACTGGTGGCACCTGCATCAGTTATAGTCCACCCTTTGCCTCCTATACTTGTACTATTTCTAAGCACAGCTCTTGCTGCCGCAGCAGCACAGTATCTACGTCCTGATGCACCAAAAGTTCTGTTGGTCACTGTAGTTGTTGAAAAACCTTCCAGCGTAGCATCATAGTTTGCAGATGATAAACCACTATTGTTTAGCATACCGGATAAATCTACATTTGATTTAAGCTTGTTTCCCCAAGCACCCAAATTTTGATTGAATGCGGATGCACCATCAAACATATTAGACATATCAAATGCATTAGATATATTCCAGCCACTAATAGATTGATTGAATACATTTGCACTTAAAAACATATTAGCCATATTAGTAACTGTAGAAGTATTCCAATTACCAATAGGTTGATTAAAGCTACTTGCTCCAGCAAACATTCTATTCATAGTTTGAACTGATGAAGTATTCCAATTGCCAATAGGTTGATTAAATGCTGTAGCACTTTGAAACATGCTTGCCATATTTTCTACTAATGACGTATTCCACCCACCAATGGATTGGTTAAATGCATAAGCATTTAAAAACATTCCATCCATGTTGTTGACTGCAGAAGTATTCCAATTACCTATGGGTTGATTAAAATCAGCCGCGAAATAAAACATTCCAGACATGTCGTTAACTGCAGAAGTATTCCAATTTCCAATAGGTTGATTAAAGTTTTCTGCAAAAGTAAACATGCCTGACATGTTAGTAACAGATGAAGTATTCCACGTTCCAATAGGTTGATTAAAATTTTCTGCTGTGTAAAACATTTGAAACATATTAGTAACAGCAGACGTATTCCAACTACCAATATTGGATGGTGAATTTAATCTGGTACAACCTCTAAACATTAATGCCATTGTAGTTACTGTGTTTAAATTTGGTATATCTGTAGCTGATATTTGTAAATTCTCACAATTATAAAAAGCATTTGCCATACTTGCCCAAGCTACGCTCCCCCACTGTGCTACGTTAGTCAACCTTCTTCTATCGCTTCCATTATTCATATTAAATCTATTAAAATTGGTGCCATCTATACTCAAGCTTATGCGAGCATTCACAGGCAAGCCTGTGATACTTGCTATTGTGCCTGTAAAAGTTCCCGTACCTGTGACTGTGGCAGGTATTGTAGCCCATTGGTAATTTACAATGCCTGTGGTAGTACCTACACCAAAGGTAAGCTGTGTAGCTCCTGAGCCTGAAATACTTAGGTTCCACTCGGTGATTAAGGGTCTGTTTGCATTTATGGTTTCTATGGTGAAGGGCATGGTGCCGTTGTAATTTCCACCACTATTGTTTTGCAATTTTACACTGCCAAGTACTGTTCCTACAAAGGTATTGGTAGTGAGGTCTATGCTGTAACCTATCACACTGGTGACATTGGTACCTACACCTCCTGAGTGAAAAAAACTTGCCATATTTAAGCCCAATGGTGATATGGTGCTGGTACTGTATGTAATGGCAGAAGTGGTAGTAATGAGAGGGTTGCCATTGGGGATCGCATAATTGGAAGTTACAGTAATAGTTCCCGTAGTAATGGCTCCGTTGGATGCTTGTACAAAAAGGTTGGTAGGTGTCCAAGTAGTGTTGAATGTAGAAGGTCCTCCTGCGTAAGCTGTGAATTGGATAGCAACCAAAAAGAAGGCTGTTGTGATTTTTTTAGGCATAATAATGGTATTTAGTAGTACAGTAAATTTATTTAGATTAGAATAATTTATAGCAAATATATGGATATTATTTATTTTCAAAAAAAATTTAGTCTCCTTTAAATATCTGCTTTACTGATATCCAATTGAGTGGAAACTCCAAAATAAGATGTGCTAAACTTAGTAAGGTAAGGAGGCTTATTCCTAATTTTTTATCCCAAAAAAACACTAACAAAAGCGTAATGTATGTACCAGAAATAGCTATTGCACGAAAAACTGAAACCTCATGCCATTTTATGACAGATGTTTTGGTAAACCAATTTAAATAATGGTAGGTATATGAAAAAGCTATAAACTGCATGATTACAATGCCCTCTTTGCTATTGAAAATATCTTCCAAACTATTAATATGACCAAATTGAAAAAAATCAGAAAATTTTTTGTTTAACACAATAAAATCAAAATAAAGTGATTGTACGGTACTTGAAGCTTGGTAGCCTGTATGTTGAAAAGGCATAACAAAAAAGAAAAATGTACATGAAAAAAAGCATACCAACAAAATCCACCCTGAAAGATGATTATTGTTTTTGACTATACCACTTAATATGAATAATCCTGTAAAAATACTGATATGGATGATGGTGGGTAGAAAAATAGTAAATACAATCAAAAACCAATCTTGGGTGTGCCACTGTGTAAAATACACCAGTATGAATGACCCTAAAAAGCAAAGCATCGAGACCCAAATTCGTGCTTTGAATGCCAATATAGCGGCCAATATAAAAGTGCTGAATAGTATAGAATTGATGAATGGGTTATAATAAGGTTGCGGAAAAAAGTAAAACCACGCAATTACAAGTAATATTAACAACAAAAAATACACTGCAAACTTACCTTGCAAATAATAATTTTTTTTTTCAAGCCAAGATATTTCTGTGAGGTAATGCAAAGGACCTAAAAAAATAAATGCAACTAAAAAAAGCTCAAAAGGGAAAAAGTATGCCATTGCTACACTACAAAGCATGAGAAATATGTTTAAATAATTTATCGCATCTATTGAGCCAAAGTTAATATTCATTTGATATGGGGTGAATATATCAGGCAGTTTACAGCTTATTATATATCAAAGGTACATATTAAATAATTGTATACACATACTTGATAAATATAGAGCCACACATGCGAGTGACTAATATCCAAAAACAGTTTAAAAAACTTGTAACCGCTATAAAAGTTAAATAACTTACCCAAATTCAGGCACCTCTTCATAGGCTGTGTAGCCACGCGAAGGGTAATCTTTTATTCTATTTATTTCTCCTGCTATGTGGCTATCAAGGTCTTCATGGTGCTGCTTGTACATGGCATATTCAGCGTCATAGTCAGTATCCGGAGGGCTGTTTATGAAAGCTACATGAGGCACCAAATGCTTGAAAGTGAGCCCTACCCTGCGCTGTCTGTATGCTGTGGCTACCAATATGGCTGAGCATATGCCTCTGCCAAAGTGATATTCAGGATGTAAATCTGAAAGTATATGCTCGGTAAATCTTATATTTTCTCCTGTATTGGTAGATTTGTTTTCTATGATGATGGCATTGGTGGATATTTGTGCAAAGTGAGTCATCACATATTCCTTAAATACCTCTGCTTCAGGCTTGGTAAGCCCTGTGCTGCCTGCACCCACACCTCCCGTAAATATAATTTTGGAAGCATAGCCCTGCAAATAGAGCCTTGCACAGGTATCAGGCACTTTCAAGTCAAAATGCCCGAAGCCTATGATGGCATCGCATGGGGTCACTATATCTCTGGCATATAGCCAGTCAAATGCTTTTTTATAATGCATAAATAAACAACTTGTATACAAAAATAATAACTATATATTACTAAATAACAATTATTTAAACTAAATTATAAAATATTACTTGTATATACATGTTAAAAATACATATATTTGCACCCCATGCAAAACGCTATCCCCAGATACAAAGAAGTACAGAATATTTTGCGTAAGCAAATACTGAAAGGCACCTATGCCTCCGGACACCTCTTGCCCTCTGAGCATGACCTGAGCCATACCTACAGCATCACCCGCACTACTGTGAGGCAAGCCCTTGATGGGCTCATCAGAGAAGGCCTCATAGCCAAGCATAAAGGCAAAGGCAGCATAGTGATATCTGACAGAAAAAGTCTGGCACTGCTCCATATCAAACCTTTTACTTCTATATCTGCCGAAACATCTTTTAAGACATCGTCTGTGTTTTTGCAAAAAACCAAAATAATAACTTGGCCAAAGCCCTTCTTTTTTCATGTAAACCATGACCTGTCCGTGACAGGGTGCCTGCATTTTGAAAGGGTAAGATATGTGAATATGGAGCCTGTGATACTTGACAATACCTATTTGCCCAATGTGAACCTACCTCGGTTCACTATCAGAAAATTTATCAATGACTCATTGTTTGAAACATTGCAAACAGCCTATGGCATACATATAGTAAATGTAGTGCAAGATTTGCGGGCAGAGTCTGCCACTGAAGGGCAAGCCAACGCACTGAAAGTCAATATAAACACCCCATTGTTGCACATTTACAGGAAATATTTGACCAATAAAAAGAATTTTGAATTTTACAGTTCATTATATTGCAGCACTCAAAAATATACTATAGGAAATCAGTTTTCAATTTAACAAAATAATATTCTATGAAATCGTACCCATTAATCTTTTTATCGCTGATAATCGCCTTATTATCCTGTACAAAAAATGAAAAAATACCCATTTACAAAGACCCCAACGCCAATATAGAAGCCCGTATCACTGACCTTTTGGCAAAAATGACTTTGGAGCAAAAAGTAAAACAGCTGGCAGGGCACGGCTTAGCCACCGACCCTGATACCATCTTGGGAATTCCCTCATTGCTCATGACAGATGGTCCGCTGGGTGTACGTACCGAGAAAGCTACTGCATTCCCTGCCGGGGAAGCATTGGCAGCCTCGTGGGATACCGCACTTGCAGCCAAAGTAGGCAAAGCCATAGCACTGGAGGTAAAAGGCAAAGGTCTCAATATGCTGCTCGGTCCGTGTGTAGATATACACAGACTTCCTGTAAACGGTCGTAATTTTGAAGGCTACGGCGAAGACCCTTACCTGTCGTCGCGCTTGGCAGTATCATATATAAAAAGTGCGCAAAGCCAAGGTATTGCCACCTGTGTAAAGCACTTTGTACTCGAAAATCACCAATGGGAGCGCATGAAGTTTGACAATAGGCTTAGCCAAAGAGCATTGCATGAGATATATTTTCCACCATTCAAAGCTGCCATAGACGAGGCAGGCTCGCTCAGTATCATGGCGGCATATAATAAAATCAATGGTCAATTTGGCAGCGAAAACAGCTATTGCCTCAAAGATGTACTCAAAGGAGACTGGAATTTTAAAGGCCTTGTAGTATCGGACTGGGATGCCACCCACAATACCATAGCTGCTGCCAAAGGCGGATTGGATGTAGAAATGCCGCAGCCTGTGCACTTTGGCGACTCACTTTTGCAGGCCGTAAAATCAGGCTTCGTATCAGAAGAAGAAATAAATGACAAAGTAAAAAGAGTGCTCCGTGTAAAATTTACCGCAGGCATGTTTGACAATGCTGCATCCAAAGATACTAACTTGGTAAACTCTGATTACAGCAAGCAAATAGCCCTTGAAAGTGCCAAAGCAGGGATAGTTTTGCTTAAAAACGAAAATAATATTCTTCCGTTAGATAAAAATAAGCTAAAAAGCATAGCCGTGATAGGTCCAAATGCCAAAAAATGTCGCTCGGGTGGAGGCGGCAGCTCATTGGTAATACCTTATTATAAAGTGTCGCCTTTTGATGGGTTGCAAAACAAGGTAGGTAATGCTATCACCCTCAACTATGCACTTGGCGATGAGCTCGACAAAAAAGAAATAGCCCCTATAGACGGCAAATATTTTTATACAGACCCAAGCAAAACTACACAAGGACTTACTGCTGAGTACTTTAACAATATATCACTCACGGGTACGCCTGTAGTCACTCGTACAGAAACTAATATAAACTATGTATTTAACGATGCATCGCCCATTCCCGACAAAGTAACCAAAGATATGTTTGGCATACGATGGACAGGATACATCATTTCGCCTGTACCCAAAAAATACAAAATAGCTACCCTTGCCGATGACGGTGTGCGCCTGTACATAGATGATGTATTGCAGTTTGAAAATTGGGACTTTCATGGTACTGAAAAAGACAGTGTAGAAATATTTCTAGACCAAAACAAACCCCACAAAATAGTGCTCGAATACTTTGACGGACAAATGGGGGCAAATGTAAAACTTACCTGGGACCATGATGCAGGCACTGCCAACACCACTACCGACCTGATAGGCGAAGCTGTGGCAGCTGCCAAAAAATCTGACGTGGCTATCCTATTTTTGGGCTCATCTGAAAGCCTTGAATCTGAGGCAAATGACTACTATGACCACTTAAAGTTGCCCAACAAGCAGGAGCAACTCATAAAAGCTGTAAGCAAAGCCAACCCCAACACTATATTGGTGATAAATGGTGGCATACCTATCAATGTATCAGGAGTGATAGGCAATGTAAAAGCATTTGTAGATGCGCTATACTTAGGACAAGAGACAGGTAATGCACTGGCCGATATGCTCTTTGGCGACTACAACCCCTCAGCCAAGTTGCCATTCAGCTATGTAGCCAAAAGCGAAGACGCATATGGATGGGCAGGTATGGATAAAAAAAACTATGTAATGGACTATAAAGAAGGCATATATGTAGGATATAGAAATTATGAAAAAAATAATATAAAACCTTTATTCCCTTTTGGCCACGGACTGTCATATTCTACATTTGAATATTCAGTATTAGAAGTTTCAGATAAATCTGCCAATAACTTTGACATAAAACTCAATGTAAAAAATACCTCTGCAGCCAATGGCAGTGAGGTAGTGCAAGTGTATGTAAGTCCTAAAAATCCTACTATAGACCGCCCTATAAAAGAGCTGAAAGCATTTGCCAAAAGTATGGTAAATGCCGGCGAAACTATCACTTTGACCATACCTCTGAGTGCAAAATCATTTGCATATTACCACCCCGACAAAAAACAGTGGGTGACAGATGCCGGTGATTATGAGATACTTGTAGGTGCCTCGTCTGCAGATATTAAATTAAAACAAACTATAACCATTAAATAAATATGAAAGAAATATCTGATATACTGGAAATATCAAAAATGATAGACCACTCATTGCTACACCCCACCATGACCGATGCCATATTGGAAAGCGGATATGAGATAGCAAAAAAATACAATACTGCCACCGTATGTGTAAAACCCTACGATGTAATACATGCAGTAGATTATTTATCAGACAGCCCTGTGCAAATATGCCCTGTAGCAGGGTTTCCTCATGGCAACTCATCTATTAATACCAAAGCCATAGAAGTAGAAGAAGTAATACAAAATGGTGCTGATGAGGTAGATATTGTAGTAAATGTGGGCAAAGTATTAGCCAACGACTGGACCTATGTGAAAAATGAAATAAAAATCTTAAACGAAATTTGCATATCGTACAAAGTACCATTAAAAGTAATATTTGAAAATGACTATTTGCCGGAAGATAGCTACAAAATAAAACTCTGCGAAATATGCAGCGACCTTAAAGTAGCCTTTGTAAAAACCAGCACAGGTTATGGATTTGTGAAGCAACCTGATGGCAAATATTCATACAATGGTGCCACTATGCACGATCTCAAACTCATGCGCAAGCACAGTGCGCCTCATGTACAGATAAAAGCAGCAGGAGGTGTGCGGACACTCTCTGATTTGCTCAAAGTCATGGCTGTAGGAGTCACTCGTATAGGTGCTACTACCACCCAAGATATAGTAGAAAGTGCCCAAAAAATATTGAATACCGAAGGCAAAATCATCATTCCATCGCCACAAGAAGTTGATGAGCAATTGGCTGTGGGAGGGTATTAAAAGTGAATATTCTAATCACTGTAATATATACTACTATATATTACTTAATCACTCATTATTCCACCAAATGCAATGAAGTAATGTCTTCATATTTTGCAAGTTTTGTTTCCAATATTTGTATTTTTTGGAGGTATGATTTTTCTTTTCGTATCATCTCTTCCTGAGTAGCATGCAGTTCTTCCATGTTTTGGCGCATTTCTTCTTCATTGGCTTTTAGCATCTCGGCTTGCAGTTGTGTCTCAGTGAGTATTTTTTTGGTACGAATATTATTTTCATATATATAAATGGTAGAAGCTATGCTTTCTGACACTCTTTTGAGAAAATCTAATTGTGATTGGCTAAGTTCTTTGAGCGAGGCTATCTCTACCACACCAAGGCACTCATCATTTTGTATAAACGGAAATAGTGCAATGCAAGTGGGGTTGGAGCCTCCTAATCCTGAGCGTATCTGTATGTAGTTGTCGGGTACATCAGTGATGTAGAGTGTATCTTTTTCTTCATAGCACTGACCTACCAAGCCTACGCCGGGTTCTATATTTTTTTGTAAATATTTTTTGCGCTCGTAGGCATAGCATGCATGCATGACAAGTACATTTTGCTCTTTATCATACAAGAAAAAACCAGCCTGATTGGCGTTTACAGCTTTCACAATATTTTTTACTACATCATCGCCCAGCTCTTCCATGCTATTGTAGTCGTTTTTGAGCATTTCGGTAAATTTGGTGTATTTTTCAGTAAATGTATTTCTGTTTTCGCTCTCCTCTTTTGCATATTTTAGCCTGTGTTTCATATCTACCAATGCTTTGCCGAGCAGGTCGTCGTCGCGTTTTATTTCAAAATGTGAGTCAAACTTTTCATGACCTATGTCAGTAGCAAAATTGGTAAGGTACTTGATGCGCTCTACTATGGAGTGTATGGCATTTACAATAGTGCCTAATATTATATCTTTGGTTTGTATGTCTTCAGACTTGGGTATACCCCCATCTGATAGCTCTGCAAGACTAATTTTTACAAGATTAAGTGGCTTTTCGAGTTTTTCTACCAAATATATGACTATAGCTATCGTACCTGTGACCAGTACTATGAGTGCTACTATGAGCCAAAAAAACAAAT
The DNA here is from genome assembly GCA_033765235.1 of Cytophagales bacterium. Lineage (GTDB taxonomy): Bacteria > Bacteroidota > Bacteroidia > Cytophagales > UBA9547 > JANRIG01. Next base: position 14,199 of record JANRIG010000008.1, on the reverse strand, counting down.
TTTGAATGGCTTCATCTATCAGTTTTTGGGCATTTATTTGCAGAGTTTCGCTGTATTTGCGCAGGTTGTAGGTGCTGGCATTAAGCTTGCCATATAGCCCTTCAGTCTCTTTGAGACCTATATTTTTTTCTATTTCTACTATTTCTTTAAAAAATTTATGATAGGCATCGAGCAGTGCCATCATAGAGTCTGCTTGGGCTCGAGATATCTTAGAGTTGGTAAGGCTTGATTTGAACTTAGGTATTTCGTCATTAAACTTATCAAAATATTTCATGTCTTTGCGCAGGAAAAAATCTTTTTCATGCCTGCGGAGTGTGAGCATAATGACTTTGTCATAATCTACATTTGATTTTTCTACGGCATGTATGGCATTGCGAAGTGCACCTTCCAGCCCATAATCTTTAAACCCGCGCTGCCTAAAATGTATTGAAAGATTGCGAAGATTGTATTCATACATTTTTAGTTCTTTTTCGAGCATATCAAGCGTATTGGCAAGCTCTACCTGTTTGTTCATAAAATTTTTGCCTCTTAAGTTGTCAATCAGCGCATTGGTATGTGTGATTTCATTTTCTATTTTTTTGAGATTAATACTTTCACCCTTTGAGTGAAAGTCATCACTTTTGGTATCGTCTTTGAGAAACACATCTTCCAACTGCCTGCATTCCAATATGTTAATCATTACTTTATTTACATCGTCGAATATATTTTGGTAATAAAATGTGCGCAATATCATATAACCGTTCCAAATACCAATGCCTATGATAAGCACTACCAAGAGTGAAAAAAGCAGGTAGAGCTTTTTGCGAATTGTGTTTGCTACTGTAAGATTGTTGATAAAATCAGCTAAATTCATGGGTAATCACTTGGTAAACAATACAAATTAATAAAAAATAGCTTAGTATAGTGTTAACAAATTGTTACCAAATTGTAAATGTAATGTTTTCGTTAGTATTTATACTAATATGAGTACGCTAATAAATGATTGAATACGTATCTGCCACCACCCTACCCCGCATAGATTGTGAAACTTATAAAACACCTATAGAGAAATTCGTATTTCATACCATAGATAAGAACTAATATACAAACTCCATATTTGAGTTTACTACTTTTTGCATTTGTTTTTCACGTTCGGTATATTTTTTGAAAAGATAGTCTGGAGTCATGTCATCGCTGTAGCCTACAATATTGATATTTCCTGAGCTTACTTTTACCGCTCCTATGGCATATATTGGAGTATATGAGGGTATGGTTTCGTACGGTCCTATTTTGCCTTGACCGGTAAATTTCATCATAAATATATTGCTTTTGGCTATGGTAGTACCTGCACGTGAGGCTATTTGTGAGGTACCACCAGCTCCAACTTTGGCATAGTTGCATACGAGCATATAGCCTTCAAATACTTTGATGAAATCAGCAATATTGCCTGTTAGGTATATTTGTTGTATCCAAGTAGCACCTCCCTGGTTATTTACACAGGCTACATTTACTTGCTCATCGGTCTCTGTATAGTCTATAAGTTCAGTACCTTTGAGTGCCATGATATAGTTGTCGCCTATTTCATCATACACTATTTTTCGGGTTATTTTGCCTAGGTCATATCTTTTGGCAAGTATTTCATTACCCACTTTGTCGTACCTTACCAAAAGGTTTTTTATGGTAGTTCCGAGTTTGTAATTCACGCTCAATACACATCCATCACCTACTACTTCTATGGCTGTGGGAAACTCGGTAGTGAAGCCGGCTTTGGACTCTAAGCGGTTTGGTATGTTTTTGAACCAGATAATCTGACGGTATGCATTTATTTTGCAGACAAATGAGGTGGCACTTTCAGCTGTACCGTTGTAGCCGCATACATATATATTACCATATCTGTCTTCGCGCACTGCTGTGGTTTTGTACCCACTTTTGGTACTGTTTCGAGTGACTGATAGTGGTAGCTCTGCGCTGTTATACACTATATATGAGGTGGAGTCGTACCATTTTTGCAAGTACATATATAGTATTTTTATATAGGTGTCTGAATATTGATTTTTGAAAAATGTCACAAACTGTTGCTCATTGTTAATATATGTTTGCAAGTTTGACACATTGGTATATACTTTTGATATATACTCCGGGTGCTTTTTGGCCTCCTCAGCCACATTTATTTTGGCAATTTCCATAAGTGCGGTATCGCACAGTTTTATTTTGCGGTTAAGGTCGGTAAAAAGCATGGCACGAGGCTCTATGGTGTGTGGGTTGAGTGAGTCTGTGGTATTATATTTGTCGAGGGTGGTTACCAAAAAAGCAAGTTTAGCTGCTTTATAGGCGAGCATTTTTACCGGCAATGCGCCAAAATCATACTTGTTGGTAATCATCAATATCTTTTTGTCTGGTAAAAAGCTGCGTACAGAGTCTTCGTTTAATGTACGATTTTGTATTTGGTCAAAATATCTGTTGTATTTATTTTCATATTTGATAAGCATTTCGCGCACGCGTTTCACATCTTTTTCTAAAAGCTCAAGGTTGGTTTTTGCCCATTGAGAATAGTTCCATACTGTCACTTCTTTGGCGAGAAAATCGGGGATATTGAGTCCGTCGAGGCGATAGGTTTCTATATTTTGAGGTTTTATATTTTGTGAATAATCTTTGATGGGATATTCTTTGATAGCTTTGAGATATTCTGCCAAATGATATGTAGCACTGTCAAAATTTGTTGCAATATCTTTGAGTGATTTCACTACAGCATCGTCTGACAGCAGAAGCATTTGCTTTTCTGTAATAAATCTATTATTTAAGTCTCTGTATGCAAAGGCAGATTGGTTGTAAAATGTGACCCCTTTGCTGAACCTGTTGAATATCTTTTGTGCATTGAGTTTATGCTTTTTTATTTCTGCACTTTTATAGTCTATGTCATATAATACTCTGGCCAATATGGTATCGCGGTCATTGATAAACTTGGAAGTATCTTTTTTACTTTTTGCGTAAATGGTATAAAATTCATCATTTTTGCGTATTTCTTTTTCGTTTATCATACGTCGTGCCCTTGCCAAGTAGAAGCCTGCCGAGTCAGCAAATCTTAATACTGCAGGGTTTTGCTTGAGTACATCCATATTTTTGGCTCTGGTGTAGCATATTACCCCAAGGTACAAGTTGGCACTTGGCTGCAATGAATCTGCTTTGAGCACAATCTTAAGGTATGGCAATGCTCCTTCATAATCTTTCTTTTTAATATATTCATACACTTCTTTATATTTTATTTTTTGGGCAAATGTGTGCATTGAAATCGCACTGATCATGATTAAAAATATAAATTTTTTCATCCCATTAATGGTCATTTTATGATATACTATTTAGTTTACGGATAATATTTTGAGCTCAAGTCTACGATTTTTAGCTCTGTTTTCTTCGGTATCATTAGGAGCTATGGGTTGGGTTTTGCCATATCCTACAGGCTTTATCCTCGATACAGGTATTTTGCGCACTACCATGTAATCCACCACATAGTTTGCCCTGCGCTCAGATAGTTTTTTGTTAAATACATCGCCTCCTATACCATCTGTATGTGCGGCTACTTCTACCACCATACCGGGGTTATCTTTTATCATCTGTATGGCACGGTTGAGTTCAGGAAATGAATTGTCGTTAAGCTCATAGCTGTTGTACTCAAATGTAATGTCTTTAAGTTTAAGTTTTGCATTGGCTTTGAGGGCTGTCATGCCAATAGTGAGGCTTGTAGCCGAGCTGTTCACATCTATCTCTGTAGTGTAAAAAGCATACCCTTTTTGGTTTTTTACTTCTACTTTGTATCTGCCTCCTTCTCTAAGGTTTATGGCATATTTGCCATCGCGGGTCATGGTGGCTTGAGCCACTACTTGCTCATCCATATCTAAGTTGGTAATGAGCACGTCAAACGATAGCAAACCTCCTGTTTCAGCATCAGAAAGGTTTATGAGAAATTGCTTCTTTTTAGCCCCCATTTCTACCTCTTTTTCATAATCTCTGTATTTTATTTCATTGGTAAGGTCAAAGTTGAAGTTGTATGGAGCATATTTGCCTGATTCTATGTTAAAATTATATTTTTGACCTATGGGTAGTTTATACAACATACTCCCTGATGAATTTTTCACCGGAGCTATATTGATTTGCTGCCCTGTAAGTGCATTTTTTACAAATACATCAGCCACAAGTGGAAAAAACAGGTCGTAGTCTATGACAGATAGTGTAAAATTAATTTTTGAAAATAATTGTACATCGCCATTGTATTCCTTATAGTCAGTAAGATTTACCAAGTCGTACTCTGTGCTGTGTACAGAGTAGCCGGGTTTGGTGATGGAGACTTCATACCTCTTGCCTGCAGATAGCACCACGGTATATCTGCCATCGGAGGGGTTGTTTTGTGTCAAGCTCAATATTTCGGTGGTAGAGGCATCTTTTACAGTAATGTTGGCACCAAGTGGTGCTTTGGTATCAAGGTCTGTAACAAACCCTTGAAGGGTGATGTTTTTGTTTTGGCGATATTTGAAAGGGATGGTTATGTTCACAATGTTGCCATTGCTATGGTAATACATATAGTCGCCCGAGGCAGGTACAGTGGCATACTGCTCAAGTTCCGGACTGTTCACAAACTCCATGGGCAGGGGCTCAGTCCACTCGCCTGTTTCAGTAATTTTGGAAGTATAAAGGTCAAATTTGCCTTTACCATTTGGGCGAATAGATGAAAAAAGCAATGTTTTATTGTCTGTAAGTATTCGGGGTGCTTTGTCGCACTCAAAGTTCACAGGCGGAGGCAGCACTCGTGGCAAACCCCATTTGCCTTTTTTATCTTTTTCTGACACCATGATTTTGAAGCAGTCCATACCTTCTATTTTCTGCGGCAGCAGCCTCACAAAAAATAGTTTATTACCATCGGCAGATATACTCGGAAACCCCTCATAGTCAGACGAGTTCACAGGCTTACCGAGGTTCACGGGTTCGCCCCAATCGCTCCCTTTGCGCTCAGAGTAGTATATGTCCAAATCGCCCCATCCGCTGGCATATGAGGCACAAAAAAACATGGTATTTCCATCATAGCTTATGCTCGGACCTGCAACCAGGTCTTTAGATTTGCCATAGTTATTCACTTTTGTGAGGGGCAATGGCTCAGACCATTGTCCGGGTGCATTGAGCCTTGACTCATATAGCTTATACTCACCATCTTTGTTGGATTGGAAAATCAAAGTTTTGCCATCGGCACTGAGCGATGGGGCAAACTCATCAAAAATAGAAGAGCAAATATTTAATATTTTGCGCTCAGTATTGGCATTACCCTGTGCAAATGATGTAGTGCTAAGCATACACATGAGCGTACTAAATATTACTGAAAATATAAATTGGTTTAATTTCATGTATGTATGACACCAAAAATGATATTTCATAGGTACTGTTAATAATTAAATATCTAATTTTTTTCGAAAGATAATTTTTTTTTTTATAACTTAGCTACGAATATTAAACAATGTCAGTAGCTACTACCGAAGGTATAAAAATTTCTGTAAAAACAGAATATCAGGCAGAGTACTCCAGCCCACAGAATATGCACTATGTGTTTGCATATAGGATTGTCATTGAAAACATCAGTGATGCCACTGTGCAGTTACTTCGCAGACATTGGTACATCTTTGACTCCGACGGCAGCATACGCGAGGTAGAAGGCGAAGGAGTGGTAGGTCAACAACCCATATTAGAGCCCGGCGAAGTACATCAATATGTATCAGGGTGCAATCTTAAAAGTACCATTGGCAAAATGAGAGGTACATACCTCATGGAAAAACTTATGGATGGTGTAAAATTTGAAGTGCTCATTCCTGAGTTTGTGCTCATACCGCCTTTTAAGCTCAACTAATTCTGTGCATAAGTCACAGAAAATTCTCAATTTTTGACAGATGAAAATACAAAATGATATATCACTTGAATATTTACTGAATATAGTAAATATGCTTCCATTGCGACAGCAAAAGTTACTTAAAGTGGCATTAGATAAGGGTACTCAAAAACAATCGCAAACAAAATCTAATTTAGAAGTATTGCTCCTATCAGGTCCTGTAGCTACTAAAGAGCAAATTGGGATAATAAAAAAAACAGGAAAGCAGTTAATCAATGGAGAACAAACTAATACTCATTGATACTTCTATTCCGATAGACTTTTATAGAAAAAAACTGAAGGAAAAGACAGTTTGGTACAATTTACTAAAACAAGGTTATAGTTTCTCTGTTTCGGTTGTGACCAAATATGAATTATTATGTGGGGCAGATAATATGCAGTCTGAATATTGGGACAAGGTTTTTGATGAAATTTTAGTTTTACCATTTGACAATGAAGCAGTACTCAAAGCGGTTGAAATCAATAAAAATTTAATGGTGAAAAGCAAGCAAATTGATATGGCAGATTTATTCATTGCAGCTACAGCATTATCAAATGGGTTGTCAATTTCTACATTAAACAAAAAACATTTTGAACGTATTGATGAACTTATAATAATATAATTAAACCTATCATCATAAATATTTATGACAAAATGGAAAGGGTTTACTAGATTTTTATTATCTTACTTGAGTACATGTTTTAGCAAATCACTTTCTCAGTATTGTCACACAATTCCTGCACTATATTCACTATGGGTTATTACAATTTTGTATGCTTGTACAAATGATCCAAGCTCTACAGCCCCTCAAAAAAAGTATGATACTATCACTCCATCGGGAAATAATACACCTACCACTGTAAATAGTAATACTGTAATAGGTACTAATACTGTCCATTCTATAAATTTACCAAAAGACACCTCAAATATTATGTCAAACAACCCAAATCCTGTATATTTAGAGTTTGTTTCTGCAAACACCACATACTCAGGCAATACACTTATATCAGACTCAGCAAATAAATATTTACTTACCATGAAAAAAACTTACACCATACTTGCACTCGGCGACTCATACACCATAGGAGAGGCTGTGAGCGAAGCAGAAAGATACCCTAACCAGCTTGCTACCGCTTTGCGAAACTTAGGCTATGATATAAATCCTCCTAAAATAATAGCCCGCACCGGGTGGACAACCTCAGAACTTATGTATGGAATACGAATGGCCAATGACACTGCAAAATATGATTTTGTACTATTGCTAATTGGGGTGAATAACCAATACAGAGGCTACCCTGTAAGTGGCTATGTGCCGGAGTTTAATGCACTGCTCACCACCGCATTAGGATACAATGGTCATGTAAAAGAACATATATTTGTAGTATCAATCCCCGACTATGGATATACACCGTTTGGGTCATCAAACAGAGCTGTAATAAGTGCCGGCATAGATACCTACAATGCTGCCAACTTGCATGCTAGCACTGCTGCGGGGGTAAACTACATCAATATCACAGATATATCGCGTAGAAATGAAACAGGGCTGGTAGCCTATGACAATCTACACCCATCAGGCAAGCAATATGGCTATTGGGCAGAAAGAATATTACCATATGTGCTTGCACATATGGATAAATGAAATTGGGTGAAACCCAAAATATGCCATTCATATTCAAAGTCTTACAATAGCCTAATGATAAAATCATTGGCTATTCAAATATTAACCTATAAACTCCACTCCGCAAGCTATCAATGCCGCAGAAATGATGAGTAACATTTTGTATAACGAAAAACGATGCTTATTTTGCTCACTCTCAAAAAATATGGTGGTAGAGATATGCAAAAAATTGCCGGCTACTATGGCAAATATATACATTACCCATTGGTCATTCATCCATTGGTATTGCATCATACTGTTGCTCAAGTACATACCTGCAGGTGTGGCTATGCTGTATATGAATAGCATGACCCAAATCCATTTTTTGCTGCTCAGGTGCGATAGTAGTATAGAGGCAAGTGCTATGCTCTCGGGTACTTTATGCAATATGATACCTACCAGCAAGTTGCCTGTTTCGTCATGGGGGTGAGCTGCTTGCGGATGCACTAATAGTGTGCCCTCCAGCAATGAGTGTATCCATATAGAAATGAATAGCAATACAGCTTCCGAACTTGCATGACTGTGGTGCCCGTGTATATGCCCATGATCTACACCTGTAGAAAAGTAATTGATAAATATTTGCATATAAAATCCGCCCAATACGCAAACCCCTAATACAAAAGGTTGCTTTGCATGTTGGTAAAGCTCAGGCAATATATGTATCACTGTAATGGCAAAAAGGTATGCACCACTAAAGGTAAGTATGGCACCGAAATTGCGTGTCTGTATATTGGGCATGACAAATACACAAAGTATCCCTGCCCAAGTGCTTATTAACAAGAATATTATTTCTAAAATCACTATCTACTTTTCGGATATTATTTGTAAGTTATAATCAAACGGATTTGTCAATCGCAACAAAGTTGCGATAAAGTCAGGTTTGTTCAAAATGATATTCAAAATATTATCGTGCCTCTCTTGAAGTACACCGTTGGGAAATAATTTATGATATATTTGGGTAGTTTGATTTTGTGTAGTTTCATGTTTTTTTTCGGCTTCTTTCACTATGCGTTTATGTATTTCGTCAAGTGCTTTGTGGGTTTCGTGTTTTTTGGCATCTATCATTCCACCCAACGATTTATCAATACTTACAGCTATATTATGAATATCATTAAATATTTCATTTACAGCACTTTTATATATATCTTCTTGGTATTGTAAAGCACCTGTACTAATAAGCACAACTTCTTTAATGGCATGTAATGGTAAAAAAAGGTCACTTATTTGGAGGTTCAACTTTGATAATTTTTCATGTATGTTTTTGGAAATATATAAGGCACAAAGCCGAGGTATGAGCACAGGAAATGGTACATTATTACTATCAAAAATACTTTTGAGTTGCAACCAATAAGCAAGTTCGCCCGGGCCACCTATGTAGGCTATATTGGGCAATATCACTTCCTGAAATAGTGGACGCAACACTACATTGGGGCTAAAATAATCGGGGTGGTTATGCAATAGTGCTAATAGCTCGTGTTTATCAAATGACAATTGCGTATTATGTACTTGATATTTGCCATCTGCATACATTATGCGCTCACGCATACCACTTTGCATGTAAAACAGATTTATGTCTCGAGGATGTATTTGGGCTTTGTAGCCCATATTTTCAAGGTGTTGCGATTGAGTATTTACCTCATTTTCGGTATTACGTTCTAAAATTTCTTTTTCTATATAGGGTACAAATATATTTTTGAGCGCATTATTATTAGCATCTAATATTACCAATCCATATTTTCCAAATAGTTCGTTTACCAATACACGTGTAGCATGAGCCAATGTATCTGCATTAATATAATGGGTGGCAAATGGTTGCAGATCTTGTGGTAAGTCTTGAAACTGAGATTTGAGCAGTGACATATCTATATCGCCTACTGCTCCTTTTTGGCCAGTTGTGAAGGTATATGTTTTGCCAAATATGTGAAAATGATTTATTTCATCCCAATCATGGTCTTCGGTAGCCATCCAATATATGGGTACAAAGTTTTTGTCAGGATACTGCTCTTTGAGTCTTGTACATAAAGCTATAGTAGTTATTATTTTATAAACAAAATATAAAGGACCTGTAAATATGCATATTTGGTGCCCAGTAGTCACAGTGTAGGTATTTTGAGATGTGATAAGGTCAATATTTTGTGTTACAAGGTTTGATACTTGTATATTTTGATACTGCTCTTTGAGTACATTATGCAGAATAAGTCTGGAGTTTGTGTCAAATTTTCTGTCTGTTATGGCAGATGAAAGTCCTTGTATGTCAGGTTTATATTTGATAAATTGATAAAATGTTTCAGGGTGTGTTGTGTATTTGCAAAATAGTTCTGAATACTTATTTGTATGTGCAAACGGTATTTGAATTATGTCCAAATTTTGATCATCCATTCATCAGTTCACACTTTTTGATAAAGACTTATCAAAATATACTTCTGAAAAATCGCGCAGTTGCATGGGGTTGTTCGGAAAATTTTTGACATAAGGTTGCAACAGTCTGTAGCCTTCATCATACCAAAGCACTATCACGGGTGCATCTTCCATGAGTTTCTGCTCTGCTTGCATAAAATATTTGAATGACTCAGCGGTGTTGCCTGCATTTAGTCCTTTGAGGTAAAGGTCATCGAAAGTACTATTTTTGTATCTCGACATGTTGGGGAATGATTTTTCATCACGCTTGTCAGGCACATCTTTGCCATAGAATAAGAATAAGAAATTTTCAGGATTTGGAAAATCTGCAATCCATCCTATTCTGAAAAAGTCTGATTTACCATTGGTAATATTTTCAACATGCTGTGCCAATGGCACAATGGTGAGTTCTATATCTACATTGAGGTTGTCTTTGAGTTGCTTTTGTACTTCAAGTGCCACGTTGGTATTGCGCTCTGCATCTGAGTTGAGGAATAACTGTATTTTGCTCAATCCTTTGCCTTCAGGGTATCCTGCTTTTTTGAGGTATTCTTTGGCTTTTTGTATATCTATATCATATCCTTTGATACCTGCTATGTCATAATCTTTAAAAGTAGGAGGTGAAATACCATTTATTCCTGCTTTGTATCCCTCGCCTTGTAGTACAAATTCAAGAATTTTTTGCCTATCTATTGCATAGCTGAATGCTATCCTAAGGTTTTTGTTTTTGAATAGTTCGCTTTGGGTATTAAATGTAAGAAAATGTGTGGTCATTTCGGGTGTACGTTGAAGTTGGTATTGTGTGTATTCGCCTTTTTTGGTTTTGTCCATGGCATCTTCCACTATTTCTATAATATTTTCGGTAGGTAGTCTGTAGAGCATATCCAAATTACCCTTTTTGAACTCAAATAGCTCTGTTTTGCGGTCTTTCATAAACTGCACATTGATGGCATCTAAAAAAGGCAATTTATTACCTACAGAGTCTGTTCCATAATAGTTAGTATTCTTTTTGAGTATCACAGATATGCCTTCGTCTATATTTGAAAGCACAAACGGGCCAGTGCCTACAGGCTTCACACGCATCTCCAAACCATATTTGTCAAACGCTTCTTTGGGGTAAATGTATGTGTACGGACGTGCCAAATGATACATCATTAAAGATGAAGGGCGGTCGAGTATAAGCTGAACAGTATAGTCGTCTATTATTTTGATACCTTCTATATCAAAATCAGGATTGTCTACAAAGATTGACTCTTGAAAATATTTATTTGCTCCTTTGAGCACGTCTTTGAATATGTGGTAGCCTTGATTATTAGCTGAGTTTTTACATAAGTAGGTAAAGCAATATTTGACATCTGAAGCCTTCACTTCCCTACCCTTGCCATTGGCAAAGCAGTCAGCATCGTGAAATAACACTCCTTTGCGGAGTCTGAAAGTATATTTCAGACCTCCTGAATCTACAGAAAATGTTTCGGCAAGCCCGGGTTTGAAACTCAAGTCTTTTTGGTCAATTTTTAGAAGCCCCTCAAATATTTGGTTGGCTACTCTGTACGAGAATGCATCAGTAATAGAGGGTGGAAATAGTGTTTTGATGTATTCTGATTCGTTAATACGCATGACACCGCCATAGTATCTGCCACCTTTGGCACTTTGAAGACCTCCTGAAGTTTCGCTGTTCTGAGATTTGCTGCAAGACAGCATTATCAACATCCCAAGAGTGTAAAATAATATGTGAGTATATGTATTAAAAATTTTTACTTGCACGTTTACCATCATTTGAGGTGCGAAACTAACCTTATTAATGTAATATTACAAAAAAAATATGTCAAAGTTATTGAATATTATATATAACTTATTGATATACTTATAAATACAAAATAATTACAAATTGTCAGACAATTATTTTTTCTTTACCATTTCAAAAAACGCTGTAATCTGTACGCCATCGCCCAACCTATCGCCTCCACCTACAATGCCAAATTGTGATTTGGGCACTACTCCTGTTACTTTTATGGCAGCATATTTATCGCGCCTGCCATTGTCTTCTACCATGAATTTTACTTTTTGGGTTTTGCATTTCAGGGTGAGGTCGCCATTAGCTTCATATACATTATCTTTAATTTTTTTGAGACCTGTACAAGTATAAGTTATGATAGGACATGAGGCACTATCCAAATAGTCTTTTTCCTGAAGCATTTTATTAAGTTTATCAGCTATCACATCTATGCTGCCTACTTCTACGCTAAGCCTCACAGAGGCATCAGTAAGGTCGGTTTCTGATTTGGTTGTGATTTCACCATTGAATGATTTGAACTCTCCTGTGCGGAATGATATTTCACGCCAAGGGATGGCAAAATTCACATTTGAATGTCCGTTGTCTATTATATAGGTGACTTGGGCATTTGATACATAAAATGAAATAAAGAAAAGAAATATTAAATGTTTCATAATAATTTGAATTTGATAATTTTTACTTAATTTTGCAACCCGTTTTTTGAATATTAGAATTAATTATACGCCTATGTGGCACAATCTGCGCATGGAGCAGATTAAAAGAAGACTGAAAATAAATGCCTATGTGGCGGAACTGGTAGACGCGCACGACTCAAAATCGTGTACCGAAAGGTGTGCCGGTTCGATTCCGGCCTTGGGTACCTGACCGGAAAGGCCGAGATTTTCTCGGCCTTTCCTCTTTAAAATCGTGCTCAAATCCTCTAAAAACGCAGATTACAGCGTTCTCTTGAGCGGTTCGACAAATGCCATTTTCGATACTAAAATTTTCAGGGAAAATTGAACCAATGAGTTTCTGTTTATTGGACACACTTGCAGCTTCGTAGTACAGTCTTAGGTTTTGCAAGAGATTGATTCCTGAGTTCAAGTACCGTGTATAGTTTGTTTCTTTTGATTCAAGATCGCTTAACTTTTCTCTGAGCATTGATATTTCATCTTTGAACCGTGGCTTCATAAAAGAATAGCTATCACGCTCAATTTCATTGAGCACATATTTTTCTTCAAGTGATGCTAATTTCTTATTTGCGCTAACTAGGTCTTCTTTCAACTTCTTAATCTCTTGCTCACGATTTGACTCGTTTGCTTTAAAGATTGTACCCATTACTTCCAAATAGAGTTTCTCAACCTCTGGCTTAACGGCAACCTCATCAAAGTAATTCAACAATGCATCATGAGCTTGTTCAGCCGGAATTCTTTCAGTGCATCCATTTCTACAATGGTAGTATGTGTAATAACGACTTCTACCTTTAGAGGCACTACTTGTTAGTTTGCCACCACATTTGCTGCATGTGATTAATGCCCTTAATGGAGTTGCGTCATTGAGCTTTTCATACAACTTCCGTTGACTTTGATTTGACTTTAACATCCATTGAACCTTATTGAATAATTCTTCAGGCACAATGGGCTCATGAAGTCCCTCTACTATCTGCGCATCTTCGCCTTTAAATTCAGGTATGGAAATCTTTCCAATATAAATTGTGTTCTGTAGCATTTTTGGAAATTGACTTCTGCCTAACGTCAATCCTTTTTTGTTCATTATTCTGCGAAGCTCTTCTTTTTCATAGAGTCCGGTGGCAAACAATTCAAAAGATTCAAGTATCAAAGAAGCTTTATCACTTGGCCTTAAGATAGGTTTCTTCAAATGATCACGATCGTTTCTATAACCAATAGGTGCAACACCTGTCCACCGACCTTCCTTCAAACTTCTTCGCATCCCCATTCGTGTGTTGATGCCCCGTACATCGTTATCAATTTCCGGAATGGTAAGATAAATTGACAACATCATTTTGTTGTGTGGAATGGAAAAGTCAATCCATTGTTCGGCAGCGTTTACCTCAATTCCTAAGTCACTAAATGATTTTATTTCTTGAAGAGCATCACGTTGATTACGAGAGAAACGATCCCATTTAGTAATCAACACGAAATCAATTTCCTTTTTGTGAGTCTTGCAGAATTTAAAAAGCTTTTTGTATTCAGGTCGTTCAAAATTTTTAGCAGAATGGTCTTCTCTGAAAATATTGACAACTTCAAACTCTTTTAGTTCTGAAAATTTTGTCAATACCATTTCCTGATGGCCTAGACTATAACCTAACTTGGCCTGTTCATCAGTGGATACTCGAACATATAGGACTACCTTTTTCATATGGTGGAATTAAGGAAGGTAAATGAAATAAAGCAAATACTATGCAGCTTTATTTAGTTCGCAGGTGGAATTATCACTTTTATTTATATCCATCGATATTCGGTAAT
>JANRIG010000003.1:0-20956 GCA_033765235.1 Cytophagales bacterium | reverse complement strand
AGGGTAGAGGAGCCGGGCGAGTTGTGGTTGGCTTTGAAGGTGAGCATCATACCTTGAGGCGGTGAGGTTATGATATTGGCAGGGTATTGCACGGCATAAGTACCTGCACTGCCTGTAGATACAATGAGCGACTGGGCAAAGCCACAGTGACACAATATTATTAAAAAAATATGGCAAATTAATTGCTTATTCAAAGTATAATATGTTATTTTTTGTTAATACTGTAAAAATAAATATGGTAACTGTATTTTATTAACATAATTTCAATATTGCGACAAATCATAATAATATTTGCCTGTATTCCAATATATTTGATATTTTGACCCTTTTTGAATGGTATATTGCAAAGTGTTTTTGCCATATTTGGTATTGCTGTTTACCTTGATGTACAACTTTTCAGCAGCTCTGTCAAAAGTGTAGAGCGAATAGGCGTTAATGCTTATAGTTTCCCAATTTTGTGTGTCAGGACTTACTTGAATTTCATAAACGGCATTGGTGTTGTTGAACAGTATATATTTAGGTCTGTCTTGTGCTTGATTATATAAAAAAAACAGTGTTAATATGTTAATAATCAAATATTTATACATTTGGAGTGGTGTTTGTGTTGTCATTGCCGTTGTTTCTGCTCAACAGATATCCTGCCAATGTGCCCAAAAGCCCAAATGCAGGTGCGTATAGTTCAGTTTTCACGGCAATATCTATCATGTAACTGGTGCTCACTACAAATAGAATACCTATCACGAGCATGCTGATACTCACTATACGGATGGCATGGTCGGGTGAAAATTCTTTGACTTTGGCGTACACCGTAAATATAATAGCTATTATAGCAAAGCCAAATAATAATACAGACAATGGCAATATGAGGTTTGAAAATGGGATGCCTGAAGTACCGGGCATGAGTGTGCTATTTTCTATATTTGATGCCACAGGAGGTGCAGGAAATGCAGAGGTGTCTTGCCCATGTAGTAAATGAGTAAATATGATTAATGATATAAAAATATAGGTATTACGCATATAGTCAATATTTATAAATATCTATGGCAAATATATAAGTAATTATAAATTATTCTTTATTATTTGGTAGAATAATTAGGTGCTTCACGGGTGATTTGTATATCGTGAGGGTGGCTTTCTTTCACGCCTGCAGCAGTGATTTTTACAAATTCTGATTTTTGTAATTCTGTAATATTTGTGGCACCGCAGTAGCCCATACCTGCTTTAAGACCGCCTACTAATTGGTACAGCACTTCTGATACCATGCCCTTGTAAGGTACTCTGCCTACAATACCTTCGGGTACTAATTTTTTGATATCTTCTTCTGCATCTTGAAAATAGCGGTCTTTGCTACCGTCTTCCATGGCTTCGAGAGACCCCATACCTCTGTATGACTTGAACTTGCGACCTTCAAATATGGTCATCTCACCCGGTGCTTCTTCAGTGCCTGCCAGTAATGACCCAACCATGACACTGCTGGCACCTCCTGCCAAAGCTTTTACTATATCTCCCGAAAAACGTATGCCACCATCGGCTATTATGGGTATGCCGGAGCCTTGTATAGCATCAGCAGCTTCCATCACTGCGCTCAGTTGGGGCACACCTACCCCTGCTATGATGCGTGTAGTACATATACTACCCGGACCTACCCCTACCTTTATGCCATCTGCACCTGCATCGGCCAGTGCTTTTGCAGCTTTGCCGGTGGCAATATTTCCGATAATGATTTGCAGATCCGGATATTTGGCTCTTACTTCCTTGAAATGTGATATTACACCTTTTGAATGCCCGTGTGCGGTGTCAATACTTATGACATCTACACCTGCATGTATTAGTGCCTCAACTCTGTCAAATAAGTCTTTGGTAATACCTACAGCAGCACCTACTCTAAGCCTGCCATATTCATCTTTGCAAGCATATGGCCTATCTTTGCGCTTTAATATATCGCGATAGGTGATGAGGCCTTTGAGCATACCTTGTGCATTTATAATTGGTAGTTTTTCTATTTTGTATTTTTGCAATGTGCTCTCTGCTTCTTCGAGAGTGACTCCTTCCCTGGCTGTGATGAGCCTGTCTTTGGTCATTACTTCAGATACACTTTTGGTGAGGTCTTTTTCAAACCTTAGGTCGCGGTTGGTGATGATGCCTGTAAGTTTGCCTGAGAGGTCAGTAATTGGTATACCACCAATCCTGAATTCTTGCATGATACTCAGTGCCTCTTGCAGTGTAGCGTTGTGTGGGAGTGTCACAGGGTCTTGTATCATACCACTTTCGGAGCGTTTCACTTTGCGTACCTGAGCAGCCTGTTCGTGCACTTGCATATTTTTGTGTATCATGCCTATGCCTCCTTCATGAGCCATGGCTATGGCCATTTCGCTCTCTGTCACGGTATCCATGGCAGCAGATATCAAAGGAGTGTTGAGTATGATTTTTCTTGTGAGGTGGGTTTGTGTCACTGCTTGCTTGGGCAGTATTTCAGAGTAGGCGGGTAGAAGGAGCACATCATCGTAGGTGAGTGCTTCATACAGTATTTTGGAGCGGAAAGTGGAGGGCATGGCAAACAGTTTTTTATTCTTTCTATTTGCGGGGCAAAATTAATAAATAGTATTTACAAAGAGAGATAAATTAAGATTATTATTTTATTAATAAATATTAACCTCGTAATGTGCAAGATACCGAAAAAAAATTGGTGAGCGAGTTACAGACTTATAAGCTGTGATTATCGGTGAGAGCAATGAATAATTACTGATTATTCCTTTTATGCTTCCATCTTTTATGGCTCCAGAGCCATATTTCAGGCTGAGTAAATATGTCTTTTTCAAGCATTTGTGTATGTGTTTGGGTAATATAGCCATCTTCAGTGTCTTGAGGCACTTCACAAATAAGTTGTAAGTGTGCCAGATAATATCCTCTTTGTGGTCGGTAAATAGAGAGGTAGAGTACAGGGATATTTAGTTTTTTGGCAATGGCTTCGGTGCCTTTATACACAGCAGTATCTTGATTAAGAAAATTGACCCATGTTGCATTTTCAGGTGCAGGGGTTTGGTCGCCCACAAATACAGTGGCATTTACTCCGCTTTCATGTTGCTTCATGTATTTATAGGTCTGTGCCATAGGTATGAGGCGTGCATGGAAGCGGGTGCGTACTTGCTGCATAAAGCTGTCAAAATATTTGTTTGACAGTGGTTTATAGATAATATAAAGTTGGTGCAGTTGCAGCAGATCAAAAGCAGGTGCTGCCCACTCCCAGTTGCCAAAGTGCCCAAGCACACAAATAAAACTTTTTTTGTTGGTGTAATATTTATCTAAATATGCAGTATCTGCAAATCTGAATCTGGCTTGTATCTCATGCTGTGATATAGTGATAAATTTTATTTGCTCCATAAACCAGTCGCAGAAAAAAAGATAGAATTTTTTTTCAATATTAATAATCTCATTTTCAGACATTTGCGGAAAAGAATTTATTAAATTTTCACGCACTACCATTCTTCTATATTTGAATACATGATAGAGGAATACAAAAAATATGTCAGACATTATATATAATATCTTTAAGGGCAATATAGAAATACCCCTAAGAATGAAGAAAATAAACTTATAAACCCATTTCATATATTTGCAATATGCTGTTACCTACGCTCGCACTACCTCCCATACATGCCAAATGTATGGAAATAGAAGGTAAATGGAAGATTTTTGACAAAATTAGGAAAAAATACATTGTACTCACCCCTGAGGAATGGGTGCGCCAGCATTTATTATGCTACCTTACAGACCATTTGCACTATCCTCCCGGACTCATAAGGGTGGAGATGCCATTAAAAACGCTCACTCGGCAGAGAAGAAGCGACTTGGTGATATACGATGCCACAGGCAGTGTACACATGATAGCAGAGTGTAAAAAGCCTTCTGTAAAATTGAATATCAGAGTGTTGCAACAAGCAATGCATTACTATCAGGCTCTCAAAGCACCATACGTAGCCATTACCAACGGTATGAATATTTTGTGCATTGATATGAGAGACAAATCACATATATCGGACAGTGTGCCTCCCTATGTGGGGGCATTATAATGCCCTGTCGAGGTGGGTATAGCCACCATCTACATATATGATTTGGCCTGTGGTGTGCGATGACTTGGCAGATGATAAAAATATAACCGCCGAAGCTATCTCTTCAGTAGTAGTAAACCTATTTTCAAAGGGTATTTTTTCAGTGATTGATTTTAGTTTTTGTTCAGGATTGTCAAAGGTACTTATCCACTTTTCATAAAGCGGGGTATATACTTCGGCAGGTACTACCGCATTTACTCTAATACCATAGGGCAACAGCTCTACTGCCCACTCACGGGTGAGTGCATTTTGTGCTCCTTTGGCTCCGGCATAGCCGGAGGTGCCGCCCTGCCCTGTGACGGCTGTTTTAGAAGTAATATTTATGATATTGCCTTTGGATTGCTTAAGGTAGGGCAATGCATAGTGTGCCATGTAATAGTAGTGAAATAAATTTTTGTGCATACTTTGGATAAATTTTTCGGGGTTACCATTTTCAAGACCCACACTGTCATTGATGCCTGCGTTATTAACCAATACATCTACGGTCCCAAATTTTGCTACCGTGTTCTCTATCGCAGCTTGGCACTGTGCCATATCGCTAAGTTCTGTTTTAACAAATAAATAGGAGGCATTCATTTTATGCAGTTTGTCTGCCAAAGCAGAGCCTGCAATATCTGTACGACCTACTATGGCTACCTTACCACCTTCGCTTGCTGCAGCTAATGTGATGGCTTCTCCAATACCTGCACCGCCTCCGGTGATGATGAATGTTTTATTATTTAATTCTAAATTCATATTATTTGAATGGAATAGTGTGAATAGATACTCCGAGTAATTTTTTGCAAATGGCATCTAATTCTTGTATGCTGCCTTGAAAATGAAGTGTTTTTTGAATATGTAAGTAGCTTTCGCCCGCTTTTAGTTGCAAAGCAGGAGAGGAGGTTTCCAGTTCATACATGGGTGCTTCGCCATCATTATAGCTGTTTGTCACATCGCCTTCGTATGGTTTTTCATGATACTTCCATGTAGATTTTACATACGGCATAGGTTTAGCAGGCAGGTTGTAGATGATGACTGTGAGCAGTTTGTATTTGGCATCGTAGCTTCCTATCACATTCTTTGATGATGTATAATCAAGTCCTATTTTGGAGCGATATTTGCCATCGGTTTTAAAAAATAGTGTGCTGTCGCGCAATTTGAGGCGTGTAGTGTCAAGGGGTTGGAAATAGTCTATATTTGGGGTAGGCTTGGGCATGGTGGTTGGGAATATAGCTACTACCTGATTATGAGCCGGATACATTCCCATTATCCATATAGAAATCAAGCCTTTGTCTTGCGACCATGCTTTTGAGCCCGTATTTCTCACTATATTTCTAGATTCATACCCTACCCAACGGATGTTATTACTGATATTGGGTAATATTCTTTTTAGTTCACTTTCTGTAATTAAGTTTATGAGTCTTTCGGCACGAAAGCTGAACTCATATCCTGTATAGTTTTTGAGCTTAATGTCTTTTATGAAGTGTGCCTTGGAGTTGGTAGCTTTGATAAGAGTAAATGGCTCTGTGTCAATGGCTGATGGCACTTGCCAATATTTATATTCAAATTTATCGCCTTTTTTAAAATACAGTGCATATTGCCCACCCTCCGGGCCAAACCAAATACGCTCTTCGCCTCCCCACAGGTTTATATGCGGAGTAAGTGTGCGTGAGGCTATGTGTTTCAAATTTACCCAGCCCAAGCTATTTCCTTCGGAGCCATTGAGGGTGCTGGTCATCACTCGTGCTTGTAAGTGGGCACATATAGCTACTTGCTGTGTGCTATCTGCTGATTTTAAGATTGTTACTGTTTGATACTTCTTTATTGCAGTTACAGTTTTGCCAAAATTTTGCCCTATGGCATGAGTAATTATGAATAAAAATAATATAGTGAGTATCGTAGTATTATACATGATAGAAGTTGATTGCATTGCCGTACATTATTTTATATTGCTCATCATCAGACATTTTGGATATATATTTTTTGATAATATGTACTACTTGAGCATACTCTGCAGCCAATAGGCACACCGGCCAATCGCTGCCATACATGAGCCTGTCTGTACCAAACACACTGAGAGCAGTGTCTAATACTATGTCAAAGTCAGTGTCTTTCCAACTATGCCAATATGCCTCTGTGACCAGCCCTGATAACTTTGCATATACATGTGGGCAATGCTTAAACTCTGAAATATGATTTTTCCAGTCTTGCACATCGCCACTGCGTATGTCAGGCTTAGCTAAGTGGTCTATCACAAATTTTTGGGATGGAAATTGCAGCACCAGTTCCAGTGCTTCGTGCAGTTGGTGAGGATGGAGTAGCAAATCATAAGTATATGAGTATGTGCTAAGTTTGGATATAAAATATCTAAACTCATCTGATGACATATATCCGTAGTTTTTTGCCTGAATGATATGCCTAAAACCTTTAAGTTTTTTGTGAGAGGTGAGTGTGCCCAACTTATTCACATCCTTTATATCTATCCACCCTACTACTCCTTTGACAAAGTCATAAGTAGCAGCTAAATCCAGCAAAAATAGGGTTTCATGCCATGATTCTGCTGCCTGCACAGCTATGCAATCATTTATAATATGGTTGCCATATATGTCAGTAGAGAGGGCATGCTTTTGAAAATCATCAGGTAAATATGATTTTTTGATAACATGCATTCTATCATTTATCCAATCAAAGTCTGGATTTTGACTGTCATATTTCCAAAAATGCACATGAGTATCTATGTATTTATCCATTCAGGGGACAAAATATTTATTCCAATTTTAGTATAATTATTCTTAAATATCAGATAATTAATTTATTAAATTAATGACAAAACATAGCAATATGGCTACTTTTATATGCTATATATGGGTTATAATCAGCTATTTGTTAATGTATAATTTGCAACCTTTTTATAGTGAATATCTATAGGTATGTTGCTACTTTTTTTAGACAATCCTGATTTTAGTATATTTATATATCTATTATAAATCCAAAGGTTAAAATAGTATTATTTCAACTCTTAGCAAAACACCTTTTTTATGGCTCTGAGCGATGCTCTCAGTGTATCGCCCAGATGTGGGTCTGTATAGTCGCGTCCTATTTTAGGTCCCATAATTTCCAAATAGCCTACTACTTCATCTACCGGCCATTGACCTTGGGTGCATAGTGTCTTTATCTCATTTAGGTCTATTATTCCTTTTTTTAGTTCCTCTTCACCAAAGCCAAAGGTACTGTTGTATATGGCATCTGTGTTTTTGAAATGAAACTCGCACATCATGGGTATGCCATGTTTGAATAGTACTATATTGGAGTACACTATGTTTTTTTGTGCATCTGCGAGCCCGTGCGATATATCGCCACATAACCATACTGGCACTGTAGTATCCTTATTTTGAGCATGGTATGAGTTGAGAGTGCCTATATATAAGTCCATTTCATCGGGAGTGGTGGGTGGCTCTGCCATGCAACTCATAGGTTCTATTGCCAGTGCTTTAAGACCTTTTTGCTTGGCTAATTGTTGCAACTCTTTCATGTGTTTGAAAAACACTTCTGTTCCCTTATCTTTTTTTTGAAATTGGTCGCGGTACACAGCCCCCGGATTGGTGCCAGCATAGTCGAGACCGAGTACGCCAGCTGCGTGTATATATTGGTCATACATACGTCTTGTTGCTGTTTCCATGGCAGGGTCGTCATAAAAAAATCCACCAAACTCACGGTATGCAGAAAACATAGATTTAATCCTAAGCCCTCTTTTTTCTGCTTTTTCTCTTATTTTAAGAAAATAACTATCGTTGCCTTGCATATGAAAGAGCTCAAAAAATGCGCCCAACTGCACATATTTTATTCCTTCATCTGCCAATATATCAAAAAGCCAATCGTAGGTGTATCTTGTATTGATAGGGTCTGTCTTTATGCCAATTTGTATATCCATGAATAAATATGATTAATATTGAGCAAATTTATAATATTTCAATCATATTTAATCTAATTAATAAAAAAAATATTTACTCCTCTAGTATTTCTAATATATCTGCCAGTGTGTCGAATGTTTTGTATCCGGGTGCTATCTCAGGTGTGCCTTGTAGATTTATCGCATATATATTTTGCGATATGATGTATGTAATATTTTGTAAGTCAATATTTCCACCAAAGATTAGTTTGTAGGTGTTGCCGTAGGTATGGATAAATTTTACTACATCATCATCCCATCTATGATGTATAGTGGTGTTCATAAGCACCATACTGCCTTTGGGAGGTTTTGCATCGGTGATTTGCGGTAGAGCTATTTCATATACCATGGGTATGTCTATTGATATTTGTGGTATATTTTCTATCATTACCATATCGGGCTTTGCTTCATGCAAGAGGTTGATATTTTCAGGGCTAATGGTTTGAAATTGAGCTATTATACTCACGCCCGCCACCCACGACCTTATGGCATGATATTCATTGACAGATAGATGGTTTGGCAGTAATGGGTCTAAGCAAAAACCCAACATTTCTACTCCCATACCTGCACAGTAGCGTGCATCGCTGAGGTTGGTAATGTGGCTTACAAATACTGGTATTTTGAGCGACATGCTATTCAAATTTTATGGTAAACTGTACTACTCTATTGAGTGCATCCATGTCTGCAATGAGTATTTTGGCATCATATTTCACATAATGGCATTGCTTGCCGGGCGATGTGTAATAAATGTATTTTTTCTTGTTGCGGTCATAGATGTATTGCTTATTGGGTTTGCCGAGTATTTCTCTGAGCTGAAATTCTGTGACACCTATGAGCACATTTTTTTCATCATATAGATATTTTATTTGTACTTCACGGTTGCCGTCGCAGCCGTTGTAATCGTTTTTCCAATATTCAGGGTTAAATTTTTTGAACTTAGTCTCGCGATAGCACGATGCCAAAAATATAGTAATTGATAGCAGAATGATATTTTTCAAAGTAGCTGGTATGCTTGAATTGTTTTTTTTATTAATATAAATATTATATTAAAAATTTTTCATAATCTTTTACAATGAGCTTTGATTTGCCTTTGGGCACAATGTATAAATGCTCTTTTGATAAATATTCTGACTGCAAGGATGGATAATTGGGAAATTTATCTATTAAAGTACCGTCTTCTCTCACCACTCGCCAGTAAGGTATGATGTATTTCTCGCCATGATTTTTATCTTCTTCGGCTGTTTCGGCAGCTATGCGCAAAAATATGCCTGTAGTAAGTGGGCATGTGAAGTCTGCACCCATCTTTGCAGCAAGCCTGCGGCGAATTTCTGGAATAGTAATTAGCTTTCCCTCAGGCACTTTATTCACTATTTCGGCTATGAGTGCGGGGGTGGCTATCAGCATACTGCCCTGACCCACAGTTGAGGTTTTGTTATCTGCAGGTTTTATTTCATAGTGTATTATTTTTTCAAACTTTCCACGCCATGGTCTGCTTGATTTTGTATTTTTCATATAATTGATTTTTTATACCATACATACATATATCCTAAAAATAAGAGCCCAAATATAAGGATGAGCCCTACAAAAAATGATTTTAACCTGCTTTTAAGTATATGCGATGTTTGCTTAAAATACCATTCAGAAAAGTGATACATCAATTTTTCTGATAATACAAAAAGTGGTAAATATATGACCATAAGACATACCATGCCTGCAAGGGTAGACAGGTACACATTGGTTTTGATATTGAGCCATGATAATATATATTTGGTCAAATAGGTATTGAGCAGATTTGACGTGAGTAGCCCAATAATGAATATAAAATATTTGGTCACATGCTTCATAATTGCGATGTATTAGTATATCATTCCCAAAGTTTATGTAAATCTAATTTTATTTTTTGACCAAAAAAAAGTTTTGTGGCTTCTTCAAAATTGGTAGTATAGTCTGACACAAAAAATTTAAGTTGGGGAATATTATTTTCAGAAGCTGCAATGTTATGGCTTATCAATATATCTTGCAAATGGTCTGCTACTAAGGCAGCACTATCCAGCAATTGTACCTTGCCTTGATAATATTCATATATCATATTTTTGATGAGAGGGTAGTGGGTGCACCCTAATATGAGTGCATCTATATTATTGAGTGTATTGTCTGATAAGTAATTGTAAATCACGGCTCTACTTACCTCATTGTCTACAAATCCTTCTTCTATCATTGGTGCCAGCAGTTTGGTAGCCAGTGATTTCACAGTTATATTTTTGTCAGTTTCGTTTAGTTTTTTTTCATATATCCCGGATTTTATAGTTTGTACAGTGCCTATAACACCTATATTTTTATTGTTCAAATGTGTGGAGCAATATTCTATAACAGGATCTATAACGTTGATTGCTAATGACTTAGAGCCCACATAAACTTTCACTAGGCTGTAAGCGGCAGATGAAGCAGAATTGCAAGCTATGAGTATGGCTTTGCAATGGTTTTGTAAAAGAAAGTCGCATATTTTCACACTGTAAGCTTGTATTGCAGCCTCAGATTTGTCACCGTAGGGGAAGTGTGCTGTATCTCCAAAGTATATGATGGATTCGTGAGGCAACTTTTGAGCAATGGCAGATGCCACCGTAAGCCCACCTATGCCACTATCAAATATGCCTATTGGGTGACTTCGTTGCATAAATTTATTACCTCTTTGGGGTCTAAATTTTGATAATCGCTAATATACATGCTGCATCCAACCAGCTCTTCCATGGTGTGTGTGGTGAGTACACCCACTACTTTGCAGCCGGCATCTAAGCCTGCTTTCACACCTGATATTGAATCTTCAAATACAATGCTATACTGAGGTGCAAGGTGCAAAGCTTTGCAACAGTTGATATAAATTTCAGGGTGTGGTTTGCCAATAGTGACATCTTTTTCATCTAATACTGCATCGAAAAAGTGACCAATACCAATTTTTTTGAAAGTAAAATCTACATTATCGCTCGGGGCAGAGGTGCCCACAGCCATTGGTATGCCAATTTGCTTTAGTTGTGTGAGAAATTGTATAAGTCCTGCAACAGGTTTTATATAAGGGGCATATTCTCTCCTCCAAATCACTTCTTTCTCATTCCCAAGTACTTTAAGCTCATTGGTGCTAAGTTTCCCATTGTACAGGTCATTGATCCAGTCTTTGTTAGCTCTGCCATACAGCCTATTTTTTCGATCTTCTTCAGTCAGTGAAAATCCCTTTTCCGTCAAAAATATGTCTAAAGCTATTTTATGGTATGGATTGCTGTCTATAAGCACACCGTCCATATCAAAGATAATTCCTGTATTTATCATTCAGATACTGCAGATATGGGTACTCCCGGAACTATTTTTGCAGTGAGCCCTTGCAGTACTCTGCCCGGACCGCATTCTACTATTTCTTTGGCACCATCATTCACCATATTTAGTATGGTTTGAGTCCAAAGCACAGGTGAGGTGAGCTGGGCTATGAGGTTTTGTTTTATTTGTGCAGGGTCTGTGGTAGGCTTTGCATCTACATTTTGATAAATAGGGCACACAGGTACCTTAATGGTAGTTTTATTTATGGCTTTGGCCAGTTCATCTTGCGCCGGTTTCATAAGCGGGGAGTGGAATGCGCCTCCAACCGGAATGGGCAATACTCGTTTTGCACCAATATTTCTTAGCTTTTCTGAGGCCATTTCTACCCCTTTTTCTGTGCCCGATATCACTACCTGCCCGGGCGAGTTGAAGTTGGCAGCTACCACTACTTCGTCGGTCACTACTTCACATACTTTTTTCACCACATGGTCTTCTAACCCCAATATGGCTGCCATGGTGCCGGGGGTAGTTTCGCATGCTTTTTGCATAGCTTTTGCGCGAATATTGACCAATTTGAGACCGTCTTCAAAGCTGAGAGCTCCTATGGCTTCTAGTGCAGAAAACTCACCCAATGAGTGCCCTGCAGCCATGAGAGGCTCAAATGTAGCTTTTATCTTTGGCAATATAACAGAGTGTATGTAAATAGCAGGCTGGGTGATATTAGTCTGCTTGAGATCTTCATTGCTGCCACTAAACATGATATCTGTGATCTTATAACCCAATATTTCGTTGGCTATGTTAAATATTTCTTTGGCTATGGGTTGGGTATCGTGTAGGAATTTGCCCATACCCAAAAATTGCGACCCTTGACCCGGGAAAACGTATGCTTTCATATGATATTATTGTAATTAATATTATGCATGACATCATGAGATACATACACAATGATGATTTGTTATTTTGTGCAAAGGTGATTAAAATTGATAATCTATCCAAATATTTCTTAATACAGAGCAATCATATTTTTTACTACAATTTGGCTGCACAGCAATTGGACGTAGCGTTTACAGAATGATTAGGTTAGGTCATGGATATATATCAATAAAAGTAATTATTTTTAAAACCCTCAAGGATTTCTTAACCTTGTGGATTTGCCGAATCAATAACTATGGTTTTTTGAAAACCATACAGATGTGTAAGATATTATATACTTCATTTTTTTATTGCCACACGCATAAGACACCTTACTTTGATAAAAACTTTTTTTATTTAACATCGTAATAATAATCTTGTGAATGAATAAATATTCTATTTTTATAAAAAAAAATCATTTACTATTTTGTTATTAAAAGTATATACGTCAGAATTAGCAATGAATCCATGATGAAACTGTACAAACTCTATTCTATTGCCGTCCTGATATATTTGTTTATATTTTCTGCTCGCAGTTCATACGCACAAAAAAGCCAAGGCATAGGCACCCCTACTCCCAACCCACGCGCAGTTTTAGATATAGCCGTAGAAAACCCTGCCACATTTCCGCAAGGCTTATTAATACCCCGCCTTAACACCACCAACCGTGCTACACTTACTGCCGCCCTCTCTGCAGCCGCTAAAGGCATGATGATATATGACACGGATGAAAACATACTTTACACCTGGGATGGGGCAGCATGGGTAGCCGCAGGCAGCAACTGGGGCAAAAACAGCTCAGATTTATTTTATATGGCAGGTAATGTAGGTATAGGCACCCCTGCACCCTTTGGTTTTGGCATGTTTGTAGTTTCACAAACAGGCTCCTCAGCTTCAGCCTCATTCTTTACTGTAGCCAATGCTACCAACTCAAGCTCAGCCGTTTACGCCATTACAAACGGTACAGGCAGAGCTATTCAAGGTACAATATTCAATGCTGCCAACTCCAATTCAGCCATATTTGGCACTACCAACGGCACAGGCTCGGCAGGAGAGTTTAGCATTACAAACAATGCCAGCACAGCCACCTCACTCAGAGCTGCACACACAGGCACAGGTTTGGTGGGCGAATTTGTAGGCTCGGGAGGTGTTATTATATCCTCAGACCTTACAGTAGGGGGGTTGGGTGGTGCTGCAGGCAGCATAGTTACCGTAGATGGTGCAGGTAAATTAGGATATGGAACACTACCATCCCCTATAATTGATACAAAATGGAATGAAACAGGAGGCGACAAAATTTATACCACAAGTTTCGTAGGGATAGGAGAAACAAATCCGATAAACTTGTTTTCAATAAAAGATTACAACATTAGTGGATCCCCTTACAACTCAGTAAAGTTTGACTTAACACAAGGTGGTGGAGCAAGTCAAAAATATGGGGTTTTATACAACTATTCCGTTGTAGGTACCGGCTCAGCTACAAATCGTGCAATGCTCATAGATGTCAAAGGAAATTCATCCGGCACCGGTGTTACGGGAATAGCTCTGAATTTTAGTATGGGTGTAGGTTCAGCTCCGTTAACAGGTATCATCACAAATATTCCTGTTTCAAATGCGGGAGACAAAACAGGTGCCGATATTCAAGTTACAGGTACAGGCGGTGCTACCAATGTGGGTATCAGAGTAAATGCCACAGGTGCTGCCAACAATTATCCTGCCATTTTCAATGGTGGCAATGTAGGTATTGGTACCAATACACCTACAGCATCATTACATATCAATGGTGGCTTGAGGGTAGAAAACCTATCTGTATCAGGCTCAGTACTTACTGTAGATGGTGCAGGTAATGTGGGGTTGGGCTCTTTTCCTGCTATCACACCTTCATGGCAACTTGGTGGCAATACTTCACCTTCATCAAATACCATAGGAAGTACTGATACCCCATTCAGAATCATTTCAAACAACCAAGAAGCCATGTTTTTAAATAATTTTGGTCAAGTTGGTATAGGTACTACAGCATCAGGAGCTAAATTGGAGGTTAATTCTAATGGTCAAACATCGTTAAAAGTTACAGCTGCGGCATCAGGAGGAGGTGCTCCCGCAGTAGAAATTATCCATAATTCTACTGGATTTCAAGGTAGAGGTTTAAAAGTAGGTACAGACGGCACGGAATATGCTATGGAAGTTATTAACACTGGTTTTGGTCAATCAGGTATTTTTAGGATTAATAATTCAACAAATACAAATACAGCCGTAATTATTTCGCACAATAGTACATCTACAGGTAAGGCGTTAGATGTAACAGGTGCTATAAAATTTTCTTCATTTTCTATATCAGGCTCTGTACTTACTGTAGATGGTGCAGGAAATATTGGATTGGGTAGTTTGCCTGCTATATCACCATCTTGGCAACTTGGAGGAAATACTTCACCATCTTCCAACACCATAGGAAGTACGGATACTCCCTTTAGAATAATTGCAAACAATAATGAAGGTATGTTTATTAACAATTTTGGCGAAGTAGGTATTGGTACAACAGCCTCCGGCACAAAATTTCATGTTTACAATGGCACAGGTACAGCAATAATAGCTACAGGAGCAGGATCTGCGTCTCCAGTATTATCAGTATCAAATGTAAACATGGGAATGCCTGCCCCTGGTGCTGATTTTTCAAGCAGTGGTTTTCAATATACACTTAGAGCTACCAATTACAATGCAGGTATAGTAGGCGAGTTCGTATCTACCAGCGATACCCGTACAAATCCTGTTGTAAAAATCACTTCTGCCTCTACTACTACGGGCAAAGCATTAGAAGTAATAGGAGGTGTAAAACTTAATAGCTACTCCATATCAGGCTCAGTACTTACTGTAGATGGTGCAGGTAATGTAGGCTTAGGGGCAATACCCACAGGCAGCAACGATTGGACTATTGTAGGCAACAACCTGAGGCCTGTAGTAAGTACGTATAATATTCAAGTACCTTCTATTTCAGGAGCTTTGATGATTGGCACAAGCACAGGCTTGAGAATGAATGACAATAATAGTATTTTTTTAGGCAATAATTCTGGCAATACTACAACTACAGGCTTAAACAACATCTTTTTTGGTCCTTTGGCGGGCAACAGACTCACTACAGGATACAACAACTTTGCTATGGGCGATGCTACAGGCAGAAATATCACCTCAGGTTTTAACAACTTTTTGTATGGCGAAAACGCAGGATTTAGTATAAATACAGGCACCAACAACAATGTAATAGGCTTTGGCGCAGGTTATTTTATGACCAATGGCAACCATAACAACTTCTTGGGCTACTTCTCTGGTAGAGCTACCACCAATGGGTCGCACAATAATATGTTTGGCAATGGAGCTGGGGAAAGAAATACCACTGGCTCTCGAAACAACATGCTTGGGCAAGATGCAGGTAATAACAACACCACAGGGTTTAACAATAATTTCTTTGGGTTCAATTCTGGCTTAGATAATATATCAGGGTATAACAATATATTCATAGGCACCTACTCAGGCATTGGAAACACAGCAGGTTTTGACAACATTGCCATTGGTCAACGTACAGGGTTTACTTCTAACAACCTCTCCAACGCCATTGCCATTGGTGCTCTCACTTCTGCTACAGGTTCAAATCAAGTAGTAATAGGTAACAACATCACTGGCTTGGGTATCAACACAGCTCCCACAGCCATGCTCGATGTAAATGGAAGCATAAGAGTACGAAATCTTTCTATCTCAGGCTCAGTACTTACTGTAGATGGCAGTGGTAATGTAGGCATGGGTGTAATTAGTGCAGGAGTACCCTCTGGTGTGGCAAATAGTATTCCATTCTACAATTCTTCAGCTACCTTTACCACATCAACAACATTAGGTTGGGATGAGAAAAAACTCAGTATAAATGATGGTTATATATTTATTACAAGTACAGGTACTAATTCAAGTGTAATGATAGGTAAGGAAGTAGGAAATACCACATTTACAGGAATAAATAATAATTTTATTGGCTATAAAGCTGGTGAATCTATTACTACTGGTTTTTTAAACAATTTTTTTGGTTCTAATGCAGGTCGTTCCAACACAACTGGTCAAAACAACAACTTTTTTGGGCAAGCTTCAGGTTACAGCAACCAATTTGGTTCTAATAATAATTTTATTGGCGGACAGGCTGGATATTCAAATGTATCTGGGAATAGTAATAATTTTATGGGTTACTTTGCTGGATTTTCAAATAATGGTGGTACAATGAATAATTTCATTGGAATAAATTCGGGATATAGTAATACAAATGGTGAAGCTAATAACTTTATGGGTAGAAATGCAGGTTATAACAACCTGAATGGGTCTTTTAATAATTTTATCGGATTTATGGCGGGCAACGATAATACATATGGTACTAATAACATATTTATAGGTTCATTGTCTGGAATTGGAAATATAGATGGAAATGAAAATATTGCTATTGGTATAAATTCTGGTACATCAAACAAAAGTAATGTTATAGTAATAGGAAATCATGTATCGGCTTCGGCTTCGAATCAAATGATACTAGGGGCTCCAAATGGAGCTTATGTTATAACTGGTGTAGGTATTGGTACCGATGCCCCTACTGCTAAGCTAGATGTACAAGGTTCCATTAGATTTAGAAACCTTAACAGCCCAGGCTCTATACTTACTGTGGATGGTTTGGGAAACTTAGGAGTTGGTACTATAAGCGTTCCTACAGATACCAGGTGGATTAACGCCTCGCCTGAAAGATTTTATACATCGAGTTTAGTAGGCATTGGCGAAACATTTCCCAACGTGCCGTTGGTAGTGCGTGGCACTGACACCAATACAGGTTCGGTACTAAATGTAAAACGAGATGTTACAGGTGCTAATGGTTTGCAAGTAGGTGTGCAAGTAGATTTCAATGGCACGCAACCCTCAGGCTCTAAAATATCATATAACTCATCTATAGTGACTACAGGCAACGAAGGGGTAAGAGGTATGTCTTCTACCATCACAAACAACTCCAGCGTGCAGCAAATGAATGCACTCTATTCTTACATTACCAACAATGGTCCGGGTCAGTCTGTAGCACTCACTGCTATTAATGATGGCGAAGGAGCAGGCAATCATACAGGTGTTTTTATTCAAGACAACTCTACAGGCAACGGGGAACACTATGGGGTAAGTGCTAACATTTTGGCCATAAGTGGAGGTTCTAATTATGCCATATATGGCAATGCCACAGGTAGCACTGCCACAGGCATAGCAGGTAATTTTGCAGGCTATTTTGAAAATGGTAAGGTCTATATTCAAAACAACTTAGGCTTAGGCACCGCTGACCCTACTGCAAAACTTGATGTACAAGGAACAATCAGATTTAGAAACCTCAATACCCCGGGCTCAGTGCTCACCGTAGATGGTTTGGGTAATGTAGGCATGGCTCCATTTACGTCTTCAACATCTCAAGATTGGTCTGTTGCAGGACAAAACATGTTTTCATTACAAAATATTACAGGTTTAGGGATAGGTACTACTACGTTTGATGGCGAAAATTTTGTGTATATAAAATCTAATGGTAATAATGGTAGTGCATTGTTTGTAGAAAGTTCCAGTGAACAAGGTGCAGTTTGGATTAATAATAATTCCACAGCCTCAGGTCCGGCATTATATATTGACAACAAAAATATTAGTACCGGTACTGCTTTATTAATTAATAATCAAGCAAATGCTCCCGGAATTGATCTTACCCATAATGTTAATACGAATACCAATACTGCGTTAAATGTTTTCAATGATGCACTGGGAAAGTCAATAAATATATTACAATCAAACACTTCAAATACCACTAGTGCAATTGATATTAGTAATGGCTCAAGTGGAAGTTCTATAAGCATCAGCCAAAACAACAACAGCAACACGAACCATGCTCTACACATTGATAATATTTCAAATGGCAGAGCCTTGAACATACAACATACCTTTGGCAACACTACTGAGCCTGGTGTAGTGATATTTAACGATGCCATTAACCAGCCTGCATTGGTCATTAACCAAATTGCCAGCGTAAGCTCAGTTCCGGGTCTTAAAATAGATATGGACACTCCCAACAGACTAGGTCTTGAAGTGCTTGGAGGTGTTAAACTAAAAAACTTTAGCATTTCTGGCTCAGTGCTCACTGTAGATGGAAGTGGTAATCTTGGAATAGGTAGTATTGGTGGTACAGCATCACAATGGATTACCACTACAGATGGCATTTATACTTCATCGTTGGTAGGTATTGGTGAGTTAGGACCGGTTACAGGTGTCAAATTAATGGTGGCGGGCAGCGACAATGATGCCAGTATGGCACTATTTCATAATTCTAATGCCACGCAAGCAGGAAGCATTATTATTGCTGGTAAAAACGGAAACCTTACTGCCACAGGAGCTCCGGCTGCCATGTTGCAAAACCAAAAACTAGGAGGAATAGGATTTGGGGGGTATGATGGTACGGATTATATGCCCAATGGACCTACTGCCGAAATCACGGCGATAGCCACCCAAAACTTTTCCACAGGCAGCAATGGCACTGCTATGGAATTTAAAACCACTCCCAACGGCAGCAACAACTCGCTCAGCCGCATGATACTCTCCGAAGACGGTAAGCTATCTATCAATACCACTTCAGGATCTTCATTTCTTAATATATACTCAGGCACCGCTACAGGGCTGTATATCTCAGGCTCACCCACAGGCTCTGTAGTAGGTGTGGCCACAATCGAAACCAATAGCTCACAAACAGGTGCATTGTTTGTTAAAGCCAATGTGCCTAATTCTGTAGGTCTATACACCGAAGCCAAAGGCATAGATGCTACAGGCATCATGGTAGAGGCCAATGACGATGCCAGCTTAGCCAGGTTTTCATCTGCGAGTGCCAATGCCGAGGGAGTGTCTATTATGATGAGTTCTATAGTATCTACCTCTACGGGTCTCAAAATATTTACATCTTCCAGCGTACCTGGCACGTACGGATTAGAAGTTAATAATGGAGATGTAAAGGTGAGCAAGCTTGGCTTTACAGGTGGTGGCGTTGTGTATGCAGATAATCTTGGTCGTTTATACACCTCTACCTTAGGTGGAGCCGGCACTATATGGTCATCATCCGGCATAAATACTTATTTATTTGACCAAAGTAACAGAGTAGGCATTGGCACTTCTCTACCATCTGCCAAGCTGCAAATTGTTAATGATGAGCCATTTATGCCTGGTCTGCAAATAAACTCTAACACAGCTGCAGGGCTTAATGTACAATATGGAGGCACAGGCATAGGAGCAAACTTTACCTCAAGCGACGCCAATGCTATATCGCTTCGAGTATTAGGTAATAATAATAACTTTGGAGGAGCATTGCAAGTAGAAAACAATGGCTCAAGCCCATCTATCATGTCGCGCAACTTTGGCACAGGACCTGCAGGGCAATTTGAAGGACAAAATATATCAGCACCGGCTTTGGTAGTCCAATCAGGCTTTGCAGGTAGTGGTACAGCAGCAATGTTTTCTAACTATAATATGACAACATCAGGTTTTGCCGTAAATATCAATAATAACAGCACAGCAGCGGGTGCTGGTGGCTTAAATATAAGCGTAAATACCATTACTCAAGTAGCCTTAAACGTAAACGGACTCATTCGCAACAATAGCATAACTGCAAATAGCAACCCCGGTGCTACCTACCCTATAGCGGTAGACCCATCTGGCACATTTTATGTAAACACATTGATAGGTATGGGAGGTCCATGGAGTGTATCAGGAGGCAACATCATCAATAACCCCACAGGTACTAATGTATTGATAGGTACCACCACCACCACAGGTGCCAGACTTAATGTAAACGGCGATGTAGCCTTAGGTACCATGGAGACTACCTCAGAAGGGGTGGTAGTGGTATATCTGCACAACCCGGCTGCTATGAGTAGAAATAAAGGGGATATAGTAGTAGTAGGCGCATCAGACAACTCATTTGACTATACAGCATCAGGCACCACCGGTGACAATTCGGTAATAGGTGTTTTGTACGAAAATTGTCCATTGAATACTACTTGCAGAGTAGCTATATCAGGTATAGTAAAAGTAAATGTAAACTCGCCTGTCATCAGAGGGCAACATGTGATATGTAATACCAGTGTAAATCCGGGTATGGCTGTATCTACCCCAACTCCAAACCCCGGTTCGAGTATAGGAGTATTTTTACAATCTTCATCCGGTCCTGATGCCAGAGCGTTGCTCAGGTAGTCATATTATTATTTCCAAACATTACTAATTACATATTTTTTCATTAACTTAGCGTTAATATTATGTAATATAAGTGGTCAAAATCACAGACATATCGCAGCTTGACCTCACCAAGCAATACACCTATGCCGACTACCTTACATGGTGGTTTGACGAGCGCGTGGAGCTTATTAAAGGATATATCAAAAAAATGAGTCCTGCTCCGTCAAACAAACATCAAATGGTGAGTGGAAATATATTTAGAGAATTATCAGTTTATTTATCTAAAAAAACTTGTAAAGTATATCATGCCCCCTATGATGTGCGCCTTACGCGCTCAAAAAACGATCAACAAATAACTACAGTAGTACAACCTGACCTTTGTGTGATATGCCACCCCGAATATATAGATGACAGAGGCTGCAACGGTCCGCCGGATATGATAGTAGAA
>JANRIG010000019.1:0-214711 GCA_033765235.1 Cytophagales bacterium | reverse complement strand
TACCCTTTGGTGCTTCATACTTGGTGCCGGCGACATATTGAATATCTTGCCTTTGATAAGCTCCACACGCTCATCAAACCACCATGTAAGGTAGTCTGCATAAGAGTAGGTCTTGCTCAAGTCCAATGCCGCAAATGAGGTTATTTTTTGCATACATAAATATATTAATATCAAAAATCGTAAATTTGTATCATTAATGGAAACAATAATCAAAAAAGATATAAGAAAAGCCCCTGATGAGGAACTAATTAGTTTTTTTGAAGAGGTAGGGGAGAAGCCATTCAGACTTAAGCAAGTAAAAGAATGGATTTGGGAAAAGTCAGCCATCAATTTTGATGATATGACCAATATATCGCTTTCTACTCGCGAAAAGCTTAAGTCTAAATATGATTTTTTGCCCATACATATGCACAGTTTGCGGCATAGCAATGATGGCACTATCAAATGTGTACACAAATTGTATGACGGGGCATTGATAGAAAGTGTATTAATACCTGTTTATGAGCGCATTACAGCTTGTGTGTCGTCGCAAGTAGGGTGCTCACTCAACTGCAAATTTTGTGCAACAGGCTACCTCGCTCGCGACAGAAACTTAGATGCTGCCGAAATATATGACCAAGTAGTAGCTGTAAAAAATCTTGCCGCTGAACAATATGACAGAGCACTCAGTAATATCGTATTTATGGGCATGGGTGAGCCATTGCTCAATTATAATAACGTAATGAGAGCTATTGAAAAGATAACCTCTAAAGACGGATTGCATATGTCGGCATCACGAATCACACTTTCTACATCAGGTATATCAAAAATGATAGAAAAATTGGCCGATGATGGTGCAAAATTTAACTTGGCACTTTCGTTACACAGTGCAAATGATGCCAAACGCAGCCAAATCATGCCTATCAATGATACCAACAACCTGCAAACTTTGAAAGATGCATTGATATATTTTTACGCAAAAACCAAAAATGATATTACGTTAGAATATTGTGTATGGAAAGGTTTTAATGACACACTTCAAGATGCTGATGAGCTTTACAAATATTCTACAAGTGTACCCTGCAAAATAAATTTGATAGAATATAATGCCATATCAGAAGCAAATTTTATGAATACAGATGCTGCCAAAATGGATATTTTTTATAAGCATTTATTACAAAAAGGTGCCAAAGTCACTATTCGCAAAAGTAGAGGCAGAGATATAGATGCAGCTTGCGGGCAACTGGCTGGCAAAATCACACCGACATAAATTTGATATATATTAAGATTTTTGTAGTTTGTAAAAATCTTCGGCAGCTATGTCTTTCACATTCAATGATACCTTTTCGGTCACAGTTTTCATCACTTTCTCATTGAGCAAGCGTCCTGAAATTTTGTCATAGTTCTTGTAATTATCTTGTGCCAAATAATCCACTGCCCATTTTTTTAGGCTTTCTTCCATTTGGTCACTTGCTTGAGCCCCCACTCCATATTGGCTGCGTATCATTTCCATGGTATATGCTATCACATCTTGCTCAGATATTTGTATATCAAAGTCTTTGCATATTTTGTTTTGTATAAGGTTCCATTTTAGCCCTTTTTCAAATTTGCTGTAGTACTCATCTATCCCTTCTTTCTCTACATTGGCTAGATCTACGGTATTTATCCATTGTTTAAGAAAATCTACAGGCATTGTGACTGATACATGCTCCATTAGTGCCAAATACAATTCATTTTGTACAGCATTTTCTGATGCTAAGTCATAATTTTTATCAATGTCTTTTTTGAGATTTTGTACAAAATTGTCATAATCTTTTATTTCACTGTTTCTAAATACTTTATTGTAAAACTCTTCATTGAGCTCTGCCGGTGCATTATGATTGATTTTTTCTATGACTAATTCTATATCACCTGTCATGTTTTCAGCTGTGCTTTTATCTACCCCGAGTGTGTAGGCTATGGTAGCTGCTTCATTGCCAAGTGTGTTGCGTAGGTCAAATGTGATTTTATCATTTAATTTTAGCCCTACAAATTTGCTTTTTTCACTTTCTGCTACTCTGTATTGAGGTAATATTACTTTGTAAACTGCACCCGTTGAGAGTAGGGTGCCTTGTCCATGTATGATATCATCGGGCGATGATATATCTGCTTCTGTAGTGATGCCAAATTGGTTTCTAAGGTTTTCGATAGTTTCATTCAGTTCTTTTTCGGAATGAAGTATATTATATTTGGTGATTTTTATTTTGGATAAATCATAGGATATTTCAGGTGCTAAGCCTACTTGGTAGGTGAATTGGAACTCTTTCTGAAATTCTAAATCCAGTATATTTTGATCTTTTTGCGTAGGCAGCGGCTCACCCAATATTTGCAATTCGTTGTTTTTGATATAGTCTTGTATGGAGCTTATCAGTAGGTTATTTATCTCCTCTGCTATTATACTCTTACCATACATTTTTTGTATCAAACCGGTAGGCACATGCCCTGGTCTGAAGCCATTTATTTGTGCTTTTTTAGCATATTCTTTGATTTTTGTGGCTACTTTGGGTTTGTAGTCATCTTCTACAAGGTTTATTTTAATCTTTGCGTTGAGTGCATCCTGTTTTTCGAGCGTTATTTCCATAGGGTATAATTTCTATATTTCACAAAAAGGGTGCAAATATAGGTTAAATAATTGTAGAATGGTACAAACATTTTACCTAATAATATTACATTATTCCAAAATACTCAATCTCTTTTTTTTTTAACGAAACTACGAACTCAAACTACTTTAGAATAGGGCAAATAATCTTTATTTTTTATAAGAACTATTATTGCAACTATAAAATAGTATTAAACTCTTCAATAACATTTATCCTTACAGCGATATCTGTGCACCTACCTTTATGAATATGTCATTGGACTGATAGTCAAGGTAAGTGAGGCGGTGATATACTTCTACCCTTATAAATTTGAATATGTTTTCAATACCTGCACCTATGTCCAAATATGGGATGGCAGGGTCTAAACTTCTGAAATTGCGATATTTTCTTATGCCACTTGTCAATGTGTCATTGGGCATTACACTATTGAGATTGGCATCAGAGGCTGTACCCCAAATAGCATTTACAGATACCACCTCGCGCCACTTGAGTTTATAAAACAGTGGCACGCGGTTGAAAAATAATCCGTTGAAATGATGTTGATAGTTGATACTCACACACTTGTCGCTCACAAACTCAAAAAAGTTCATCTTGCTGAATCCCACAGGGTTATACACAGGAGTAGGATTTCCAAGATGCACCCTAAGCAGTGGATATGGCAAGGTATAGGGTATATAGTCGGCATTGAGCGCATACACAGATTGGCCAAACCTACCCACCGTGATACGATGCCAAATATTGAGCGAAATCTTGTGATAGTCAAAATTGCTGCCTAATACATTAGCTAGCCCTAAGGTGTACCTTAGGGTCACAATAGGTCTATTTTCGGCACCAAGACTCACACGGCGGTGATCTACTACAAGGTAGGTCTCGTTTTTGGCAAATCTTGACTCAAACTGCATTTCGGCTATGGTGAGGTTGCTGCGCACTGGCGAGGCAGGATTGCCCGGCTGCTCATAATATCCAAAGTTGAACTCATCTCTATATATGGTAGGGTCATTTACTACATTATTCACATTGTCAATAAACTGATAGTTGAGCAGCACTTTTTGGGTGCAACCTTTGAGATAGTCAACTTGAGAATACAATGTTGAGGTAGTATAGTAAAACGGGCTTCTGCCAGTAAGATTGCCCCATCGGGCAAATGTATAAAAAAGCCCTGAGCCGGGCGAGCGATAATTGGTAATGAGTGCTACTTGGTCTATATCAAAGTTATGCTCAGCCCCTATGAGAAACCATTTTTTCTTTGAAAACCAATAGTCAAATCCGAGTCCGTATTTGAACACGGCATCATTAGTACCTATACCTGCAAATCCTTTGAACTGAAGCCTGCGGTGCATTTTCATATTGGTTCTAAAACCCAGCTTCACCCTCAGTCCCTCTACGGTGTTCCATGCCACCACATCAAGGTAGCGACCAAACTCTATCCATCCTACTTTTTTGTGCCCGTTTATCACAATATCTACCACTTCTATATATGTGCGCACTACCGGTAGTTTGCGTATGGTATCCACCATTTTGTACACCGCCAAGTCTTGCTCATTGAGCGAGTCGTGCCGTGCTTTGGTCCAATAATCTTCTTTTTTGAACGCCGCATCTTCGTCTACTTCTATGCGTTGGTTAAAAAATGTAATGTCTTTGGGTGTATTAACCTCAATATTTTTGTTTGATATATAAAATTTGACCAGCATACCTGCTGTGCTGTCGCCAATATCTGCAAGGTCTACCAAAAAGCGTACTTTTTTGGGTATCCATGGGCCAGTAGGAGTACGCTCCATCTCTTGTTGTATTTTTATACGCTCCACAAAGTTTATGTTGGTGCCTTTGTTGGTGGCAAGTTCTACTCTTTTTAGTGCATATTCGTTTTTGGTAATATATATAGTGCCATAAAATGCAAGGTCGGCTTTGCGTTTGGGTTGCACGTCTATTTTATAGCAAAAATCAGCGTCAAGTAATATACTGTCTGCAAGGTCATACACATAATAGTCGCGCCAGCTGTCTGCTATGGGCGATACAAAATCTTTGCCCAAAAAGCGCATCCAATTATCATAAAAATTAAATTCCGTAAATGTACTTCCTGCTATTTGGGTAATGAATGTTCCATTTGATTGGTCCAGCACTCCGGTGATTTTGCTGGCAGTCACTTCTTCTTTTTTTTGTGAAGGATTGGTGCGGTAGTATATTTTAGATATTGTTTCTGATATATATATAGGTATCACAGGCTTACCTTCATCGCTATTCACCTTTTTCATACTATCTATTGCTGCTATAATGGTGCGCATGGCACGCTTTTGTCTTACTTTTTGGGATATTTGGTCTAAGTCAATTTGCATTTTCACGTAGCTTTCGTATTCATAGGCATTGAGTGCGTCTTTAGTATGCTTGTGTTTGTTGCTCACACTACGCCTTATTATTTCCCAAGCAGGGTTTTCGCCGGGTTTCACCTTTATCTCTCCCAATTCGGTTACAGCTTCTTTGAGCTGAAAATTTACTATTTGTTCGGGCACATCTTTGAGAGGGCGGGTGCGTACCCTATATCCTACATAAGTAGCTTTGAGAGAGTCTTTTATGAATGATGTTTTAATAACGTAATTGCCTTCGAAGTCTGTTTGTGCACCTACATTGCTGCCTTTGTATTGTACCACCACATAGGGTAGTGCCTCACCGGTAGCTGCATCTGTCACCTTGCCTTTGATGGTATATTGACTTTGACAAGGCAAAATAAATAGACAAATTATTATTGAGGTGATGAATAATTTGTAGAAAGTAGATGTTTTACTCAATATAATGAAAAATTTTAATCAAAAATATATGCAATTTTAATCAATGCAAAAAAATATTTTTACAGATTAAGATGAAAATATGTGTTTGCAAAATAATTATATCATTATTCAAGTCTAAATATATATTTATAAAGTAGGATTAAGCCAAATGGGGATTAGTAACGTGTGAAGTATATGTTAATAATATCAAATTTTTATACCCTGATTGACAATAATTTAAGATTTATATGCCATATATTTACCACCTGCTAATATATTATGATGCCTAATCAAATACGCAAAACTCGCTACCACAGTTATGGCAATATGTACTCATCGCAGGCATATATTCATTACCCAAAAACTATAGATGAGATAAGGCATATATTGCAAATTGCAAAAATAGCAGGTCAAAAAATAACACTTGCAGGCACATTTCATTCATTTGATAAGCAAAACTCGGGCAATGATATAGTGATAAGCATGAAAAAGTTTACTAAAATAAAATATTTGCCCAACGAACATTGTATAGAAGTAGAGCCGGGAGTAAGATG
The DNA here is from genome assembly GCA_033765235.1 of Cytophagales bacterium. Taxonomy (GTDB): domain Bacteria; phylum Bacteroidota; class Bacteroidia; order Cytophagales; family UBA9547; genus JANRIG01. The sequence continues at coordinate 208,777 of JANRIG010000019.1, read as the reverse complement.
GGCTGCCATTGTCAAATTTGCCTATAAGCACCATTGCGTACCCTATGCATTCATAACAGGCTCACAACCTACTGTGGGGGGCACTCTATCTGCTCATACCAATTGTGTATTCACTTCCGGAGCCGGAAAGGAAGGCAAATATTGTATAGAAATAGACTTACTCTGTACCAACGGTGATATTATTACTTGCAGCAGGCATCAAAACAGCGATATATTTTATGGTGCCATTTCAGGCTTAGGTATGCTTGGGATCATAGTGCGTGCCAAAATAAAACTCATGTATATAGGCAGCCCATTCGCCATAAAAATCACCACCCGTACCTATCACGAAGTAGCAGATTTAGAAAATAGGTTTTCATTGAGGGCCATTGATAATATACAAAAACTTGAGGAACTCAAGTCTGAGGCCTCGCTGTATTATTATCACGAGGGCAAATATAAATTTGTAATATACAACCGTGAATATGAGCGTACTGGAACAAGAGAAATCACTCATTTCAATATATACTTATACCTGGCATCCATTTTGGCATTTGTGATAAGGTTTTTCCCAAATTATGCCAATAAAATAATGGCAGCCGATGAAAATAAAAATGATGCTAATAAAATGCTCTTGAGAGGTCTCAGAAGAATATTTTACGGTACATTTTGGGCTGAAGCAGACTATATTTGGATGAAATATATCAGCAAATGTCTCAAAATATTTGGTTATAAGTCCAAATTGTATCAAAATTCATACTTTATACCTTTAAAAGGCATGCAAGTGACTGCTTTTGTACAGCAGGTATGTACATTGCTCCAAAAATACAATCTTGCCACAGCTATGTTTGATGTAATGTATATACCTAAAGACGAACCGTTTATACTATCTGCTTCGAGATATACTGATGGGTTTTATGTGAACACTACTTTTTTTGACACTACAAATGTGCCTAATCTCATGCAGTTTTACAGCGAACTCAATGTGATATGTAGGCAAATGGACGGAAAGATAAACTTGGTAAAAAATATTTTTATTGATAATGCATTGCTTCAAGATATGTATAAGCAAGAAGTAAATGAACTTTTTGAGCTTAAAAAAATAACTGACCCCGAAGGTCTTATAGCCTCTAATTTTTTTAAAGAGTATTTTGCAAAAGGGTAATAATAGTCAATATACAGCCATTAGCACAAGATGACAGCAAATCAATATTGGGGTTAAACGTATTTACCCACTATTTGCAATACAGACTTGAGATAACTGCCCCCAAATATATTCACATGTACAAGCAATGGATACAGATTATAAATATCAAATCGCTCAAGATATCCTTTGTGCAAAGGATATAATGATTGATAAGATGCATAAAAGGTGTCGTGAAAGCCGCCAAAAAGGCGCGTAAATGCCAGCTCTGCTTCTCTATGTCCATAGTACACAGCCGGGTCTATCAGGCAGGCTTCGCCGGCATCATTTACCAATGTATTGCCGCTCCATAAGTCGCCATGGAGCAATGAAGGTGGCTCTGTGGTAATGATTTCAGGAAGTTTTGAGTATAATTTTTCAAATTTTTCCATCACATCAATGCCAATAATTTTATTATTTTTTGCGGCTTCTATCTGTTTTTTTAATCTATATTCTATAAAAAATGTTGTCCAATCTTGTTCCCAACTATTGTACTGAGGCAGAGAACCTATATAATTATTTTCATGAAACCCATATTTTTGAGTGGTTATTTTATGCAACTTGGCAAGATTTGCACCAAAATTTTGCCAATAATTCTTAGAAGGTCTGCCTGTATCTATATTTTCTAATATGATATAAGGTATATCATTCATTACAGCCGCCGCTATAGGTTTAGGAATTGGAAATATTTTTTTGCTTTCTAACAGCTGTAAACCGTTGAATTCTTTTTGAAAAAAATCCAAAGATTGATTTATATTATATTTGACAAAAAAATTGCCCTTGCTCGTCACCACTTTGTGGGCATCGTTGATACAACCACCCCCCAATGGTTTATAGTCAAGTACTATGGCATTTGCAGCAATAGAGTTTTTGATGACAGCTTCAAAAAAATCTGATTTAAGAGCATCTTTCATTTCTGCAAAAATTATATTAATCTAATATCAAAAATATCAAAACAATATTTCTTCTCTAAGTCCAAAAGCTGTCTCAAACTGCTTGCCTGTGAGCAAATGCCTGCGCCCGCGATATTTGAATAGAACCTCGTGCAAAAGAGGATGATATGCATTGTGTTGCTTGGTGATGGTATCAGTCACATATCTCTCTTTTTGACCAAAATACCAATCAGCTTTCATCACAAATGTAAACTCTATCTTTAGTAATGTGTCCAAATATAAATTTTCTTTTTTGGTATAGGGTATATTGCCACGGCGAATGATCATTTGCTGCCATACTTTGAGGCTGTCTTGCAAAGTCAATATATTTTCGGGTTTTATCACATAGTATTTTACATGCTTAAGGTTGTTTACAAATGTCTTGGTTTTGGGATTGTACAGGAGTGAATCTGTGGCTAATATGTATGCTTCTTCTTTGCTGCGATTGATGATTTCGAGTACTGTCCTGTTTTTTTTGTCCCAATTCCTTATCACCAGTCTGTAGCTGCTATCTACCTCATGGTAAAGTTCTTGTAAGGTGTAGTTTTTTAAATTTGATAAAAAACGAGTAGAATTACAATCTGTAACTAATATTGCGAAAGCAATGATAAATACCAACTGAAATAATTTTTGCATAACCTACAAAAAATTTATTTTTTCAATCATAACAATATTATCTTAATAATAATGCACTCATAGAGAGATATTAATACAAATAGTACTAATCTCTGTCAATATCTTCTGATCCCTCGCGCTTTTTTACTTTTTTGATATGATGGTCTTTTTCTATGATATCGTAATGATGTTGCAAATGCTGTGCTTTGTGCACAGCCCCCCCCGCAAAATGTATGGCATATATAAGATTGAACAAAAACGAGGGATGAAATGACTGATTCATTCCAAATCCGGGGATATATTGGGTGCGATAAGCTTCTTGCTCTTTTTGTGCAGGGGTAAACTTGAGCCTGAATGATACCGAAAAGAGTATGTTTTTTGTAAAATTCTTCTTTTTGCTCAGTTTAAACTTGTTATCAATCAATATTTCAGGCCATATATATACAGGTGAGCGCCTCTCCAGCAATGGCACATACTCTCCATTCCAGTAGGTATCTTTTTGGTAAAAATATCCATGCTCTACAGGATGTGCATAGCCAAACCGCCAACCCAAGTCTATTTCGTAGCTTTTATGAGGATCGCTCAGGTCAAAGTTGAACCCAAATCTATTGTACAATCCTTCGGTCATGAATACCTGAGTACCGTTTTTTACATTTTGTTGTTGTATTGTATAGCCTGTTTCATTCACCAGCGATAGCCTGTAGGGTCCTATGAGCTCCACACTGCCTTCTATATTGTGGTAGCTGAATTTGAAATCTCTGTAATCTAACTTGGGTATGGCAAATGTGAGTGCTGTGAGTGGGTCTATACCTACTCTGAACTGAGTGAACCTCACCGCCTGACCCATGAGCGGCCATGCCAGCCAAATACTAAAGATAATATTTAACCCTAAAATATTTTTCACTTTTGGTAAATTTATCTCCGCAATAAAATGTGTCAGGATAGAAGCATGGCCACTTGATAGAGTTTATATATGGTTTAAACTTATTAGTATCTGTATTTTTGAGCTGTACCAAGTCAAATAGCATAGAGTAATTTTCGTCGGTACCTATCACTGTGCGTTTGTATATAAAATGGAGGGTGTCTGTTTTACTGCTTTTCTTAAAAAGATAAGTAGTAGAGTCTGCTCCTGTATTGAAAGGCAAAAGTAAGTTATGAGCTGTGCCCTCCGTACACGCTGATTTGTAGGCAGATATGCCCAGTCCTTTTATTTCATCAAAGCAATAATCAATAGGTGCACCTGCGCTATTGTGTGTAATGACTTCTACAAATACCCTGTCATCTACATTGCGTTTTTGGGTGCATGCAAATAGTGATAATGCGCACATTAAGGTAAAAATATTTTTCATTGCAGATTATATAAATGTAAATATATATCATCTGCTCAAAGGAGCAAAAAATTATTGTCAATATTGAAAGCTATTAACAATCAATAACTAAATGCCAACTCAGCATCCTGTACTTCATGCCACGGCAAGCCATATTTGCCCAATACAGCCAAAAATGGGTCTGGATCCATTTGCTCAGTATTCCACACTCCCGGCTGCATCCACTTGCCTTGCATCATCATGATGGCACCTACCACAGCAGGCACTCCTGTAGTGTAGCTCACGGCTTGTGCCTTTACCTCGCGGTAGCACTCGGCATGGTCGCAATTGTTGTAAATAAAGTAGGTCTTGGGTTTGCCATTTTTCATCCCTTTTATTTGGCAGCCTATGGAGGTTTTGCCACTGTAGTTTTCGCCAAGTGAGCCGGGGTCAGGCAGCACAGCTTTGAGAAACTCTAATGGTATCACCTCTACGCCCTTGTACATGACAGGGTCTATGCGTGTCATACCTACATTTTGCAGCACCTCAAGGTGGGTGATGTATTGTTGACCAAAGGTCATCCAAAAGCGGGCACGCTTGAGGGTAGGGAAGTGCTTGACCAACGACTCCAACTCTTCATGAAATAGGAGGTATGACTCTTTGTATCCCACCTCAGGATATTCTACAGGCTGGTGTATGCTCAGAGGTTCTATCTCATGCCAAGTGCCGTTTTCCCAATATTTGCCTTTTTGGGTTATTTCACGAATGTTTATTTCAGGATTGAAATTGGTGGCAAATGCTTTGCCATGACTGCCCGCGTTGCAATCTACAATATCAAGGTAGTGTATTTCATCAAAGTGGTGCTTGGCAGCATGTGCGGTGAATATATTGGTGACACCCGGGTCAAAGCCGCAACCCAGCAACGCCATAAGTCCTGCATTTTTGAACCTGTCTTGGTATGCCCACTGCCACTTGTACTCAAACTTGGCTACCTCTTTAGGTTCATAATTAGCAGTGTCTAAGTAGTGTACGCCTGTCTCAAGGCAAGCATCCATAATGGTAAGGTCTTGGTATGGAAGGGCTACATTGAGCACCATATGTGGCTTAAAATCGCGGATGAGAGACACCAACTCGGGCACTTGGTCTGCATCTATGGCAGCGGTTTTCACACGGTTGCCACCTATTTGTGCGGCTATGGTGTCGCATTTGGCTTTGGTACGGCTGGCTAAGAGTATATCTGTGAATACATCTTGGGCTTGTGCACACTTGTGTGCTACTACACTGCCTACGCCACCGGCACCTATGATAAGTATTTTGCTCATGGGTTTGATTATTTATTACAATTTTCCAAAAATATTAATTATTACTTCAAGTAATATCACTTTACAATTATTTAATATAAGGCACAGATAGCAGCACATTTTTTGAGAGTTTAATCTTATTTGCATAAAAGGAAAAATATTATAATTGGATAAAATATCAGTATATCAATACCCATAAAGAAGCCATGCAATATGTGCAAAATGCGCAAGAAATACATTCTCAACTGGCTGTAAAAGAAGACAATAGATATAAAGATAAAAAGTATGTACGAATGGCAGGCAACACTCTGTGAAATGGGGTTCTTGAGGCTTTGGATGCCAAGTATCCAGAAATAAAAAAAGGTAAAGGAAGACCGGATATAAGCAAGTATAAAAATAAATTAAGTAAAGAAAATCTTAAAATATTATCAAAACTAGTATATGCCTACGACACTCTGCACCTTGCCATGGGGTATGATGGCAACTTGAGCTACAACTTAGCCCAAGAAGGTATAAAAAATGCTATTGACATCATAGATTGGGCAACTGAAAATAATGTAGATTGATTGTTGAATTTTGATTGCAAAAATGTTGAAATGTTGTGTAATAACTTACATTTGTTTCCGAGAATTATCATTTTTATGCAGCCAAGTGTACACTACATACAGGCACATACCCGGCAGCGGACTTTGGATTACTTTTTTAATGTTTTGTGCCATTTTGTATCCTATCACATAGTCTTTGGTGAGCCAACTTAGGCTTATAAATATGCACACCAATACACCCAATGCCACATACATGGCAATGGTGATTAGCCAAGTATTTCTATCAAAATTCACTGCCACCAGTGCCAATGTGGCAGCTATGTATAGCACAGTATAGGTTACAGATTGTAGCCACTTATAGTGGTGTGTGGCAGCATACCACCACTCTGTGAATGTGTCGGGGTATTTGGCTTTTTGATAGTAATAACTTTGAGGAGTGCGGTACAAATCAGCAAAAAAATGGTCATATGCACGGCGCTGATATCCAAGGATGAATATTATAATAAAAATAAATATTGATAGACTTATCTTAAGCCACCGCTTTTTTATCGGCATATTTTTTTATCCATATTATCCAAAGCATAAAAATAAATGAATATATGACAAATACATAGGTGTACTTGTGATTGAACCTGAAGATATTAAGGTCATTGTATCTATCTATAGCCAACATAGTGACTCTGAATACATTGAGCACAAATATTGATAGCAAACCCACTACTATAAATAATAATTTATATTTCCACCTTCCATGCATGACTATGATAAAGCCTGTAAAAATGGCGTATATTTCAAGTCCGTTGCAACCGTTGCCCACTGTCACGGTAGATACATTGCGCACACATACAGAGGTATTGGTTATGCAAGAATCATACCCAAAAATATTGAGCAACCTGTAGCTGCTATAGGCTACCACTTCATTGAGCCAACTGTCTACCCTGCCATCTGGGCCTATCCAAAGCTCGTATGTGAGGTACCAACCTATGTAAAGCAATAATGATAATCCAAAAAATCTGATAAGTTCTTTTTTGTACATATCTTCAATATTACTAAATATTGTAAAAATAGCCAAAAAAAGTAGCTACAGAATAATATTTAGTCAAATAATGACTCCATTATTACCTCAATATCCAAAAAGGTATCGTATAAGGTTAAATACTTAAGTAGGGTATCAAATAATGTGCTATATCTTTGCTATTCTTGCCATTTGTGTGGCATATTTGGCTGCATCGTAGCCGGGTATGTTGTCATACTTGCCACTTTTTACTTTGGCTGCATATTTTTCTATAAGTTCAGGTTTGCCGTCAAACAGTCCTAAGTTGGTAATGTATTTGCTTATTTGAGGTATTCCAAAGTTATCGTCCATGTTATTGATATTGAATAGATTAATTTAATGTATCTTTTATTTTGTCATATACTTCCATTACATTTTTTACTGCATCTGCAGATGTTTTCATCAGGCTTTGCTCATCAGCGTTTAGTTTTACTTCTATCAATCGCTCCACACCGTTTTTGCCTAATACTACAGGTACACCTTGGTATACATTTTGTAAGCCATATTCTCCTGTAAGTTGCATACACACAGGCACTACTCTTTTTTGGTCTTTTACTATGGCTTCTACCATTTGTGCAGCAGCAGAGCCCGGAGCATACCAGGCAGAGGTACCCATCATTTTTACAAGCTCTCCGCCTCCTCTTTTGGTACGCTCTACTATAAGTTCAAGTTTTTCGGCCGGTATGAGTTCGGTCACGGGTATACCTGCCAGTGTGGTATATCTTGCGAGTGGCACCATAGTATCGCCATGTCCGCCAAGCAGCATGGCTTGTATATCTTTGGGCGATACATTGAGCTCTTCGGCAATAAATGTGCGGTAACGTGCAGTGTCTAATATACCTGCCATCCCTATTACTTTGTGACGAGGCAATTTTGATACTGCATGTGCCACATAAGTCATTACATCCAAGGGGTTTGACACTACTATGATAATGGCATTGGGCGAATATTTTACTACTTGTTCAGTCACAGATTTTACTATACCGGCATTTGTAGCTATCAGGTCGTCGCGAGTCATACCCGGCTTGCGAGGCAGCCCTGAGGTGATAACTACTACTTCTGAATTGGCTGTTTTTGCATAGTCGTTGGTGGTGCCTTGTATGCGAGTGTCGTAAAGATCTACGGGTGCTTTTTGGAGTATATCCAGTGCTTTGCCTTCGGCCACACCTTCTTTGATATCGAGCAATACTACTTCGTTTGCTATTTCTTTGTATGCCAATACATCTGCACATGTGGCTCCTACGTTTCCTGCTCCTACTACTGTTACTTTCATGAGGCTATATGGTTTAATTTTTTTATTGGGTAAATTAAATAATATTATTTGAGACTTTCAAAATCAAAGTTTTGTTCGAGGTATTTTGTGGTAAATCTTCCTGATTGAAAGCCCAGATCATCCATCAACTTGATATGGAATGGTATAGTGGTTTTTATCCCTTCTATCACAAACTCTTGCAAGGCACGTTTCATTTTTTTTATGGCTTCTATTCTCGTAGGTGCCGTGACTATGAGTTTGCCTATCATGGAGTCATAGTTGGGCGGTATGGTGTATCCGGTGTACACGTGTGAGTCTACTCTCACGCCATTGCCCCCCGGAAAGTTGATATTAGTGATTTTGCCAGGGCTTGGTCTGAAGCCGTTGGCAGGGTCTTCGGCATTTATTCTGCACTCCATTGAGTATTGCTGTGGCAAATAGTTTTTTCGTTCCAGTGGCATACCTGAAGCTATTTCTATTTGTTTTTTTATTAAATCAAGTCCAGTAACTTGCTCTGTAACAGGGTGTTCTACTTGAATTCGGGTATTCATTTCCATAAAGAAAAAGTCACCGTATTTGTCTACCAAAAACTCAATAGTACCTGCACCTTCATATTTTATGGCCTTAGAGCCTGCTATAGCTGCACGCCCCATGGCATCGCGAAGTTTATCTGTCATCACGGGTGATGGAGTCTCTTCTACTAATTTTTGGTGGCGTCGCTGTATGGAGCAGTCGCGCTCTGATAGGTGTATTACATGCCCCTTACCATCGCCCAGTACTTGTATTTCTACATGGCGTGGTTCTTCTACAAATTTTTCGAGATACAAACCATCGTTGCCAAAGGATGCTTCTGCCTCCATTTTGGCATCTTTCCATGCTTTTTCAAACTCAGATTCATTATTTATAATGCGCATTCCTTTGCCTCCTCCGCCTGCTGTAGCTTTGATGATTACCGGGTATTTTATTTTGGCAGCCAATCTTATGCCTTCTTGTACAGATTTCAACAATCCTTCTGAACCCGGAATGGTAGGCACTCCTGCTTTTTTCATTGTAGCTTTGGCCGTAGATTTATCGCCCATGGCAAGTATCATTTCGGGAGACGGACCAATAAACTTGAGTTTATGTTCGGTACATATTCTTGAAAATTCTGCATTTTCGGACAAAAATCCATAGCCAGGGTGTATTGCATCGGCATTAGTGATTTCGGCGGCAGATATGAGGTTGAGTATATTCAGATATGATTGTTTGCTCAAGGGTGGTCCAATACACACTGCTTCGTCTGCAAACCGCACATGAAGGCTGTCTTTGTCGGCGGTGGAATACACAGCTACTGTCTTTATGCCCATTTCTCTGCAAGTACGTATTACTCTGAGTGCAATTTCGCCTCTATTGGCAACAAGTATTTTCTTAATCAAAGTGAGTATATTATTGTTGAAATAAACGAAAATATTTTATTCTATATTAATAATGCTATGTATCAAGATGGATCTATGATAAACAGTGGTTGGTCAAATTCTACGGGGGTGGAGTCTTGTACTAATATTTTCACGATTTTGCCGGCAAATTCGGATTCTATCTCATTGAATAATTTCATGGCTTCTATAATGCAGACTGTAGTGCCCACATTTACGGCATCGCCCACATTTACAAATACATCTTCATTGGGTCCCGGCGACCTGTAAAAGGTACCTATCATAGGCGACTTTATTACTTTATAGTTTGCATCTGCGCCGGAAGCAGGTGTAGGTTGGTTATCTTTTACTTCTGCTTTTGAGGCGGTAGATGTATTAGCGTTTGCAGCCAATACTTGTGTAGGCATTGTCATTACTTGAGGCTGCAATACAGGGGCTTGATTTACCTGTATGGTGGTAGAGCGTTTCACAGCCAATTTCAGATTTTCTGTCTCAATATTTACCTCCTCCAATCCTGAAGAGGCTATAAATTCTAAAATTTCTTGAATTTCTTTGGGTTTCATTTTTTATACTTTAATATATAAACGGGTGCAATGTATAGATTTTTTCTAATAGAATGATATCAAAATATTTTTTATGCTTTCACTCTTTCGGAGTATCTGCCCTCACGGGTATCTACTTTTATAATTTCGTCTTGCTCTATAAAGAGTGGCACATTGATGATGGCTCCTGTCTCAAGAGTAGCTTTTTTTTGTGCATTGCTGGCTGTATTACCTTTTACGGCAGGCTCAGTATATTCTATTTTGAGCACCACATAGGCCGGAAGTTCAACGCTGAGTACAGTTTCAGTATCTGCATGCACTAATAGGAGGCATACTTGCCCTTCTTTGAGATATTCATATCCTGTGATTATATCTTCTGATACGCTTACTTGCTCAAATGTTTCATTGTGCATGAAGTGATACATATCGCTTTCTTTATACAAAAATTGGTATTCGCGTGTTTCTACTCTGGCTTCTGTCACTTTTTCGCCGGAGTTGAAAGTATATTCAAATATTTTGCCTGATTTCAGGCTTTTAAGTTTGGTTCGTACAAAGGCACCACCTTTGCCGGGTTTTACATGTTGGAAATCAACTATTTGTAGTAAGTCTCCATTCATTTCAAAGCAATATCCGGGTTTAAAATCTCCTGTAGATGCCATATTATGATTTTTTGAATTTTGATTTATGATTTATTTTGATATGCATAAATTAACTGTTATAAGCCCATTTCAAGTACATACCACCCCAAGTAAATCCTCCACCGAATGCAGCCAATATAAGGTTGTCCCCTTTTTTAAATTTTTTCTCAAAATCCCAAAGGCATAAAGGTATGGTGCCGTTGGTAGTATTGCCAAATTTATCTATATTGATAGTGACTTTGTCAAGCGGTAGTCCCATGCGGTCTGCAGTAGCATCTATGATGCGCTTGTTGGCCTGATGTGGTACAAGCCATTGTACACTTTCTTTGGTAAGGTGGTTACGGTTCATAATTTCGGTTGAGACTTCTGCCATTTTTGTCACTGCAATTTTAAACACTGTAGCACCTTCTTGATATATATAGTGCTCATTATTCTCTACTGTATGTTTGCTGGATGGGTATTTGCTACCGCCTGCTTTGATGTTGAGCAAAAGTTCCCCTGATCCATCTGTACGCATAATCATATCCTTAATGCCGTATTCACTGTTTTCAGAGGCTTCGAGGAGTACAGCTCCTGCACCGTCACCAAATATGATGCAAGTATTGCGGTCTTTGTAGTTGACAATGACAGACATTTTGTCTACTCCTACCAGTAGTGCTTTTTTGTAACGTCCTGATTCTATAAAAGATGTACCTGTAGAAAGGTTGTATAAAAATCCTGAGCAAGCAGCCATAAGGTCATAGCTGAATGCATTTTTGGCACCAAGTTTTTCGCAAAGTATGTTTGAAGTGACAGGGCAAAGATAGTCAGGTGTGATGGTGGAACAAAGGATTAGGTCTATACTTTCAGGATTGGTGTTGGTTTTTTCAAGTACCATACGGGCTGCTTTTTCAGCCATGAACGATGAACCCAATGTTGGGTCTTTGAGTATTCTTCGTTCTCGTATGCCTGTACGTGATACTATCCATTCGTCATTGGTTTCTACCATAGTTTCCAGTTCACGATTGGTAAGTACATAATCAGGTACATAGCCTCCTACTCCTGATATCACAGCGCTTATTTTACTCATCAATAGTGTGTTGAAATATTAATTTTGAATTAATTCGGTTTTTAGTTTGTTCGTAATATCAGATTTTGCCCATTGCAATGAAAGTTTTATCATATTTTTAATGGCTTTGGCATTGGATGCCCCATGTCCTATTATTACGTTTCCATTGATACCTACTATGGGACTGCCACCTACATTTTCCCAATTAAATAATTCGACAAAATCGTCTACAAAGTTGCGCTGTTTCAAGTATGGGTAAATAGACTCTCCCATTTTGAGCATCACATTTCCTGTGAAGCCGTCGCAAATGATGACATCTACTGTGTCGTCAAATACGTTGCGACCTTCTATATTTCCAACAAAATTTACTTTGTTATTTTCTTTGATAAGAGTGTATGCAGCTTGGGTGTTGGTGGTGCCTTTGCCTTCTTCGGTACCCAAACTCATAATACCTACTTTTGGGGTATTTATATTGTATAAATGTTTGGAAACAATACTGCCAATCTCTGCAAACTGTGCCAGTACCTCCGGTTTGCACTCTGCATTGGCACCTACATCGAGTGTAATGCCGTATCCGCCTTTGGCTTTGGGCAAAAAACCTGCAATACCCGGTCTCAGCACTCCTTCTATGGGCTTGAGAATAAATACTGAAGCTACCATGGCTGCACCTGTATTGCCGGCGGAGGCAAATACATCTGCTTTGCCCATGGCTACCATACCTACCCCTTTTACAATAGAGGAGTCTTGCTTGGTCTTGATGGCTTGTGTGGCATGCTCACCCATTTCTATAACCTCAGAGGTATGTACTATAGGGAAATGATCAGGATTGGCACCTAATGATTGCAACCCTGAGACAATTTGGTCTTGCACACCTACAAGTATAATTATCTCATTAGAATGCAATTCCATGCGGGCTTGTACGGCACCTTCAAGTATAGCTTTGGGAGCATGGTCGCCTCCCATGGCATCGAGTGCTATTTTCATGGATACTTATATTAAACGGCTACTGCATTTTCTATTACTACTCTGCCTTTGTAATATAGCTTACCTTCGTGCCAGTGTGCTCTGTGATAGCGATGAGGCATTCCGGTGGTAGGGCAAGTAGCTACAGTAGGCAAATTTGCCTTGTCATGTGTTCTTCTTTTATCTCTCCTGGATCTTGATAATTTAAACTTTGGATTTGCCATTTTTATTGATTTTTAAAACGAACCTGCAAATTTAGTGGATATTTTTAATTCATGAAATATCTTTTAATTTTTTTAACTGTTCCCATCGTGGGTCTATGTATTGGTCTGTGTCAATTGCATCGTCGGTGTGCAGGGTAGTATACACCAGTTTGTCGCCCGGCAGGCTATCGTCTTCCTCTTGCAGCGAAGGGTGTATTTTTTTCATGGGTATCATGGTGGCTATATTGTCAAATATAATAGGGGCAAAATCTATAAATGTAGTATTTTGACTTATGGTAAAAATATTGGCATCTATTTCATTATCATTTGTACCTATCATGATACTGACAGGCACTACTCCCGATACTGTTTGAGAAAATGGCTGCATACTTCTATCGCATATGAGTTCTACAGTACCGGATATGTACAGCATGGCTTCTATTTTGGATTGAGATATTTGCAGATTGATATTTATTTGTACATTTCCATGATTTACTATTTGCTGGGGCAGCGCATTAAAAAATACATCATTGATCAACCATTGCTCATGATATATGCCCGGAGTTTTGCTCTGGATATTGATTTTGTATTGGTCTAAAACTGACTTCATGAGACAAAATTATGAAAATTTTAGGTTATATATCATACAGATGCTATAAAATACAAAAAATGATGATTGAATTTTCTATTGTATTTACTTGAATATATTTTACTATTTATACTGTATTTGTCTAACGCTATATTAGTATAATACTATTGCAAAAAAAACATTAATTTAAGCCTAAGAAAGCATAGCCAAATGTACGCATATTGGTGAATATTATGCCATGCCCATTTGCGACATTACATTGCGCATCATCTGCTTATTAGAGTTCATCTGCTTCATCATTTTGCGCATATCTTCAAACTGTTTAATATATTTGTTCACATCTTGAATAGAGTTGCCACTGCCTGAGGCTATTCGTTTGCGCCTTGATACAGAGAGTATATCCGGGTTTAGCCTTTCTTGCGTTGTCATGGATTGTATCATAGCTTTTATGGGTTTGAAAACATCTTCATCTGTATTGATTTCTTGAGCTGCATCTTTCATGCCTGGTATCATGCCCATAATATCTTTCATGGAGCCCATTTTGTTGATTTGCTCTATTTGAGACAAAAAATCATTAAAGTCAAATTGATTTTTGTATAGTTTTTTGCTCAGTTTTCTACTTTCTTCCTCATTATATACAGCCTGCGCTTTTTCTACCAAAGATACTACATCGCCCATGCCCAATATTCGCTGGGCCATACGGTCGGGATGAAATAGGTCTATTCCTTCCATTTTTTCGCTGGTACCTATAAATTTTACAGGTTTATTTACCTCATATTTTATCGATAGGGCAGCACCTCCGCGCGTGTCGCCGTCAAGTTTGGTAAGTACTACACCATCAAAGTTTATTCTCTCGTTAAATATTTTGGCGGTATTCACAGCGTCTTGCCCTGTCATAGCATCTACCACAAAGAGTGTTTCGGTGGGTTTTATACTGTTTTTTATGGTTTCTATCTCTTTCATCATGGCTTCATCTACGGCAAGCCTACCTGCAGTATCCACAATCACAATGTTTTTGTGCAATTTTTTGGCATGTACAATAGCATTTTGAGCTATTTGCAGCGCATTTTTATTATCAGGCTCAGCATATACTTCCACAGCTATTTGTTCACCAAGTGTTTTGAGTTGGTCTATGGCGGCAGGTCTGTATATATCACAGGCAGTGAGGAGTACTTGTCTGCCTTGGCTTTTGAGCATTTTGGCAAGCTTGGCAGAGAAGGTAGTTTTGCCTGAGCCTTGCAAGCCCGACATAAGTATTATGGCAGGGTCGCCTTTCACATTTATTTCTACCTTACTGCCCCCCATGAGCTGTGTGAGCTCATCAGATACAATTTTGGTAAATAGCTGCCCGGGCGATACAGATATAGAAATTTTTTGCCCAAGTGCTTTGTCTTTGATATTATCTGTGATTTCTTTAGCTACTTTATAGTTTACATCGGCATCGAGCAGTGCTTTTCGTATTTCTTTTACCGTTTGTGCTATATTTATATCTGATATTCTGCCTTGCCCTTTGAGGGTTTTTATGGCTTTGTCTATACTGAGTGAGAGTGATTCAAACATTTAATTCAATTTTTGCAAAAATACATATTATCATGCAAATATGTTTGCTCAAGTAAGAAATGATTTTATTCTGATGTATGAGTACTTAGAAATTTGAGAGATAGGATTAACCTATTTCAGTGGTACATTTTGCAAAAATCGCTTTAATGATGAGGTTTGATTTTTAACTCTTGTCATAGTTTCATACCTGTGACCGTTCCAACTTTGCTGAAAACCAGGGAATTTTGTGTCTTCTAATGGTTTGCTTTTATGGGTTGTTTTTTCATAGCGCATATTGCGGTTTTGTATATAATAATAAAAATTAAAATCAGTAAATGAATATATTACTTGTCTGTTTTTTGCCTCAATATATACATTATATTTTACAATACCATGTGGTATCTTGCTGAAAATGGATGTGATATAAACTTTAAATGAACTTGATACCTCCATTTGCCCCATGAGTTGGTTAGAAAATGTGATTTTATCTTCTTTCTTATCTGTAAGTAAGGTTTTTATCCATGCTGAAAGGTTGGCCCATGCATATATATTTTGTGCTGAGTCAAGTGGAATGGTGCCACTAAAGTTTATTTTTCCGTTTTCATCTGTAGGGAATTTGATTTGGTTTTCTGAAACTAATTTTTTTCTGAAATAGATTATTTTAAGAAACTTATTTGTACGTATTTCAGAGCTGTCTTTTATTTTTTTTTCTTTTTTACGATTAATGTATGTGCCTGAAAAGCGATAAAAGTATTCTACTTCTTTGTTTATGTTAATGAATATGGCATTAATCCCATGCTTTTTGACCAATTGCTTTGTCAACAATGCGTTAATATTGCTCCACGTAGTATCTATTTTGTCTGTATTGATATAAACTTTGCCTTTGAAAGTAGAGATAGTATCAGATTTTTGGGTATTTAGTTCTATTATTTCAAATGTTTTGATTACTGATTGTTGAGCTTCAGATACCTGAATAATGAAAAATATAAGAACAGAAAATAATAAATTTTTGACCATATAAATAAAAAAAGCTTGCTTTTTTTACAAAACAAGCTTAATAATGAATGATATACTATAAAAATTACATATTTTTTATGATTTCATCCCCAAATTCTGAGCACTTCACTTTGGTAGCACCTTGCATGAGTCTTTCAAAATCATAGGTCACTCTTTTAGAGGCTATTGCACCATTGAGCCCTTTGAGTATAAGGTCAGCAGCGTCTGTCCAGCCCAAATAGCGAAGCATCATTTCTCCACTTAGTATCACAGAGCCGGGGTTCACCATGTCTTTGTCTGCATATTTTGGAGCTGTGCCGTGGGTAGCCTCAAATATGGCATGACCTGTAATATAATTAATATTAGCACCCGGTGCTATACCTATGCCACCTACTTGTGCAGCAAGTGCATCTGACAGATAGTCGCCATTGAGATTGAGTGTGGCTATCACATCAAAATCTTCGGGGCGTGTGAGTACTTGCTGAAGAGCAATATCTGCAATAGAATCTTTCACTAATATTTTGCCAGAGGCCAATGCAGCTTTCTGCTCTTCATTGGCAGCATCTTCGCCTTTATCTTTTTTGGTGCGCTCATATTGAGCCCATGTATATACTTTGGATGCAAATTTTTTCTCAGCCACGCCATAGCCCCAATCCCGGAAGCCACCTTCAGTATATTTCATGATATTGCCTTTGTGTACTATGGTAAGAGATTTGCGTTTATTATCAATACAATATTGCAGTGCAGCTTCTACTAACCGCTCGGTACCTGCTTTGGACACAGGCTTGATGCCTATACCTACTTCTACTTTTGGAGTTTCGGAACTGCCTATATTTTTGTACCATTCTGCAACAGCACTTTGTGAGCCAAAGCGTATTTTTTTGAAAAACTTGGGATAATCTTTTTCTAAAAAAGCCAATACTTTTGCAGCATCATCAGAGCCTGCTACAAACTCTATACCAGCATATATGTCTTCTGTATTTTCTCTAAATATCACCATATCTACAGCCTCCGGTTTTTTTACAGGCGAGGGTACCCCTGAAAAATATTGTACAGGACGCAAGCATACATATAGGTCCAGCATTTGACGAAGTGCTACATTGAGAGACGTAATACCTCCGCCCACAGGGGTAGTAAGAGGTCCTTTGATGGCTACTAAATATTCTTTGATAGTATTTATAGTTTCGTCTGGAAGCCAATTATTGAATTTATTAAATGATTTTTCTCCTGCAAATACTTCTTTCCATATGATTTGTTTTTTGCCACTATATGCTTTTTGCACTGCTGCGTCTATCACACGTACAGATGAACGCCATATATCGGGACCGGTGCCGTCACCTTCTATGAATGGAATGATAGGTTGGTCGGGTACTACAAGTTTCCCGTTTTGTATGTTAATTTTTGAACCTGACATGAATTTATTATTAGATTATTTGTAAAAACTTTCAAAGGTAAAAATATTTCTGATTTTGATAATGTTTTATGAAAAAATTGAATTTTATATAATCTTACAAATGTCCTAATGCGGTAGTATCATCTGCATCATATTTCATAAGTGTATTTATTATACACCGTCTAAGTGTCAAAATAGTTTTATATGATATTTATAAATTGGGCAATACTTTGCATATAAAATGTGCCAAGTTGCACACCCATGCGTTTTTAGCCGGGTACAAATCTGCATGAGGGGTAATGACGTAGTTGTGGGTCGTTTGCAAATCGTTTATACCTATATAAAATCCTTTAGGAATAGTAGGTGCATTGCTCAGCTTCACCTCCACAGAGGCTATGGGTATATTGCCCTTTACCAGCACAGCATCTACCTCTGTGCCACTATATGTGCGGTAGTAGTACACATCTATACCAGCCGGCTTGTGATATATGATTTGGTCTATCACATATCCTTCCCATGATGCTCCTACTATGGGGTGGCTCATGAGTGCATCTATATCCTGTATGCGGTGCATATAGTGTAGTATACCTGAGTCTCGCAGGTATATTTTGGGTGCTTTGCTAAGTCGCTTGCCGGAGTTTATATACCATGGCTGCAATTTATATATCAAAAATGCACCTATCATATAGTCCACATATTTGTGTACCACAGGTGCAGTCACACCTAATGAGCGTGAGAGCTCCTCAGCATTGAATAATTGGGAGTGATGGTGTGCCAGCATCATCCATAGTCGTCTATTGATTTCACTATTGAGGTTCACACCAAATAGTGACGAAAGGTCTCTTTCTATATATGACCTTGTAAAACCTTGCATCCACTCTGTACAATCATAGTCTGTGGCTGCCAAAAATGCTCTTGGAAATCCGCCTCTAAACCAATGTTTTTGAATATTATATTGGTCTATTATTTCATTTAACTTAAAGGGGTACAAATCAAGATATGATATGCGCCCTGCCAGCGACTCCGACACACCTTTTACCAATCCGGGTGATACAGAGCCTAAAAGCAGAAACCTGCCGTTTACTCTATTTTTGTCTATCAATCCTCTAAGCCTGCTGTATAATATAGGATATGCCTGCACTTCATCTATGATGATGAGCTTATCTTGATGATATTGTAAATAGTCTTCAGGGCTGTCGCCTATCAGTGCCAAGTCGCTGCTGCTTTCCATATCCATATAAATGTATTTTTTGGCTACCGCATCGCCTGCCTGCCTTGCCAATGTAGTCTTACCCACCTGACGTGCACCCAATATGGCTACCGCGGGCGATTGTCCCAACTTATACAAAAGTAATTTTATGTCATCTCTTATGATATCTTTCATGCCACAAAAGTACACATAAACATTGATAATCCAAACAAATAAGCATATAATTTCAATGTTAAATGTATAGTAACATTGAAAATCAATAGTATTAAGTATATAATTTCAATGTTGTAAAATACTATTTAACAATTTTATAAATATTATTTGTGTGCTAACATCTATGAAATGCTCATTTTATTAAACAGTAAAAAATATTTCATGCTTCCCATAAAAAATATTTGAATATTTATTTTTATTAATTCTAAATTAAAATATACATTTGCACAGTTTATAACCAATCTAAATAAAAAATATGAAAAAAATAATATATACCACTTTGGCAATGAGCACTTTACTGGCATCGTGCGGAAAAAAAGAGGAACTGGCACCCAATACTTCGACCACCACTCCTGCTCTTGTAGTATCTACGTATGACAGTACCGGGTATGTTGCTGCTACTACTACCCAATACGCTGTACGTAATGCACTCAAAAAATTAGTAGATGAAGCCAAAAAAGGAAGAATTACAGGTACAGGCGTGAACCTTGGTGTATTGCAATCACTATACACTTCGGGTAGTACATCGCTGAAAACTGTGACCAATACCTACTATGACAGCAAAATACAAGACTACCTCAAAAACTTGAGTGATGCCTCAGGCACTTTATATACGCCATCTGCCACCATCAGTGGTAATGGGGGAGTGTATGGCGGCTATTTATTTGATGAATATGGACTTGAGTATGAGCAACTTGTAGAAAAAGGATTGTTTACTGCAGCACTATACAACCATGCTATATCAGGGCTCACAGGCGTAGTAACTACTACTACTGTACACCAGATAGTGGCAATATCAGGGCTCAATACCAAATTTCCCAATACAGACAAAACTGTGGGGGCTCCGGCATCGGGTGGCGGCACACATGTGGGCAGCACTACTCCTGATGTATATATGGCAGCATACGGCTCACGAAGAGACAAAAGCGACGGTAAAGGATTGTACAGCCAAATAAAATATAATCTTACCAAAGCGCAAGCCGCAGCCAATGCAGGTGATAAATACAAAGACACCCTCAGTGCAGCACTTAGTGCTTATAAACTGTCATATGAAAAAATATCGGCAGCCACAGTTATCAACTATTGCATAGACTCCAAAGCCAAATTCTCAAAAACCTCGCCATCAGATGCCGACAAAGCATCTGCATTGCATGCTTATGGTGAGGCAGTAGGGTTCATGACAGGCTGGAGAGGAGTGAGCCAAGAACATAAAAAAATAACAGATGCACAAATAGATGAGATACTTACACTCCTGCTTGCCCCTATATCGGGCAATGCAAGTTCATACAAATTCATAACCGAGCCTGCCATATATACACCCAATCTGCAAACGGTGCAAGACAAGCTCAAAGCCATATACGGATTTAGCGATGCAGAAATGACTGATTTTGCCAAAAACTGGGTAAATGAGCAAAAGAGATAAAAGATAAAGTATAAAATGTGAGTATGTTTATTATGTATGTTTGTACTTCTGCAATGAAGTGCGAGCATACATTAATATTAATCAATAATTATGAATTTATATCATAAAGTCTTTGGGGTTTATTTTATCCTAATATTTTGGGCATGTGCACCGGATAGAGTGCAAAATATGAATACTAATGTGACTTTTTCAAGAGCAAAAATGCTCAAAAACTATGCAGACACATTAATCATACCCGCTTTGGATGATTTGCAAAACAAAACTGACAAATTATATGAATGCACACTTATATTTACAAACAACTTAAATACCGCCAACCATATCTCACTTAAAAATGCATTGGCGGAGGCACTTACAGCATACCAAAGCACAAGTTGGCTCAACTTTGGACCCGGCGAAACCAATATAGGCCTATTTTCTGAAAATATTGGTTGGTACCCCGTGAATACCACACTCATAGGCGATAATATTAACAAATCTGATACTGCATTCACCAAAAACTTTAAGCGCGACAGCAGAGGTATATATGCCTTGGAATACCTTATTTACCAATATGATGGGATAGATTTTGCTGTGGCTTTCATTAATCCTAAAAACTTGCAGTATATCAATGCTGTAGCATACCATATGAAGGCACTTGTACAAAAGCAATGCAGAGAATGGAAAACATATCAAGCCACATTCATTGCAAATGATGGCACTGATGCTTCATCGTCTATAAGCTATTTGTTCAATGAAAACATAGCAGACTATGAAAAACTCAAAAATTATAAAATACAATACCCTATGGGCAAGCGAGCAGGCCAGACCAAAGCAGAGCCTCAGGATGTGGAGGCCTACTACAGCGGACTATCTGTGAAACTGCTCAAGGCACACTATATACATGTAGAAAACAGATGGTACGGCAATACCTCTACCCATACCAACGGTACGGGCTTTGATGATTATTTGGCAAATGTGGAAGGTGGCACATCACTCATCAATGATACCAAAGCACAATTTGAAGTGGTAAAAAATATCCTGCAAAAAATACCTGATGATAAAAAGTTGAGTGACTTAATAGTAGAAAAAAACCCTGATTTAGAAATATTATATACCGAGTCTGCCAAACTTACCCGATATATTAAAAGTGAACTTTCCTCAAAATTGGGCATTTCTATTACCTACTCATCCGGCGATGGCGATTGATGACAAATGGTATGGATTTGTGCATAAGCAAATACCCATATACCCACTTATTACATTTAGAATATTATTTGGGTTAGTCACCTTGATATCTACCCTTCGTTTTTTACTTTTAGGATGGGTAGAGGAGCAATACATTACACCTATATTACATTTTACATATTATGGATTGGATTGGGCAAAGCCATTGCCGGGCATGCTCATGTATATTCCGTTCACCATTATGCTATTATGTAGTGTAAATATTATATTAGGTGCATTTTACAAAATATCTGCATTCATATTTTTTATATCATTCACTTATGTAGAGCTCATAGACGTCACCTACTATCTCAATCATTATTACTTTGTGAGCATTATATCTTTTTGGATGATATTTGTGCCTGCACACAGGTACTTGTCTATTGACAGTGTATGTAACAGAAAAATAATAATCACCTACACCTCTGCATGGACTATTAATATTCTAAAATTTCACCTGTGTATTGTATATTTTTTTGCAGGTATAGCAAAGATAAACACTGACTGGCTGCTGAATGCGATGCCACTCAGTATATGGCTGCCGGCCAAAAACTATATGCCTGTCATAGGTTTTACATTCGACTATAAGATTACCGCCTACTTATTTAGTTGGGTTGGCATGTTGTTTGACATATTTATTTCATATTTATTAATATACAGACATACTACGGTGTGGGCATGGGTAGTGTTGTGTATGTTCCATATTATTACAGGATATTTGTTTCAGATAGGTGTATTCCCGTTGGTAATGAGCGCATGTACACTTATATTTTTTGATAATAATATTCATAAAAATGTAATAAATACATTAGGCAAAATATGTAATTACCACGCACCTGCATTGACAAAATACTACGCACCTACAATGGGGCATCATCATAAATTATTCGCTTATTTAATAGGCATTTATGTAATATTTCAGTTGCTATTGCCTATGAGGTATTTGTTGTATCCCGGCAATATATTTTGGACGGAAGAAGGTTACAGATTTGCATGGCGGGTAATGCTCATGGAAAAGGCGGGTACGGTAGCATTTTATGTTACAGATTCACAAACTGGAAAAAGAGGAGAAGTAGTAAACTCAGATTTTTTGAATGCACATCAAGAAAAACAAATGGCTTTTCAGCCGGATATGATATTGCAGTTTGCACATTATTTGCATAAATATTACCGTGCAAAAGGGGTAAATGACCCGTTGGTAAATTGCCATGCATATGTAACACTAAATGGGAGACCGAGCAGATTGTATATAGATACTACCATAAATCTTGCAAAAAAACAAGATAGTTGGCAACCCAAAAGTTGGATATTGCCATTTTGATTTACAAATTGATATTATCTTTCAATCCGCCAAAGAGTACATTTTTTACGGCATCGCTTTTTAGAAAATCATGCGGAAAGCCCAGTTCTATACCACTTACCTCATCTAATATTTTTATTTGACTCTCTGAAAGTATTATTTCAGAAGCTCGAATATTGTCTTGTATTTGAGCTACATTGCGTGCGCCCACCAATGGAAAAAATGCTTTGCCTTTTTGCATAATCCATGCCAGTGCTATGTGTGCTGCAGCGTAGCCTGTGTCATTTGCCATATCTGTCACTGCCTTGGCTATGAGTGTATTGCGCTCGTTTATACGTTTGCTGCCTTCTTTGAGGCGCTTAGGGTCATTATTTTGTAAGTTCAGATATTTGCCTGTGAGTGCTCCTCCGGCCAGTGGTGCCCAAGCTACTACACCAAGCCCTTCATGCAAAGCCATAGGTATAAGGTCGCGCTCTGCATCGCGGGTGATGAGGCTGTACTCAATTTGCAACGCTATAAATCTTGACCAACCTCTAAGCCGGGCAATGGTATTGCAAGATGCCACAATCCATGCAGGAGTGTCTGATATGCCTATATATAACACTTTGCCGGCACTCACTAAGTTGTCGAGTGCGCGCATCAGTTCATCGTATGGTGTTGTAAAGTCCCATGCATGGAGGTATAGCAGGTCTATATAGTCAAGTTGCAATCTTTTGAGACTGCCTTCTACAGATTGTACTAAGTTTTTGCGGTGGTTGCCCCCATCGTTTATCTTGCCAAACTGTGTGACCAATGAGTATTTTGTAGCTATTACTAATTGGTCTCTAACACCCGATTGTTTTACAAATTCGCCCAGATAAATTTCAGAGGTGCCCTCGGTATATCTATTGGCAGTATCTATGAAGTTGCCACCTTGTGACAGATAATAGTCAAATATTTCTTTGCTTATGTTTTTGTCTGCGCCATAGCCCCATTCGGTGCCAAATGTCATAGTGCCAAGGCATATTTCAGACACTCTTAAGCCGCTTGAGCCAAGTAGTTTATATTTCATGATGGTATACGTTTATGAATATTTAAAATATTATCAATGCTTACGAAAATTATGATGATACTGTGCAATTAACAAAAAATATGCTTTGTAGCATAGCCATATCGCTGATGATAAATTTTTTTTTAGAAAATAGTGATTATTTAATGCAAATTTTTGAATGAAATGGACGAGAACTCCCGAAAACACAGAAAAAAAAACCGAAAATTAACCCAATAACTTATTTCAGCTGAAATCTGAAGCCGGTATTTATCAACAGACCATTTGAATAAATGGGTCTTCTGATTACCATATCAGCGACAGCACCAGTGCCCACAGCACCTATTTCAATAAAATAGTTGGTTAAGTTATCCATAAAAAATTCAACGCCGAATAATCCATAACCGCCAATAATGACATCTTTTGAGGTTATTAATTTTGATGGTATGATAGCAATAAGTCCACCTTCTGAATATAGCCTGATTTTGTCGTGTATAAATCCTGTAATACCTACCATACCGAGTGAAATGTTTGCGTATGGTGTCCACACTGTTTCCTCATACACAGGTGAGTTTATAGGAATAATACCTACCACTCTTTCATTAAAAACCAAATTGCTCCTTACTCTTACTGATATTCTATTATAAAAAAAACTAGGACTCATCAAATTCAATCCAAGTCCAAAGTCTTTTTGATATTGGCAAATTTGAAAACCAAATCCCATGCCATTATTAGGTTGGCTTTCTTGAGCATAAGAAAAATTTATCAAACTATATGTTATAATAATCAATAGAATTTTTTTCATAAGTTATTTTATAAGCAGGAACGGTTTGGGGTTTGGCGATGTGGGTGACAAAAGAGACTCTATGTACAAATATAGAAGTAAATACGGATATATACAAGGCTATTTTTTATACATGAGCGCAAAACTACTACCTAATAAACTACACCCCTTCATTCATAAATACCATGTTATGCACAGGGCTTAATTGTAACCTCCCTTTTACTATTTTTGAAATATTCTAAAATTTCAGTTTTTGTCATTTTGGACAATTTATCACTTAATTTGTCTCTCTCATGACGCATAAATTTTACAGCGTCAAATGTTTTTTCAGTCGTTTTCATATTTTTCAAATTCTCTTGGTGAACGTATTTCTAATTGTTTGTATCCGTTTTTAATATTGATTGAATTATAACCCCTTATTCTTTCAATGTTTACAATATGTTTGAAGTTCCAACTCACTAAAAAGTCTGCCCGATTAATGGTCGCCAATGCAATGTGTATGCAGTCGGCATAACTTGTTTTTCCTACTACTTTTTCTGCAATGTAATC
The DNA here is from genome assembly GCA_033765235.1 of Cytophagales bacterium. Classification (GTDB taxonomy): domain Bacteria; phylum Bacteroidota; class Bacteroidia; order Cytophagales; family UBA9547; genus JANRIG01. The sequence goes on along the minus strand of JANRIG010000019.1, from coordinate 183,574 downwards.
AGTCGCCAAGTCAACCGCTTCATCTGTTGTTTCGATAAATTCAGTCAAGTCGGCTCTTAGGCTTTTTACAAGCTCTTTTACTTTCTCAGGTGCATTTTCAAGTTCGTTTTGTGTAACTGTCGAGTATAGTATTATAAATTCTCCAGATTTTATTCTTTCAAAAAGCGGAATAGTATGTTCCTTGAACTCTTCGTCAAAGTGTCCTCCGAAAACAGATGTATCGATGTAAATTCTTTGCTTCACTATAATTGTTATCTTATCGTTTTCAAAAATATGATTTTTAATGGGGTGTTGGTAAGTTTATTTTTTTATGCTATTTTAATAAAAAATTTTTTTCAAGTTTTACGTTAAAATTAATCTCCGCTTTTAATGCTTTGAAAACTTTCAAAACCGAGTCAATTGTTGCACTGTTGGCACTGCTTTCAAGTTTATAAATTTGAGCTTTTTGTACACCTACAAGTTTGCCAAGCTCTTCCTGTGTCAGATGGCGTTCTTATCTTGCAGATTTAATCATTTTGCCCAACACGTCCATGCGCAGTTCATATTCATACTCATCACGGTAAGTAGTCCCAACTTTGCCAATATACTTGTATTTCATTTCGGCAATCGAATAGGTTTTTATTTCTTTAAACTCCATGCACAAATATAGAAGTAAACTCGGATATATACAAGGCTATTTTTCGCTCAGGAGCGCAATCCATACTATAATTCTATTCCGCTTCCAATAGCTTAAGCTCAGGCACCGCATTGCCTGCTATACCTTTGATACCACCATACATATTCATCATATTTACTAATACCTTTTCTGTCATTTTTTCGCGCTCTGCCCAGTTTTTTTGTGCTATCAATTTCTCTTTTTGCAAACTTTGCTGCATGGCTATGAAGCCCTCAGCTATAGCCTCAATATGTGATTTGAACTCTGTACCCGTAAGAAAGTCATACAACATATGCATCTTTTCACCTTTATTATCTTGCGACATACGCACCTCATATATGTCTATTAGTGAGTGCCTTAGCACGGTAGCAAGTGCTACTACTTCTGCAAAAGTACATATCCATACACCGTCTTTTTCGCCAAATTTTTCCATATCTTTGGGCATAGTCTCGGTCACCAACAGGGCTACATTGGCTTTTTGGGCACGCAAGTCATTTTTTAATTTATCAATCCATTCTGCTGCAAAGTGCTTAGTACGCTTGCTTTCATACACTATAGTGCCGCAATCTTTGCCCATATTATTTTTTACATGCTGCACCAGGTCTGCACCTTTTACCCCCACAGCCACGTCACTTATCATATCCAGTGGGAATGCGCTTTTTAATATATCTTTCAGCACCATCTCTTGAGCTTCGCCTTGCAGCTGCATGGAGCCTTGACCGGCTTTTTTGTTCATCTCATCCATGTGTTTTTTTAGCTGCTCTATCAGTATATCTTTTTCTTTGAGAGCAAGCACAGATTGCTCTTCTATCTTCTTTCTTATATTTTCTTCCAGCTTTTTACTTTCTTCGAGCATTTTTTTGTCAAACTCTATGGCTGCTAATCTAGACTGCTCAGTGAGTGCCTGCTCTTTTTTCATGAGCTCTATCTCTTTGGTTTTGAGCGCATATATTTCGTTTTTGCGCTGCTCAAGCTCCTCTTTTTGAGATTTTAGCTCCAACTCAAAATCTTGTTTTATTTTGTCTTTGAGCAATTTTTCGGTTTCTTTTTGTTTATCAGCCAGTTCTTTTTGAGATTCTTGCAACCTAAGTTGCATTTCTGCTTCTTTTTTGGCAACTTCACCTTTATATCTTTGGTTATACTCTGTGCGCAACCTGAGCTCTACCTCGTCGGTCAATGCTTTTTCGGCATTAAATTGGTGTTTGCACTTAGGACATGTAATGATATTAAGACCTTCCATATTTAATATTAGATAAATGAATTGTGTATAAAGATATATAAATATGCCATAGCTTGCCCAAAAATATATCCACATGCCACATGTAAGCCATTAATATGATGAAAATCCCCGTAGATGACTTTATAAAAACATTTGCAGAAGCTGTTGCAGATTGCAATATACACCAGCAAGCTGCCATACGCAGCATAGATGGACCTGTGATGGTGCTGGCAGGACCCGGCACCGGCAAAACCCAAATACTGGCACTACGTATTGCCAATATACTCATAGAAACTGATATAGCTCCGCAAAATATACTATGCCTTACCTATACAGATGCGGGACGCATAGCCATGCGTGAGCGATTGATAAAATTCATAGGTACTGCTGCCTATGATGTAGAGATACATACTTTTCATTCATTTTCAAATAAAGTAATACAAGAAAACAATTATTACTTTGCCAATAACTACAATACACAACCTGCTTCAGACCTTGACATTACTGAAATCATCATTGAAATCATAGAAAAATTAACCATAGACGACCCTCTCAAAAAATATACTGGAGACATATATTCGAGCATGACTTCGCTCAAAAGTCTATTTTCTGATATAAAAACTGAAAACTATCACCCACATACTTTATTGACACAATGCGATAAATATTTGGCAGAATTACCAAATTTTAAAGCATTTCATTATGCACCCAACTATCATAAAAAAGATGAACATGGGATGCGTCTTGGCGGGCGACCAAATCAAAACAACATACTCAAAGAAACTGAGCGTATCATCAAGCTCAAATCTGCCATATTAAAATACAATGAATATCAAGAATTATTAAAAAAATACAATAGATATGACTTTAATGATATGCTGCGCAATGTAATAAATGCCTTTGAAAATCATGAGCAACTACTTAGCAGATATCAACAACAGTACCAATACATATTGGCAGATGAGTTTCAAGATACCAATGGCGCGCAAAGCCACTTGCTATACCTGCTTGCAAAGCACTGGCATGACAATCCTGACCTATTTGTGGTAGGTGACGATGACCAGTGCATATATAGTTTTCAAGGTGCTGAAAACACCCGTATGGTAGCTTTTGTGGAGCAATATTTGAAACACCTCAAATGTATAGTGCTCACGCAAAACTATAGATCTGTGCAACCTATACTTGATGCTGCTTCTGCAGTGATAGTGCATGACACTGATGATAGACTCATACACAACAAAGACTTGAAAGAACTATTCAAAAAACATAATTTTGAAATAAATAAAACATTGGCAGCCAATGTACTAAAAACACATGATGAACCCACCCCAACATTCATTGAATATCTAAACCAATGGCACGAAACCGCACATATATTGGAGCAAATACAGGAGGCAAAAAGGCAAGGCACAAATTTGTCTACAATAGCTGTCATTTATCACAACCATGCAGATGCACATGCACTCATGACCCTGTGCGACATGCACCAATTGCCCTACAACTCCAGAATGAAAACAGATATATTGGAGCATAATTTGATAAAAAAAATAATACTCCTGCTTAAATATATAGATGCCGAAACTAAATTACAAAAGCATGATGATATACTTTTTGAGTTAATGTTTTTTGAAGTATTTGGCATACCCACCCAAGAGATATTGCTCATGGCAAGATATGCTGCCGAGCACAAAATACAGCTGAGAGAGGTGATGAACAATCATATCTTACATCTGAAAATAGGACTTACTTGTAGCGGAAAAATACAAAAATTTATAAATACATCAGAGAGGCTTACATCCAAAAAAATGAATACTACCGTAGAAGTATTGTTTGAGGAAATGCTGCAGCAGACGGGCATATATGCTTATGCACTTTTACCCCAATACATAGCCGAATGGGTACCTATACTCACCGTGTTTTTTGATTTTATAAAATCAGAAGCTAAGCGCAACCCAAGATATACTGTAACAAAACTGCTGGATACATTGGACAAAATGCAAACGCATGGAATAATGATACCTTTTGAAAAAATATTACAAACACCTCACGGACTACACTTTATCACCGCACACTCTGCCAAAGGATTAGAGTTTGACACAGTGTATATGATACGCTGCAACGCTGCTACTTGGGAAGACAAACAAAACCGTGCTAACAGCTTTAACCTGTTTCCAATATACCATGCACACATCACAGATGAAATATTGGACACCAATAAAGATAATCAAAAAGACAATAAAATAGCCGAAAACAGAAGACTATTTTATGTGGCCATGACACGCGCCAAACAAAAACTGAATATCTCATGGCTGCAACAAAAAACAGGCGAAAGCACCTCCAAAAACACCTTACAAAGGTCAAAATATGTGACAGAAGCACTCACTACCAAAGCACCAGTGCATACCATAGCTATGCCCGATGACAAAGTACTGGCTGTGGCAGCATCGCAACTCACCACTTACAAACCTACTGTGGAGCAGCTCAACAGCCTGTATATCAAAAATATACTCAAAGACTACAAACTCAGCGTGACCAATATGAGTAAGTACTTGAAATGTCCATTGAAATTTTATTACGAAGCCATTATCAAAGTGCCATCTGCCAAAAATGCAGGTACTGCTTTTGGACGAGCGGTGCACCTCACACTCGAAAAATATTTTGTACAAATGCTGAAAGACAAAAATAATGAATTTGGTAATACTGCATCATTTATTGCCCTTTTTGACCAAGCCATGCATCAAGAGCATGAGGGGTTTAACGAAAAAGAATATTACCGCTACAGCGAATATGGCCACCTTATACTGCCAGAATACCTGGCTGCAAGGCGCGAAAATTGGAACAAAAATGTGTACACCGAATACAGAATACACCAAACTGAGTATCACGGTGTGCCCATCACAGGTGTGATTGATAAAATAGAACTATTGAGTAACAACACCGTGAATGTAGTGGACTACAAAACAGGCAAATCTGACCATGACCATTTGAAAAAGAAATTTCAAAGACCAAAGCCGGATGCCTCTATAGATAGTGACCATCAAGATATACACGGTGGCGACTATTACAGGCAGCTTGTATTTTATAAAATATTGATAGACGAAGACAAAAAGCTCAACCGCAAAATGGTGCACGGCGAAATGGACTTTATAGAAAAAAACAAAGATGGAAACATAGTGAAACACGGTATGGAAATCACCAAAGAAGATATAGATATAGTGACTGCACAGATATTGGAAACCTATAAAAATATAATGGAAATGAACTTTTATACAGGTTGTGGCAAAGAAGATTGCACATGGTGCAACTTTGTGAAAGACAATGGCATAGACATATCTCTCAATACCTCAAATGTGCCCTTGGATGATGTGCACGAGGAGTAGAAATAGATATTTGAGATATTGATCTTATGATAATACAATCCTATTAATAAGTGATTATATTTCCATATAAAAAATAACTTTTTTCACACCCCTATGCTTTGGTCTATGAGGTACTCTTGGCCTTTGCGATTGCTGCTCACATTTACCATTTCGCCCAGATAGCCTGCCAAAAAAAACTGTATACCTGCAAGCAAAGCTACCAATGCCAAAAAAAACAAAGGTTGCTCTGTCACATCTCGCACACGCAAGCCATGATATATATTGTACTGCTTCTCAGCTATGAGCCACAATGCCACCCCAAATCCTGCTAAGAATGCACACATGCCCAAGGTGCCGAAAAAATGCATAGGCTTGCGCCTAAACCGTGTGATGAATGATATTGATATTAAGTCCAAAAAACCGTTTACAAACCTATCGAACCCAAATTTGGAATAGCCATATTTGCGCGCTTGATGCGCCACAGGCTTTTCGCCTATTTTGGTGAAACCGCTCCACTTGGCTATCACCGGGATGTAGCGGTGCATTTCGCCATATACTTCTATATTTTTCACTACTTTTTTGTGATAGGCTTTGAGCCCACAGTTGAAGTCGTGCAGCTGTATGCCCGACATAGTTCTGGTCACTGCATTAAAGAGTTTGGTTGGTATGGTCTTAGTGAGTGGGTCATGTCGTTTTTGTTTCCAGCCCGATACCAAATCATAGTTTTGTACTTTTATCATGTCGTACAATGCAGGTATTTCATCAGGACTGTCTTGCAGGTCGGCATCCATGGTCACTACTACCTCGCCTTTTGCCAGTTTAAAGCCCTCGTTGAGCGCAGCAGACTTGCCATAGTTGCGCAAAAAGCGTATGGCTTTGAGCATAGTATAACTATTTGATAATCTTTGTATCACAGCCCATGAGCCATCGCTGCTGCCATCGTCTACCAATATTATTTCATATTCATATTGGCGGTCACATACTTTATGTATCCATGCCACTAACTCGGGGAGCGACTCTTCCTCGTTGTACAAAGGCACTACAATACTCAGGTTCATACTATGTTTTTACGCCTCAAAGCTACCGAAATTAAAAATGAAAACATAAACCCTTCTACCACTTTCCAAATAAATGCATCCAAAGCAAGCGTGTATGATGTGACCTCGTTCACCGCTTTCAGAGTACCTTTATAGGTAGTCTCATTAGAGCCGTCTATGAGTGCTTTTTTATTGGCTGCCAAGTATTGCTTAAGGGTCAATATGTGTAGCTGTACCATATCAGGATTTATATAATAGGTATAAATGTATATTAATGAGCAGGTTATCAACGCTGCCAATATGTTCATGGATATACCTGTGAGTGCACCTTCGCCAAAAGTAAGATTACCTTCATTACTACTTCTATACATCCACACTGCCCATAGTGTGGCTGCGCCCATCATGATTAATGACAGCTTTTGTGCAAAGCTGTAAAATGCATTGTGACCAGCAAAATATACACCTAAAAACCATACAAAGCCTACTATGCCAAAAACAGTACCAAATATGAGGGATGTTTTTATGATTTTATTCATACTACAATATATTTGCTGCAAATCAATATCATTTTGTGATATAAAAAAACATCAATCATCATCTTTACACCCACAATACAAGCAAAATACCGGGTGGCATGAAATGTCCGTTTGATAATTTGGAAATATTAAACAGATTATGTATTGTTGTAAGGTATAAAATCAAAGAATATAAACAGAACAAGAATTAATACAGCAGCAGCAGCACAAATGGTTACCACTAAATGCGAAATAGGCGCAATTGCATTTAAGCTACATTTGCGCTAATGTGTGAAAAAGAGCCTTGTATATCTCAGTGTTTACTTCTATATTTGTGCATGGAGCCTCTTTGGTCACCCACTTGGCAAATAGGTGAGCCGTTAAGTGAGAGCAATTGAAGCCAGTCCGAAAGTTTGAAAATCAAACCTAAAATCCTATATTTGTAAAAATATGAAAAATGGCTGAATTGACATATGAACATGTATTAGAACTTTTTGCTGAAACTGATAGACGCTTCGACCAGAAATTTGAAAAAGTATCAAAAGAGCTAGATAAACGTTTCGCTCAAACAAATAAGCAAATTGCAGACTTAGGCGACACTTTAGGTCGCTTTGCAGAAGAACAAGTACGAGCGGACTTGATTAACAAGTTTGACAATTGGGGAATACCTGTTCACGCCATTACAAATCATTATGTTCAAAAAGACCACAAAAATGAGTTTATATATGAAGTTGACATATTAATCTATAACTCTAAATATGCAATTGCCATAGAAGTGAAAAACACAATAAGAACGGAGCATGTAGATGAGCATCTTATTCGTTTAACAAAAATTCAAGACCACCCAATGGTTGGAATTCAAGGCAAAACCCTTTTGGCTGGTGTAGCTGGAATGATAATTGGTGAAGGAGTAGACAAATATGCTGAAAGCAAAGGACTGTTTGTCTTGAAACCAAGTGGAGACACGGTGAAAATAATGAACAATAAAAAGACATTTAAACCCAAAGAATCGGAAGTAAAATAAGACTGCCCTCACATAACATGGTATTTATGCAAGATTGGGTCTCGTTTAAGAACGAGATTTGCAGGACGTAGTTTTGCGCACATGTTTGAAAAATAGCCTAGTATATCCGTGCAGTCCTCCATTATGATACAAATAAAGACCGATTTGGATTTTTACAAATTTTTAATGAAGAGTTCTGAAATGTTTATTTCTCACTACAATGACACAGAACGAGGTATGGTTATTCATTTACTGACAATATGCCCATGCCTTCTGCAATTTTGTCATAAATTCAACATTTAACTTCATTGGCACAATAAATGTATTTATAGAATAAAGTTTTTCAATAAATATATTTAAAATTTAATATACAATAAACCAATTCTTAATATTATGGCAATCAAAGTAAAACCTTTGGCGGACAGAGTTCTGGTAGAACCGGCTGCAGCAGAAACCAAAACAGCATCAGGGCTGTACATACCCGATACTGCAAAAGAAAAACCCCAAAAAGGTAAAGTAGTGGCAGTAGGCACAGGCAAAAAAGACGAGCCTATTACCGTAAAAGTAGGTGATGAAGTACTGTATGGAAAATACTCAGGTACCGAAATCACCATCGAAGGCAAAGAATACCTCATCATGCGTGAGTCTGATATCTTTGCTGTAATCTAAATATATATTATTCATTATTAAACCATTAACTTAAATAAATCATAAAACTATGGCTGCAAAAAACATCCATTTCGAAGCCGATGCGCGCGAAAAACTAAAAAAAGGAGTAGATGCTCTTTCAAATGCTGTGAAAGTAACCCTTGGTCCCAAAGGCAAAAACGTAATACTTGACAAAAAATTTGGTGCACCCACTATCACAAAAGATGGTGTGACAGTAGCCAAAGACATAGAGCTCAAAGACTCTATCGAAAACATGGGAGCTCAACTGGTAAAAGAAGTAGCCTCCAAAACTGCTGACAGTGCAGGCGATGGTACTACTACCGCTACTGTATTGGCTCAAGCTATATTCACCGCAGGTCTTAAAAATGTAGCTGCCGGTGCTAACCCTATGGACCTCAAAAGAGGTATAGACAAAGCTGTGGCCGAAGTAGTAGCAAACCTCAAAAAACAAGCCAAAGCCATCAAAGGCAATGACGAAATAAAACAAGTAGCTACAATATCTGCCAATAATGACCATGAAATTGGCGAAATGATATCGTCTGCCATGGAAAAAGTAGGCAAAGATGGCGTAATCACAGTAGAAGAAGCCAAAGGCACTTCTGACGAAGTAAAAACTGTAGAAGGTATGCAGTTTGACCGTGGATATCTATCGCCATACTTTGTGACCAACACTGAAAGCATGGAAGCAGATTTGGAAAGAGCCTATTTACTCATATATGACAAAAAAATATCATCTATGAAAGAGCTACTTCCTATATTAGAAGCAGTAGCCCAAACAGGTAAACCACTACTTATCATAGCCGAAGAAGTAGAAGGCGAAGCACTTGCCACATTGGTAGTGAACAAAATACGCGGTGCACTCAAAATATGTGCCGTGAAAGCTCCGGGCTTTGGCGACCGCCGCAAAGCCATGCTCGAAGATATAGCCATACTCACAGGTGGTACTGTAATATCTGAAGAGCAAGGATACAAACTTGAAAATGCTACTTTAGAATACTTAGGCAGTGCCGAAAAACTGATAGTAGACAAAGATAATACTACAATAGTAAACGGTGCAGGCAAAAAAGCCAACATCACCGCACGTATCAATGAAATAAAAGCGCAAATAGAAAAAACTACGTCGGACTACGACAAAGAAAAACTACAAGAGCGCCTTGCCAAACTATCAGGTGGAGTAGCTATATTGTACATAGGTGCTGCTACAGAGGTAGAAATGAAAGAGAAAAAAGACCGTGTAGATGATGCATTGCATGCTACCCGTGCCGCACTTGCCGAAGGAGTAGTGCCCGGTGGTGGTGTAGCCCTTATACGTGCAGTAGAAGGCTTAGAAAAAGTAAAAGTAGACAATGAAGACCAAAAAACAGGGCTAAACATTGTAAAAATAGCTGCCGAAGCTCCTCTACGTACTATACTGATAAACTGTGGCTTAGAGCCCTCTGTAATAGTGAGCAAAGTGAAAGAAGGCAAAGACGACTTTGGATACAATGCTCGTGAAGACAAATATGAAAACCTCATGAAAGCAGGGGTGATAGATCCTGCCAAAGTGACAAGGCTTGCCCTTGAAAACGCTGCCTCTATTGCGGGCTTGCTGCTCACTACAGAGGCTGTAATAGCAGAGGAAAAAGAAGAAGAAAAAGCACCTGCTATGCCTCCGGGCGGTGGTATGGGCGGAATGTATTAATGTGTTTCATACCTTAATAATTATGAAAAGCCCCGCATGTCGGGGCTTTTTTTTATATGAATCTGACAAAAAATTGTTGTTATACTCAATCCTTTGACTAATAATAAGTTGTAGTAAAGTTTTTTTTATCGCCGTAAAAAACATTAGTTCTTAATATACTTTCTTGTTGTAATATATTTATTGTCAACATTAATTAAGTTACAAGTTTTGCAACGTTATTAATAAGTACTGCAAGGGCAATCTATTATTATCAAATATCATTACATATTTCATTAAACAATTTAGTATCAATAACAGTAGAGCCATATAGAATATGATAGAGTATGACAGACATATAACCTTTCTATTAAATTAATAATGCAGTTGTGATTTTATATTTAGACATGAAAATTATACGTTTGTCAATATTAATACTGCTTATGGCAGGCATGCAATCAAAATCACAACCCAAACTTTTCCTCAACTGCCCACAAGATTGCTTTGAAGACTATGTAAAACAAGAACTCAGCTATTTTGACTTTGTGCGCGATAGGTATTTGGCAGATATGCAAATACTTATCAATACCCAAACTTCTGCCAATGGTGGCAAACGTTTCAATATCAGACTTCTAAAAGCAGGTAGCATACTTACAGACTCTACCCAATACATATCTCGTGCAGCAGATACTGATGCTATGTTACGTGAAATTATAGTAAAAAAGCTGAAGTTGTTATTGATAAAGCAATTGCCCAATCCACTATTAGAATCTATGGAAATAAAATTTCCAAAACGCACAGGAGACTCACTCTCAAATCTGAAAGACCCTTGGCACTATTGGGTGCTGGCTCCTGAGGTAAATGGCAATGCAGAAGGTGAGTCAAACTTTGTATGGCGCAGGATAGGTGCCAAAATGATAATACGCAAAATCACCCATAAGCATAAATTTATATTATATACAGAAGCCAACAACAGATACGTATCATACACTCTGGATAGCAACAAGACCTTGCAAGGGCAGGTGAGTGATATGTATATCAAGCCTTTATATTCTTATTCTTTGAATGAACATTTTTCATTGGGTTGCTTGGCAAGGTTGGAAAATGAACAGTACCGCAATATCAAGTATCACCTAAGTGCTGCACCTCTGCTTGAGTATAATTTTTATCCTTACAGGCAAAATGTGAGCCGTCAGCTCAGATTTGTAAATCAAGCAGGCGTGTGGTACAACCAATATTATTATGAAACCATATACAGCTACACCATGGAGTATAGACCATACTACCGTACATCGCTCATTGCAGATATCAATCAGCCTTGGGGTAGTGTGCAAGCCGGGCTGCACTTCAATACTTTTGTAGATAATCCGCGCCTGTATCGTATATTTCTCAATATCAATACCTCACTGCGTTTGGTACAGGGGTTTTCTATAAAGTTAGAAGGTCAGGTGTCATACATACAAGACCAAATATCACTGGTAAAAAAATCATTTTCGGATGAAGCTTACCTATTGTACCTGCAACAGTTGCCCACTACTTTTAACTATTATTCTGAATTTGGGCTGGTGTACACTTTTGGGAGCATTTATAACACTATTGTAAACCCTCGCTTTGGGCAAGTATATTGAGTGTTACTGCTTTTTTATTATTTTTGCATGTTTTATATTTAATATGTCACAAATCACCACCGAAATTACCTCTTCCAGTATTGCATCAGACAATCCTATTCATCAAAGGCTGCTTTTTGCATATCAGGCTGCCACATCATACTTGCATGGTAGTGTATTAGAAGCAGGTTGTGGCGAAGGACGTGGTATTAGTACTATTATGCCTCATATTGCGCACTATACTGCACTCGACAAAAATGCAGTACTACTCCAATATTTGCAATCACAATATCCTGATTATAAGTTTATTCATACTACTTTTCCACCATTTCACAGTATAGAAAGTAATATGTTTGACTGTGTTGTAGCCTTTCAGGTAATAGAGCATATAGCTGATGATAATATGTTTGTTAAAGAAATACACCGTGTTCTGAAGCCCGGTGGCAATCTCATCATCAGTACACCCAACAGAGCTATGTCTCTCACGCGCAATCCATGGCATGAGAGAGAGTACACAGGCAAGCAATTATTCAACCTTATTTCCAAATATTTTAATAATATTTCGCAATACAGTGTCACCGGCAATGAAAAAGTATGGAAATATTATGAAATTAATAAAAAAGCAGTACAAAAAATCACACGATGGGACATATTGAATGCGCAGTGGTGGCTGCCTGCTTGGCTGCTGCGCACGCCTTACGACTATCTTAACCGCAAAAACCGCGACAACATGATGCAGGCAAACCACACTATAGTACATGACATATCTACCCACGACTATTACCTTTCGCCAAACCCAGACGAAGGTTTTGACCTGTTTTGTGCAGCTACCAAATAGCCACGTATATTATTACATCTATATTCCTTAAATTTGGGATAGCACGTTCCCATCTGGTCTTAGTGCCACTCTGAAACCGGTGTCAGCTTATTCATATAGCCGTCCAGCCTCCATCTACTACTAAGTTTGCTCCCGTCATATAGGCAGATGCATCACTTGCGAGGTATATCAATGCCCCTTGATAGTCATTTGGTTGTGCCATGCGTCCGAGCAGTGTTTTAGCACTGTAGTTTCGCACAAAATATTCATCTTGAGCATTTTCTACACCTCCGGGCGACAGCGTATTTACTCGTACACCATTTTTGCCCCAATAGGCTGCCAAAAATCTGGTAAAGTTAATCACAGCTCCTTTGGTGGTAGGGTATGCTGCAGATTTATAAAATTTTTGATTGCCCTCACGGTCTTTGTAAATGCTTTGGTCTGGACCCACTATACCATAAGTAGATGCTACATTGATGATGCTTCCACTACCTTGACGTGCCATGACACTGCCAAATATTTGTGCGCACAAAAATACCCCTGTCACATTCACCTCCAGCGACTTGCGAAACATAGCCACAGGATAGTTTTCAAACATAGATTGCTCGCCTGCCAATGTAGGGTTTTCAAACATATCGTTAATGGCTGCATTATTTACCAGTACATCTATTTTGCCATATTTTGTCAATATTTTTTCACGAGCGTTTTTTAGTGACTTATCATCTGTCACATCTATAGCTATACCCATATGTTGGGTGCCTAGCAATTGTGCAAATTCAGTACATTTTGTTTCATCTGTATCAGCCACTACTACGTTGGCACCTGCTTGTATGAGTGCACTGCAATGTTGCTTGCCTATAAGACCCAGTGCTCCTGTCACTATGGCTACTTTATTGTTTAACGAAAATAAATCTGACATATTACTTATTATGAAAATGGCTACAAATTTATAAAATGATATTTTATTGCAAATATTGTTTACACATATATCCATCATTAACTCACAGGGTCCACATCTGCTGCCACATAGCAACTTTTGTATAATGTATTGAAAATGATGCTATTTACAGCTTGATATACTATGTTTTTTACCTTATTCATATCTACATTTTCTTTTTCTATTTTAAGTAATACATTTGCAATGTATTGCTCCCTTATTTTGGATATATAAGGTATCTCAGGTCCTAGTACACGGTGGCTGCCCAATTGCTTGCGCAATATATTGGTCAATTTATCAGCAGCAGCACCGGGTATATCTGGTTTGCTGTCTTTCACCGTTATTTTTATGATGCGTGTAAATGGCGGATAGCCATATTTTTTGCGCTCTTCAATTTCGCTATTATAAAATCCCTGATAGTCCTGTGATTGCACCTTTGCAAATACAGGATGTGCGGGCATGGCTGTTTGTATATATACTCTTGCATCAGGTATTTTGCGACCTGCTCTGCCTGCCACTTGTGTAATGAGCTGATATACACGCTCATGCGACCTGAAATCAGGATAGTGCAGTAGCCTGTCTATGTCAAATATTCCTACCAATGTAATGTTGTCAAAGTCAAATCCTTTAGCCACCATCTGTGTGCCTATCACTATATCTGTTTTGGCATTGGATATATCTGCCACTATATTTTCCATCTTTTTGGGGGTAGAGGCTGTGTCTTGGTCTATGCGGGTAATGTGGGCATTAGCATACATGAGCGAGGTATCTTGTTCTAGTTTTTCGGTGCCAAATCCTACGGTTTTTATGCTTTTGGAGCCACATTCTATACAATGGTGAGGCATATGCTCTTTGTATCCGCAATAGTGGCATATCATATAATTGCTGCGCATGTGGTAAGTGAGGCTCACATCGCAGTGTTTGCAGTATGGTACATGGCCGCATTCTGTGCATTCAATATAAGGGGCATATCCTCGTCTGTTTTGAAAAAGCAGTGTTTGTTTTTTGGCAACTAAATTTTGCTGTACCTCATTGTATAATTTTTCAGAAAATTCATTTTTAAGTTTTTTATCTTTTTTGTCTTGTTTTATGTCTAATATATGTATTTGGGGTAGGGTAGTAGCATGGTATCTTTCGGTCATAGTCTCCAAGCCCCATTTGTTGGTTTGTGTATGAAAGTAAGTTTCTACAGAAGGTGTAGCTGAGCCCAATAGTACTTTGGCATAATACATTTGTGCGAGATAAAGTGCTGCATCTCTCGCATGATAGCGAGGAGCAGGGTCATATTGTTTGTATGAAGGTTCGTGTTCTTCGTCTATCACTATTAGTCCCAGGTCGGTAAATGGCAAAAAAATAGAGGAGCGCACGCCTAATACCAATTGTATTTCTTTGTTTCTCAGCTTATTCCACAGTTCTACTCGTTCATTATCAGAAAATTTGGAATGATACACTCCCATTTTTTTGCCGAATATTTTTACCAATCTTTGTACTATCTGGGTGGTAAGTGCTATCTCTGGGAGCATATACAGTGCTTGCTGCCCTTCAGATATTACCTTGTGTATGAGGTGTATGTATATTTCTGTTTTGCCACTCCCTGTAATGCCGTGCAGCAGCACAGTATTCTTTTTTTCAAATTGTGTAATAATACCTAAATATGATTTTTGCTGTATCACAGATAAAATTGGCAGAGGCTCAGTGATTTCAGGATACGATATTCTCGGTTTTATTTCGTTAAATTCTTCTAAAATATTATTTTTTACTAACGTATTAAGTGCAGAAACAGATATTTTTTCATCTAATAATATATTTTTGGGCAACCCTTTGGTATTTATTGAAGGTTGCTGTAATACAGGTAAAAATTGTATTATTTTAAGAATAACATCTTGCTGTGCAGGTTTTTTTTCTAATGTATCTATCAGTTGCTTTAGTGTATTTTGATTTTTTATGTATTGACTTACAAATCTTATTTTTTTCTGAAAAGATGGTTTGTATTTATACTTTATTTCTTCATAAGTAAGTACAATATTGTTTTTGATAAGCCTTGAAAGTATAGGTTGTATGTTGAATATATTGGTGTGTTTTGCAAGTTCTTTGGCTGATATGTTTTCATATCTTTGTAATATGTCTATTACAATGTGCTCTTTTTCAGTAAGTTTATCCATATTTGCTTCCGGGTTTATCTGCAAATATGCATCAGTTGATATCCTAAAGCCTGATGGCAACATGGCACGCAATACTTCACCCGCTGTGCACATATAGTATCTGCTCATCCATGATATGAATTGCAACTGATTGGGCAAAATAGTAGGGGTGCTCTCAAGCACTTCTATGATAGGCTTTATGCTGCCTGCTACCTGCTGCGGGTCTATGTACTGATATACTACAGCAGTCATTATTTGTTTATTGCCAAATGCTATCAATACTCTTGACCCCGGTGATATGGCTTCTCTATACTGTTCGGGTACGTAGTAGGTAAATATTTTATCTAATGGTCTTGGTACTATCACACCTATGTATGATTTATCACTTTGGGTATCAAACATAGGCATATAAGTGCTGTGCTCTTACTATGGTGAGGTTATAATACTATTTTATCTCTTATTTTTTGTGCTGTGAGGGCGAGCTCATCTTGAGTAGGTTTTAGCTTAGGGTGTGCAAAGTTCATATCATCCATGGTATAGATAGGAATGAGATGTATATGACAGTGAGGCACCTCCAGACCTACCACAGCTACTCCTATCCTATTGCAAGGTATGGCAGCTTTGAGCCCTATGGCTACTTTTTTGGTAAATGACATAAGCTCTTGATATAAATCATCATTTACATCAAAAAGGTAGTCTATCTCTGTTTTGATAATGCTCAAGGTATGCCCCTCTTTCAATGGCATAATGTCAAGAAATGCCATACAATACTCATTTTCAGCTATTTTGTAGCAAGGTATAGTGCCCTCAACTATTTTAGTGAATATGCTTGGCATTATTCAAAAGTGATGTCTATGATTTCAAACTTCATAGTGCCTGCAGGAGCTTTTACCTCGGCTATGTCACCTTTCTTTTTACCCATAAGTCCTTGTGCTATAGGCGATTTTACAGATAGTTTGCCAATTTTCAAATCTGCTTCTTCTTCTGCTACCAACTTATATTTCATCTCGGCTTTGTTTAGTTGGTTTTTTATTTTCACGGTAGTGAGTATGGCTACTTTGCTGGTGTCCAAATTCACTGAGTTTATCACACGTCCATTGGTAATGAGGTCTTCTAATTTTGAAATTTTGAGCTCCAACATACCTTGGGCATCTTTGGCGGCATCATATTCTGCATTTTCGCTAAGGTCGCCTTTGTCACGTGCTTCTGCTATCTGTCGGGCTATTTCAGGTCTGCCTTTTTGTTTGAGTGTTTGCAGTTCATTTTTTAGCTTATTAAGCCCTTCTTCGGTATAATAATTTATTTGACTCATAATTATGTGGTATTTAATCTACATTATTTAAAAAAAGAACGACCTCACAACATTTTGGTATGAGGCCGTTCGGTACATATAGTTTGCAAAGGTACGAATTTTTTTAATATCAAATATTATTTTTGGCTTAAAAATTGATAATAGTTCATAGTTATACGTTGTTATTTGATAATATACATATTTGTGATGGTATTATTTCTACAGCATGGTATTATCATTCAATGGCACAATTTCTTACTACATATTTTTGCAAAGTCATTCAATGCAGTAATTATTTTTGATATATTAATACATAATCTTAATAATTTTAAGAAATAAATTGACAATATGCAGGTTAATATATTTTTGCAAAAATTATTTCTGAATATATGGCTACCAAAATATTATTCATAGACAGAGACGGCACACTTATAGCAGAGCCTAAAGATAACTTCCAGATAGACTCTTACGACAAATTAGAATTTATTCCGGGTGTCATACACAATTTGGTAAAAATAGTGCAAGATACTGATTATAAGTTAGTAATGGTCACAAACCAAGACGGGCTGGGTACCGAAAGCTTTCCTGAGCATACTTTTTGGCCGGCACATAATCTTATGCTTAAAATACTTGCCAACGAGGGCATTATATTTCATAATATACATATAGACAGAAGTTTTGAGCACGAAAACAAACCCACCCGCAAACCGGGCACAGCCATGCTTAAGGAGTATATCAAACCTGAGTATGACCTATCACAAAGCGTAGTGATAGGGGATAGAACTACAGACGTGATGTTGGCAAACAATTTGGGATCAAAGAGTATATTTCTAAATTGGAATAATATATCCCCGCTGCCCATCGGGTGCACAATGGCTACCCAAAGTTGGGACGATATATACAAATATTTGAAAAATCCTCCACGTTCAGCTATTGTGGAGCGCAATACCAACGAGACTAAGATACATATCAATCTCAATATAGACGGCAGCGGACTATGCAATATACACACAGGCTTAGGTTTTTTTGACCATATGCTGGAGCAACTGGGCAAGCACTCAGGAGCAGACCTGCAAATAACTGTAAAAGGAGATTTGCACATAGACGAGCACCATACCATAGAAGATACAGCACTGGCACTGGGTGAGGCATACGCAAATGCCTTGGGCAACAAAAAAGGCATAGAGCGCTATGGATGGCTACTGCCTATGGATGAGGCACTTGCACAAGCAGCTATAGACTTCTCAGGCAGGCCATGGCTGGTATGGGATGTGGTATTTAATAGAGAAAAAATAGGAGAGATGCCTACCGAAATGTTTTACCACTTTTGGAAATCATTTACAGACACGGCCAAGTGCAACCTCAATATCAAATGCGAAGGAGATAATGAGCACCACAAAATAGAAGCCATATTCAAAGCTGTGGCCAAAAGTATAAAAATGGCAGTGAGGCATACCGGTCAAGATAATATACCCAGCACCAAAGGGGTGTTGTGATGTGTGTATATTGACTTTTATAAAAAAAAATATATCACACCGTGTCCATAAAATTTTTTTCTACTTTGTGAAATAGCATGGCACCAAAAATAAATAGAAATACTGTAAATAATCCATTGAATATGAGTATAGTATAACTTATGGTGCCTACTCCCAAAAAACCATACCTGAAAGCCTCTACCAATCCTGTAATAGGATTAAGCTCTACTACCCACCTATATTTTTGAGGTACAGCAGACAGTGGCAATATGATAGGAGTCACATACATCCACAGTTGCACTCCAAAGCCTATCAATTGTGTAAGGTCGCGATATTTGGTGGTGAGCGATGATATGATAATACCCCAACTAAGCCCTTGTATTGCCATAACTACCACTACCACAGGCAATAGCAGCAACATATAGTTGGGTATAATATTATCTGATGTAACATAATAATATAGGTAAATACACAAAAAAAGCAAAAGCTGTATGCCAAATGATACTAAACCTGAAATGACGGTGGCTATGGGCACAGTGAGTCTCGGAAAATATACTTTGCCAAATATACCTGCATTGCTCACAAAAGTAGCAGACGTAGCGGTAAGACACCGCGAAAAATAGTTCCAAATAGTAATGCCGCTCATATAAAACAGTATGGGTGGCACACCATCTGTAGGCATTTGTGCTATTTTGCCAAATACAAGGGTGAATATGAGGGTGGTAAATACAGGTTGTATCACATGCCATAGAGGTCCGAGTATGGTCTGCTTATATACAGCCACAAAATCGCGCCATACAAATAGTAGTATCAGGTCGCGGTATTGCCAGAGCTCGTTTATGTTCACATTCCAAAAAGGATTTTGAGGTTTTATTATTTCTGTCCACTCATCTTGCTTTGTATCAGTCATATATTAATAATAATGAGTAAGGTTCAAGTATTGATTCACATATTCATGTACACCCTCTTGCAGTGTATAAAATGCTTTGCGGTAACCCGCATCTGTCAATTTTTGTATTTTTGCTTCTGTAAAGTATTGATATTTGTCGAGCAGGTCTGGTGGCATGTCTATATATTGTATGGCAGGTGTCATACCAAGAGCATCAAAGGTATGTGTGGCAAGCTCGTTGAATGTGCGTGCAGTACCCGTACCCAAATTGTATATACCGTTGAGCTTGCGGTGGTACAAAAAATACATGCATACTTCCACCACATCTTTTACATATATGAAATCGCGGAGTTGCTCACCGTCTTTGTATTCACTTTTGTGCGATTTAAAAAGTTTTATTACCCCCATTTTCTTTATTTGATGATAGCCATGATATACCACCGAAGCCATTCTGCCTTTGTGGTACTCATTAGGGCCGTACACATTAAAAAACTTGAGACCTACCCAACTATATGGTTTGTGAGGTTGGGCAAGTGCCCATTTGTCAAATTCATTTTTAGATATTCCGTATGGATTGAGCGGTGATAGTGAAGATATTTTATCATGTGCATCGTCATAGCCCATACTGCCGGAGCCATAGGTAGCAGCACTGGATGCATATACCAGCGGCAGCTGATATTCTATGCATTTTTGCCATATTTTTTGTGAATAGGCTACATTGAGTCTGTCAAAAATATTAGTATCAAGCTCTGTGGTATCGGTGCGAGCACCTATGTGAAATATATATTCAACATGCCTGTGGTGCGTGTCTAACCAGTCAAAAAAATCATTCCTGTGTACTTGTAATTTGATTTTTTTGTTTTGCAAATTTTTGATTTTTACATCTGATGAAAAATCGTCAACAGCTATAATATAATTAAAAAAATCTTGGTTTAATCTTTGTATCAAACAGCTGCCTATAAACCCTGCAGCACCGGTCACTACTATCATCTGCTATTATATATTTGCCACAAAGATATATAAAGGCAAAAATATGAAAGGGTAATTTTTGAAAATGATAATATTATTTCCTTCAAAAATTCATTATAAGAAAAGTATATGAAAAAAATGAACTTACCCAATATATCATAATTATGATAATTGGATAAGTTCAAAAATAGACTTTTGGGCAATATATTAATTAGCCTGCAATGATGTATTGATAGATGCCATAGTATAATCGTTGTACGCAAACTGTGCAACTTTTACCTGTTGGCCTTCATGCAGTATGGATATAGTATGGTCTTGGTTGAAGTACAAAGTTTGCGATTTGCCTGCATTTTTGCCATCAAGTATTGTTACTATCATTTGACCTTGGGTAGCCACCATTTTGTAGGAGTTGCCTTTGAAGGTTACAAACTGAGTATCAGACTCACCTGCTTTCATTGCCAGTGGGTTTTTGCCGGTCCAAAATTCTATAAGATTCAAAATGATGATGTCTATAAATGAACCAATACCATAAACCGGTATTATTAACATTACCCACATAACGATGGTTTTTATAAACCTACCGCCGATATCATTGCCACCAAGACCATCATTGAATTTGTAAATGATACGAGTGAGTGCAAACTTGCCAAAGCAAGAAGTAAGCATTTGCATAGAAAATATTGCTATCAAAGCAATAGCGATGGGTTTTATTATTTTTTTCATAGAGTTATTAATTATTAAGTTTAAAATTTGATGTAATATTAAAATTTATAGGTAATTCCGACTTTGCCACCATAATAGTTACCCCCTCCAAATTCAAGATTTATGCCAAATTTATCATTGAAGTAATATCTGCCCCCTACTTGAATACCTAATCCTAAGCCACTGGAGCCTGCTGTACCAAAATTGCCTGTCCACAAAAAGAAACCTAAATTAGCCCCGCCGTAAAAATCCCACGGTTTTGGTATATTCAATACACTGTTGAAGTGATAGTTTCCATTGACAAATATGCCTATAATATTAGCACTATATGCTGAGCTATAGCTGTAGTTTCTAAAACTTACCTCCCCACCTATAGATACATCTTTGTGTACTCCATAATCAAAGCCTATAAATAATGGTAAGCCCCAACCGGAAAAGCCTACTCCTGCATTGAGCTGTGCCCTACTTTTAGCTAACGGGTATTGTGCAAATGTGACACTTGTATATATTGATAATAATACAATAAAATAGATTTTTTTCATAGTTATAAGGTTTATACGGCTTTCAAACTTAAATAAATATTTTATATCTTATATCTAAATTTAAATATTTTTTAGTTTTATTTCAAAGTCTGAGATGATATTCATGTAATATACGTATGCATCGTAGGGGGTATTGTATGGGCTAAAGTATTTGTGTACCATGCCGTCGCTGTTGGTTTTGGTGCTCATGTAGTAAAAGTGGTCTGAGGTGGTGAGCTTAGCCCAGAGGTCTATCAATTCTTTGTTGTTTTTGGCAAATACTTTTTCGCGCAGCTCATATATTTTTTTCATGGCTTCGTGCTGCATACTATTGCCCAGCCATGCCGAAAGGTCGCGCTCGGTATCAGCCCACGATATGTACTCTTTCACATCATATACATCTGTAGGCTTATACAGAGAGGTGACTACTTTGGGAGTAGCAAGTTCAAAATCTGTACTATTCATGATTTCTTCCAATGTATTTTCAAGAAACCCGAATATTTTATTTTCTTTTTTGTGATGCTCGCCAAATGTTTCATAGTCAAGGCAAATATTGATACACTCAGCATCTTTTATTTTGGATAATTTGTGAATAAATTTTTTGGCTGTGAGCGGGTATTCTTTGGAGTTTTTATCAGAAAATCTAAAGCCTATATCATCTGACAGGTTGTAGTTGCGCAGCATAAGATTTGTATGCTTGTTACTGTCATTGTATATACGGTTTTCGTTTTTGCCTTTGAGTATTCTGCCTACAGATTCTGTAATAATGGTGTTGAAACCTATATTATGCACTAATGGAGCAGTATTATTGGAGTAAATAAGTTCTGTATTCCTAAATGTGGTAGGTGTTTGCTTAAATATTTCTTTGACCTTTTTGCTGTGCAATTTTGCTTGTCTTTCAAACTCTTCGGGTATGTATATAGAAGACAAGCTGTGATAGTAAGTTTCGCCCAATATCTCTATATTTGGGTTGAGCATGAGGGTTTTGAATGAAGCTAAGGTATCAGGAGCATATTTTTCCATCTGTTCTATGGCTATTCCTGAGAAGCTGTAAGCTATTTTAAACTTATTTGGATATTTCAAACTTAAATTTATCATGAGCTCATTGGCAGGTAAGTAGCAACTTTGGCTTACTTTGTTTATTATTTCTTCATTCAAAGCGTCATTTATATACGACTTGTTCTTGCCAATATTAAAGAAGGTGAATTCATTAATTCTGTAAGGTTGGTGTACTTGAAAGTAGAAACAAATGGATATCATCAAAAGCAAATAAACATAAAATTATTGATTAACACATGAATATTAATCCACAGCATGTAAAAGATTAATATTACTACCCAATAAAGAGTACTTCTTCCTCTTCTTCGGCTATATGGTGTAGGTATAGGTTATACACTTCTGCTGCAGATTTTTCCCAGCTCACTTTAGCAAGGTCGGCATAGGCATCTTTCACGAGTTGGTCTCGCAGTCCTTTATATTTGAGTATTGATATGATGTTTTCAGACATTTTGTCCACGTCCCAATAGTCTGCTTTGAGTGCGCTTGTGAGCACCTCTGCCACACCTGATTGGTTTGATATAACACATGGTACACCAAACTGAGCAGCTTCTAATGCAGTGAGTCCAAAAGGCTCTGATACAGAGGGCATGACATACACATCAGATATAGAAAGCAGATATCGTACTTTTTCGGGACTCAAAAAGCCTGTAAAGTGAAACCTGTTTCCCAAATCTTTGTATGCTCCCATTTCTATCATTTCTTTGAGCTTATTGCCTGTGCCTGCCATTACAAACCGTACATTGGGTATATATTCGAGTACTTTGGTAGCTACATCCATGAAGAGTTCAGGACCTTTTTGTCCTGTGACTCTGCCCAAAAACATTACTACTTTTTCGGGTAGGCTGCTCTCACTTCTGAATACAGGTACTTGATCTATGGCATTGTGCACTGCATATACTTTGTGAGCAGGTATTTTATACACCTCTTTGATAAGGTTTGCCGTATATTGGCTCACAGCTACTACCATATCGGCCATTTCCATAGCTGTTTTCTCAATTTGACTTATCCAGTTGCCATAGCTTTCTACACCATTACGGTCTATCTCAAGTGAATGTATGTGTGCTACCATTGGCTTTTGGGTAGCACTCTTTATCTCCATGGCAGCTACAAGTGTCATCCAATCGTGTGCATGTATAATGTCAAAATCTTTTTTGAAAGCTAATATACATGCCATTTTTGAAAAATTGTACACTCTCTGTCCCAAAGCACCATCATAAAGGTCATTGGTCTTGAATACCTCAAGTTCTTCTCTGAGTTTTTCTTTTAGTGGATGCAACTCAGATGTAGAAAATGTACTTTCAAACAATACTTTGTCTGCCACCTGATAGGGGAGCAGGTTGGCAGCTATTTTTTCTATTTGTATATGTTCTAAAAACTCATATCTCTGGGTAGTAGAATTAATTTTGATATTTTCTATATCAAAATTATTAAGCCCAATCATCTCAATATTTTCTACCCAAAAGTTGGGGTCTGTAATAGGAAGTATGAGTGTAATATCTACCAGTTTTGAGAGGGCTTTTGTAAGTCCGTAAGAGGCCACACCAAGACCACCATTCAATATTGGTGGAAATTCCCACCCGAGCATTAATACTTTAGGCTTATGAGCCATTATTGGTAAAATTATATATTATAATAGATTATTTATACTTTTTTCTTCTCTTAATTTTTTATCCACAAAACGATGTGATATTACAAAATGTTTAATTCACAACCAAATATTAGCCATGAAAAAATTGTGAAAAGGGTAGAAATGCATATAATTATTTTGATGTGTTACTAAAAAAAATTATATTACAATTATTGTATTACTGTCATTTACTGCTTATAAATTTATCATTGTTATTTTTGAAAATATTAGTATTTAGAGCATATATTATTAATTTATTTTGATGGATGTACTTAAAATTTATCATTGATTGATAAATACCACCACTTTTGGAGTAATCTATTTTTATCACAATGTATAATGTATTAATAAAATAAAAATATATAGTGATACATGAATTATTTATCGAAATTTGCAACCAAAATTGTTGAATATATCAAATAATGCACAAGCAGTTTCATGGCACGGGTATAGCCTTAGTCACCCCATTCAAAGACAATCTGCAAATTGACTTTGAGTCACTCACCAAAGTGATAGAACATAGTATTGCAAATGGTGCCGACTATTTAGTAGCTCTAGGCACTACGGGCGAAGCACCTACTCTCTCAGGCAAAGAAAAAAGAGCAGTGCTGGAGCATGTAAAATTGGTAAACAAACACCGCTTGCCGATGATGCTCGGGCTTGGCGGCAATGACACAGCAGATATCATATCAAAAATAGAAGACTTTGATTTCAAATCTGTAGATGGAGTGCTATCTGTATGTCCATATTACAACAAACCCACACAAGCAGGTATATATGAGCACTATACTGCTCTTGCAAGCAAGTGCCCTGTGCCAATTATTATTTATAACATACCCGGGCGCACAGGGGTAAATATTGCATCGCACACCACCATAAAGCTCTCTGAAAACAAAAATATAATAGGTATCAAAGAATGTACCTCAGATTTCAATCAATTAGTAGATGTGAAAAGAGGAACACACCCTGACTTTTTGCTCATTTCGGGGGATGATATACTCACATTGCCTATCATGTCCATCGGTGGAGTAGGGGTTATATCGGCGTTGGCCAATGCATTGCCACATGTATTTTCAAATATTACAAGTCATGCGCTAAACAATGACTTTGCCTCAGTAGCCACTGATGTGCAAAAAATAAACGAAGTGATAAAACTCATTTTTGAAGAAGGTAATCCTGTGGGTGTAAAATGCTTATTGGAGGTAATGGGATTGACCAAAAGAAATGTAAGATTGCCTTTGGTAAATGCTAGCGAATCTTTAAAAGATAAAATACAGAAAGAATTGCAAAAATCGGCATTAATACCACAAATAGTATATTAATCGCACAATGTGAGTTTTGGAAGCATCAGATGTATCGAGGCCATATTTTTCTGTAATAATACCCACTCACAATCGCAAAATATCTTTAACAGAGGCTGTTCAATCTGTTTTAAATCAGTCGTTTAATGACTTTGAAGTACGCATTTGCGATGATGCCTCAGGCTACCCTGTAAAAGGCTACCTTACCTCAATATTACCCGATAATAGGATATATATTCACACAAATACTACAAACTCCGGACCTGCATACAGCCGCAATAGAGGACTGGAGCAATGCACAGGCAAGTATATATGTTTTTTGGATGATGATGATTTGTGGCTTCCAAACCATTTGCAATCATTGTATGACATTATCCAAAAATATCCTCAAGGAATATTATATTACAGCAATGTACAAATATTAAATGTGGATAATAATATCATTGTCAAAAAAAAAATGCTGCCCAATCAAATATTACCAAAAAAATATTTTTACGAAAATCCTGTGACTACCTCTGCGGTATGCATCAGGCATGAAACCATTGTTGAAAAAAAATTACAATTTCAGGAAGACCTCAGATACCCTGAAGACTATCTATTCTGGATGTGTGTATCAGATTTGAGACCTTGGTACGGCACAGGTGTAGTGACTGTGACTTACAGAGTGTTTGCAAATTCATTAAATCTATCCTCGCAAAAGGTTGATTTCATTACCAATCAAAGGCTATTGATGCTACAAAAAATATTTGAATATTATGCTAATAATCAGGTATTTAATAAAACATATGGTGAAGTAATAAATAGGGGAGTATATATAAAAATTGTACGAGAATATCTAAACAACAAAGAACCTGCAAAGTCAATTTCATACTTACATAAATTGATAAAATTACAACCATATATAATTGTGAAACAAGGTTTTGTATATATAATATTGCGATATATATTATTCATATTCAAATCAATATTTAGAAAAGACTGTTGCAAATAAATATGTTGAAATATCAGATATATGAGTGGTTGCACCACAGTAAGCTCTATAGTCACCCAACTATCACATTTCGTGAATTTCAAAAGCACATATTACCACAAAACCAGTATAATTTTCAAAAAATATCTCAAACATTTGCAACCAATGAGCAGGACGTACCTCCTTCAGAAATTATTACGTTAATTAATTCATTTAAAGATATTTATAAAAATAAAATTGGTACATCAATAGCATTTTTGATACCTTCGCCTCAAAAGAGTCCGGGAGGTTATTCTTTAATAAAAAATATTACAGAAGCATTAAATCATATAGGAGTATGTGCCATATATATCCCTATAAATCAAGAAGTTAATATTAAATTAAACGAATACAAGCCTAAAATACTATTTGCCTTTGATTTTGATGATGTGGTACAAATGATAGATTGGAACATATTAAAAATTAATAATACAAAAATAGGCATTGCAGCATATATAGATGAATACAAATATGTGAGTGCTCTTAAACAAAGACAAAAATATACAGATAGCATAGGCATAGATTATTACTATTCA
Organism: Cytophagales bacterium; assembly: GCA_033765235.1. GTDB lineage: Bacteria > Bacteroidota > Bacteroidia > Cytophagales > UBA9547 > JANRIG01. Next base: position 156,579 of record JANRIG010000019.1, on the reverse strand, counting down.
TTCAAAGATATAACGTATATACACCAACACAAAGGATATGAACCTATTATAAGTAAAAAATTACCCATAATTTCTTTCCCATTCGGGGCCAATCCGCTTCATTATTATCCTTTAGAAAGGCCAAAAATTAAAGACTTTATATTTATAGGCTCTACCAACCGCGACAAGTGGGAAAGGTATCAAAAATGGTTTGCACCTATATATTGTCATTGGGCCAATGGCGTATTATATGGTCCAAATTGGGATTTTTGTACGGATTTTGAGTTTAATGCCCAAATTGAGCGCAATGCCTATGCAGGTACCAAAGTAGGGCTAAATCTACATTTAGAGAATCAGATATCATATGCTTCTGAGTTGAATGAACGCACTTATCAATTAGCGTTATGCAAAATACCGCAATTAATGGACAATCCTATGCTGCTAAAATACCATTATCCGGGCGGGGGAGTGTATAGTGCTAAAAATGAAGAGGAATATACCCAGATATTGCGCCATATATTAACTAATGAAAATGAGTGTATTATGAATGCTGAAATAGCTTATAATCATACACTTAATCATCATACTTCTATGCATAGGGCTGTGCAATTAATAAAAGATTTGCAATACCATAAAATAATTTGAGTGCTTATTACCAGCCACCCATTTTCATCACGGCCAGTATAGTACCTATGATAGCTACCGTAGAGGTCAATATAAATCCAAAAAGCCACTTGATGGTTTCAAACTTAGAGTCTGCAATAAGTTTTTGCAAATCATTTTTTGAGTCTGCCACAAGTTTTTGCAAGTCATTTTTTGACTCTGCCATAAGTTTTTGCAAGTCATTTTTTGACTCTGCAATAATTTTTTGTGTCTCTATCTTGGTATCTGCAATAAGTTTTTGTACTTCCAAATGATTGTTGTGTATTACTTGTACTATTTTTAGTTCAAGTTTTAAGAGGTCCTCTTTGGTAGCAAATACATTTTTGGCTTCAATATATTTGTCTTCTACTTTAATCTCTATAAATTCTACGAGCGCACGGGCTTCATCTTCGCCCATTTTTTCACGAAGTATATCAAGAAGTTTAAAATCTGATATGTACATTGTTATGAATTTTCATTACAAATATAATGAAAAAATTGATTTTATACCACCTATAGGTATTTATTAATGCTACTTATATCGCCAATTTTTATCTTACCTTCATATAAAGCCTTGCCTATCACTACTCCATAAATATTCAGTTCCGAAAGTTTTATCACATCTTCTATATTACTTACTCCACCACTGGCTATTATGCAGAGTGAAGGGAATTTTTGTTTCATATCGCTATACATTTCAAATGAAGGACCTGTAAGCATACCATCTTTAGACACATCTGTGCTTATAGTATATTTTATACCTATTTTTAAATATTCGGAAATAAAATCATCCAAATCAATGTCAGATGTATTTTGCCAACCGTGTATGGCTATTTTATGACTTATGACATCAGCACCTAGTATTATTTTTTCAGCACTGTATTTGCTTAACCATGAACTAAATAAATCTTTGTTTTTCACGGCTACAGATCCACCTGTGATTTGCTGTGCACCACATTCAAAAGCAATATTGATATCTTCATCAGATTGTATGCCTCCACCAAAGTCAATTTGCAGATGCGTTTTTGTGGCTAATGTTTCAAGCACTTTATAGTTTATTATTTTTTTAGCTTTGGCACCATCAAGGTCTACAAGGTGCAGTTTTGTAATACCTGCATCTTCAAACATTAATGCCACCTCGAGCGGGTGCTCGTTGTACAGCGTCATATTATTATAATCTCCTTTGGTGAGCCGTACACATTTACCTCCTATGATATCTATAGCCGGTATGATATGGAATTTGTTATTCATGATAATGCAAATATACTATATGAAACCTAAAAGCAAACATATTATTTGTTGTATAATTTATAATACGTATAGCACTATAATATTGACAAACAGGCTGTTAACCCGTTTTGAAATATTTTTTTATAAAAATTGCAGCGTTCATGTCGCAAATAATAGAAATATATTTGATTAAAACAATTTTTGTGACTTAAATTTGTGCACATTAAGTGTATTAGCAGCGTAATTAATGCATTTTTAGGATAAAAAAAGGGCTCTAATGGAGCCATTTTTTTAAAAAAAATATCTGTTATTTATCTATTGAATGATTTTTTTATAAAAAATACCCCATTTTGGGCAAAAAAATGCGCATAACTATAAATTTATAAAATTAAAACTTCATAAATTCATCTGTTATGCGCCTACACGAAGGGAAAACCTAATAAAATTTGATTAATTTCAACTCGATTTTAGATATTGCAGAATAATATTTTGTCATTTACTTCATGCATATATATCACTGCCATGCAGTGAGTGGAAACTCTTTTTTTTCTTTTAAAGGTAGCTTAAAACTGATACTCTTTTGTGCTACACTGGGCAATAGTAATACTACTTGAGTAGGTAGTAGCCGCCAATACATACCCTGACTTTTGAACTAAATATAACGTATGTGTGCCTGTGCTTAACTCTATAAGAGTTATTGTACCTCTGCCATCTACAGTGGCTCTATAGGTGCCATCAAGATAAATATAATAAGGATTACTCGAATTAACATTGAGTATTTTAAGGCTTCCCCATTTTTCTGTCTCACAGCGTGGTTTAATTATTTCTTCTTCTTTTTTGCTACAACTTAGCAGCAATAGAATTAATATTAAGATTGTTTTTTTCATGATATATGTATTTGCGTAAGTCGCAATTATACATATTTTTCTAATAAAAAAAAAGGCTTTCAATTGGCAGTTTTTTTTTACTTTTTGCCTTCAATTTTTGCTAATGCATCTGATATTACGCTGTTTTCTATTTTTGTTTCTTTAATTATCTCTTTTAGCAAAACCACAAAGTAATTAACCATTGGCGCAGGTGCTATATACGTTTCAACAAACTTAACCCCATCATACTGAGGCATTTTGAAATTATCATTGTACACTACTTTTGTAAGACCAAGTGCTTTTAATTTAGTGCTGCTAATTTCATCGCTTACACCATATTTTATTATTTTTCCTGTATTATCTACGAGTACTGTCATAATCTGCCTATTGTTTTGTTATATGTGGTTTCAATATTATTGATCTTTTTTGCTTGCGCTTCGGTGAGTCCATTACCTATGTAGTAGGACAGATATGTACGGCTGCTAAGTTGCGACGGAGCGCCAAAGAAGTTATAGCCAAAAATAAATAATTCATCTGGCACAAATGATCCTGCCGCCGCGGCGGCAGTATATACAGTTATTCCGTCTTTAACTCCATACACATTGGCACCATCTACAGTACACACATTACTCCCCTGAGGCGATGCAATTGCAATGTTAAAGGAATTGGGATTACTGTACGCGCTATTTAGCGTTGTCGCTCCAAATATCCCCCATGCACTTATGTCAAAAAAATGCATACCCATGTCGTTACAGGCTTCATAAGTTGTGGCTTTTGTAAAAAAACCAAGTGTGGTATTATTAACCGACAGTAAGAGTGCCGGAGTTATTCCTCCGCTTGCATAAGCTGTGAGCCCATCGCCTGCCACGCCATTACCATAGGTAAACGGACCTGTAAATGATAATGCGTAACTTGCAGATATTATATTTTTTGATGCTCCAGGTCCTTCAGGAGTAAGTAGTGGGTAGTATGCCAATAGTTTTTGAAAAATTCCATTTCGCCTAAATCTGTCAATGGCATAGGATATGCCGTAATACTCCACCTGAGATAGCGCATATCCGCCCGCAAGGCGCACGAGGTTGCTAAAAAATATTGCTTCTTTGATATTAGTATATCTACGGGCTCTCTGTATCATCTATAAAGCGCAACGCTGTTTTTATTTCGGCGATATTTTCACGAATAAATGATACATCATTTTTTATTATATCGACCTCAGTTTGTATGTCTTCTATGTTTTTTTTTAAAATAGGCATTTCGAAATATATTTTGAAGCTGTTATAAAGCAATGGCAAAAAAACAGCAGAAAAAAACATTACACAAAGAGGCACTATAATGCTCATATTTATTTTATTTCAAGTCCTAAAAATTTGAATACTCCGGGGTAAGTATCTGCCGCGTAGGTGCCAAAACGCTCTACTGCGAATACTAATAAACCATTGTCGCTGATGCTTTGTGCAATGCTTACAACAAAGCTCACGCTTTGTACAGAGGCGTTAGGACTCATGTCTAGAAGAGGCACCTCAGTCACCTGAGGGATTTGTCCAAATCCTCCATCAGGAGCTACAAAGATATTCTTAAATAGCAAGTAAACATCACCTGCCAAACCCTCCGTCTCGTAGAACAATTTTATATATAATTGCTGCGCCGTTTCGTTCATTTTGACCTTGCACCATGCTGCGCTATTGACTAAGGGCTCATAGCCCATGTAGTCCCAGTTAACTCCGAAAGAACCATCTTCTGATGTACCCGGCACCGCGGGTGATGATTGCGCCGGTATGAATGCATTAGCATCTACGTAAACATTGCGCTTATATTCAATCTCAAATACTCCTACTCCCGGCATATTTATAAGTTATGTATGACAAAAAAAAAACATGGCAATAGTTGGTATTACCGGTACTAATATATTTGCGTACTCTCCCCATGAATGAGCTCTATTTGTCCAGCCGTCCAAAAAGCTCAAATTTCCCAAACTATTATAATATAATTTACGCTCGTTTACTATATTAGTGTTAAGCTCACTTGCCTTACCATTACTTGCTATCTGGTTTATTGTGGCTATTGTTTTTGGCCCAAATATGCCATCTACTTTGGTGAAAAAAGGAGGAGTTTTTACGATAGCTTTCTGTGCAATTTCTGCAGCTGCTTTAGGGCTGTGGTTCACAAACAAATCCAAGATGTGCGAGGCAATGAATTGGTCATTTATGCTGCCCAATTTGTAAGCATCCCAATAGCTCCGTTTGTATATAGTCTTAGCCGTTGAGATAGTCATATTGCGCATATCATCGGCTGTAGGCGGTCTGTTTATATACCCCTCATACGTTTTTGCGCTTATGCCGTAATTTGTGCCTACATTTTCACCTAATGAGTTATAATTACCTCTATCACTTGGATGATTTTGGTAGCCTCCCTCATTCTTAAAAATTTCTACAATTGCAATATCAAAATTTGCCATTATTGCGCTGTACCTGTTACGTCTGAGTCTTTAGCAGCCACTAAACCTACACCGCTCACTATGGTAGCTATGCCAGTGCCTACATCGCCGCCTGCAATACTAATTATACCTAAGATTACACTTGCTAAGCCGCTAAGGCTTGTTTTCCAATTCCTTAATATTTTTTTCATGATTCGTATCTATCTATTAGTTCATTTAATGCTTGTAATTCACTCACAGTATCTACTGTTTGTGTTATTTTACTCAATTCTGCTTTACGATTGTGCAAGGCACTCATACCACTTGCGGGGTAGTTAGCCATAGCATAGTTCATATATACATTTTCCCAATTTTTTTCGTATGTATTTATTTTGGCAATATCCGGCTGTACAGTAGTAGTAGTGGTAGTGCTACTATCTTTTTTGTTTTTGGCATTTGCCAATAATCCAAGTCCTAAAATTGTTATTATTTCTACAACCATTTCTAATATATTTATGTTATCGGCACACCATAGCCGGGTGTATAATCTGCAGCACCTGTATTTCCGCTGTTCTTTGGCTTTATAAACAGCTGCAGCCCACTAGTTATAGAATTAATTATGCCTGCGCTGCTGTCCAATATTTGACTAATGGGATCGCGTGGTGCTGCAGCTCCTGTATTATTTTTGCCCATTTGTGTGATGAGGAAATATGCACCAACTCCTACTGCTCCGAGTATGAGTATTGTAGTGGTATCAATTCCACCGCCTGAGTTATCTTTTTTGTTTGCCATAATTAATATATATAAATGTTATACCTGCTATTAGTACTCCACTTAGGAGTATTTTTTTATCCGTTAATGCACTTAGCACGTCGCCCACATTGCCCACAGCACTTGCTGTATCGCCTATAGCACCTGCTACATCAGTGCCCGCACAATAGACTTTACTTATCAAATTTCCTCCCTCCAACCCTTCTTTTTTGAAGTAGTCAATAAAATTGCAGTCATATTTACAATTATGCAATTTTGCAAACCACCCTATTCTCTCACTATCAATTCTTATTACGTCTAAGGCTTTAGCTTGTCCGTATTTTATTTTTATACGCTCATAATATGTGCGCCATTGGCTACAGAGCCAATTATCAATATCTTTCTCAAACCCAGCTACTATATCTGCATCGCTTATAGTAGGTGATACCGTCCAAAACAAACCCATATCATGCTGCTCTGCGTTTTTTAACCGTCTTTTTTTTCGCTGATATTTTATAGCTACGTTTTGCAGCATTCACCGCTGCTTTGTAGGCGCGTTCAATTTTTGCCATTTGAGACTTTATTTTTCTTACTTTTGCATTTTTATAAACAGAAGTGACAAATTTTTTCAAAGAATTACCACTTGTTGCTCTTTTTTTTGTTTTACTTTTTTTGGTAGCCATTTTTTATTTTATTAATGGTTTTATGAAATTTTTGGACATATCTACATTTTTGGTAAGGAACTCGGCTGCTGCTTCAAATTCCGGGACTGTAAAATGCATTAATATTTTGTTTACTGCATTATTAATGCGCTGCACTTCTTCATTAGTCATGCTATTTTGTTCCTCGTTTTCTGTTTGAGGAACCCCCTGCAGCACAGGAGCGGGAGCCATATTGCCAGCCAAAAGCCCTTGCAACATTGGGCTTTTGGCTACCAAATTCATAAGCACGCTCTCGGCCACTATTGATAATTTGTTTGCCCAATTTTTAAGCCTTTCTCTCTCTTCTTTTATTTCATCCCATGCACTTTCTAATTTTTCTCTTTCTTCTTTGCGCTCAAATTCTGCTTTTACCTCAACCATAATGCTTTTGCGCAATTTTGCTTCATCTACTACACCATGCAATGCCACCGCCTCATGCGCGTGACTTGCTGCAAAGGCTGGCTTATACTCATACACTACTGCTTGTGTGTCATGGTCTGTAGGGTTTACTTTAAATTTCATACTTACTGCCTCATTGCAATATTCAAAGAAGCTATTTAGCCGGTCAATGAGTGTTTCATTTTTGTGTTTGTCGATAGAGTAAAAAAATACGCAATCATTCTTGTCCGATATAAGGTAAGCCCTGCACCAGTTAAATTTGCTTTCAGTACATAATTGCAATATTTTTTCTTTACTTAAATACATTTACGCCTCTGTTGTTATAAACACTACTAAATTATTCACTCCGCCTGTAGCAAATGTTACAGGTACTACGTCTTTGCGAATAAACCCTATCTCACCTTCTAACACAAGTAACGGGCTGCCTGCAGGCACATTATATACCTCCCAGAGCGTTACATTACTCGTCCCTTGATTTTTGAAAGACACGCTTATAATCTCACCGTATTTTTGTACGTCAAATATTCCATCTTCAGTAATTACAATAGGTTGCGACTTAAGCCCTTTCATTAGTTATCAAAGTAAAGTATTATTGCCACAGGTATGTTATTGCCTGAGCCATTCACAATTCTGAAACCGATTGTACTACCCTCTGCCCAGTTGACTTTGAACATTTTTTGGATTGCCTGAGTAGTACGGCTAAATAGTGACAGTGGCACTGTTTGTATTACCTCTACTGAATTTATCAGTATCGTTATTGTACATACTGCCAAATCTGCTACGGTATCTGTACCGGGCTCTATGGTCACTTTCTTTACATTACCTCTATTAGTGATTATAGTGCTTTGCCCAGTAGTGGTCACGCTTGCTGTAGCTGTGGTGTTAATGCTCTGAATTAACAGCTGTCCGTTGTCTATTATTTCCATTTTTTTTAATTATTTATGTGGAATAGACTATATAAGTTTATATCCCCAAAGCTCAAATCTCAAGTTTTGGTTTGCTGTACTCGGAGCAGTAGCCCATGTAGCCAAAATACTCAGACTTGTTTGTGCCTGCCATAATATGGGTTTTTCCAATATAAAGAAACCAGCCTCTATATCAGCATTATTGGTGCTCAATGGGAATACGGTTAGGGGTAAATTTTTCAAAAATACTACACCGTTATTTGTCAGAGATATACTACCATTTATGGTGAGCGCATCCGCAACCCCAGGCAACCATGCCGAGGCTGCTAACGTAGCATTCGCCCCAGACAACACACGCAGTGCCAATACGATAAAGTGCTCACTTTGAGGGAATGTGACGTCTTGAAACCAAGTTTGGTTTGTCAGAGATACCACGACACGGTTACTTCCTTCTACATATTTTGCAAAAACTTTAGCATTGTCGTAAGTAAGATTTTGCTTTTTGATATACGCAGCCAAAGCATTGAGTATGGCATCCGGTTGGGTGAGATTGAGTATTAACGTCTCAAATAGATTGCTATTGTTTATCATTTTTTTTTGAGTTTAATTATTTAATTACAGTATTATTAATTGTTTTTACATTTTCGCCTTGAGGCACTAAACGAGGCACATAACCCATGTACGCTCCTTGAGTTTGTTTTGTAGACGTTGCTGCCGCGGCCGTACCAGTACTTACAATGTTGCTGAGCAGCTCAGTAATAGCCACGGTCGTCATCCCTTCCGCAACCTTGCCAATCTGAGGCATGAACATACTTAGCGCAAACCCTATGGCCGCCGTGACTGCCGGCGCAAATGATTGGTTATCTTTAAGTGCTCCGTTTTTCTCTATGACAGTGGTTACTTGCGTACCAAGATAGCCACCAGCACCCGCCATAAACATATCTATAGCACCACTATAGTTGAATTTTGATTTTAATTTTGCTTTCTTTTTTGCCATGGTTTTTAAATTTTATTTTTATACTTTTTTAATCACTATACCGACACCTAATATGACTACTCCAAGCATCAGAATACTTTGCATGTCGAATGAGCCTTTAACTACTAAAGCTCTACTGCCGTCTTCCTGCTTTACAAATACCTCATCCACAGGGTTTATCAAGTTACTCAAAGTATCCTCAACACCTTGCAAATGATTATTACAGTTACAGCCTAAGCGTATCATCTACTTTTTATTTTTGCTAAGCATTGGTTTTACTACAAATTTATATCCCAAAATCAACGCCACAGCTCCTAGGGCTATTGGTATTAGGTTATTCTTTATTGTGGGTTTGCGTGACAAATAAGCTGCAGGGGATATTTCTATCCATTTGCCCTGATCGAAGTAATAATATCCGTTATCTCTATTTTTGGCATATAATTTGTCGTCATCGCCCCAAAAAATTTCCACTGCATTACCGTTTGTTCCCCACCCCTTGTCGAATACCTCTACATTATACCCTTGTGAATTACTTTGCGAAGATAATCGGGCATTTTTATTGCTATTAGAAGTTATTACCACGCCAGGCGTAATAGTTTCGCGAGTTACACTATTCCCTAATCTCGATTTTTGGAATCTATTTATCATTTTTTTAATGTTTTTATTAAAACAATACCCAATATGAATGCACCGCCTATAATGTACGGTGTGTAGTCTTTTTGTTGAGGGGGAGGAGGTTCATCACCTCCGCCTCCTATTGCACCTATCAATGACGAAGCAACTAATCCGCCTGCATATATAAGAGGTATTACGACCGGTGCAATTCCTAATTTCATATCATTTTCCATAATATATATGCGCCGACTCCTATACCAGCAATTTTAAGCAATCCTATTACGTCTTTGCCTATAATATTTTCTCCAATTTTAATATAATCTCCCCCCTCTACCAATCCTTTTCCCTTTGCCTCAGCAACGAGTAATTTAAGAGGGTTTATTAAAGTATCTTCTATACTATTATTATTTATCTCATCTGCTATTCTCTCTTCAGGTGCTCGGCAATCGCCGGCAATGCCTAAGAAACAGAACCCTAAAGAGCTACTCATGACATCTCTGTCACGCCTGAAATAAGCGACTCTATTTAATGGCCTTTTATTTCCTGTCTGCAATTCTCTCACACCTTGCAATATCTCAAGCTGAGTCATTGGATAAATTTTATAGTATTTATATTTTACCTCTTTATTATATAACCCTGCTTCAGGTCTATTCGCAATAGTATCGCTCCCATCTTGTCGCTGCCCAAGTACACAATCAAGATATATATCTTTGTTATTAAGTCGCGATACAATGTATATGTGCTCATATTGCCCCGGTTCGCTGTAACTTACAACTTTATAGGCAAATGGTATGCGCAAGTTTATTAGTATCGCTCCTATTAATATGCTATAGTCTGTGCAGTTACCAATACCGTTGGACAAAGTGCAATGAACGGCCTTGATGACTTGTCGATTAGGCGGGTCAGGTGAATATACTACACGGGTATAAACAGCATCAAACACACATTTAAGAACGTCGCTACTATATCTGCACTCTGAAGCTATTGCCTTAATCTCACTATTTAGACTGCCTGCTATAGTGAAGCGTTTAATGTACTCAATCGTTTTATCAATCGTAGTACTTGCGCTTACTATTTCGGTGCTCTCACATGATGCCATGATAATAACTCTGCAAAAATCACAAACATTTACAGCATGCGCAAGGGTAGTGTAGGGGAGTGTGTATATATTAATATGGCGTGCGGTGTTATTTTATTAAGGAATGAGACATCTAACCCGTTTAGTGGTACTATCTGTGTTTTTATTTTTGTTATTTTTTCTATGCTGTCCTTATGCTCTTTTATACTTAGCTTTATAGACATGTCATATTCTACAAGTAAATCTATATCACTATATTTATCATTAAGCCCCTTGGCATACGAGCCAAATAGCCACACATATTTTATTTCAGGCAATGCTTTGAAATAATCCTGTAAATGTTTTATATGAAATATTTTAAGAGACATCTATTTTAGTTTTACTGCGCTCAATATTCTCATTTCTGAATTTTACAAGGGCTATTACTGAGTCGAACTCAATCAACGTGTACCTGTGTTTTCGCACGCCTCTCAGTAAACCTGCAGAGAATAGTACTCCTATTTGCGCCTCCGTGAATGGACACGCAGGAAATTTCTGTATAATTTCGCAGGGTTGGTAATGCTTATTCATAGTTTACGGTTGAATATACATGTCCTGTAGATTTATGAACTTTGTACTCTTTAAGCCAAGTAGGCACACTTGCAAGGTACCATTTTTGCAAATCAAATTCATCTATATTTCGCTGTATCACACGCTCAAGCATTATTTCAGAATCAATACTATTTTCTTTTACGTTGAGGTCAAAATGACATTTACGAATAGTGAGCTTAGCCTTATATCTGTGGGTGGTTTTAGGTCTTTGCGACTTTGCCAATAGTTCACCGCACAACAATTCATAAGGTATTAAATTCACATCCTGTTCACGGCTTTTATTTGTATCTCCTGTATTTTTTTTGAAATGAAAAAAATTATCGCTCGCAGTTCTAAATAAAGACGCCAAATAAGTCGTGTCGAGCAGCATGCTAATGTCCGTTAATTGTATTTGTGCCAAAACTTTAGAGGTTAATCGTATCTCAACACGGTATACAATTTCTGCCATCAAGCCATTTTTCAGCCAAAATTTTTCAATATATTTTTTATTGGACCGTTCAAGTTCTTTGGTCTTATTATAGACTATCAAATACTTATCGCTTGTTCTCTTGCCAAACGTAAATGAACTATAGCTTAAAGTATTGCTATCAAACATGCAACTACTCATTGTAGCTTTGCCCATTTTGATATATGATTTACTCTCTGGTGTTTGCTTAACAAAGCTGTTTAGAAATTTCAACACACCATTACAGCCGTCTATGCATATATCAAGCCTTGTAATGTTATTAATTTTCAATTTTAGCAAATCCATAATTTCTGCCATATTATCTACCCATTTATCAGAATATAATTGGTTGTTGGCAATTTTAAAACTTATGCTGTTATCTTTAAAGTCTCCCTTTACAAATCGGGGGTGTGTTTGCAAAGAAGCAAACAACTCACCTCCTACATATATTTCATACAGTACATTATACATAGGGGTGCCATGGCCCATATTAAGCACGACAAGATTATAGCCATAGTCAATAGTTTGAAATTCCTTTTTTTCATCGGGTTTGTAATTATTTAATAGCACAGAACATTTTGTATTTCCAAAAAACTCAAACCAGTCCACTGCTATGGTTATATTAGAATTGTTATATTTATCGAAGTTATCACTCATTTTGCTCAAATCAGGTTTTTTAGGCGACTTTGTCAAGTTGTCCCTTGTTATACTTCAAAGGGACAACCGTTTTTTTCAGAAAAGCTCTAACTGCATTCCTTTTTGTTTTTCTTCATTATGTACAATTACCAAGTCATATTCAGGGCTTGCGTAATTTTTGCCGGCAAAATCCCAATGCGTCTTAATGGTGCCACCTAAGTCATTGCATGGAATTTCTCCCAAAATATGATTTGGAGGATTTAATTGGCTTTCGTTCGTCAAATAGCCTATGTTCAGATTATATACCTTATTTCCGCTCTTGGTTTTCTTTATTTTGTTTAAATCTATCGTTTTCATATAAATAATTTACACTATAAATAAAAAAGTAGGTGTAGCAATAACGATGTTACTCAATTGCTACACAGCCTACCTCCAAAACTCACCTTGTCCGCAGTGGTTTCCAATCGCCTGCCACGGTGAGAAAAATCTTCATTCAATATTTTGCGAATATTTATTAAATCTTGCATAATCTCAGATTTGAGCTCATTCACATTGGCTATGTGCTTCTCACAATCTTGAAATATTTTTTCAATCCTCTTAAGTTTACGCTCTGCATTGCGAATAATGATGCTCGACTCTTGCCTCTCATATATTGACATTTTGCTCATGATTTTCAATATTTCAATATACTTGTCCATGCATTGCCGGGCTAATAAGTAACATTCTAAAATACTTATATCTCTCATATTCTCATAAGTTTTTGCGCCTGCTCTTTGCCTAATCGCTTAGCTGTTATATGTAATAGCGTGTTAAAACGATGATTTATACTTTGCATAATTTCATTTGCCTTGACCTTTTGATCTATTTCAAAGTCGTTTTGGCATGAGTGTATGAGCCTGTCTAAGAGTAGTAAATAATTTGCCTCAAATTGAAGCAAATCAATAAGCCCATTAATAACAATTTCAGTTTTATCTTTCATGCGATTTTGATTGAATTAGAGTATATATTATCGTAATATTTCATGCTTTCTGCTGAGTTATCATCTGCTGATAACTTTTGTAAATCATATCTTAGCACATCAATAGCATATCTATTTATTTTGAGCTGGTGCTCATTTCCTGTATATTTTATTTTTGCAAAGTTTTTTTCTGAAAAAATTATAAAATCATATAATTTGTGTAATAGATACTTGAGGGTCTTTGAATAAAATTCAGGATTTTGCCCTCCATACCTGTATGTAATGAAGTATATTCTTTCATTCAGCGTGTTCACAAACTCGTAGTATGTATTTGCTTCGCACAATCGCAAATCAAATAGATACTTGCCAGAGATGTTCTGCACGTTCAAAAATATCTCATGAATTTGCCTTAGTATTTGCGTGAGCTTTTTGGCTTCTCTCTGCGCAGCCAAATGAGCACTTCGCTTATTGGTATATATTTTAGTGTAATTATTAGGGGTATAATAACCAGCTTCTTTTGAGCAATGATTTATTTTCTTTATGTTTATTCGTTTCATAATTAATTATTTGTGTTATCCACAAAAGAAGCATTTAATAAACGAACATGCAATTTGTTGTATAATTTATATTATGTTAAATATAGATATGAAACAAAATCTTAATTAAAGTAGTGAAACTAAACTATTAATCAAATAACAACCATTGCACTCCAAGCACTGCAGAAGAGTTGATGGCCGGGTAATTTGGAGTGATGTAATAGCCTGTGCTAAGTCCTATCATATTATTAAAATTATTGATTTTTGTAAATACTCTTGCATTTCTAATTTTTGCTGAGATGAATATATCTATGAGTATATTGTTGTTTAGATTAAATTCATTTTGCAAATAATAATTTGAAATAGTGGGCATATAAGCATCGCCCTTGTAGGATGTTCTGTAATTGATATCAAAACCGGCTAAAAATATTTGTCTTCCTTCTTTGCTCTTGGGTGCATAGCGCAAATATATTCTTGGATTTACCCAAAGTTCGGGAAATCGTAATACATCAGGTCCTGCTATGATTTTGGAATATTTGGTAAGAATATCAAAGTGTATTTTGCCTATATGGGTGTAAATCAAAAAATCATTTTCGCTGATAAGTATCATATTACGCTCTTGCATAGGCACTACCCTTTCCTTAAAATATATATAGTTGTGCAAAATGGTGAGTGATATATTTACTTCAAATTTAGTATTTCCTGCATAAAAAGTATTTTTTGTATAAAATGCGTTGGAAATAGTACCTGAATATTCATTTGTCCAATAAAAATTATTATGATTGATATATAGATAGTTAATATTAGGTGAATTGAGCATTCGGCGATAGCCAAGTATATTTTTGTTTTTATAGTTAAGTTCAGCTTCTACATGGTGGTCGCCTTTTGGAGTATATAGCTTAAGGAGTGTGTCATTTTTTGACTGTGTATTAGTGAATAATATGGCTTGAGTGCTAATCTTTAGGAGCAAAGAGTCTGATATACGGTACTTAATCATACCACCTATATATTGCTCATTGATAGATATTTGTGAAAGAGTGTCGTAGGCTGCAAAGCGATTTAGTGAGGTTATGGGGTTGCCAATTATATCTGTAGGAGATATAGGTGCGAGCACTCCCCCATTATTTACCCTCCTGATTTTGTAAAACAATGCCCATGAATATTGGTTTTGTATGCCATTTATGCCAAACTTATTAGAAAATGAAGTGAATTCTGATAAAAATTGGGTAGTATCAGCTACATAGCTGCCATCTGTTTGCAAAGTGAATGAGCGCACTTGGTCGTAAAAATATATACGTGGGTCATTGGGCTGGGAGGTGCTGTCTTTATAGTTTTTTATATTATTACGATATAAAAATGGGTCTGTATAGTTGAATTTTTGGTTTTTACGTTCAATTTCATGAAATACAGACAACTTGCCCCCTTTGAGTATATCATATTGATGATACAGATAATATGACATGCGCCTGTCGCGACTGTATAGTTGGCCACGTGTATCGAACGGAAAGATATTAAACCTGTTGCTTCCAAGGTATATAGGCCAGGAGTTGAGCTGCCTCGGCGGACTATCTTGACTTAGGGTTTCGTCTACATTTACTGTTTTGAGACCTCCGTATTCGTGCTGCTTGTGTACAAAATATATAAAATTTGCCATCAAATGGTATCGCTCATTGCGCGATTTGAGGGAGGTGTATATCACAAAATTTTGGTTTGCCAGCATCATATTTCTATCGTTTGACGATGGCCCTATGTGTGTAAGCGAATTCATACGTCTGTAATAAAATCCTGTATTCCAGTTTCTTGTGATGTTTCTATTAATTTCTACATGTATTTTATTCTCTTCATGAGGGCCATTTACATAATATAAATTGGTATAGGGTGATTTTGAGTTGTAATATTTTACATGATGTGGTTCTATGGTGTGCAGATTGTAGCTTTCATAGCCGTGTTGGTAGCCTAGCAGCTCAGGTTGCCTGTAAAATACAGGTTTGGAAGGGGTGCCCAAAATACCCAGATTTTGATGTATATTTCTTTTGTAATAAATCATATTGTAGTTGTGTATATCTTCTATTGCGGTATCTACTCTTGTATAGTTATAAATATTTTTATAAAATCTGCTTTGAATATTCAATGTCTTTTTTAGTGTATCATTTTTTGTGCTGTCATTCAAGTACTTGTTTGGCTTCAATGAGTCTTTTGGAAATAGATTTTTATAGTGTGGCAGTGTATGAGAGTATGGAAAATAGGGTGTTAATGATGGTTTTGAAACAGTAAAAAAAGTATCTTTTTTGTAAAATATTCTATCATTTTCAAAAAGTGTGTTGGGCGAAAATAACTTAGTGGTATTGGTGCTGTATATGACTTTGGTAGTATCATCTACTACTTGTGCATGGGAAGGGCGGTTTGCCACAAAAAAAAATATCAATAAAAATATATATATTAAATACTTCACAATGAATATATTACCGGCGGTAATATGCGTTTAATTTTTGGTCTATGAATTGGTGAAATTTTGCTTCATCGTCATCTGCAAAACTAATCTCAATGGGGATATAAAACAATGGAATATGCCCAAAAGCTTTGTGACCGGCTGAATTTGCAAATTTTATCATATCTTTTTCGGTCATCAATATGGCTACAGCCTTTTTTTTATGAATATGATAAGTATCAATAATATTTGCAAAATCCTTTGCAGTAAATACTTGATGGTCAGCATATTTGAGGTGTGCTAATATTTGATATTTATTACTCAAGTATTGTATAAATGGTTTAGCATTTGCTATAGATGTGAGCACAATTATATGATGGTTGGTTTCAAGGTTAGTGGTATTCCCACAAAATTGTGTAGGATTGAGATATGATATGGATGTAAAAAAAAACGGTATATTATTATCATTCAAGTATTTAGCATGTTTTATTTTAAAATATTCTTTTTTGTAACCTACACCCTCCGGGCATTTGGATACTACTATGGCATGGGCACGCTTGATTGATCCCCTACCCTCTCTGAGCCAGCCTGTAGGCAATACATAATCGTTGTAAATAGGTCTGCTGAAATCTATCATTAATATATTCAAATAAGGCTTAACTTGCCTGTGTTGATATGCATCGTCGAGTATAATAACTTGATTATCAGGATATTTATGAAGTAAATAAGGAATAGCCACTGCACGCCTCTCCCCTACTGCTATTTTGTACTTTTTTTGCGATTGCCTATAAAACATGGCTGGTTCATCGCCCACAGTGAGATAGTTGGCATTACTGTCATTGAGCTCCATAATACCTTTGGTATGCCTGCCATAACCCCTGCTTAATATGATGGTTTTGTATTTTGTGGAAATATAATTTGCCAAATACAATACCATTGGAGATTTGCCTGTGCCTCCTACAGTAATATTACCAATGTTTATTACGCAGGTATCAAAATCATCTGATTTAAACATCCAAATGTTGTGATCAAAAAGAAAATTGCGCAAAAACATTATGCAATAATATAAAAATGAAAATGGTGATAATATGTATCTGAGTATTAACAAAAATATTTATATTATTACTTTAATAAAATGTATATATATTACTATGATATTGATATTTAATGCAAATGGTATAAATAGATTATTCAATTATAATTCAAATATAATACCCCTTCTTTTAATGAATAAAATGAAATTTTTAATCTTTTTAATTTGAATTTTTTGAGCATATAATCTATCAAACATGAGGCTACCACTATCATATCTACGCGCATTACAGACATACCCTGAATAGCTTTGCGCTCTTGCACATTCATTTTTATTATTTTGCGAAATATTTTTTCAAAATATGCCACAGGTATTTCATATTCAGTATCGTTTTCAAGGTCTATAGGCAGTTCATTTTCTCTAGAATATATCTCACACAAAGTATCAAATGTGCCTGAAGAACCTATCATAGTTTGGGGTTTGTATATATTAATATTATGCTTTAAATCAGACAGATGGTGAGTGAGATAGTCATACAAAGCATCTATTTGCTCCAACCTGATGGGGTCTGTGTCATGAAACATATCAAGAAGCCTTTGTGCACCTATTTCATAGCTCTTTTTCCAAAGTATTTGATTACTGTTGCAAATGATAAACTCCACGCTGCCACCACCTATATCCATGATGAGCACATGTTCATCGCCTATGTCCATAGCTGCTTTTACCCCATAATATATAAGTTCTGCCTCCTTATCGCCGTTTATTATTTCTATGTTAATCCCTGTTTTTGCCAATATATCATGTGCAAGTTGTGTACCATTGGTAGCATTTCTGAATGCACTGGTAGCTATAGCCTTGATGTTTGAAGAAGGTACTTTGAATATATTAAGGTGTTGTACAAAATATTCTATGGCATTTATGGCACGGGTACAAGCCTCGGGAGTGATTACATTGTTTTGAATACCACCTTTGCCTATTTTCACCACATACCTGTCATGATGGAGCACAACCTTGCTGGTATGAAATATCTCTACTATTAATAGATTAAAAGTATTGGTACCTAAGTCAATAACTGCAAACCTCCCCTGTTTCATGATTGAAAATAATCCGCAAAAATAACGGTTTAGAATGAATTATGATAAATTTTTGTATCTTCTGAAATATATACAGCCGGCGAAAAAAATATTTGTATCAATAGTATTAATTCATTTAACAATACTCATATTTGTACTTTATATT
The DNA here is from genome assembly GCA_033765235.1 of Cytophagales bacterium. Lineage (GTDB taxonomy): Bacteria > Bacteroidota > Bacteroidia > Cytophagales > UBA9547 > JANRIG01. The sequence continues at coordinate 138,159 of JANRIG010000019.1, read as the reverse complement.
GCTTTATTTGTACTTCACTATGAATACTTTGATAAAAAGACGCGAATTAATCAGAAATCTTACCATTACTTTAGGTGCAGGTATTTGCACACCTACACTTACTTCATTATTACAGAGCTGCTCCACTGCTCCTGAAAGTGCATTTAGCAATAAATATAACCTGTCATCTATTCACGAAAAAATAATCCCTATAGTAGCAGAATGTATTATTCCTACTACTAATACACCGGGTGCCATAGCTGCCAAAGTGCCGGCTTTCATAAGCATGATATTCAAAGAAGTATATACAGATATTGAAAAAATAATATTTATAGCAGGGCTCAATGCACTGTCTGATATTTCATATAATAAATATAATCAGCCTTTTTTGACATGCAACAGCTTGCAACATACAGAAATATTAACAGCACTTGAAATAAAAGAAAGAAAAGAATGGGATGATGACAAAAAACAGATAAAAGATAAAAAATTCATGATTTTGATAAAAGACCTTACTCTTGCAGGATTTTTTTCATCAAAGATAGGAGCAACACAGGTACTTAATTATGTACACATACCCGGCAGGTATGATGGATGTACAGAATTGACAAAAGGACAAAAATGTTGGGGATGATTAACAATATAAATAATAAATATAATGCCTGAAAACTTATTAAAAACCAATACGTTCGATGCCATAGTAGTAGGTTCGGGCATTAGCGGCGGATGGGCTGCCAAAGAGCTCACAGAAAAAGGACTGAAAGTATTATTACTCGATAGAGGTCGCAACATTGAGCATGTAAAAGACTATGAAACAGCACTTAAGCACCCGTGGGAGTTTAGATACAAAGGCAAGATAAGCTTAATTCACAAAGCTGAGCACCCCTACTCCACCCGCGATTATCCCTTTGGTGAAGAAAATGAATCATTTTGGCTCAATGAGACAGATGCTCCTTACACAGAAGCCAAACCTTTTGACTGGTACAGGTCTGGGGTGGTAGGAGGTAAGTCTCTTATGTGGGGAAGGCAATCATACAGACTGAGCCCCTTAGACTTTGAGGCCAATGCCAAAGATGGTGTAGGGGTAGACTGGCCTATCAGATACAATGATTTGGCTCCATGGTACGACTATGTAGAGCAATTTGCAGGTATAAGTGGCAGCAAAGAAGGCATAGAAGAGTTGCCCGATGGTAAATTTTTGCCACCTATGAGCATGAACTGTGCCGAGCAAAAAGTAAAACAAGGGTTGGAAAGCAAATTTAGCAATCGCAAACTCATTATAGGACGTGTTGCAAACCTTACCATAGCACACAATGGCAGAGGTCAATGCCAATACCGTGCACAGTGCCACAGAGGATGCCCATTCGGCGCATATTTTAGTACACTATCATCCACATTGCCTGCTGCTGTCAATACAGGAAACCTCACCCTAAGACCACACTCATTGGTATATGAAGTAGTGTACGATGCCACTCATAGCAGGGCAAAAGGCGTGAAAATAATTGACACCCGCACTATGGAAACTACCGAATATTTTGCCAAAATAATATTCCTTAACGGCTCTACATTAGGCACTACAAATCTTCTGCTCAACTCTACCTCTACCACATTCCCCAATGGATTGGGCAACTCCAGCGGTCAGTTGGGGCATAACTTGATGGATCATCATTTCAGACTTGGAGCCAGAGGCAGAGTGGAAGGCTTGGATGATAAATATTACTATGGACGCCGAGCAAATGGTATATATATACCTAGATATGCCAATGTGAAAAATGACAAAAAAACCTATTTGCGTGGCTACGGATATCAAGGCGGTGCCAGCCGTGAAGACTGGCGCAGAGGGGTGAAGGAACTGGGAATTGGGGCAGATTTTAAAGAAATGATAAGCCAACCAGGGCAGTGGACAATGGGTCTTACAGGTTTTGGCGAATGCTTGCCATACTATGAAAACAAAGTGAGTATAAACAAAAACTTGAAAGATAAATGGGGCTTGCCTACCCTCACTATAGACTGTGAGTTTAAGGAAAATGAAAAAAATATGCGTAAAGATATATTGGCAGATGCAGTGGAAATGTTGGAGGCAGCAGGGCTTAAAGATGTGAAACCTTATGACCTAAACTTTAACCCAGGTAGTGCTATACATGAGATGGGAACAGCCCGCATGGGGCGCGACCCAAAAACATCTGTACTCAACGCATTTAATCAAATGCACGATGTGAAAAATGTATTTATCACAGATGGCTCATGTATGACATCAAGTGCATGTCAAAATCCTTCACTCACTTATATGGCTCTCACAGCACGCGCATGCGACTATGCAGTGAACGAGCTTAATAAAAGAAACATATGATATTCGAAATTATTATGAATATCATATGTATTGCTTATGATATATTTATAACAATCGTAGAATGATTAAATATACCGCATAAAATACACAACTCAACTACTACTTCACTTCCTCATAATTTACATCTGTCACTTCTGACTCAGTTTTGGTTTGCTCACCTCCATTGTTTTGAGTATTAGTACCGGCAGATGAGGCATTATTTGACGCAGAGTACATTTCTTGAGATGCATTTTGCCATGCTGTATTGAGCTCATTCATAGCACTTTCTATCCCTGCAAGGTCTTTGGATGCATGGGCAGTTTTGAGCTTTAATAGTGCTCCTTCTATAGCAGTTTTATTGCCTGATGATAGCTTGTCACCATATTCTGTCAACTGTTTTTCTGTTTGGAATATAAGCGAGTCGGCAGCATTTATTTTCTCTATTTTTTCTTTTTCAGCTTTGTCTGAAGCTTCATTGGCACGAGCCTCGTTTTTCATACGCTCTATTTCATCTTTAGACAGACCTGATGATGACTCTATGCGTATTTTTTGCTCTTTGCCTGTGCCTTTGTCTTTGGCAGATACGTTGAGTATTCCATTGGCATCTATATCAAAGGTCACTTCTATTTGTGGTACTCCGCGTGGTGCGGGAGGTATGCCATCAAGGTTAAATTTGCCTATGGTACGATTGTCTTTTGCCATAGGGCGCTCACCTTGCAGCACATGCAGCTCTACCGAGGGCTGGTTATCTGCAGCGGTAGAGAATGTTTCTGATTTTTTGGTAGGAATAGTGGTATTGGCTTCAATGAGTTTGGTAAATACTCCTCCCAATGTCTCTATGCCCAATGAAAGTGGAGTAACATCCAGTAGCAATACATCTTTGACCTCTCCTGTGAGCACTCCGCCTTGTATACAAGCACCTACAGCTACTACCTCATCAGGGTTCACTCCTTTAGATGGTTTTTTTCCGAAGAATTTTTCTACTTCGTCTTGTATACGGGGTATGCGTGTACTACCCCCTACTAGTATCACTTCATCTATTTGGGTAGTATTATAGCCGGCGTTTTTCATGGCACGTTTGCAGGGCTCAAGGGTGCGAATGATAAGATCATCGCAGAGTTGTTCAAACTTGGCACGGGTAAGTTTTTTTACCATGTGCTTGGGTATGCCATTTACAGGCATAATATAAGGTAAATTAATTTCTGTTTCGCTGCTGCTTGATAACTCTATTTTAGCTTTTTCAGCTGCTTCTTTGAGTCGTTGCAGTGCCATAGGGTCTTTGCGAAGGTCTATGTTTTCATCTTTAATAAACTCTTCAGCCAACCAATCTATAATTTTTTCATCAAAATTATCTCCACCAAGGTGCACATCACCATCTGTAGATTTTACTTCAAATACCCCATCGCCTAACTCAAGTATTGATACATCAAATGTACCTCCGCCTAAGTCGAATACAGCTATTTTCATATCCTTGTTGCGTTTGTCAAGACCGTATGCCAATGCTGCTGCAGTGGGCTCATTGATAATACGCTTCACATCTAATCCTGCTATAGCTCCTGCTTCTTTGGTAGCTTGTCGCTCAGAGTCGTTAAAGTATGCAGGCACAGTGATTACGGCATCTGTCACAGTAGTACCAAGGTAGTCTTCGGCAGTTTGTTTCATTTTTTGCAATATCATGGCAGATATTTCCTGCGGTGTATATTGCCTGTCGCCAATTCGCACACGCGGGGTACTGTTGGCACCTTCTTCTACTTTGTATGGCACTCGAGATGATTCAGATTTTGACTTATCATAAGTCTTGCCCATAAATCTTTTGATAGAATAAATGGTATTTGCAGGGTTGGTAATGGCTTGTCTTTTGGCAGGGTCACCTACTTTGCGCTCGCCATTGTCAAGAAAAGCTACTACTGACGGTGTGGTACGTCTTCCCTCGCTATTGGGTATCACCACAGGCTCATTGCCTTCCATTACAGCTACACATGAGTTGGTAGTACCTAAGTCTATTCCTATTATTTTTCCCATAGAATATAATATTTATATGTTGATGATGTTTTTCTAAATTAAATTTTACATAATTGCAGTAGCAATATTAATGCCAATATATATTGCACGTTTATAATCTGACATTTTGACAATAAATATTATTAACATGAAAAAAATACTTATTCTATTTATTTTTACGATATACACCATATTACTGCAAGGGCAAAACTATCAAAACCTCAAAGTACCTACCGTAGATGTAAACGGTATAGTAAAAGACAAAGCGGGCAATATACTAGGCTCTGTAGATAAGGAAGGCAAACTCAAAGACAAAGATGGCAACCAAATTGCACATTTTGATGCCTTTAACAATACCATCATGGAGAGCGACGGACAAAGTATTAACAAAACAGACGTAGAAGGAAATATGATGACAGTGCGCGAAAAAAAACTGTACAATTGGAAAACATTTCACCCTGAAGCAGGGCTGGAAATATGCCTTGTACGCGAAAAAAATGAAAACGGCGATATCAAAGGTACAGTACACAAAAGGTATAAACAGTATGGTTCCAGTGCGTTATTTTTATTTTTATATATTAACAAACTATTGGAAGACAGCAAACCTACAGCTACACCTGCTGCCACAACATCAGCACCCGCTGCCGAAAGTGCAGCATCTTCAGCACCTGCTGCCAAAAAGTCTTCTAAAACCACTACAACCGTAAAGAAGACCACTACTAAAAATACCGGAAAAGGTACTCAAACCAAGACAAAAACCACCACCACCAAAAAAACAGCCGGCAAAACTACTACTAAGACCAAAACCACTGCAAAATCTACCAAATCAAAGACTGGTAAAAAGAAAAGCGGTGACAAAACAAAAAAATGAGGGGTGATATGTTAGATTATTATAGATATTAAAACATTTCATATTACCCATGCTAATTGTGTGGCATTTCAAATACTATACAGCTTAGGTAAAACATTAATATCTTTCTACAATTTTCAAAAATTACATCCTATTAATATTTTTTTAAGATTTATTCGTATCATACATTATATATTTGTGTACTTTAGCACGTTATCATAGAATTATGAGCAAAAATATACTACTGCTTTTTTTCCAATTACTTATATATGTGTCTGTCACATATGCACAGTCTGTAGATGATAACTTAGTAAAACTTGCAGATGAGATGTATGGATTTGGCGACAAAAAAGATGCATTACAAGTATATCTGCAAGCCATAGAAATGAATGCAGACAATGCCTATGCCAACTATATGGCAGGCAAATGCTACCTTGAAACGGTAGATAAACAGCTCTCTGTCACATATTTAGTAAAAGCCTATACATTAAACAAAAAAATATCTCCCGATATCATGTACAAAATAGGTCAGGGATACCAATTTGGTGCCAAATTTGACGATGCCATCAAAAACTACAAACAATATAAAGATGAACTCACTGACGAGAAAGCAAAAAAACTTAGCACAAACCTCAAAGATGAAATACTCAAAACCGATAAACGCATATCTGAATGCATAAATGGTAAAGAATATTTGGCCAAAATAAAATTTTACAGGATTGAAAACGTAAAAGATGTAGTAAACTCTGAATATCCTGACTACTCCCCTGCCATCACCGCAGACCAAAATATGATGATATTCACATCCAGACGCTCAGGTGGTGTGGGCAAAAACAAAGATGTGGACAATGAATATTTTGAAGATGTGTGGGTGACCAAAAAAAATGCTGAAGGCCAATGGTTGGCACCAGAAAACATAGGCACTCCTATTAACTCCGAAACACATGACGCCAGCATAGGTCTTTCCAAAGATGGTAAAATACTATATCTCTACAAGCCAGACAATGGTGGTGATATATATGTCTCAAAATTATTACCCGATGGCAAATGGTCAGTACCTGAAAACTTAGGTGGCAAAATCAATTCAAAATTCAATGAACCCTCAGTGTCTATCTCAAACGATGAAAAAACCCTGTACTTCTCCAGCAATAGGCCCGGAGGCTTTGGTGAAATGGACATATATACCTCTACCCTTGACGACAAGGGCAAATGGGGCAAACCACAAAATATAGGCTCCACCATCAATACAGAATACGACGAAGACAGCCCCTACATAGATGCCGACGGCAAAACACTCTACTTTAGTTCAAGAGGCAACAAAGGTATGGGTGGATATGACATATACAAAACAGTGTACAACGACACCACCAAAATGTGGAGCACACCCGAAAATATGGGCTACCCTGTAAACTCACCTGACGATGATATATATTTTGTAATAGCCGGCGATGGCAAAACAGGCTATTACTCATCTGCCAAAGGCGATGGATTTGGCGACAAAGACATTTATAAAATATACCTCCGCCCTGAAAAAAACATCGTTAAAGACTCTGCCACCACACAGCCACTTAATGACACTACCGCAAAACTTGTGCCTAAAGATACATTGAAGCCTATTGTAAAAAAAGATACCATCATCACACCTGTAGCTGTCAAAAAAGATACTACTTCTGCTCCAATTGCAAAGTCTGATACTACAGCCCCAAAGCCTGTAGCAGTGCAAAAACCACCTGTGAAAGATACCGTTGCAAATATTACTACACCTCAAGCACCCGAACCTAAACCCGCCCCAGTACTTTTGCCTACCATAGTAAAAGGTAGAATATATGATCAAAAAACAGGAAATAGTATCTCAGCCAAACTGTCTATCATAGACTCCAAAGGCAATGTGATACAAGAAATCAGCATTGACGAATCAGGCAACTATTCTACCCAGATATCTACCCCTAAAAATACCAAATATGGCTTTAATATTACCAAAGACGGGTATCTGTATTCAAACACTCCTATACCAATATCATCTGATGCAGCTACTCAAAAAACTCTGAAAAGAGACTTTGCCCTCAAAAAAGTACAATTAGGTGAGGTATTTATTTTGAGAAATATATATTTTGAGTTTGACAAAGCAAATATCAAAAAAGAGTCATTTCCGTATTTGGACAAATTGGTAAACTGGCTCAACAAAAACCCCACCATAGAACTCGAAGTAGGTGGGCATACTGACAATGCAGGATTAGACTCATACAATAAAATACTTTCACAAAAACGTGTGAATGCAGTAAAACTATACCTTCAAGCCAAGGGCATAAACCCAAACAGACTCACAGCAGTAGGATATGGTGAAGAGCGACCACTTGCCAGCAATGATGATGAGTTGGAAGGTCGTGAAATAAACAGACGTACAGAATTTAAAATTGTAAAACATTAAGCTACTCACGCTACTTTGATAGATACACACGCACATCTTGACAATGAGCAAATATTGCCTAATATTACAGACATAGCACAACGTGCTCAAAATCAAGGTGTAAAGAACATTATTATACCCAATGTAGATATACATACCATAGACAATGTATTGATGTTGCAAGATAAATATACTAACTATTGCTATGCTATGTGTGGGCTACATCCCTGCCATGTAAAGTCAGATTATAATCAGCAATTACAAACTTTGAAAGTATATCTTAAAAAGCACAAATTTTGCGCTATCGGCGAAATTGGTTTAGACCTTTATTGGGATAAATCATTGAAATATGAACAAATAGCAGCTTTAAAAGTACAAATGGATTGGGCACAAGAGTATCAACTGCCCGTGGCGCTACATACCCGCAATGCTACAGATGAAGTATTAGATATTGTAAAAGACTATAATGTAAAAGGAGTATTTCATTGCTTTTCAGGTACTTATGAGCAAGCAATTAAGGTTATGGATATGGGGTATTACTTAGGTATGGGCGGCGTAGTCACCTTCAAAAACTCAGGGTTGGATATATTATTAGCCAAAATTGGCATTAATAATGTAGTACTTGAAACAGACAGCCCATATCTGGCACCTATACCACACAGAGGCAAAACCAATGAACCTTCTTATTTGACATTTGTTGCCCAAAAAATAGCTGATATACTACAAATACCTATTGAAGAAGTAGTAAATACTACCTCACACAACGCCAAATTATTGTTTGACTTGCCACATTAGCAACAATTATTAGTATTATTATATGAACTAAACAGCACATTGATATCTTCTTGTATTTGTTGCCATACTTCAGTATTGATACAATAGCATACTTTTTGACCTTCTATGTCACCTTTTATGATACCCGCATCCTTAAGCTCTCTCAGGTGCTGGCTCACAGTAGATTGTGAGAGAGGCAGCTCATCTACCAAATCGTTGCATATGCAAGAATGCTTTTGTATGAGCAAGTCAATGATGGCAAGGCGCGCAGGATGCCCAAGTGCTTTGTAATACTTAGCCCTATGATTGAGCACATTGCTAAAACTAAGAGATTTTGTTATTCCCATAAAATATCGTAATATAACGATAAACGTATATTATGTATCAAAAGTTCTCAATAATAATAAATATTTTATGTTTTATCGGCAACCTACAAGGTGCTATTCAGCATCCATGGCACATCTGAAGCCTAAGTGATATAATGCAGTCTCTTGCGAGCAAAAGTTGCGGGCACATACCCTATAGCCATGGCATACATTGCTGTCGCAAAGGAAAGAGCCACCGCGTATCACTTTATCATTTGGAGTGTGGGGTTCATTTATTTGATTACCCGAATACAATTGGTAAGCATCATCGCACCATTGCCACACATTACCACCCATATCAGTAAGACCGGAGGGCAAAGTACCATAATGACCCACAGGAGAGGTGTAAAGAAAACCATCTTCCATAGTATTGTATTCAGGAAAGGAGCCTTGCCACACATTACATTTCCATATACTATTTGTAGTGGCTGATATGCCCCAACTGTATTTATTTGATAACATATTAGTATTATATCGCGCTGCATACTCCCACTCAGCCTCTGTAGGGAGCCTTTTTCCCATACATGCACAGTAGGCTTTGGCATCGTTCCAGCTTATTTGAGTGACAGGATGATTATCAGGAGCTTTAGCAGTAGAGTCTGCATATGGATATTGCCAGTACCTGTTTCTCATAAGTTGCCACTCCCCTGTCGTCAGATTAAATATACCGGCATCGTGGTATTTTTGTGCATCGGTCAAATAATGTGTACTGTCTATATATTTTTTATAATCCTGTACTGATACAGGTGATATATCTATATAATAATTTTTGACATTAACATTATGCAAAGGCAGCTCGTTTGGCATACAACTGTTATTATCGCAGCCCATTTCAAAAGTGCCTCCCTCAACATATACCATGCGTGGTATATGTTTCATATTATGTTTGCAATTGGTAAATACAAAAAAAATAACCCATACCGAAAATAATTTACTAATATGGGTTATCAATTGATGATGATTAATATACAAATATTATTTGAGAGCGTCTGTAAACTCAGTTTTTGCTTTTACATTATCAAATTCCATATCTTCCAATGCTTTTGCTTTGAGGGTAGCGTCTATGGTCACTGCTTTTTTCAGATTTTCAGACATTGTCATCATATCATTCATTTTCACGGCAGTGATGGCAGCACCGTAGAATGCCCAAGCATTATTTTGGTCTGCAGCTTTGGCTTCATCATAAACTGCCTTGGCAGTAGTGAAATCTTTTTTGAGTAGAGAGGCTAGTGCACGGTTATATACCACTAAGTTTTCGTTACCTGCATTGGATAAGTTGCTCAGGGCACTTTCATAGTTGCCTGCTTTAATGTCAAGCACACCGTTTACAGCATTTATTCCTTTGAGCACATCAGAGTTGCCGGGTAGCGCGCGCGCTTTGGTCACTGCTTCTATACTGCCTGCTTTGTCGCCTTTCATAAGCTTGGCAGTAGCTATATTGAGGTATACTACTCCTGTTTCCTTTTTGTTTTTGGCTATTTCAAATTGTGCCAAAGCTTGGTCAGCTAATGTATTTTGGGCAGATTTGTCTTTTTCCTTTATTGCTTTTTCAATATACAAAGCACCCAAATTATTGTGTGCTTCATAGCTGTCAAGTTTTTTGGAGGCAGCCAAGTAAATTTTTTCTTTTTCATCGGCTAATGGGGTGAGGGTGGCTGCATAGAGCATTTCTTCGGCACTAAGGCTATCTTGTAAGTCTGTGCTGCCATTACCAATCTTCATGGCTATAATAAATATTTGAGCATCTGATTTTTTTGGCTTTACGGTGAGTACCTCTGTGCGTGCATTGCGGAGCATAGGATAAAAGTTTTTGAGCAATATTTTATAAGATGCTAACTTTTGAAGTTGTGCCTCCTTGCTTCTAAATGTGCCTTCCGGACTGTCAATAATGGATTTTATAGCAGATTTATCTTCATCGTTAAGTTTAGAAGAGGTATCTGCCATGGTACGAAAGTCTGACCAGTCTTTTACTTTTCCTTTGATAATGAATGATATAGAATCGGCTTTATTGCCATAGTTATATTTTTTCATGGTTTCGCGGTAGTATTTTTCTATGGCGAGGGCACGCTGCTCAGATAGTTTTTCGTTGAACAATTCTGAGCCCTCGGGTGAGTGTGTACCTATTATATTTACGGTACGAGTCACATATTTGCCGGCTACAAATTTTTCAAAAAACTTGCCTCTTTCTCCTTTGATTTCTTTCACTTCAAGTTTTGGAGACCCTTTTTGGAAATAAAAATTTACAACGGTAGGAATATATTCTTCTCTGTTATTGTATCCATGCTCTGCATATGCTACCGGATACACTTCCTTTACTAGCAGTGGAGTAATAATGATACCCTTAGCCACTTGAATTTCGGGGGTTTTTTTACCAATTTTATTTTGGTCAGCCATTTCGCCCATGATGAATACATCGCCTCGGCGAATGGAATTGTCGTATCCGAAGCGGAATTTTTTGGAAAGAACAGGAGGCTCTGTAGCAGCCAAGGGAAAGTCATTGCCCACAAATTGTACTTTATCCAAAGTAAGTTTATTGTCAAAAGATTTGTAGGTAGTAGTCACGGTGTAAGTTTTACCTTTTTTTAACATTTTTACAGGTATCACTACCGACATATCAAACTTAACAGAGTCGCCATGGAGCTCAAGCGGGTTTGGAGTTACAGTAAGTTTTTGCTCTTTGGCTAACTTGTTCATGTCTACACCGGCACAGCCTGATAGCAGCGTGAGGGCACCTACAAATGATAACTTTGTGAGGGTATAAAATGAAGATTTGGTATTCATAGTTTAATATGATTTAATTATTTTTTTCAAAAGTAAGTTCATTCTTACATAAATACAAAAAAATCTCTTTATTTATGTATAATAATTACAAATACATGTAAATTTGCATATATTTTAGTACTATTTTAATAGGATGGAAAAAATTATTACGCTATTTGAGCACAAAATTTTTGGAGTATGCAGCTATTTGGGCGATTTTTTGGGTGTATCGAGTGGTAAAATCAGGCTATTTTTTATTTATGCATCATTTCTTACCAAGGGCTCGCCTGTGATAATCTATTTGGCTTTGGCATTTGTGATAGACCTAAAAAAATATTTTAGGCTTCGCAAAAGTAGGATTTGGGATTTTTAGTTAGAAGTGCAAAAATTTATGCTATTTTTACAAAAAATAAATTAGAATTTGATATCAATAGCAAAAATCAATGAAGCCTATACCAGGCTTCAAGGAGTAGTAAAAAAAACTTCATTAGAAAAAAATTCAAACCTCAGTGAAATATTCGGGGCAAATATATGGCTCAAAAGAGAAGACTTGCAAGTAGTAAGGTCGTATAAAATAAGGGGTGCCTACAATAACATATCATCGCGCAGCAAAGAAGAACTTCAAAATGGCATTGTATGTGCCAGTGCGGGCAATCATGCGCAAGGTTTTGCACTTTCGTGCAGGCTGCTTGATATAAAAGGCTATGTGTATATGCCCATTACCACGCCCAAGCAAAAAGTAAATCAAGTAAAAATGTTTGGCAAAAACCTTGTGGAGGTGTTGCTGGAGGGCGATACTTATGACGACTCTTACGTAAGGGCTGTAGAATTTACCAGACAAACACAACGAGTATTTATACATCCTTTTGAGCATGAGGCAACTATAGCAGGGCAAGGTACTGTGGCCAAAGAGATATTAGATGATTTTCATGGCAAAATAGATTATTTGTTTATAGCTATAGGTGGAGGCGGATTGGCATCAGGAGTAGGTTCATATTTTAAGCAGCTATCGCCTGAGACCCATATAATAGGGGCAGAACCTGCCGGTGCACCATCTATGAAATTATCAATAGAGCAAGGCAGAGTGATAACCTTAGATAATATTGACAAATTTGTAGATGGTGCTGCTGTGAAGCGTGTAGGAGATATGACCTATGGTATTTGTAAAGATATATTGCATGACATAGTGCTGGTGCAGGAAGGTAAGGTGTGTACAACTATACTGCAACTTTATAATATGGATGCAATAGTGGTAGAGCCTGCCGGAGCATTGTCTATAGCTGCATTAGATTTATTCAAAGATAAAATAAAAGGCAAAAATGTGGTATGCATTGTGAGCGGAAGTAATAATGATATAGACCGCATGCAAGAAATAAAAGAGCGCTCGTTGCTCTATGAAGGTCTTAAAGAGTATTACATCATAAACTTTCCGCAGAGGCCGGGCGCATTGAGGTCATTTTTGGATGATATATTAGGTCCTAATGATGATATAGTAAGGTTTGAATATCTAAAAAAAACCAATAAAGAATATGGTGCAGCACTGGTAGGAATAGAATATAAAAATGCCAATGACTGCAACCCGCTCATGATGAAAATGACTGAGAATGGCTTTAGTTATATAAGGCTGCGCGACGACCCTGTGCTATTTGACTATTTGGCATAATTATGAATGTGCTTACCCTTGAGTATGATATACAATGGCAAAATACTGATGCCAACTTAGCTTACTTAGAAGAGGAAATAGCTAAGGTACAACATGTTAAGATAGATATCATAATATTGCCCGAATTGTTTCACTGCGGATTTGGAGCAGACATTTCTTGTGCAGAAATAATGCACGGTACCACACACCGATGGATGCAACTGATAGCTCAAAGATATGATACTCTTGTGATTGGCAGTGTGATGATAAAAGAAAAAGGCAAACTATATAATAGATGTATTGCGCAACATCCTGATGGAAAATATCAAACTTATGATAAGATACACCTATTCTGCCAAGGTATTGTACCTGAAAATACCCAATTCACCAAAGGCAGCAGCACCACAATAATATACTGGAGAGGAGTAAAAATAATGCCTTTGATATGTTTTGATATAAGATTTCCTGCTACATCCATGAATTATACCTTAAATAATGAATATGCTTATGACCTATTGGTGTATGTGGCCAACTGGCCTGCGGCAAGACAGCATGCTTGGGACACACTATTGCCTGCAAGGGCTATAGAAAACCAAAGCTATGTGATAGGAGTGAACAGGACAGGCACTGATAAAAATAGTATAAAATACTCAGGCAATACTGCATCTTATGACGCAGCAGGCAACCCATTGCGCACACAAATACTATCACCAGTGTGCTCATTAATATATATAGACATCGAAAAAATACAAGAATTTAGAGTAAATTATCCATTTTTAGACAAATAAATATATAAGTAGAAATTTTTTAACAATTTCTTTACACACTAATAATATAGAGTTGTGGATATTATGTGTAATTTTATACGTTTTGAAGAATGCATTAAATATTCTTAGGAAATTTTTTACCGCTACATACCTATTGGGCGTAGACAAAGACAAGTCATACCACTTCAAAAAACAGTTGGTAATGATAAATAGGGTAAGTTTTTTGCTTATAGTATTCGGTTTTATAGCATTTATTGTTAGTTTTTTGATTCACAATATAGTGTCAGAGCTCAGATATATATCGTTGATGTTGGTAGGTATGTTATGCCTATATTTCAACTCAAAGAGATTATTTTTAATATCAAAAGCTGTATTAGTGTTGTGCCCTGCAGTGATTATGTTCATAACTCCCATATTGTTTCATAATGTGCCACCAAGCAGCTTGCTGTGGTACCCTTATGCCGCAGCTACTTTAGGTATCATACCTATATTGATATTTGATTTGAATAATGAAAAAATTGCTTTTGTATTTTCATCACTGCTATACCTATTTTTTGTATGCTTCAGCGATGTACTATTTGTAAAGTATATTCCTATATCGGTTAACTATACTATTATTTCAGACAATTATTTGATTTATAAAATATCGCATATAGTGATGTGGTGTTTTGTGTTTAGCATCATGTATTTCCAACGCATGTCTTCTATAGGTCATATTATGAAATTAGAAAAAACCAATGAAGCCATATTAAGATATACAAAACTTACCCAAAACCAGTCTGAAGAGATTATTCAAAAAAATACTATACTTGAAGACCAAAAAGAAGAAATATTGAGCCAACAAGAAAGGATAGAACAGCAACTGCAAATAATACAAAAGCGAAATACAAAATTAGAAAAGTTTAACAAAACTCTGATACAGCTTAGCAAAAGTGCAGCATTGCAATCCGGCAACTATATAGAAGCATTGCAAGACATTACCAAGCATTGCTCACTTGCCATGGATGTGGCTCGAGTAAGCATATGGGAACTGGATGCAGAAAAAAAGGGTATAAAATGTCTTTGTTTGTACAAGCAATCTGACGACAGCTACAGCTCAGGCACTATACTTCGCGAGGAGTCATTCCCGTCATACTTCAGTGCACTCAGGCAAGACCGAAGCATCATAGCCACAGACGCAGTACACCACCATGACACCTACGAGTTTGCCGAGAGCTACCTAAAACCGTTGGGTATATATTCTATGCTCGACAATCCATATTTTATAGAAGGCAAACTAGCCGGGGTGGTATGCTGCGAACATGAAAACAATATACGTGAATGGCTTTCGGAAGAAACTGCATTTACACTATCTATAGCAGACTTAGTATCTATAGCCTACAAAACATCGGAGCGCAAAAAAGCCAATGCTAAAATAGAGGCGCAGCAAAAAGAAATATTGAAGATTAATAAAGAGTTGGAGTCAAAAATAATGAAACGCACTGAGGAACTGGAACGTCAAAATCATAAATTGGCCGAATATGCATTTATCAACTCTCATTTGTTGCGCGGTCCGTTATGTAGAATATTAGGCTTATCTAATCTGCTTCTCATCATGGAAAATCCTGATAGCAAAATGGATGTATTGGGCAAGTTAGACTTGTCTGCCAAAGAACTGGAAGCAGTAGTAAAATCTATTAATAAAACGCTGGAAGAGACAGAACTGCTCTCCAATAAAGATACAGATATTATAAGAGAGCAATCGCATCACAATGATTTTATGGATTTGCTGCAAAAAAGCAAATCCTCACTTTTGCAAAATTAACCCTTGTACATACTTCTTGGGTGATATTCTTGTATCGTTTGCTTAAGATAATCACGGTCTAAATGTGTGTAAATCTCCGTAGTGGTGATAGACTCATGGCCCAGCATCTCCTGCACTGCTCTGAGGTCTGCACCTCCTTCTACCAGATGCGTAGCAAATGAGTGCCTGAATGTATGCGGACTAATATTTTTTTGTATGCCTGCATTTTTTGCTGCTTTTTTTATAATGATAAAAATCATGACTCGCGTAAGATTAGTACCTCTTTTGTTAAGAAATACATAATCTTCAAAATATCTTTTTATATTAATAGCGTTGCGATGTTCGTTAATATATATTTTTAAATACTTAATAGCCTCATTTCCAATAGGTACTAACCGCTCTTTGTCGCCCTTGCCTACTATCTTCAAAAATCCAATTTCAAGAAATAAATTACTGATTTTCAATTCTACCAACTCCGATACCCTAAGCCCGGAGCTGTACAGCACCTCTAACATGGTGCGGTTTCGCCACCCTTCATAGGTAGATACATCAAATGATAATAATATTTTTTCTATCTCAGGAAATGACAAAGTATCAGGTAAGTACCTGCCTAGCTTAGGGGCCTCTATAAGCTCAGTAGGGTCTGTACTAATGATATTTTCATATACCATATATTTATAAAATGCCTTGATGCCTGACAATATTCTGGCCTGCGAAAATTCGCTCAACCCTATATTATGAATATATGTAATAAACGACCTGATATGCTCTGCCTTCACATCAATTGCAGACAAGTTGGGTGTATCTGAGATTTCAATATATTGCTGCAATTTGCTCACATCATGCAGGTAAGCTTGTACGGAGTTGGCAGACAGCGACCGCTCCAGCTGTAGGTAGCTCTTAAAAGATTTTTGGTATATATCCCAAGACAATGTATATTATATTAACTTAACTTGTATTGCACTTTATGGATTACGTTTTATTATTTTGAATGCTATATCTCTGCCATGACCTTGCATGATGGCAAGATTTATCCAGCATAGTGCCAACTGCTCTAGAAGCACCACCTTATCTTCACCGCCAAAGTCATAACATTTTTCAAATCCTATTTTTACTGCCAGCTCTTCTGCAGTTTGCTTCGCTTTTTTGCTATCGCCGGCATAGTACATATCTATACCTATGGTGTATAGTACAGGGCTTCGCTGCTGATAGATAGGGTTTGACATGTTTTCAAAACCTGTACTGTTGAAGCACTTTACAATATGTTTGGTATTAGTAAGTTCTTTAATGGCGTGGTAGGCGGTGGCAAAGCTGCCGGGCTTGGTACGTATGGAGTTGGTAGCATCTATCACTACCTTATCACCCATATCGCCAAAGTGTATGGATATATTGATGATGGCATCAGGCGGAGTAGTAACCACCACTGTATCAGCAAATTGTATAGCCTCTGATATGGTCTTAAATGGTATGTTTTGAGCCATTTCTTTTGCCTTAGCTACCTTTTCAGAATTGATATCTCGCACCCCAAACTGTACATCATATCCTGCTTTTTTCCAACCTTTGGCCAGTGCAAGACCTACATTGCCGGCACCTATTACAGCTATTTTCATAATAGTGTGGCACTTACTGTAATATTGGCTTTGAATAGCTTTGAAATAGGACAGTTTTCTTTGGCATTGTTCACTGCTTCATTCATTTTATCGGTAGTCAATCCATTGGCTTTGATAGAAGTATTGAGCATAATTTCGCCAATATTACCACTCTCAAGTATCACAGTAGCTATAGTATCTATAGACTCGGGTATAAAACTCATTTCTTGCAATACAAATGCAAGCTTCATAGAAAAACAAGCTGCATGTGCAGCACCTACCAATTCTTCAGGATTAGTGCCTTTGCCATCGGCAAATCTGGTGTTGAAGCTATATTGATTGTGGTTTAATACACCACTTTGGGTAGATACTTTGCCGGCGCCTTCTTTGCCGGTGCCATGCCATACGGCAGTGGCGGTTCTTTTTATTTGCATATTGAATAGATTATTTTTTTAGATTTCAATAATAACTTTTTTTGTGTAAATAATATTAATATTGTGTAAAAAATATTCATTCATGAAAAATCCAAACATTTATATTGACAATGCCATTGAAATATTAACAGAGAAAGCAGGTAAAAACGACGGCTTTTATACCCACAAAAAATATGTGCAAATGGCAGGCAACACACTATGGAACGGTGTATCGGAGGCATTGAATGAAAAATACCCAATACTTAAAAAAGCCAAAGGCAGACCTGATATTACAAAATACCAAACACTTGTGGCCAATGAAAACAAAAAAATGCTCAATCATCTTAACACAGGATATAATTATATGCATTTGCTAATGGGCTACGACGGTGATTTGAGCTATGATACATCAAGGAAAGCCATAGAAGAGGCTCGTACATTGATAGAGTGGGCATCGCAAAAATAATGTAATGTACCATAAAATACCCCGTAGAGGGGTTACCTGCAAGTTTAAAATGACATGAAATGGAGATAGTAAAACTAAATACAAATGATGTTACATACTTCAAAGACTTAGTAGTAATTTTTAAAGAAGTTTTTGAAAATGACAACCACATTGTCCATGATGAGCATTTGAAAAAATTACTTTTCAATCCTAACTTCTTAGTATTTGTGGTATTGATAGATAATAAAGTGGTGGGTGGACTCACAGTTTATATTCTACAACAATATTATACTACAAAACCTGTAGCATATATATACGATGTAGGCATTGCTCCCAAATTTCAAAGACAAGGATTGGGCAAAGCATTAATAGCAGAAGTTTGCAAATTTTGTAAAACACATGAATTTGAAGATGCTTATGTAGAAGCAGAAAGTGATGACATTGATGCAGTAAATTTTTACAGAAAAACAAATTTCAGCTATGAAATAAATGCTACACATTTTACATACTCTATTAGTAATGAAAAATAGAGATAAACTACTTATTATCTTTACATTAATGATACTTACCAAACATCTTGAAAGCATAAGGTAAATATTTTTAAATATTATGTGGTGTACATACATATTTGTTAGTGAATGAGATACTTACGCCACAAACTGAATAAATAATAATAAATACCTGATTATCAAATACATGACATATTTAATTATAAAATTTGACAAAATATTGTATAATATGTATTAATCATTAATTTTGCTGCTGATATTGACATTTTTACATTCTGTCACAAAGCCTAATTAAGTATCAAAATATATGAAATTTATAGTATCTACAGCCTCTTTACTAAAGCATCTCACCTCGCTGAGCGGTGTCATAGCCTCAAACCCTATAGTGCCTATTTTAGAAAATTTTCTTTTTGAAATAGATAAAGAAAAACTTATCATCACCGCATCTGATTTGCAGACTACCATTATCACCGAAATGCATGTAGAATCCAAGGAAAAAGGCAATATTTGCGTACCTGCCAAAATATTTTTAGAAACTTTGCGCAACTTGCCCGAGCAGCCCATCACCATTAACATAGATGAAGATACTTATGTAATCACCATACGCTCCAGCAATGGCAACTATAAACTCACGGGCGAAAATGCCAGCGACTTCCCTAAAGTGCCTCAAATCAAAAATGGTACCACAGTGGACATATCCACAGAGGTATTGGGCAAAGCACTTGCATCTACCATATTTGCCACCAGCACCGAAGACCTTCGCCCAGCCATGACAGGGGTATATTTTCAGCTCAACGATACTAATATTACTTTTGTAGCCACAGACGGGCATCGTTTGGTGCGCTACCGCAGGGTAGATGTAGCCACTGATAATCCATCTTCCATTATCATTCCCCGCAAATCATTAGGACTGCTCAAGTCTGCATTACCTACCGAAAACAGCCCTGTGAAAATGGAGTTTAACCAGTCAAACGCCTATTTTACATTCAGCAACAGCATGCTCATTTGCAGATTGATAGATGAGCGCTTTCCTGATTATGAAAATGTGATACCTATCGAAAACCCTAATAAGCTCACTATCAATAGGTCTGAGTTGCTCAACTGCCTTAAGCGCATACAAATATATTCCAACAAAACCACGCACCAAGTGCGCCTCAAAATGGCAGGAAGTGAGCTGCAAGTGTCTGCCGAAGACTTAGATTTTTCTAATGAGGCCAATGAAAGATTGGTGTGCGAATATGTGGGTGAAGACATGGAAATAGGTTTTAATGCCAAATTTTTACTCGAAATGCTCACAAACCTTGAGTCTGACAGCATAGTCATCAATATGTCGTTGCCCAACAAAGCCGGGCTCATAAACCCACTTGATGGTAATAATAACGAAGATATACTCATGCTGGTGATGCCTGTAATGCTCAACTCATACGCCTAAGGTTGTGTACCTGTAGTTGTTTTCTCAATTTTAGCTTTCAACGTGAGTATTACATTGTGATTTGAAGGGTCGTTTGTATATATATTGATGATTTTTTCTTGCATACCATCTTTTCCACCACTGTCAAATGTCACATCCAGCACAGCTTCTTCGTTTTGCTTTAGTATTTTTTTGTCAATATCAATAGTGGTGCAGCCGCAAGAGGGCTTTACTTTATAGATAATCAGTTCATTTTTACCTGTATTTTTCAATGTAAAGTTGGTAGTCATTTTTTCTCCTTGCTTTATTTTGCCAAAGTCGTGCCAATGCTTGTTACATTTTATCACAGGGTCATCGCTTGATATATTGTCAAAATATTTGGTGATGTATGAGGTCACAAATAATGTCTTGTACACACTGCCTGCGTCAGATGTTTTGAGTTCTATTTTATCTTGTACATACCCAAAGTCATATCGCTTGGCAGGATCGTAGGTAATAGTTATTTTTGATTTGCTCTTGGCAGGTATTTGATTATTTTCAATGCTCACATACATAAAGTTTTGGTTATAAACCATTTTGTCAATCACTATAGCAGTATCAGCATGGTTGTATATGGCAAAATCTTTTTGTGCTGCTTCTTTGGTGCTTAGCGTACCCATATTCATGTACCTCGACACCATACGCAAGTTGCCCATGGCATCAGGGAAGTCATCCGTAGGTTTGCGGGGCTTTGGCAGCACCTTGCCTGTAATGTTGAGTATCACAGCATCATTGTAGCTGTTGGAGTACACAGTAATGGTTTTGTTGAATGGTCCGGGCTTGTTGAGCGGGTTAAACTCTACTTTTACCACGCCCTTTTCGCCCGGGGGCACAGGTTCTTTGCTCCAAGTAGGTACCGTGCATCCGCACGATGCCACTACATTATTGATAACGAGCGATACATTGCCTGCGTTTTGAAACCCAAATTCATATGTTACCACTCCCCCATCTTCTTTGAGCACACCAAAGTCATGAGTATAGTATTCAAATGATATGGTTGTTTTCTTATTTTGCGCCATCACCAAAAAGCACATAAAAATAAATATGGCTGATACACCTCTATATTTCATGCTTTCAAATGTTTTATTTTGGGGTCAATTAAATGTATGGGCAATCCCATGACATTGTAAAACGAGCCATATATACTTTTTATTCCTACCATACCTATCCAGTCTTGTATACCGTATGCGCCGGCTTTGTCCATTGGTTTATATTTTTGTATATAATATTTTATTTGGTCAATGTCTAATTTTACAAACTCTACCAAGCTGCTGTCGGAGAATGTGACCTCAGTATCTTGGTGCAAAATACATACTCCAGTTACTACTTTGTGTACATTGCCCGATAATTTTTGAAGCATTTTCACAGCATCCTGTTCGTCTAAAGGCTTGCCCAATACTGCATTGTCAAATATTACTATTGTATCTGCACAAATAATTGTATGGCTTTGAGCTTCATCTGCAAAATTTTTGGCTTTTTTTGCAGCCAAATACTCGGCTACATTGTCTAATAATATATTGTCTGGGTATGTTTCATCTATATTTTTTACCATTACCTCAAAGTGATAACCAGCCTGTGAGAGTATCTCTTTGCGCCTTGGAGAGCCTGATGCCAATATTATTTTTGAAATATTATTATTCACAATAATTACTTTGAACCAATAGTATATAAATAAGGTTTTGGATATGTAAAATATTATATTATCTTTACATTAATGATTTGTAAAACTAAAAAAAAATAATGCTATGAAAAATGTTTTAATGGTAATTTCGTTGGTTTCTTTTTTGGCTGCCTCCTCTTTGATGGCCGGCGACGACAAAAAGAAATCCTGTACATCATCAGAAAAAAAAGCATGCTGCGCTAAGAAAAAAGATGCTTCATGTGGTGACAAAAAATCTGAAGAAAACAAAGAAAACAAAACCGAGGAAAAACCTCAATAATTATGAAGCCCTCTACAGAGGGCTTTTTTTCGTATCACACAGATTGTAACATTACACCCACAGCATATCGTAAATAATTTTTAGTTTTTTTCATTGCGTATTACTAACTTTGCAGTTGAGTTTTTTGTAATAATTTGGAAGTTAATACATTATCAAAGCCTATTTTGCAGGGTAAAACATTATACTTACATGAGCCGTTCGCATTAGAATGCGGATACACATTGCCGGAAATTAAAATTTATTATCACACCAAAGGCAATTATCATCCTCAAAAATCAAAAGTAATATGGGTGTGCCATGCACTCACCGCCAACTCAGATGTGCTGGATTGGTGGAAAGGCTTATTTGGAGAGAGTATGCTTTACGATAGCGATGAATATTATGTGGTATGTGCCAACATATTGGGCTCTTGCTACGGCAGCACCGGACCGTTGCATAACAATCCGGTTACGGGCACCCCTTATTATCATGATTTTCCGCAGGTCACCATCAGAGACCAAGTACACTTTTTAGACAAACTCAGAGTGCACCTTGGCATATCAGCCATACATACCTGCTTGGGAGGTTCGCTGGGTGGCCAATATGCATTAGAGTGGGCTATCATGCACCCTGAGCTAATTAAAAATCTTATAATAATGTGCACCAGTGCACGCACCTCGCCATGGGCTATTGCCCTCAATGAAACACAGCGCATGGCCATAAAAGCTGATATATCTTGGACACAAAAACATGAAAATGCAGGCTTGGATGGCTTAAAAACAGCAAGAGCCATAGCACTACTTTCATACAGAAGCTATGAAACTTACCAACATACCCAACACGATGCCATGGATGAAACCAAAAACTACAAAGCCATAACCTACCAGCAACATCAGGGCAATAAGTTTATCAAAAGATTTAATGCATACTCATATTGGGTACTCACACATATGCTGGACTCGCACAATGTGGGCAGGCAAAGGGGTAGTGTAGAAAATGCTTTAAAATCTATAAAGAGCCATACTTTGGTCATAGGAATTAATACAGATATGCTGTTTCCCACCGTTGAGCAAAAAGCTATAGCCACACATATCGAAGGTGCCAAACTCGTACTATTAGACTCACTCTACGGGCACGATGGATTTTTGATAGAGTCTGAAAAGATTACTGACATCATCAGTGATTTTTACAGATAGTGTTTTGTGTAAGATATATCTATATATACATTTGATGGTGTAAAGCTATTTCAGGACTAGACAATGCTTTAATTCTTATTATAAAAAACCGGGAATAATTTTTCTTCTAATCATTTGCTTAACTTTGAGCGCATATACAAGAAATAATAAATAAATGAATACGAATGCAGAAAGCTATTTTACAGAAGGTTGTGGGCGCTGTCCACTGGGCGGCACTCCTGCATGTAAGGTAAATAATTGGACACAAGAACTATTGACAATTAGAAGTATAATCCAAGAATGTGGTCTTACCGAAGTCTCTAAGTGGGGGGTGCCCTGCTATACTTATCAAAATAAAAATATACTGTTGCTCGGTGCATTCAAAGATTATTGTGTTATCAGTTTTTTGAAAGGGGTATTATTGGAAGACACTCACCAAGTGCTAGAGCTGCCCGGCGAAAATTCACAATCAGGACGAATAATAAGGATTACTGAAGTAGCTCAGGTGATGCGGTTGCAACAGGTGATAAAAAATTATATTTATCAAGCCATAGATATAGAAACCTCCGGCAAAAAAGTAAAACTAAAGACCATAGAAGAATATTATGTAGCACCTGAATTTGAAAACAAGTTGAATGCCATGCCCGAACTAAAATCTGCATTTGAAACACTCACCCCCGGCAAACGAAGAGGATACCTCATATACATAAATAGTGCCAAACAGCAGCAAACACGAGAATCACGTATAGAAAAATGCATACCTATGATATTGCAAGGCAAAGCATTCAACTAATATATGTTGAATGATGGCTAAATATGAAAATATTAACTGAATAACTTCATAACCAAACTTTGTACCTTGCGTCCGGACTCTTCTTTGCCTGATAATATATTGTTTATCAATACTTTATCATCAGAAGAAATATCTGTAATAAAGTTTACATTGTCAAAATGCACTTTTTTACTGCCCATATTCCAACTTGGGAATATTCTATTATCAATAGGTCCTATAGATACCATGGCTACACTATCATGGCGTGGGTCAAGCTTTATTTTGTCATACAATTGCATGATATTTTTGTACTCCCCTTCTACATACTGGATAAATTTTTGGTCAGAATATAGCAATACTCCTGTGATATTGAGTGGTGGATTGTTTTTGGTACACGAAGCTAATATTTTTTCTATTTCGGCATCAGTACAGATGGATTTGCGCTTGCTTACGTACACTATATGAGAGAGCATAATTTATATTATTTAATAAAACATTGAATCATAAATATTCAACATTGGCAATTGAATTAAAGTTTAGCATATATAAAGTGCAACTTTGTATATTGGCAATGTAGCGTGTAATTAATATATTCATAAACAATGCAAAAGTCAATTTATAGATAGATGTACATTATAAAATACTTAAATTTAGAAATTTACAGATATATTTATACACTACTCTAATAAACAAATAATGAGCCGACTTACCAATAAAATGTGGTGAAAACTGTGTATGCACATGCTAATCTTGAGCTATTTTTAAAAAAAATTCACAAAATATTATCTGACACATTCTAAATTAGTCAATGTAAGATAAAAATGAAACATTCATCAAAAAAAAAAATAATAATAAAGTATGCGTGGTAATTGTGAATGATGACCGGGCAATAAATAAGAGTATAATTTATCATTTTCTACCATTAGTTTACTATTCTGTAATTATCAAATACTTTTTTTATAATAATATTATTAGAAAAATACTATTTTTGCATATATTAATTTTCAGTGCATGTACGATGTAGCTATCATAGGCGGAGGCATAGTAGGCGTAGCCACCGCATACCGTCTTAAGCAAACCAATCCCAAACTACAAATAACCCTGCTCGAAAAAGAAGCAGAAATATGTAAACACCAAACCGGCAACAACAGTGGGGTGATACACTCAGGCATATATTATAAACCCGGCAGCCTCAAAGCCAAAAATTGTATAGACGGCTATCATCAGTTGCTCAACTTTGCCAATGAATACAATATAAAATATGACCTATGTGGTAAAGTGATAGTGGCCACCCGTGAAAGCGAACTTGTAGGGCTTGATAACTTATATAATCGTGCAATAGAAAACGGGCTTGACAAAGTAAAAAAGCTGAACAAAACGCAACTTGCAGAAATAGAACCACACTGTGCAGGCATTCAGGCATTGCACGTGCCCTATACCGGCATCATAGACTACACAGCAGTAGCCACAAAAATGTCGCAAATATTTCAAGAGCAATCAGGAGAGATATATTTACAACATAAAGTGCTCAAAATTATTCCTCATAAGTCTCATTCTGAAATAGTTACTAATTCAAAAACTATCAATTGCAAATTGGTAGTAAACTGTGCAGGTCTTTACTCTGACTACATAGCCTCACTCACCCAACGCGATGTGAACCTTAGAATAATACCTTTCAGAGGTGAATACTATTTGCTAAAACCTGAAAAAAGACATTTGGTAAAAACACTTATATATCCGGTGCCTGATCCTAATTTTCCATTTTTAGGAGTACATTTTACCAATATGATAGGAGGCGGAGTAGAGTGCGGTCCCAATGCCGTGTTTGCATTCAAAAAAGAAGGTTATCATAAGTTAGATTTTGACTTTGGAGAGTTTTTGGCCTCAGTATCGTGGCCTGGTTTTCAAAAAGTAGCCCTGAAATATTGGAAAACAGGACTGGGAGAATATTACCGCTCATTTTCCAAACCTGCATTTACCAAAGCCTTGCAAAGATTGGTGCCAGAGGTACAAATGTCTGACTTAGAGCCCACCCATGCGGGTGTGCGTGCCCAGGCCTGCGACCGTGAAGGGGGCTTGCTCGATGATTTTGCCATATTAGAGACACCCTTGCAAATAAACGTATGCAATGCGCCTTCGCCGGCAGCTACTTCCTCTCTTTCCATAGGCAACACTGTGAGCCTAATGATATTAAAAAGGTTAGGGTAATGCTACCATGTTTATTGCTGTATATTTTGATTTTACACTATACTGTTATTTCATAAATTCTTGCTCTGGTCTCAGTGAGACGCTAAAACTAGTAGAGTGGCTTTGAGCAATTATATTCATTAAGCCAATACTTCTTTTACCACATGCCCGTGCACATCGGTAAGCCTAAAGTCTCTGCCTTGGTAAGGGAATGTGAGTTTTTCGTGGTCAAAACCCATGAGGTGTAGTATAGTAGCTTGCAAATCATGCACGTGCACTTTGTTGTTCACCGCTGAGTAGCCCAGTTCATCAGTTTCGCCATGGCTATATCCCGCTTTCACCCCTGCTCCTGCCATCCAAATTGTAAATGCATCGGGGTTGTGGTCGCGCCCCATAGCTTTAGGGTCTGAGTAGGGTCTTGTTTCCTTCATGGGAGTGCGGCCAAACTCACCGCCCCATATTACCAAAGTATCGTCAAACATGCCACGTTGTTTCAAATCTTTGATAAGAGCAGCTATGGGCTTGTCTGTTTCTTTACATTTTGTTTTTATACCTCCCACCACATCGTCGCCGGTGCCTACGCCGTGGTGGTCCCAGCCCCAATCATATAATTGTACAAAGCGCACCCCTTGCTCTACCAATCTGCGGGCGAGCAAGCAATTGTTGGCAAACGAGGACTTGCCGGGCTCGGTGCCGTACATCTCATGTATGTATGTAGGTTCTTTGGATATATCCATTACTTCAGGCACAGACACTTGCATTTTATATGCCATTTCGTACTGTGCTATGCGTGAGAGTATTTCAGGGTCGTGCAGGTTGTCATAGCTGTGTTGGTTGAGCCCGTTTATGGTTTCTATAACCTCTCCTTTTATATCTCTGTCCATACCTGATGGGTCTTGTACATAGAGCACCGGACTACCTTCGGAGCGGCACTGTATGCCTTGATATACAGAAGGCAGAAATCCGCTGCCCCACAAACTTTTGCCACCATCCGGAGTTTTGCCTCCCGATGCTAATACTATGAAGCCCGGCAGGTTATTATTTTCAGATCCCAACCCGTATGTGACCCATGAGCCTATACTTGGGCGCCCTGCGCGAGGGGTGCCTGTGTGCATAAATAGCTGCCCCGGCGCATGGTTAAACTCATTGGTATGCATAGATTTAATAATACATAATTCGTCTACTACTTGCGACAGGCAGGGTATATTGTGTGAAAGCATAGTGCCTGATTGGCCGTATTGTTTAAATTCTGCTTTGGGACCCATCATTTTGGGCACACCTTTGATAAATGCAAAACGCTTGCCTTTGAGGAATGATTCAGGACAGTCTTTGTCATCGAGTTTTTGTAGCTCAGGTTTGTAATCAAATAGTTCGAGCTGTGAGGGTGCACCTGCCATGTGCAGGTATATGATGCGCTTGGCCTTTGGCGCAAAGTGAGGCAACTTTATGGCCATAGGATTGGTCTCTGCAGATGGTGATGATGATGATGATGATTTTTTGTCAATCATAGCTCCGCAAGCACCCAACAACTGTGCAAGGGCTATACTTCCTACACCCGTAGATACATTTTGCAAAAAATGTCGGCGGGTGATATCTTGGAGAAGATGGGCATCAAAATTTGTCATAACATTCAGAAAATTTAGTTTTTGGTAATAAATTCATCAGTATTGAGTATAGCATTGGCTACCAAAGTGAGCGGTGCCAGTATGAGTGCATTATCTTTAGTACCTGCCATAGGGTAAGCTTTGTCTTTATTTTTGGCATAATATTCTTTGCTTTTGTGGTATAATGCGAGTAATATATCCAATGATTTGGAATTTGGGTCTTTGAGCATAGCCATTTTGTATGCCATACTTATTTGTAATTTTGGGTCTTTTGAAGATGCTACTACTGTTTTGGCAATATTTTGGGCTGCCTCAATATAGGTAGTATCATTGAGTGTGGCGAGTGCTTGTAACGGAGTATTGGTACGTATGCGACGCACAACACAAAACTCTCGGCTTGGCGAGTCAAATGTGAGCATATTGGGGTATGGAGCAGAGCGCTTCATGTAGGTGTACACCATGCGTCTATAGCGGTCTTCACCTACTGCTGTTTCCCAGCCGGCACCGTTATACACTGTTTGCCATATTCCTTCGGGCTGGTAGGGCATCACACTGGGTCCATACATTTTTTTGCTTAATAATCCACTCACTGCCAATGCTTGGTCTCGCACTACCTCAGCAGATAAGCGTACTCTTGGTGCTCTTGCCAAATATCTGTTGCGTGCATCTATTTCCAAATGTTGGGCACTCACTTCAGATGATTGTCTGTAAGTGGCAGACATTACATAATATTTCAGCAATTTTTTTACATCCCATTTCATATCATTTTGAAACTTAAGTGCAAGATAGTCAAGCAGCTCAGGATGGGTGGGTTTATTGCCTTGTGAGCCAAAGTCTTCTAATGTCTCCACTATGCCATAGCCAAATATTTGTTCCCAAAATCTATTTACAGCTACTCTGGCAGTGAGTGGATGGTCTTGTGAGGTGAGCCACACAGCCATTCCTAACCTATTTTTGGGTAGGTTATCATTCATCTTGTTAAGTATTTCGGGTGTACCTGCCATCACAGTGTCTTTGGGGTCTCGCCAGTTGCCTCTGTGAAATACTTTGGTTACCCTTTTTTTATTGTCGGGCAGGTCTTGCAACACCGGTATCCCACGATGATATAAGTAACCTTGCAGTTCTGTTCTTAATTTATAAATCAAATTATCATTTTTGCTCTTATTACTGCCGGGTTTTGTTTTTATATTAAAATCAAATGACTCAATAATGCCGTCATATCTCCCTTTTTTATCCGGCTTAAATACCACACATATGTCTGCCTTGTCAACATTTATGGTAATGGGTACATACTTAATATCTATTACGCCTTTGGAGTTTTCTATAAATGTACGTGTCAATAACGGTCCTTTGTGGTCATTTAATCTAAATTCAATATCGGAGCCCCCGGCTACATTGTATTCAATACCTATGTATTTGCTGCCTGCTACATCTACATTATTATATATGACCCAATTATTGGGTTCCCAATATATGGACTCGTTATTTTTGCTAATGCCTTTGGATGATGTATTGAATTTTGCAGCACTTATTTTAGTATCTGAATATCCTGATTTGCTTTCATAAAAATTGAAATAGTCTATGGATGAATTGCAAAATCCATCCTTATTTTTTTTGAATACTACATATAAGTCATGTATGCCTTTGGTGAGGGCAATATCTTTGCCATACTCAAACCATTCACCAAAATTTTCTTCAACTCCAAATTGTGATATTATTTTGCCTTTGGGCGAGTCTATATGCAGCTCTGCCCAGCTGCCACCTTCTGAGCTTGCCCTTACTTTGATGGCTTTTACAGAGGATAGATTCAGGTTTTTATATTTTACAAAGCTTCCTTCTTTTTTTATATTTATATATTGGTCGGTGACCTCTATATCATAAGCTTCTGCCACATGCTCTGCTTCTATCCGAGGCCACATGTGTCGTCTTTTTTGTGTTTCATAACTTTCGTTTTTGGTTTTGTATCCTGTGAGGCTGTCTATTTGGTACATAAGCCGCTTTATTTTCACGGTTGGGGTGTCTTCTTTGGCTATGTAGCGTGGTATATCGTCAAAGTGGTCATGGTCTGCAGTGCTGTTCATAAATGCCATAAAACGATAGTAGTCTTGATGTGGAATAGGGTCGTATGGATGGCTGTGGCATTGTACACAACCCATGGTGACACCTTGAAATACATCGAAAGTAGTATTTACCCTGTCTATCACGGCTGCAGTACGAAACTCTTCATTATCGGTGCCACCTTCGTCATTGGTCAATGTATTGCGGTGAAAGGCAGTAGCTATGATTTGCTCTTCTGTAGGGTTTGGCATGAGGTCGCCGGCAAGTTGCTCTCGTACAAATACATCGTAAGGTTTGTTGTCGTTAAAGCTTTTGATGACATAGTCTCTGTATCGCCATATTTCGCGGTGTTTGTCTTTTTCGTATCCTTTGCTATCGGCATATCGTGCCAAGTCTAGCCACATAGCTGCCCATTTTTCACCATATTCCGATCTTTTCAGCACATCATCTACCATATTTTCATAAGCATTGTCTGACCTATCATCCACAAATTTTTGTACTTCATCTAATGTGGGTGGTATGCCAAGTATGTCAATATATAGCCTACGGATGAGGGTTACTTTGTCAGCCTCTTCATTGGGTTTTAGTTTGGACGATATTTGTGATAATTTGTTTAATATAAATTTGTCAATATCATTTTTGACCCAATTTGATAATGTACTTGGTATATCTTGTGGTTTTGGTTTTACAAATGCCCAATGTTCTTGCCATTCGGCACCTTGACTTATCCATTTTTTGAGAGTGGCTACCTCCTCATCGGTGAGGGGTGGTTTGCCAAGTGGCATACGCATTTCATGGTTTTTGTGGCGTAGTCTTATGATAAATTCACTATGGTCGGGGTCGCCGGGTACTATAGCTTGCTTGCCTGACTCACCCTTGCCGAGTGCTTCCGAGCGATATATGAAACTGATGCCTCCGGCCTTTTTTACTCCTCCATGGCACCCCGTACATTTAGAATTGAGTATAGGTCTTACTTCCGTATTGAAATCCACCTTTTTATCGCTTACATACACTACTTTTACCAATACTGTAACTATAAGAAGTAAAATGAGTGAAAATACTGTTAATTGTTTGTTTCCCAATATATTAAGTATTGCCCACATGTTAAAAAATTGTTAATTATTTTATATATCATTCTAATTGTACAAATGTAGAAAACATACACATAAAAAGCAAAAGTAGTATGGTGAATATTTAATATATTATCTTAAACAAGTACAAAAAAATGAATTCTCAATCTGCAAATTTTTATTAAATCAGGCTACTTTTTGAAAGTTTTTTTTGGATGTGGACTTGTTGGTTATGGATTTTTCGGAGGTAATGTTTTTGACCAATGTAAAATATACCTGTGTGCCCACATTTTCTTCAGACTCGAGCCAAATGGTGCCACCATGCTTCTCTACAAATTCTTTGCAGGTGAGCAATCCAAATCCTGTGCCTTTTTCATTGGCTGTGCCGCTGGTAGAAAAATGCTCACCGGTTTTGAATATTTTATTCTTATTTTCATTGTTCATGCCCACACCATTGTCTTCTATGCATATTTTAATAAACAGGTCATCGTCTTCCAAGGCTTTTATTTTTACATATCCTTTGCTGTTGGTGAATTTTACAGCATTTGATACCAAATTGCGAAGTATGAAGTTTACCATGTTTTTGTCGCAATTTACTTCTAAGTTTTCGGGTACTTCATTCACCAGCACTATACCTTTGGTGTTAGCTCTTTCGGCAGATAGTTGCAGGTTGTTTTCGGCAAGTTGGTGCAAATTGTTGTTTTCAGGCATGAAGTTAAATTCATTGACCTTCACACTCGACCAGTCAAGCAGATTGTTGAGCAAGTCTATTTGCAGTACCACCGATTTTTTTATTTTGTTAAAGGCATCAATCTTTATATCCTCAGGCACAGCTTTAGGATCTATTGTAATGATGTCTATTAGCCCTTTCATGCTATTAAGAGGCCCACGAAGGTCGTGAGACAGTATGGCAAAAAATTTGTCTTTCATAGTGTTTATACGCTGTATGTGCATCTCTTTTTCTACCAGCTCTTCATTGGTTGCTTTTAGTTCTTCATTGAGCGATGAGAGTTGATGATTTTGCATTTCCAGTAGCTCTTTCTGCCTGTTGAGGTTGCCTAAGTGAGTGCGTATTTCATTTACCATGTATGTGAAGCGGTCTTTGAGTACACCTATCTCGTCGCCACCAAAGGGATAGTTGAGGGATAAGTTAGACTTAAAATTATTTTCCACCGTTTTTTCAACAGCTTTGGTGAGTACTTTCACAGGCTCTGTGATGCTCCTTGCAAAATACCATCCCAAAAACAGGGAACACCCAAGTGAAATCATGAGCACTATGGTAAATATAGTATTGAGATAGTTGATTTCTTGTGCTATACGTTCTACAGATGTCTTATTTAATGTATCCAGCAAGGATTGTATTTCTTCGTAAAATAATACATTAACTTTTTCATTTTTTTTTGATATGTCATTTTCTATGAATACTATTTGATTGAAATATGAATGATAGTTTGATAATAGTTCTTTTATCTTACTATCCCTGTCTCTACCTCTGCCATAGTTGAACTTTAATCCTTTGTATATTAGTTTGTTTAGCTTGGTAACATACTCTAAATCTTTGCGTAGCAAAAAGTCTTTTTCATATCTTCTGATGTTGAGCAACAGGCTTCTGTCAAATTCTGGATAGTCAGCTTCGAGCTCGTGTATGTATGTGCGCATTTGCCCTTCAAGTCCATAGTCTTTAAAACCTCGTGTTTTATATTTATCTACCAATAGCTGAAATTCTACCGCATATTCATTATATTTTTCATCTAATTTATGTATGACAGGGAGCAAGCCAACAGACTGAATTTCAGGGTTTAACTTTAAGTCTTCAAGTGCCAACGAATTAAAAGCTAAATATCTGGCATGCTCCCTAAGTGCTTCATTATCTTCTTTTTCCCAAAGGTCGCTGCTGATGATCTCTTCATGGCTCACCAAGTCATGCTGCTTTATGATTTGCACATTGTTGAGCATCATCTCTTGTATGGTGCGTGCCAATAGTGATAAATTAGACATTTTGTAGTTAAAAATATAAACTTGCGCAGCTATCACCATCATAAAGCCTATGAGGGCCAAGTAGGATATGACTACTTTAAACTTTATAGATTTTAAATTGAACAAAATATACAGTTTATATAATACAATATCCTAATATACGTCTTACATGCTGATATTTTTCAACTCTTTAGATATTTAACAATAACTTAATCATTTCTTAACATTAGAATTGTGATTGAGATAAAATTATTACATCTGTGTAAATCATAACTTCTCTAATATCATGGCACTTGCACCACCTCCGCCATTGCATATCGCTGACACACCATATTTTTTATTATTTTGTAATAATGCGGTCAATAGTGTACACACTATTCGTGCTCCTGATGTGCCTAAGGGGTGCCCTACAGATACAGCTCCCCCATATATATTCACACAGTCAGGATTGAGCTCCATGAGCATATTATTGGCTATGCTTACTACAGCAAAGGCTTCGTTTATTTCATAATAATCTATATCATTGTGGGTAAGGTTTGCCCTTTGTAGTGCTGTAGGTATAGCTTTTGAAGGGCTGGTGGTAAACCATTCGGGAGCTTGCTCAGCATCTGCAAAGGATATGATACGTGCTAATGGTTTTATATTCAATCTATTAACTGCTTCCTCACTTGCCAGTATCATAGCCGCAGCACCATCGTTGAGCGACGAGGCATTGGCAGCTGTAATGGTACCCTCACTGTCAAACACCGGCTTAAGAGTGGGTATTTTATCAAAATTTACTTTTTCAAGCTCCTCATCATAGCCATAGGTTTCCGTAGATTTTGCAGAAAGTAATGTTGGTGATATTTCATGGTTTAATACTCCGCTTCGGTGAGCCTCTATAGCTTTATTGTATGACAGGGCGGCATATTCATCTTGCATGTTGCGTGTAATATTATATTTTTTCGCAGTATTTTCGGCAGCATTGCCCATATGATAATTGTGATGTGCATCCCACAATCCATCATGTATTACTCCGTCTGTAAGTTGCTCATGACCAAGCTTATGCCCTGAGCGGTGATGGTGCAGATAATAGGGTACATTGCTCATGCTCTCCATGCCTCCGGCAGCTACCACATGCGCATATGACAGTGATATGCTTTGTGCCGCATACATGAGTGCTTTCATACCCGATGCACATACCTTATTTACAGTGGTACATATCGTATGTTGATTGAGACCAGCTTTTAGGGCAGCTTGTCGGGCAGGGTTTTGGCCAAGCCCTGCACTTAGCACATTGCCCATAATCACTTCATTTATATCTGCTGGAGGTATATTACATTTTAGCATAGCTGCTTTGATGGCGTGTGCCCCAAGGTCTGTGGCTGAGTATAAAGACAGCTTGCCACCAAAACTTCCGATGGGTGTGCGTGCATAGGAAGCTATATATACAGGATTTTTCATGCTCAAATTTTTAATTATATTAATTCAAGTATAGCATTTTCAGATGATAGTTTCAAATTCAAATATGCTTAATAATTGTAGTACATAACTTTTGTAAAAATTATGAATGATATACCAAGTACCATTAGTTTTATGTGCTGTTTATGTAATCAGCTATTATATTTAGCATTTACGCATATGCTTGCTACCTGTTTCCAATAATCACTCTTTTTATATCGCCTTTTTCCACAAAAAGATGAAATAACAGATAAGGTGCAAATACCATAATTCCAATAATTGCTGCTAATATGGCTATAATAATGGATGAAATGCTAAATTCATTTCGCCACATAATCCACAATGCAGAAAGTGTAAAATAGCAACTAAAATCTAAATTAAATTGACCATTCCAATTGATATTCATAATATCATTTATAAAAACCTGAAATAAGCCTATCCCTTCGCTTTTCATTGCAAGGACAGTATAAATAAAGACGGCTACAGTCTGGATAATCAGCAAAGACTTTAATAAATTCAGGAAATTGGTAGATTTGTTCATTTTTTTTCTATTTTATATTTTAACATGGTTTGATTATACTTTCAATTATAGTGTATCATAAAGGGTGACTTTTACCTACCACCCGCTCTCAAGATTGCGAAGCAGCCGGCAAATAATGCACCATGCACAAATGTAGAAGTAAGCACTCATATATACAAGCCTCTATTTTTATACATGAGGGCAAAGTCTTAAAATGTGTATTTCACTATGTAAACCAATATTTATTTATTTTTCTAATCTTTTGCTTTTAATTATGTAATATTTAATATAATTGTGAAAAAATATTTTAACCTCAAATCTTCAAGATCATGAAAATACTAAAAATTGTAGGCATAGCAGTAGCTGCCTTAGTAGCTATTGTAGTAATATTGGGTATGATACTCCCCAAAACGTATACAGTGGCTCGCAGTACTACCATTAATGCAGGTAAGCAACAAGTAATGGCACAAGTAGCATATTTTAAAAATTTTGACAAATGGTCGCCGTGGAATGACTATGACAGTACCATACAAAAATCTTATGATGGTATAGATGGGCAAGTAGGTGCCAAATATTCTTGGAAGGGCAACGACCAAGTAGGAGTAGGCAGCCAAGAGCTTATCGCCCTTACAGATAGCCGAGCAGACCTCAAATTGGTGTTTACAGAGCCTTGGCAATCTACCTCTACCGTATATTTTCAGGCAGATGCCGCTGATAATAATGCTACCAAAATCACTTGGGGCATGCAAGGCCAAATACCATTCCCTATGAACGTAATGTGCCTCTTTATGCCAAGTATGGACTCTATGATAGGCAAAGACTTTGACAAAGGACTTGCCAAGCTCAAAACCATATGTGAGTCTAACCCTCTCTACAATGGCTATGAAGTGAAGAGTGTAGACTTGGACACCAAAACATATATTGGTAAAAAATCTACCGTGAGTTTTGCAGATATGTCTGCCTATTTCATGAAAACCATGCCTGAGACTTATACTGCTGTAGCCAAAGCAGGAATACAGCTTACAGGAGCACCTTGCGGGTTATATTTTACTTGGGACACTGTAGCACAAAAAACCGATATGGCTATAGCCATGCCTGTGGCTCCGGGTACCAAGGCTCCCAAAGGCTTAGAAGTAATCACATTGCCTGCCGCTCAGGGCTCCATCATGGTGGCATATATGGGTGATTATATGGGTAGTATGAAAGCACACCAAGGATTAGGAATGTATATGGCACAGAAGCAGCTTCAAATGAATGGACCTGCGGTGGAGGAATATGTGACTGACCCTATGCAAGAAAAAGATACTACCAAATGGCTCACCAACATATATTATTATGTAAAAGGCAACATAGCACAGTAGCATAAAAGCATTTCACTCTTCACATTTTAAAGAATAGTCTGGCTAGTCATAGGGTTGCTATACTGCATTGTGGTTCGTGGGATGGTACTATTTCAAATATTACATTTGGTCAAAATAAGTATTTGTACTTAAATTGTATTTTTTTTACATTATGCTATGTTTTTATACCATAATATATATATCATATTGTAGGAAAATAATATTAAGCAAGTTATCAACATGTTTTCAATATAGCACATTATACACTAATATGTTGATAATCATTTTATTATGGTAAGTATATAAAATTTTGTGTGGATAACTGAAAATATTGTGGAAAACCGCACATCACCATAGGTTAAAATACTGTTTTGCACTTATGTAAGATACATTGCTTGCATATTATGTTTATTTATTACATATTTTATAATAACAATTTGCCTGTATGTATCATTTTTTGCAATAATAAATTAGCGCATATCTGATAGATATTTACTTTTACAAATAATATTCAAATCACTTGCCTCAAATGTCTGTAAAAAGTACGTTGATAAAGATAATAGCCCGATATATTACCCAAAAAAATAATTTGTGGGCAATGCATCCTACTGATGTACAACATAAAATATTTAAAAAATTAATAAATAAAGCCAAATATACCCAATACGGCAAAGCACATAATTTTTCATCCATTAATACCTATGAAGAATTTAAAAAATATGTGCCTATATCAGATTATGAAGATATAAAACCATATATAGACCAAATATTGTCCGGAGCAAAAGATATACTTTGGCCGGGCAAGCCACTATATTTTGCCAAAACATCGGGCACTACCTCAGGCACCAAATATATACCTATAAGCAAAGACTCCATAGGCTACCACATAGCCTCCGCTCGTGATGCACTATTTGCATATGTGGCAGAGACAGGTAATGCAGATTTTTTTGACGGAAAACTAATATTCTTATCAGGTAGCCCCGAAATAGAGAAAAAACAAGGCATATTTATAGGTAGGCTATCAGGGATAGTGAACCACCATGTGCCCGGCTGGATAAGAGCCAACCAAATGCCAAAGTGGAGCACAAACTGTATAGAAGATTGGGAAACTAAGGTAGAAACTATTGTAGATGAGACACTTACCCAAAATATGACGCTAATATCAGGCATACCACCGTGGGTACAAATGTATTTTGACAAAATCACAATCAAAACCGGCAAAAAAATATGCGATGTATTTCCAAACTTTAAATTGTTTGTGTATGGAGGAGTAAACTTTGAGCCATACAGGGCAAAACTAAGTGATAGCATTGGCAAAAAAATAGATGCTATAGAAACTTATCCTGCCTCTGAAGGCTTCATAGCGTATCAAAATGCTCAGAATGACTCAAGTATGTTGCTATTGCTAAATTCGGGGATGTTTTATGAGTTTATACCCGCTGCTGAATATCACTCGCCTACTCGCACGCGCATATCAATAAAAGATGTGAAAATTGGAGTAAACTATGCGCTTATCATCAATTCTAATGCCGGGCTTTGGGGCTACTCCATAGGCGACACTATAAAGTTTGTATCACTATATCCACACAAGATAGTGGTTACAGGGCGTATTAAGCACTTTATATCGGCCTTTGGCGAGCATGTGATAGCCGAAGAAGTAGAAAAAGCCATGAACGATGCATGCACACAAAGCCCCGAAACCG
Source organism: Cytophagales bacterium (assembly GCA_033765235.1). Classification (GTDB taxonomy): domain Bacteria; phylum Bacteroidota; class Bacteroidia; order Cytophagales; family UBA9547; genus JANRIG01. The sequence continues at coordinate 100,331 of JANRIG010000019.1, read as the reverse complement.
AAATTGTAGAATTTACGGTGGCACCGCAAGTGGCACCCATAGGTGGTGAATTGCCTCACCATGAGTGGCTTATAGCATTTGATAAAATACCAAATGACCTAGAAAAGTTTGCTATAAATTTGGATGAAGCATTGCAAAAATATAATAGCTATTATTATGACCTAATCACAGGGCATGTATTGCAGCGCCTAAAAATAATACCATTGCCGGGCAATGCATTTATAGAGTATATGAAAAGCAAAGGCAAACTGGGTGGGCAAAATAAAGTACCGCGCCTTACCAACGACCGTATCATGGCCGATGAGTTGGTAAAAGTTACCAAGATTTGATAAGTATGTAGAAAGATATTACCATGTAAAATAATACATTATTTTATATTGTAATTGTATAATGTACATTGTCATTACAAAGTTATGCCTATAATAGATAAGTCATATATTCAATATTTACATGATGATAGCTGCAAAGCTACAGCCGTGCTCATTCCCATAGCATATTGGAAAATAATAGAGCAATTGCCTGACTAGCCCATGCCCGAATGGCACAAAAAAATATTAGATGAGCGATTGAGTGACTATCAAAAAAATCCATCTGATGTGCTTAGGTGGGAAGATGTAAAAAATATTTTTAGAATCAGATAAATGGATAGTTTTGAGATTATTTTATAATCTTCAGTTTATGATGAAATTTAAGAAGTTATAGATTATTATAACCTCCAAAAGTATGGATTAGGGGAACACTTTTTTAAGCAGTTATTCAACAAAATTGAAAGCCTAAAAAAAATCCTTACTATGAGGTGCATTATAAAAATATAAGAATTGCTGTAATTGATTATTTTCCATACATTATACATTATCAGGTACTTGAAGACTCAAACTTAATACTCATACTTGCGGTACTGCATGCACATGCCAATCCTCAAAATTGGTCTAATGAAGCTTGATAGAAAATATTATAATAATAATTTCTAAATCTCCTGTTTTAAAAAACGCCCTGTATGGCTGTGTTTGTGCGCAGCTACCGTGGCAGGAGTACCCTCTACCACTATTTTGCCTCCGTTTTCACCACTGTCAGGACCTATGTCTATGACCCAATCTGCTGATTTGATGACATCCATATTGTGCTCAATGATGAGTACAGTGTTGCCTTTGTGTACCAGTTTGTTAAGTACTTCCAGCAGATAGGCTATATCTTGAAAATGCAGACCTGTGGTAGGCTCATCTAATATATATAGTGTATTTCCAGTATCTTTTTTGGCAAGTTCGGTTGCCAATTTCACGCGTTGTGCTTCGCCTCCGCTGAGTGTGGTAGCATGCTGCCCAAGGGTGATGTAGCCCAAGCCCACATTGTACAAGGTCTGCATATATCGCAATATGCGAGGTTGGTAGGTGAAAAAGTCTACTGCTTGCTCCACAGTCATCTCCAGCACATCTGATATAGATTTGCCTTTAAATCTTATTTCCAATGTTTCGCGGTTATACCTTTTGCCTTTGCAAGTTTCGCAGGGCACTTGCACATCGGGCAAAAACTCCATTTCTATCACTCTCAGTCCGCCTCCTTGGCAGGTTTCGCATCTACCTCCTTTTACGTTGAATGAAAATCTGCCTGCGGTATATCCTCGTATTTTGGCCTCTGTAATTTGGGCAAATAGGTTGCGAATGTCTGTAAATACCCCTGTGTATGTGGCAGGGTTAGAACGTGGGGTGCGCCCAATGGGTGATTGGTCTATTTCTATCACTTTGTCTATTAGCTCCAGTCCATTTATTTTTTCATAAGGCAAAGGCTCAGCTTTGGCTCTAAAAAAGTGTTTGTTGAGTATTGGGTACAGCGTGTCGTGCACCAAGGTAGATTTGCCACTGCCTGATACACCTGTGATGCATATCATTTTGCCCAAAGGTATGTTTAATGTAATATTTTTTAAATTATGGCCTTTTGCACCTTGCAGGGTAATATATTTTTGATTATTATCAATCTTACTTGCAGTATGCTTGCTGCTTGCACTGCCACGCAGATATTGCGAAGTAGTAGATTGTAAATTGATAAAATCGTGAGGATTGCCTTCTGCAATAATGTTGCCACCATGTCTTCCTGCGCCGGGTCCTATGTCTATGATATAGTCTGATGCCAGCATGATGTCTTTGTCATGCTCTACTACTATCACAGAGTTGCCTATGTCTCTGAGGTTTTTGAGCGAATTTATGAGTTTTTGATTGTCGCGCTGGTGCAGACCTATACTGGGCTCATCAAGTATGTATAGTACGTTTACCAGTTGTGTGCCTACCTGTGTGGCAAGTCTTATCCTCTGCGACTCTCCTCCGCTCAGTGTGCGTATGGGGCGTTCCATACTCAAATATTCAAGTCCTACATCTATAAGAAATATAAGTCTTTTGTTGATTTCTTTTATTACTTCAGCAGATATTATTTTTTGTGTATCGCTCAGCTTATCATGCAAGTTATGAGTCCAATCATAAAGTTGCAGGATTGACATTTTTGATATTTCTGAGATATTTTTATCTACTATTTTGTAATGCAAGGCTTCCTGTTTGAGTTTTAGACCATTGCACTCAGGGCATAGTTCTTCTTTGGCAAACTCACGCACCCAATCTTGTATTTTTTCTGAGCCCTCGCTTTGTTGCCTTTTGAGGTAATTGACAATGCCTTCAAATTTGCTTCTGTATGTATCTATATAGTTGGTGCTTTTTACCTGAAATATTTCGTCGGTGCCATATAATATTACGTCTTTGAGCTCTTTGGGCAATTCAATGTATGGTGTTGACATTGATTTTTTTCTTGATTTGAATATGGCTCCAAGTATATTGAATATCCATACGTCTCTGTATTCGCCCAAGGGTACTAAGGCACCGTTCACAATACTGAGCTTAGGGTTTGGCACTATGGTGTCTTCGGTTATATTTTGTATTACTCCCAGCCCTTGGCATTCCGGGCACCAACCGTAGGGTGAGTTGTACGAGAATAGATTTGGTGCGGGCTCATTATAAGATAGTCCTGTTTCAGGATCCATAAGGTATTTGCTGAAGTGCGATATTTTTTCACCTATTTCATAGGTTTCGTTTTGCAATACCATGATTACTCCTTTGCCAATGTTCATGGTTGTTTTCACACTTTGGCTCAGGCGATGCCTTTCATCGAGTTTTGGGGTGAGCCTGTCCACCACTATTTCTATATCGTGTATTTTATATCTGTCGGCCTCAGTGCGTGGTCCCAAGTCTATAATTTCGCCGTCGAGGCGGGCTTTGGTAAAGCCCATTTTTTGTATTTTCTGAAAATCTTCGCGGTAATGCCCTTTTCTGCCTTTTACTATAGGTGCCAAAAGGGTTATTTTTTTATTTTCAAAATGATACAGTATATGGTCTATAATTTGGTCTTCGCTCTGCTTCACCATTTTTTTGCCCGAAATGTATGAGTAAGCTTCGCCGGCACGAGCATAAAGCAACCTAAAAAAATCATAAATTTCTGTTACGGTGCCTACCGTGGAGCGCGGGTTGCGCGAGGTAGTTTTTTGCTCTATAGATATCACCGGGCTCAGGCCTTCTATTTTGTCTACATCGGGGCGCTCCATATTGCCTATAAATGACCGTGCATAGGCCGAAAAACTTTCCATATACCGCCTTTGACCTTCTGCATATATAGTATCAAATGCCAATGATGACTTGCCGCTGCCGCTTATGCCTGTGATGACTACTAACTTGTTTCGTGGTATTTTTACATCTATATTTTTGAGATTGTGCTCACGAGCACCATACACCTCTATATATTCCTGCTTGTCTGACACTATCAAAATTATACAAAGTACAAAAATACAAAATTATACTTGGTATATGCCTTGTGCTAAAAAAAGTTTGAGAGTTAACTGACTAACAGCAATTGCAAAGCAGTTGTATGTATAAAAAGTCTGATATACAATTTGAACTTGTGAAATAGATGGTATTGAGCAAAATTAGGGATGCACATACTTTGCTTGGGGAAAATCGCTTTCCTTAATTCATTATAAGTGGTTTTTAATGTTTTTCTTGTTAAAATTTTATGGTTAGTTCTAAATGTCCACCAAAACCAAGTTCAACAATTTTTTGTAATGTACATATTCTCGCTTATTTGAACCTATCTTTCCGTAGTTTTTATCCTTGCACTCTTCAAATGACATTATGTTTTGGTTTTCATATAGGTTAGTATAAAAAAAAAGTCATTCTACCCTAAAATAGAATGACTATGTGATAATCAATGCAAATCTTCTAAATATCTATATCTCAGCTATCTCTTCTTTGCGTTTGCGAATAGATTTTTTAGATTCTACCAGTGCTTCATACTCTTCGCGTGAGCTTACTATTATATTTTCATACTCGCGCAAGCCTGTACCCGCAGGTATCAAGTGACCTACAATTACGTTTTCTTTCAATCCCATGAGGTAGTCGCGTTTGCCTCTCACCGCAGCCTCACTGAGTACCTTGGTAGTCTCTTGAAACGATGCTGCAGATATCCAACTCTCAGTACCCAAAGATGCCTGTGTAATACCTTGCAATATTGGAGCAGATACGGCAGCCTGTGCATCTCGTACTACTATCTGTTTTTTATCTTGGCGCTTGAGTGAAGAGTTTTCATCACGCAATTTACGTGCTGATATTATTTGACCGGGGCGCAGTGCAGAGTCGCCGGGTTCTTCTACCACTTTTTTGTCAAGTATGGCATCATTTTCTTCTCTGAAGGTGAATTTATCTACTGCTTGTCCAGGTAAGAAACTGGTATCGCCGGGCTCTACAATTTCTACTTTTTGCAACATTTGGCGCACTATGATTTCAAGGTGTTTATCATTGATTTTCACCCCTTGCAAGCGATATACTTCTTGTATTTCGTTAACTAAATATTCTTGTACTGCAGTAGGACCTTTGATATCAAGTATGTCGCCGGGCGATATAGCACCATCCGAAAGTGGAGCACCTGCCCTTATAAAATCTCCGTCTTGCACCAATATATGTTTGGATAATGGCACTAAATATTTTTTTCTTACTCCGTCTTTAGACTCTACATTAGTTTCACGATTACCTCTTTTGATAGTACCATATGTGACTACACCGTCAATTTCACTCACCACTGCAGGGTTTGAAGGGTTGCGTGCCTCAAACAATTCTGTTACACGTGGCAAACCACCTGTGATATCCCTGTTTTTGCCCAATGAGCGTGGTAACTTAGCCAGCACTTGTCCTGCTCTTAGTTTTTTGCCTTCCTCTACTACTATACGTGCACCCACCGGTATATTGTATGCTTTTGCATCGCCGGACTTAGGTTTTATCACAATAGATGGGTTTTTGGTTTTGTCTTTTGACTCTGTGATTACTTTTTCTCTGTGACCTGTGGCTTCATCAAATTCTTCTTTGAAGGTAATGCCTTCTTCTATGGCGTCAAAAGATATTTCCCCATCTATCTCTGTAAGTATCACAGCATTAAATGGATCCCATGAGCATATTTCGTCACCTTTTTTTACTTTATCACCATCTTTAAATTTGATGGTTGAGCCATAAGGTATATGGTTGGATACCAACATTTTACCATTTATGTCTACAATTTTTATCTCCCCTGACCTGCCTGATATTATTCTCACTTTGTTGCCATCGTCATCTGTAGAGTCCACATATCTGAGATCTTCGTATTGTATGATACCGTCAAATTTTGCTTTGATATTAGAGTCTACGGCAATGTTGGAGGCTGTACCACCCACGTGGAATGTACGGAGTGTAAGCTGTGTGCCGGGCTCTCCAATAGACTGTGCGGCTATTACCCCTACAGTTTCTCCTTTTTGTACCATACGTCCTGTAGAAAGGTTACGTCCGTAGCACTTGCTGCAAATACCACGGCGCGATTCGCAAGTGAGTACAGAGCGTATTTCTACCTCGTCTATACCACTATCATCTATACGTTTAGCTATTTCCTCATTAATTTCATCGCCTGATGCTATGATAAGTTCATTATTCACAGGGTCATATACATCATGTACTGATACTCTGCCTAATATTCTGTCGGCCAAAGGTTCTATTATATCATCATTGTCTTTGAGTGCAGACATGGATATGCCGCGAAGTGTGCCACAATCTACCTCTGTGATGATCACATCTTGAGACACATCTACGAGTCTGCGTGTGAGGTAACCTGCATCGGCTGTTTTCAAGGCTGTATCTGCCAATCCTTTGCGTGCACCGTGTGTAGATATAAAGTATTCTAATACATCCAAACCTTCTTTAAAGTTGGAAAGTATAGGGTTTTCAATGATTTCGCCTACAGAGCCATGTAGATTTTTTTGAGGTTTTGCCATAAGTCCGCGCATACCTCCAAGTTGGCGTACCTGCTCTCTTGAACCACGTGCACCTGAGTGCATCATCATATATATAGAGTTAAAACCTTGTTGGTCTGACTCAAGTTTTTTGAGCAAAGTCTCTGTGATTTGTGAGTTTACACGTGTCCAAATATCAATTACTTGGTTGTAACGCTCATTGTCGGTGATAAGACCCATGTAATAGTTATTCCACACTACATCTACCTCTTCTTTGGCTTGTTTTACCAATTGTACTTTATTATCAGGCACCATGATATCTGTAAGTCCTATAGATAATCCGCCTCTGAATGCTTGCTGAAAGCCGAGTTGCTTGATAGAGTCTAAAAAATCTGCGGTGCGCGAGTATCCTGCCACTTTAAAAACTTGACCAATAATTTGTTGTAATTTTTTCTTAGTGAGCAATTCATCTATAAAACCGAGTTCTTTAGGGATATACTGGTTGAATAACACCCTGCCTACCACAGTTTCTATGATTTTATCTTCCAACACACCATTTTTATTGGCTACTTTGGTTTTTATTTTAATAAAAGCATTTTTATGAAGTTTACCTTCATTAAGTGCAATGATGACTTCTTCGTATCCGTAGAATATTTTGCCTTCGCCCAATATAGGTTCTGCCTCTGTACTTCTTTTACCTTTGGTTATATAATATAATCCGAGTACCATGTCTTGTGAGGGTACAGTGATAGGAGCTCCATTGGCAGGATTTAATATATTGTGCGATGCCAACATCAGGAGTTGAGCTTCAAGTATAGCTTCGTGACCAAGTGGTATGTGTATGGCCATTTGGTCGCCGTCAAAGTCTGCATTGAAAGCTGTACATACTAATGGATGCAATTGTATGGCTTTGCCTTCTATAAGTTTGGGTTGAAATGCTTGAATACCCAATCTGTGAAGTGTAGGTGCTCTGTTGAGCATTACAGGATGTCCTTTGAGTACATTTTCAAGTATATCCCATACCACGGCATCTTTGCGATCAACAATTTTTTTGGCAGATTTTACAGTTTTTACAATACCTCTTTCTATGAGTTTGCGTATGATAAATGGTTTAAAAAGTTCGGCAGCCATGTCTTTGGGCAGCCCGCACTCGTTTAGTTTCATTTCCGGACCTACTACTATTACCGAACGTCCTGAATAATCGACACGTTTTCCTAAAAGGTTTTGGCGGAAACGTCCTTGTTTTCCTTTGAGCATATCGCTGAGCGATTTTAGGGCACGGTTGCCATCGGAGCGCACAGCATTTACTTTGCGTGAGTTGTCGAAGAGCGAGTCTACGGCTTCTTGAAGCATCCTTTTCTCGTTGCGAAGTATTACCTCAGGGGCTTTTATTTCAATAAGTCGTTTTAAGCGATTGTTTCTGATAATCACCCTACGATAGAGGTCATTGAGGTCTGATGTAGCAAAACGACCACCGTCGAGAGGTACTAATGGGCGCAACTCGGGAGGTATTACCGGCACCATTTTTATGATCATCCATTCAGGTCTGTTATTTATGCGAGTTTGAGCATCGCGAAATGCCTCTACTACGCGGAGCCTTTTGAGTGCATCGGCTTTGCGCTGCTGTGAGGTATCGTTTGCAGCTTGGTGGCGCAGTGTGTAGGATAGTTCATCAAGATTGAGCCTCGAGAGCAACATTTCTAATGATTCAGCACCCATTTTTGCAATAAATTTATTAGGGTCTGTATCTTCAAGCATCTGGTTTTCACGAGGAAGCTTGTCTATGATTTCCAAGTATTCATCTTCTGTAAGAAAATCGAGGTATTGTACTCCGTCTTCAGATTTGATACCGGGTTGTACTACTATATATCTTTCATAATATATGATTTGGTCAAGTTTTTTGCTGGGTAGACCTACCAGATAACCTATTTTATTGGGCAACGAACGGAAATACCAAATATGTGCTACAGGTACTACCAACTCTATATGACCCATGCGCTCGCGGCGTACTTTTTTTTCGGTAACTTCTACTCCACAACGATCGCAAATGATTCCTTTGTATCTGATACGCTTATATTTGCCACAGTGGCATTCATAATCTTTGACAGGACCAAATATGCGCTCACAAAACAAACCACCCATTTCGGGTTTGTAGGTGCGGTAATTTATGGTTTCCGGCTGTGTCACCTCTCCAAATGAATTTTCGAGGATGATTTCGGGTGAGGCTAAACTGATGGTTACTTTGGTGAACTCGGGGTTAATTTTTTTATTTTTGCGTAAAGCCATATTTATCTGAATATCAATATTATTGGTTGTAAGAACGAAACGCTTTTTAGAAAAGAACGCAAAATTACTAATTATTATCGGGAATAAAAAAATATTTTAAAAATTAATTTTCACATTTTTTTTTGAATGCTGTAATTAATACACAATAGTGGATAGCGTGCTTGCTGCCTTTGTAATTGTCTAAAAATAAAAGTTTTAATATTATAAAAATATGTGTTCACATTCTATTGCTTTGTCCACTGCTGTATGGCCTCCTCGGTGATGCCGCTGCTACTAAAACCTCCATCATGCATCAAATTTTGCATGGTGACCATGCGTGTATAGTCTGAAAACATGGCTATACAGTATTGTGCGCAGTCTTCTGCGGTGGCATTTCCCAATGGCGACATTTTATCAGCAAAGTCATAAAATACATCAAAACCGGATATGCCGCTTCCGGCGGTGGTTTTGGTAGGAGATTGTGATATAGTATTGACCCTTACTTTTTTGAGTTTGGCAAATCTGTATCCATAGCTGCGTGCTATGCTCTCAAGGCATGCTTTGGCCTGTGCCATATCTGAATAGTCCGGAAATGTGCGTTGTGCTGCTATGTAGGTAAGAGCCACTATGGACGCCCAATCATTCATGGCATCGAGTTTTTCGGCAGATTGCATGGTTTTGTGAAATGACAATGCAGATATATCCAATGTTTTAAGAAAAAATTCATAATTCAAGTCTCCGTAAGGTCTGCTTTTGCGCACATTGGGGCTCATGCCTATAGAGTGGAGCACAAAGTCTATTTTGCCTCCCAATATTTGTAAGGAGTCTGCAAAAAGTTTTTCAAGGTCTTCGGTAAGTGTGGCATCTGCAGGTATTATTTGTGAGCCTGTGGCTTCGGCGAGTTTATTTATCTCACCCATTCGCATGGCAAGAGGTGCATTGGTAAGTGTAAATTTAGCCCCTTCTTCATGACATTTTTGTGCTACTTTCCAAGCAATGGAACTTTCATTCAATGCACCGAATATGATTCCTCTTTTACCCAGTAATATATTTTTTGACATAGTGTAGTTTATAAATGTATAAAAACATGGCAAATATATAATAAAATATTTATGTGCTGATTTTTTTGATTAAGTTAACCATGACGTAATTATGGTATAAAAAATCACATAATTATTAACACAAAAAATATGGCAATAATAAAAATTAGTAATTTCATATCTGAATTATGGAAAAAGAAGAAAAACATTTTACCTCATCGGGCTTGGTACGCGATGTAGTGATAGGCATGTCTGACGGGCTCACAGTTCCTTTTGCCCTTGCTGCAGGGCTTAGTGGAGCAGTAAATGATACACACATCATCATAGCTGCCGGCATAGCCGAGATAGCTGCAGGCTCTATAGCCATGGGCTTGGGCGGATATATGGCCGGAAAAACAGAAATGCAACACTACGAAAATGAATACCGTCGCGAACTTTGGGAAGTAGACTACTGGCCTGATAAGGAAAAACAGGAAGTGAAAGAGGTGTTCAAAAATATGGGATTGGATGAGCAGAGCCAAAATATGATTGTGGATAGACTCAGCCAAGACAAAAACATGTGGGTAGATTTTATGATGCGCTTTGAGCTGGGGCTTGAAAAACCTGACAAAAATAGGGCTACCCTTAGCGGTATTACTATTGCAGGTGCTTACATAGCCGGTGGTATCATACCTCTTTCCGGTTATTTTTTCACTGATATACCTTTGTATGGACTAGCCATATCTTCTTGTATCACAGCGGTATGTCTGCTCATATTTGGCTACATGAAGAGCAAACTTACAGGTCAAAATCCTATCAAAGGTGCTGTGAATGTGCTTATTATAGGTGGGGTAGCTTCACTGGCTGCCTATGCACTTGCCAAGCTTTTTACGGATTGATTGGGAATAGTCACTGCAAATGTGGTGCCTTTTCCTACTTTGGTTTCATAGGTTATGCTGCCATTGAGTTTATTTATCACATTTTTTACAATGTAAAGTCCTAATCCGGAGCCCGGCGATTCGTTGCTTCCTTTATAAAACATGTCAAAAATTTTGTCTTTTATTTCATCTTCTATTCCATATCCTGTATCACTTATGGTAATTAGGGCATATTCAGCATTATGGGATATTTTTATTTGTACATTGGCCTCATCTTTATTGGGTTTATTGTGTGATATGGCATTGGAAAGCAGATTTTTGATAAGTATAAACACCCTTTCTTTGTCAGACTCAAATATGCCCTCGCCGTGTATATCATATACTATGGATACATTGGGGTAGTTTGGCAATTCTTCCAAATCTTCTTTGGCTTCTTCTATCAGTTCTTCAAAATATATAGGCTCAAAAGTGAGTGCCAACCTTGAGTTTTTAGAGTAATTGGAAATATCGCTTAACACTATCATAAGCTTGCCTATGCTGGATACCATGCGTTGGTGAAACTCGTCCAACATATCTGAACTTCGCTCTATTTTTGAAATATTTATTAAGCCTAATATAGATGTAAGCGGTGCTTTGAGGTCATGCGAGGAGCGATATACAAAGTTGTCGAGCTCTTCATTAAGCACTTTTAATTGTTGGCTTTGGGCAGATATTTCACGATTTTGTGCTAATAGTTTTTGGTTGTATTTGCGCACACGTCTATTGTTTACAAACTGTATTCCTGATATTACTGCAAGGCATATTACTACCACACCCACTATGATAAAATTGCGCGATGCCAACTGTCTTTGTACCTGTTCTTCGCGCAGTGCTTTGTCTTTTCTAAGTAATTTTATTTGTGTTTCGCGGGTTTCTAGCTCGTATTTTGATTCTAATTTGGCTATTTCTTTGTTGTTTACGTCATTTTTTATGGAGTCTTTTACCATTGAGCCGTATTCATAATATGCCAATGCTGTTTCATAATCTTTTTTTATTTTGTAAATATTGCTCAACGTGAATGCTGCCAATTGTATATCGTCTTTAGAATTTATTTTTTTGGCAAGGTTCAAGCTTTTTGAGCAATAAATGGAGGCCTCATCCAAGTCATTTTTATTGAGATAGAGCCTGCCTATATTATTGAGGCAAATTATCATACCCTGCGAGTCATTTATTTCCTCCTTTATTTTAAGACCGTTTTGATAATATCTGAGGGCTGCATCATAATTGTTTTGGTAAAAATATACATTGCCTAAGTTGCTCAATATCATAGATATGCCAAGTTTATCACCCGATTTCACGAGTATTTTCAGTGCTTTTTGGTAGTTGTCGAGTGCTTGCTTAAAGTTTTTCATATCTGTATACACATTTCCTGAATTAATGAGGCATCCTGATATACCTTCATCATCCTTTATTTCTTTAGCTATTTTAAGCGACTTTGAAAAGTAGCTCAGTGCCATGGTGTAGTCTCGATAGTCGTAATATATGCCACCTAAGTTCATATAACATTTGGAAATCAGCTTTTTTTCGTTGATACTTTCTGCTATTTTCAGTGCTTTCAGTATGTTTTCGAGTGCTTTTGGATAATCGCTCTGATACATATAAAATATCCCTATTCTTCGCAATGCCTCTGACTTGCCTCCCTCATAATGAACACTATCGCTCATGCGCATAGCACTTGAAGCAAGTTGGTAGGATAGTTTGGGGTCATTGTCTATATTTACTTTGCTCTCTGCCAACATGCTATCAATGATGACTTTGGTACGAATATCCAACTTACCCATACTTGAGGTATCTGCTTGTCCAAAAGCATTTACCATTACAAAAATAATGAAGACTACAGATAAAACCCTCATTTATATATTACTGTATAATATACTATGTTTACTATCAATTTTTTAAAGGTATCATTATTTTTTTTATTGTTATCAATATTTACAAAAAAAGTAGTTTTTGCTCAAAAAGATACTTTACCCATACTCCACGAAAAAATTATACTAAAATATATTGATACCACTGATAATGAAAAAATAAACATTACCAATAAATTTTATGATGATATAAAACAAACCTCTCAAAGGCACGGGTTCATGTTTTGGGTTTACCAAAATATATTCCGCTACCCCAAAATGACAATGAACACTGCAAACGGCCACCCCGAAGATGTTATCAATATTTATAAAAAATACAACGGAATGCCTGTAAGTAATATTATCATTCACAATATGAGCCCATTTGGCTACTCAGTCACTGACACCCTCAAAACCCCTACTCTACTCCTTGACAAAGTAGGTAATGCTACCCACATTAAATCTTGGAAAACTGTAATAAAAAACCACTTGATACTCTCAGAAGGCGATACATTTGACGCTGCACAACTGCTAGTTGCCGAGCGTATACTGCGTGAGGCAAACTATTTGTACGATGTACGCATATATCCTGCTTTATCATCAGACTCTGCATCTGTAAATGTATTAGTATACACACAAGATGTGTTTCCCTGGGGGCTGGGCATAGACTTGGGAATTGTACCTCAAAGATCACTCATCTTAGACTATCTGCCGGATGAAAAAACCGTAAATAAATATACCATCAACAATATCAATGCCATAGGTCTTGGGCATCAGCTTAGCAATAGTATGCTTACTTCTGTGAGCAGATATTGGGGGCACAATGCTACCTACAAAATACCCTATTTGGGCAAAAGTTTCATAACGGCAGATATCAGCTACGTGAACCAAGCCAACATGCTTAAGTATCAGGCATCTTTCACCCGAAATTTTATATCGCCCACTACCAAATATGCAGGAGGGTTGGTATATAATCGTACTTTTCCTCGCAGAATATTGGGTGTATCTGATTATGAAACTTTACCATATGATTTTCATTACACAGATGCATGGTTTTCGCGTGCTTTAAAGTTATACTCAGGCGTTAACAATAAAGGTACACGCCTAATCATATCTGCCCGTAATTTTAACTATATTTTTGATAAAACATTGCCCATATCAGCAGATAGTAACAAGGTTTTGCAAAACACACATACATTCATGGTTGGGTTGGGCTACTCCAAGCGATACTACATGCGTGATATGCTTATTTTTGGTTTTGGAAAAACAGAAGATGTGCCAATAGGTTATGCCATAGCTATTAATCAAGGAGTGGAATACACGCTATATGGATTACGATATTATGCAGGTATCAATGCATCCCAAGCTATGTTTATGCACGGAATAGGCTACTTTTATGCATCTTTGGGAGCAGGCACCTATATGAGTAGCGTTATGCCTGAGCAGGGTGTAATAAATGGTACTTTTAATTTTTTTACAAGGTTATACTCCATTTATACTTTCAAAATGAGGCATTTTTTACATGGCAGTATTGTTTTTGGTCAAAGACGCAAAAATATTGAGGCATTGTATATCAACGAAAATGATGGTATTCAAGGCTTTTTTGATACGCAAGTAAGAGGTTCCCAAAAAATTACGCTCAACTACCAAACTGTGCTTTTTTCTCCATTGGAGTTGTTAGGGTTCAAAACCACATTTTTTATATTTGCAGATTTGGCTTGGGTCAATAATTCACTTTCAGCGTATTACACATCTCAGTTTTATCAAGCCTTCGGTGCAGGTTTTCGTTTCAAAAATGAGAGGTTGACCATAAGTGCATTCCAACTCAGATTTGGATATTATCCTCAACTCAACAATGTAGACAAACTTGCCGTAGATTTTGGCGGAATACAATTTTTGCGCTTGCGCGACTTTGACATCAATTATCCTGATGTGGTAATGTTTCGTTAATGAAACATCCTTCCAAACTGCCCAAAAAATACATTAAATGGTTTAAAAAAACCTCTGTCAAGACGCTGCTGTATGAGCATGCCCGGCATGAGCCTACGCCCTGTAGTCTGATAAAAGCGTGTAAGTTTGTTCACATCCACAGGGTCGCCGGTGGCTACAAATTGATTGTCATATACACTGCCGCATTTCACTCGAATAGAGGCCACTTTTTTATACACTGTTTTGCCCTCATCGTTCAGTCTCTTTTCATATACAAAGTATCTTTGATTGCCTTTGAGCCCTTCTTTTAATCCTATTTTTGCTCGCAGCGGCTTCACACTGTATAATGGGGTTTTAGTTCTGAACGTTTCATAACTTTTTTCTAATTTTACCAAGGCAGATTCTGTAGCATTTTTGGTAGCCATGGCTATGAGCTCTTCTTCAGACTTGTTGGTGAATATGGTAGATTGCACATCGGCATACGAGGTAGCAGTACCTACATATTTATACTGAAATAAATTACTGTTTTCAAACTTAGCTTTTCTACCTGCATCGGGTGCAGACTCATCGTTCCACAAGTCGTTGTAAAACACTGCAGATACTGAGTCATTCCATACTAATTGATATAGAAACACTGTGGTTTTCACTATATATCCTTTGGAGGCTACCACTGCTGCCACTGCTGCCACGTCACCCGCTTTGGACAAATTTTTGTTGCCTGTAGCTGCAGCAGCTATGTCGCCTGCCAGTTTGAAACCTATGGCTACACCTGTACCAAGTTCTTCTTTATTAATATATTTAAAATCGCACACTACCAAAAACGTATTTTTTATCAACTCTTCACCTGCATCGCCTATGGTAGACATGCCACGTTTGCTGGCTTTGGCTTTCTTCACATCCAAGTCTGAGGCATTATAAAAGCCACGCTCTGCCACCAAGTTCATATTCAGTGTGCCTGTGCTAGCATTGCGCGAAAACCACTTAGCCACTGCTTCTCTGCCAAGATTATTTTTATTGATTTGGTCTAATAAATCATAGGCAGGTACTACACTGAGTTTGTCCACCGGAAATGATTTAAGGCTTAGAGAATGGTCGTTAAACTTTTCGGGTACAGGCTGCACAGTAAATGATTTTTTGATAGTCACACTCATAGGTCTTTCAGGGTCGTCTATCATCATCAGGTGTAGCGACGAGCGACGATATTGTTGATCAGGGCTATTTATTTTTGCTCCGGCATTGCTGTCTTGAGCATGTATGTAGGTTGCAAATAATGATATAATAAATAATATGGAATAATTTTTCATAAGGTAAGTTTGTTTACACCGCAAATAAAGTAAATTCGCAACAATAAAAAAATATTTAAAAAATTATTAGAACATTACATTCACGCTGCTATATTTGCCATAATAAAAAATATTATTTTATATGAAAAACATCTTAATCATTATCTCACTTACCATTTCCACATTTGCAATAGCGCAAAATAAAAAAGCCAAAGTACTTGCCGGCTACACGGTAGATAACTATGAAGTTGCATGTATGGGTGTAGGTACCGATGGCTCAAAGTTAATAAAAATATGGGGATATGGTCCTAAGCCGGAAAAAGCAGTGTTGCAAGCCAAAACCAATGCCGTACATGCCATCATATTCAAAGGAGTCACAGCTGCTACAGACGGTTGCCAAGGTATCAAACCACTGGCCTCATCTATGAGCGTAGAGCAAGAGTTTCAGGAATATTTTAATACATTTTTCCAACCCGGCGGAGCTTATCTTAATTATATAGCACTTTCAGGTGAAGGCGGCGATAACCAAGATGTGACCAAAGTTGATAAAAAAACTTACAAAGTAGGTATAATAGTATCAGTCATGTTTGATGCTCTGCGCAGCGACCTTGAAAAAGCAGGTATTGTAAAAGGCTTAAATTCAGGATTTTAATCCATGAAAATATCTACATTCATCATCATTGCCATATTTACGGTATCCATGGGTGCATTGGCACAGTCCAAAGCACGTGCCAAGCGCATACTCAACTTCACCTATGAAGTACAGTGCCTCGGTGCCGATATGGGAGGCATGTACACCGTGAAAGCATTTGGCAGAGGCAACTCCCGCAAAGACGCCATAGAAGACGGCTTCAAACAAGCCCTATATGCAGTGATATTCAAAGGAGTGACACTTGGCAAACCCGGCTGCGATGCCAGACCACTCGTAAATGTGCCCAACGCCGAGGAAACTTATGAAGAATATTTTAACAACTTCTTCAAAGACGGAGGCGAGTACAAAATGTACCTTACCGAAGACGATACCCCAAACAAAGACACCAAAAAAGAAAAAAAAGGCTCTGAAGATGTATATAGCGTGATTGCCACCATAAAAGTATCTGAACTCAAAAAAGCCCTTATCAACAAAGGAATAATTCCAAAACCCGAATAAATTAAGACAAATAAATCAAAATAATATCCATGAAAAAATTTATCATTTCTGTAATTCTGCTTACTGCTTCAATATTAGCATTTTCGCAAGCCAAAAAACCTATGCTCATGGTAGTGCCCTCCGATGCCTTGTGCGACAAACTTGGTGCAATGATGGAGCTAAACGGTACTAAATATCCTGACTACAAAAAAGCCATGCTCAACTCAGATTTATTGCTGGTAATAGGTAAAATAAACACCCTTATGAGCGACAGAGGCTTTCCACTCAAAGACCTGCAAGCTGCCATGAAAAGCATGGAGCAAGAGGCAGCCGAAACCTCTGTAACTACCTCCAAAGCAGGCTCCGCGGTGATGGAAACACCCATAGACAAGCTCAAAAAAACTGCAAAAGCAGATATCATAATACAACTTACCTACTCCATAAACCAAACAGGTCCTAAAAAATCTATCTCTTACAATATGCAAGGGCTGGATGCTTACACAGACAAGCAAGTAGCCGGTGCTCAGGGCACAGGAGCTCCTTCATTCACCGCAGAAATACCATTATTATTAGAAGAAGCTGTGCTGGCAAACCTTGATAACTTTAATGCCCAACTTCAAAAACACTTTGACGACATGTTTGCCAATGGCCGAGAAATCACCATCAAAATAAAAACATTTGACACATTTGGCAAACAAATGGAAGACGACCTTGCCGATGGCAAAACAGTGAGCGAGGTCATAGACGCATGGTTGCTCAAAAACTGTGTGAACAAACGCTACGGTAGCCCCGACATATCTGACAATGCCATGAACATAGAGCAAGTACGCATGCCAATTTATGACGAAAACGGCAAAGCCATAGATGCCAGAGCATTTGTGCGCAAACTGCAAAAATATCTGCAAGATGCCCCTTTTAATGTATCCAGTAAGCTCATGATGAAGGGCTTAGGGCAAGCTACTTTGATACTGGGAGATAAATAAATTTAATACTGTAAATAAAATACATTATGAAAAAAACAATAATCACTTTAGCCACATTTATATGTGTCTTTAATATTGCTACAGCCGCACGCCTTGGCATAGGTATAAGGATTGGGGGCAATTTACCCACTGTAAAGTCAGAGGCAACTATTGGTACACTGAAATCAACCATATCGTCAGATGCTAAATTTGGGTTTTATGGAGGTTTAGTTGCTGATATTGGTTTTGGCAAATTATTCTCTTTTGCCCCTGAGGTATTATATTCTATAATGCCTTCTGAATATAAGTTGACATCTGCAATTTCTACAGAAGTAAGCATAAGCTATTTGACAGTACCTTTGCTGTTAAGAATAAGTGTAGGTGTGCCTAAAATAAAAGTATATGCCAATGCAGGACCTTATGTTGGTATTATGCTCGGTAATAACTATTCATCTGTAGTAAATGGGGTAAAATCAACTGTATCAACCACGTCAAACAATATCAGCTCACTCGATTACGGTGTGTGCTTTGGAGGAGGTGTCATGATAGGTGTGGGTCCCGGCAGCTTTGTGCTCGATGGCAGATATTACCTTGGATTGGCAGATATTAACAAAACATCTTCATCTGGCAGCAAATCATCTCTGAACAATATCCAATTCGGCATTGGATATATGTTTTATTTGATAGGCAAATAATATTACATTACACTTTGTCCAGTATAAGGGCTATTTGCACCACCGGCAGGTATATGATGGAGGCAAACATGATGCGCCGTGCATCCGGCACTGTGAGCGTATTCATAAGCACTATGGCTTTATAAAAAAACCATAACCCGCAAATACTGATAACTACAGCCGAATAAATACCTGATATCTTGAACATATATGGCAATATACCCATGGGAATAAGAAAAAAAGTATATACTGCAATTTGAAATGCACTGCGAATATCTTTGCCACCCGATGAAGGCATCATCTTGAAACCTGCTCTTTTATAATCATCGTCCAGCATCCATGCTATAGCCCAAAAGTGCGGAAATTGCCATATAAATTGCAACGCAAATATTACCAAAGCCTCTGTAGATATATGTCCTGTATTGGCCACCCAACCTATGAGTGGAGGCATAGCTCCCGGAAAAGCACCTACCAATACTGAAAATGAACTGATACGCTTCATAGGTGTGTACAAAAACGCATAGAGCAATACAGACACAAAAGTGAGATAGGCAGCTGCCACATTCACAGCAGATATGAGTATCATAAAACCTGTGACAGACAGTATGAGGCAAAAAGCAAGTGCTTCGGACATAGAAAGTCGCATCTCAGGCAATGGGCGCTTGGAGGTACGCACCATCATTTTGTCCAACTCTACCTCCATTACCTGATTTAGAATGTTGGCTGCACCAGTCATCAGAAAACCTCCCAAGAGTGTAAATATGAGTTTGGATATATTTATTTCGTTTTTTTCTGACAATACAAATCCAAAGCCTGCCGAGAATATCACCAGTGAGGTAAGTTTTACCTTCAATAACTCAAAATATGCCTTTGCTTTGAGTATAATATAAGAGTTTTGGATAAAGATTGAATGATTAATCAACGGCTGAAGGAGTAATATATTTATGCAATAAATTATACATTTTTAAGAAATTATATAACATTTTTAATATAACGAACGTATATATACTTATTAGAATGCAAATGTAAACGGTCATGAAAACAAAAGCTAATATAATATACATCATTGTACTGAGTACGATGATGTGGTTTGTGAGCAAACCGATACACGCGCAGTCGTCAAACGAATATTATGAGATGGGAAAGACTGCGTTGGATGTAGAAATGTACGAGACTGCCATCAGCCACCTCACAGAAGCACTGAAAAAGAAACCTAATCATACAGAAGCATATTACCTGAGAGGCAAAGCATATTACGAAATGGCAGACTATCACCATGCGCTGGACAACTTTGTGGTAGCAGTATTTATGAACCCGCATGAAGCAGAATATTACTACTACAAAGGCAGAGCCGAGTGGAAACTCAACCGCAAAGACGGTGCCATACAAAATCTGCAAAAAGCGGTGAGCTACAATCCCAACCACTTTGAGGCTTACCAAACGCTGGCATCTATATATCAAGAAATGAAAATGTACGAAAAAGCCAAAGAATACTATGACAAGGCACTATCTGTACATCCATCGTTTCACGCCTCCATGTTTAACAAAACTAAGGTGAAAAACAATATCATAGATTACCAAATGGCAATACATGAGTATAACCGCAGCATAGAAGACGACCCAACAGATGCCCTTGCCTATATGAATAGGGCTCTGCTCAAGGAGCTTATCTATGATTATCAAGGTGCGCTCAAGGACTTTAACAGGTGTATAGAAGTAGATCCTACATATAAGATTACCTACTATTACAAAGCCCTGTGTGAGTTTAACCTCAAAAGATACCGCGAAGCACTCAAAGATTTGCAGATATATATCAAATGCTTTCCTGACGATGAAAATGCCATTACTCAATATAATATGATAAAGAAGGCACTGGTGCATAGGTAACTGGAAATTAAAAAAAATATAACACTTCCAAAATATCAAATTTATTACAAAATTGATATCAATTGGGAGTGTTATTATGTTAACCCATACACTATCAAGCGGTTGAAAATAATATTATGTTATATTTTCAATGTAATTTCTATTAAACTAACATTTTTTATTATTTTTACAGTTAAAATGTAATCAAATACATGCATCAAAGATTTACCCTTGCATTAAGATTGTATTTTTTGTCTATGTGTGTGGGCGCGGTATGTATGGCAGGCATTCATCGTACTATGTCGGGCAATGCGGGTGCTGATACTACCATTTGCCAAAATACCATCACCCTTTATGCTTCTCCCACAGGCTCAGATGAAGTAGGTACTTGGTATGTACTCACTGGCACAGGCACACTCACCGATATCAATATGCACAATAGCGCGTTCACTTGCACTATAAATAGTATCAATGTATTGGCATGGGAAATATTAAACACAGTGACCTCCATAGCCACCTCAGACACCATTACCATCATACAAGGCTCACCCAATACAGCCAATGCAGGCACTGATAAAATTATTTGCACAGCAAATACCACCCTATCAGGCAATACACCACTCTATGGCAGCACTGGGCATTGGACAGTAGTATCGGGATTGGGAAACTTCATTAACCCCAGCCTAAGAAACACCAGCCTAACCGGCATTAACATAGGGCATAATATTTATCAATGGACATTAACCAAAGGGCTTTGCACATCATCTAGTACAGTATCTGTAAATTATAATAAAGCCAATGCCGGCAGCACCATAGAAGTATGCGGCGATACGGCACAGCTTGCAGCTGCTACCCCTACCGTAAATTTTTATTATTGGAACTTCAGTGTAAACTATACATTTGATGATGCCAATGCTCCCAACACCGTAGTGAGAGGTTTGCAGCCCGGCACTAATGTATTGGCATGGACTACACAGCAGTTTCCAAGTGGTTGTGCCTCCAACTCGCTGCTCACCGTGATAAGCAATATTGTGACTCCTTCCAATGCAGGTAGTAATCAAACAACACTTTGCACCGACTCCACACTACTCACTGCCAACACACCTGCCTTAGGCTCAGGCAGATGGTACACGGTGACAGGCTTGGCAAATATTACAAACCTTACACTACCCGGAAGCAAAATAAAAAATTTGCCCGAAGGACAAACCATATTGGAGTGGAGAATAAGCAAGTCCATTTGTACCTCAAGCAGCTATGTAACATTACAAAACAACAGACCTACCAAAGCCAATGCAGGGGTAGATATGCTCATTTGTGTGTCTGATACTGTTATGTACGCCAATAGTCCTACTCAGGGCACAGGCACTTGGAGTGTATTAGGTGTTGGAGGTACATTTGACAACAATACTTTATCGGGCAGCAGGCTCAATGGCATTACTTCGGGTGTGAGTACCTATGTATGGACAATATCGCACGGAGGCTGTTCGGATAGCAGAGATACCATTAACATTACTAAGCAAATATTTCAGCCGGCAACTGTCAGTGGGCTCAAATACAGAGAAATATGTACTGATACTATCACTGTTTTGGCACAAAATACCACAGCAGGAGGCTCATGGCGAAGAATAAGCGGCAGTGGCAATATTCAGAACGCCAACAATTTCAAAACATTAATTACAAACATAACCACAGATGGAATATCAAAATTTGAGTGGCAATTTGGCATTGGCGGATGTGCTACTACCTACGATACTATACAAGTAAATCATAATAGCGTATCACCGGCAAATGCAGGGGTCAACACTGCCATTTGTATAGACAGCCTGATATTGAACGCAAATATTCCTACTAAAGGTACAGGTACATGGCATGTGATATCAGGTACAGGAATATTGACCAACGCATCGTTGCACAATACATGGGTAAAAAATCTAAGTCCTAATATAAACATCTTACAATGGCAAATAGTATCAGCCCACTGCAGCAGTATGTCAAATGTGTCTATCACCAATAACCGACCTACTACATCAATAACCCTCGGCAATAAAACTATTTGCAACAATAGTGACACTATAAAAGCAAACACCCCTGTGCAAGGCTCTGGATATTGGCAGCTATCAAGAGGAGGAGGCAACATTATCAACTCATTATCAGGCATATCATTGGTAAATAACCTTAAACTTGGGTACAACTCATTCAGATGGACTATATCAAAAGGAGCCTGCCAATCAGTAGACTCTATGAGTATTGTGAATAACTCACCCTCAGCAGCTATTGCCATGCCCGACACATTTGTTTGTGTAAACCAACTGAATATATTTGCTCAAAATCCTACTCAGGGAATAGGCAGGTGGTACACACTAAGTACAGCAGGAACTATTACTAACCATATTATGAATACTACCACTATTACAGGAATGAATAATGGTCTTAATACTTTCTTATGGACTGTGAGCCACTTGGGATGCAATATTAGCAGGGATACAGTGCGAATTACCAACAACAAAGTTACTGTGCCCATAGCAGGCGCAGACTCATGTGTGATATTGCCTTCCGGAAATCAAGTAAGATTTTTTCTCTATGGAAACCAGCCAACATTTTTTGGCGAAACAGGTACTTGGCGCACAGTATCAGCACCACCGGGCAGTATCAACTATCCACCTAACACATCCATAGTCACTGTATTAGGCTCCGGCGGTTCCGGATATTATAGATTTGCTTGGAGGATAATAGATGCCACAGCACAATGTACGCAGGAAGACACTCTGGCTATCACGGTATTGCCTCAATCCAATGCAGGTGCTGACCAATGCTTGGTAAAAATACAAGGAGTCACCGCTGTAAATATTACATTGACACCACTCAATACCCTCAAACCTGCACAAGGCGAAATAGGCAGGTGGACTTATGTGAATACACCATTCACACCTCCATTGGGAGGTTTGTTGCTAAACAGTGTTACAGGTATAGTAACAGGTCTTGAAAGAGGTGTACATACATTTAGGTTTACTGTGCAAAACACTAATGCACTATCGTGTATAAGCAATGATGAATTATTGGCAAGCCTCATTACCAAAGCCGATGTAGGCGTGACAAACAAACGTATATGCCTTGAAGGCATAAACTTTACCGGAGTAGTAGCCAATGCCAACAACCCTATCAATCAGGCAGTGGGGGGAAGAGGGCTATGGGTATCAAGCACTGCGGGTGCTTCTGTAACACAAACCATCAATGCCAATGGCAGCGTGGACGGTTCATTCAGCAATTTGCAGGCTGGTATAAATAAGTTTTATTTTTCGGTATATAATATATATAATCCGGGGTGTTTAGATACAGACTCACTATTCATCACCAACAGTACCTCACCTATAGCCGGTAATGATACCTTACTTTTGCTGAATACTTCTATTACAGGCAATTTTGCGAGGTATAATCTTGCAGGAAATACCTTTAACACCTCATCATCTGAGTCAGGCACATGGTCTATAAAACCCGGAAATCCCTTTGCATCTATCACAGGCAGAGCATTTAACTTAGCCACAGTGAGTGGCATGAGGGTAGGTATTAATTCATTCATTTGGAATATATCAAATACCGTAAGTGGGTGCGGATTTAATGACACAATAGATATATATGTACAAACCAAAGCCATAGCCTACACCACTACGGGCATATTATATACCAACTCCAACCCGGGCATAGCTCTCACCAGAGCACTAAAGTCGCCCAATATATTGGCGACTATTACCGGCGAAACAGGATATTGGAGTATTGAAAGTACCAACGCACCTCAATTCCCTATTTCAAGTCCGGGTTCTACACTTACCGAAACTGTATATTCAAACCTTAGGCGAGGTATTTCTATTTTCAGATGGACAATTTTTAACCCCACTTGGCCACCATCATACAAAAACTATTCTGACATATCTATCACAGTAATGACTGAGGCAGTAGCAGGTAACGATATATGCTTTTCAGACTCTGCAAATATATATCTTGGCAATAGAGAAACGGTGAGTGTAAGACCATCAGTTGGTGAAAAATTTGTATGGACATCGAGCGACCCTGCTATATCTCTCAGTACACCCGGTGACAGTATTCCTATCATATTTGCAAGTGGCATACCAGCCGGCAAGACTTCATTTTATTTTACCATATATAATACCTTTGCTGGTGTAAATGCCATAGACTCAGATACTATTGATATTTATAAAATAACACAACCTCATGCAGGTACTGATCAATTTATCATCACCTCTACTCCTTCATCTATAGTGGCAGCTTTGAATGCCAATACTGTGAATACTACCACAGGCGAAACCGGCAGATGGCTTATCTTGGCACCATTATCAATTACAGCAATAAATGTACCTAATGCTACTGTGAGCGGACTGCAAATAGGAGTAAACATACTTACATGGACTACATCACTTGCCGGATGTTCGCTACGCGATACATTGCTTGTAAACACACAAAATAAAGCACAGGCAGGCAATCAAATCTTACAACTGCACACAGGTACAGGTCATAATATACAAGTAAGACTACAATCACAGAATAATATAAATACACTGAGAGGAGAAGCGGGCAAATGGCAATATATACAATCAAACAACGGACATATACCCACTACTACATCAGGAGGAAATATCAATGAATTATACATAAATGACTTAACAAGAGGTGTATATACCTATCGCTGGACCATGAGCAGCAGTAGCTTTGCCGGCCAAAACTATGATGATATACAAATAACAGTGCTCACCAAAGCCAAAACTGAAAGCAATATTTGTATTATTGACTCTACATCAAAACATATAGGAAATGGACAATATTCCATAAACAGACCTTCGCTTGGTGAAATATTTACCTGGACAAATGATAAATCACTACCAATGACATACTCACCTAATGATAGCATTCCAAAAATGATGATAAATGGATTAGCCATTGGCAATACAAAATTATATATGAAAACTACTAATACCATCACAGGATTTTTTGACACAGACTCATTAATGATAACTAAAGTAACTAACCCCTTGTTGCCCAATGATTTATCTCTTTGCGATACTTCTTATCATTTGACACCATCTTATGTACCAAATACATTAGTAGGCGAAACTTTTAATTTACAAAAAATATCAGGTGCCACCAATACTACTTTTAATGCTTTGATATACAATCCTGTACTGTCTCCATTAGATACCGGCAACAATATCTTTTCATATACCATTACACATGGCTTGTGCAAATTTGCAGATACAATTACTGTGAGAAACAATCAACCCTATTTTGCCTCTATCACAGGTGTTAACTCATCATGCTTTACAGTAAACTCACTCACCGGCAATAATCCAAAACTACAATTTCCTACAGCATCAGGATATTGGAAAATACTTTCGCAACCTACTGCTGCAGGAGTGAACACTGCTCGAATGGCCGATAGCCTCAACAAAAACTTGAGAATCACTCAAATGATAGAAACGGGCGATTATTACTTTTCATGGACTATACATAACCAAGGGTGCAATTATACCTCTGCGCCGTTTGCAGTGCGTAGAGATAACTCTATTTCTACCAATGTAGGACCTACCACTGTAGAACTTTGTATCAATAAATATGTAATGCAAGCCGACACGCTTCCTGAAAATGTAGAAGGTACATGGTCTCAGATAGACGGCAGTGGCACAGTAGACCCTATGCAAATACACAACCCCAAAGCTACTATTACAGGTATAGATGGCACACCCGCAGGACTTGCCAGCAACTGGAGCTGGACAGTGCGAAAAGGAGAATGTACAAGCCCACCTTATACGGTAAGAATCACTACCTATTTACCTCCTGCAATAGCACTAATTACCACCGAAAACAATATGCAACTATGCGAGCTTGACTCAGTATACCTCAATAGTGTACAAACCTATACAGGCTACACAGGCTTTGCACAGTGGTACATACCTAACGGCTCTGGCAGTGGCAATATTATTAATAGCAA
The DNA here is from genome assembly GCA_033765235.1 of Cytophagales bacterium. Taxonomy (GTDB): domain Bacteria; phylum Bacteroidota; class Bacteroidia; order Cytophagales; family UBA9547; genus JANRIG01. Next base: position 74,162 of record JANRIG010000019.1, on the reverse strand, counting down.
CTTACCTGCCTCTTGGCTTACCAATATTGCGTATGGCAATAACACCATAATATTTGAACGAAAAAATTTGTCTACCTCATCTTGCCCTGTATACAGAGATACAATATCTTTGGTAAGATACAGAAAACCTCAAAATGTATCGGCCGGCGACAATCAAAGTATATGCGGAAGCAGCTTCATACTCTCTGCCCAAAATCCGGGTACTCTCACAGGTACATGGTACTCCTTAGAACCCACCCTTACACTTACTGCAATTAATACTCCATTGTATCAACTATCAGATATAGCTCAAGGAAACTATAAATTTAAATGGAAAGTGGTAGATGGCAGCTGTGCAGACTCCAGCTTAGTTTCATATGAGGTACAACCTGCAGTATCTCAAGCACTTATAAATACTCAAAGTAGTGTATTTTGTGATACTGCTAGTACTCTGATCAAGGCAGATACTCCTACTAAAGGTAGAGGCAAATGGTATAGTATGCAGAGCAAGAATATTATTGTAAATGACACCATGCCTTCCAGCATGTTATATATCAAAAATTATGGGGTGAATACTTTTGTATGGAAGGTATCTGAAGGATTCTGTACCTCTTTAGACAGTATACAAATTGAAAACATTGCCCCCCCTACCTCAGCAAGTGCAGGCAAAGACACCATAGTATGTACACCAAATATAAAACTTACAGGTAATGTACCTCTAGTAGGACATTCTCATTGGCAATCTTTAAGTAATGATAGTATAATGACAAGCATTGCAGGAGTTGATTTATATATCGAAAAATTAGCATTAGGGTCAAATCTTTTTGTATATTCTGTATCCACATTAGGATGCAATACTTCTTATGACACAGTAGCAGTACGCAACCTGCTGATACAAAACGTGTATGCAGGCAAAGATACACTCATTTGCCTCGACACATTGACAATGAAAGCTTCTGCTCTGCCACAAGGAGCTACAGGTACATGGTCATTAGTGTCAGGAAATGTAAGATTTAGCGATATAGAAAATCCTAGCACGCGCATATATGCGGTATCAAAAGGAAACAATGTGCTTAATTGGAATGTAACCAACGGTAAGTGCCCTCCAATGTCTGCCAATGTGACTGTGACAAACAATGGTCTATCGCCCATAACACCATTTGCCAGTACAGCTATATTCACAAATGCTACCACACTTGAGGCTGCCACCCCTGACCATGGCACTGGTAAGTGGCTGGTATTGAAAGGTAATGCAACCCTTGACACACCAAACGATGCAGTGACTGAGGCTCGAAGCCTTACTGTAGGAGACAATGTATTCAGATGGGTAGTAAAAGCCAAAGGCTGCGACAGTGTTTACTCAGATAAAATAGTGACCATTAGTGACATACGTATACCCAAAGGATTTTCACCAAATAATGATGACAAAAATCCTTATTTTGAAATTTCAGGGATAGAAGAATATCCTAATTCTAAACTTGAGGTATACAACAGGTGGGGCAAAATTGTATATAGCAGTGATAACTATAAAAACAATTGGGACGGCAAAGGCATCAACTCTCAAATATTGAACAATGATACCTATTTATATATACTCTCACTGTCAGATGGTCGCACCATCCGTGATTATGTGACCATAAACCGATGAAAAATATTATATTTTACTTAATAATTTTTATTTCAGTCACACATATTGCCTATGCACAGCTAAAGCCTATATATAATAATTATTTGCTTAATGAAATCATCATAAACCCTGCTTATGCAGGGTCTGCTAATGCACTTTCTGCTTCTCTATCATATCGCAATCAATGGAGTGGTGTAGCAGGACCTGCCATAGAAACCTATAATATAGCTGCTCACACCCCAATGATGACCAAATATTTTGCCACAGGAGCCATAGTGACCCATGACAAGATAGGATACACAGCCACTACAGACATCAATATTTGCGCCGCAGGCAGGTTAAAAATAAATAAATACAACATAGCACTGGGAGCTCAAGCAGGTTATACATCTGTAAGGCAAAATTTTGACCTGTCAGAACTCAAAGATGCAGACGACCCTGCTTTTATCAATGCGGCAGGTATTAATGCATTGAAATATGGAATAGGTATACATTTGGCTCATAAAAAATATTTTTTCAGTTATTCATTACCCGCATTTACTACCCACGACAAGTTGTACAACTCAGGTGCATTGCAGCACTATATTATGGGCGGATATATACTGAAATTGAACGATATATTCACCATAAAACCATCTATACTTATAAAATATGTGGCTGATGGCACCCAATATGACCTTAATACCCTAGTACAAATTAGTAGATTTATCACTATAGGGGGGCAATATAGGGTAGCCGATGCTTTGGTAGCTTTGGCTCAGCTAAAACTCACCCGCCAGCTTGGCTTGGGATATGCCTACGAATATTCATTCAATTCTTTAAAAAATTATGCATCTATTGGCACACATGAGATACTTTTGAGATATGATTTTAAATATTCGGTAAATGACATTAATGTAAAAACATTCTATTGAAAAAATTAATTACCTATACCTATTTTTTATTAATAGCATTATACTTACAATCACAAGACACCAGCAAAGTGGTGAAAGTGAAACGCTTACCATTTAATACACGTGCTGCCGAACATAGCCCAATCTACTACAAAGGAGGATTATTATTTGTATCAAACAGGCAGTCTAACTTGAGTGTAGTATATACTTCGGAGGAAGATGATACCCCACTTACAGATTTATATTATGCCGCAAAAATATCTGATAAATGGAAAAAACCTGTATTGATGCCAAGACCTATTAACTCAGGAATGTCTGAAGGGCCTGCATCTATTACCAAAGATACCAGCAGAATATATTTCACAAGAAATGATGTGGAAGGGAGCGATACAAAACTTAATATTTATTACTGCAACATGACTAAAAATGGATGGAGTAATGCAATATTGCATCCTGTAAACCACGAAAAATTTTCATGTGGGCACCCTGCCATAGCCTCATCAGGAAGTTTTATGATTTTCAGTTCAAACATGCCCGGAGGTATGGGTGGTACAGACTTATATATTACCTATTATAAAGAGAATAAATGGACAAAACCAAAAAATTTGGGCAAAAATATCAACACCCCCAAAAATGAGATTACACCATTCATACTCGAAAATAATATATTATACTTTGCCTCCAACGGTAGGTCCGAAGGCATAGGAGGGTATGATATATATAGTGCTACCTATGAGCAATTTGAATGGAGAAATGTGAAAAACCTCGGGACACCTTATAACAGTCCCTCGCACGACTTTGGATATATCACTACTTCAGAACTTGTAAACGGATATTTCTCATCTAACCGTGTGAACGGGGGCGATGATGATGATATATTTTATTTCGAAAAAACCAATGAAATACAAACCCCTTGCGACTCTCTCAAAAACTGGAGCTTGTGCCGTACATTTTTTGAAGAAGGTACCATAAATACAGGAGATGAAGCCTCACCTTTGGTATACCAGTGGGACTTAGGTGACGGACACAAAAAAAAGGGCAACGAAGTAAGATATTGCTACTCTACACCCGGCATATACAAAGTACAACTCAATGTGGTAGACCTTATATCAGACCAAGTATATCTCAATGAAGCTACCTATGAAATAGAAATAAAGTCTATATCAGGACCATACTTTAGCCTACCCGACACGCTACTTGCCGGCAAAGAATACACTTTAGATGCCAGCCCCTCAGTAATACCTGATTATGTAGAAAAATCATATGTATGGGATATTGGCGAAGGAAAAACCTATAACGGACAAAAAGTAAATTATAAATTTAATAACACTGGTAAATACACACTAAAACTCACTATCAACGGAGTGGACAACTCCTTGCAAAAATTCAAATTGTGTGTGACCAAAGATGTGGTGGTGCTCAAAAAAAATATATATGACAAAAGCAAGGTGAGCCAAGGTCCACCACAAATATCTATGATGGCCTCTGCCAAAAAGGTATATTCCATCAAAGACTCTGAAGGAAATGAATATAAAATACAACTTGCCACTTCTCAAAAATCAATCAAGCATGAATTTAAGAAACTGGAAGGAGTGATAAAAGTAGATGAATACTATGACCGCGATGTATTCGGCTACACTACAGGCAGCTTCAAAAAACCTGCCGACGCATACCCTACCATGAAAAAAATAAAAAAAATAGGATTTACGGAAGCAGTACTTATAGCCACTAAAAATGGAAAAGTAATATCGGGTGACGACTCCACATTTTTTGTGCCTATGCCTCTCAATCTCAAACCTATACGCATAATATCTCTTAAAGGTAAAATAATAACCAAAAACGGAGAAAAACTGCCTGCAACACTGAGATGGGAAAGCTTGACTACCGGCGACACACTCGGCTCTTTCGTATGCAACAGACCTGTAGGTGACTTTGTAATAAACTTTGCAGATGGCGACTTGTATGGATACTCAGCATCTATGACAGGGTACTTTCCGGCTTCTAACTACTTAGACCTGCGCAAAGAAAATGACTACTCCGAAATATCTACCACCATCATCATGTATGAGCCACAAGAACTTGTGAAAGACTCTACCGCCATGAAACTCACCAACATATTTTTTTCGCCTGACAAGTATGAAATCACCTCAGAATCAATGCCGGAGCTTGAAAGATTGGCAGAATTTATTAATAACACCCCTGAATATTACTACGAAATATCAGGCCACACAGACCATACTGGCACGGCAGAATATAATAAGACATTGTCAGAGCAGCGTGCAAATGCAGTAAAAAAATACCTGCTCAAATTAGGATGTGATGAGAGCAGATTGCAGGCAGTAGGATATGGAAACACGCGACCTGCAACTACCAACAGGCAACTTTTGGAGCTAAACAGGCGAGTAGAATTTAAACTTTACAAAAAGAATTGAAAATATATAAAAAAAAATCATTTTATTTATCAAAAAATAAGCTTTTACAGTGCTGCATTTTATGAAATCAATATTATTTAGTCTGCTTTTACTCTTCTTATTTTATTATGGCAATGCTCAACCTGTGCCCGGTAAAGATGAAAACATAAAGCACTTGGTCACATTCAGCAAACAGAGCCAAACCCGATGGGGCGATGATGATTTTACCCAATTATGGTATTTTGTAGTACCCAAAGAACTTACTCAACCTATATATTTCAGAATATTTGACCCCGATATATCAGGCAAATTTGATGAATTAAAATCAGATGCAGAGTCTAAAACCAAGTTTAGCGTGGTAGGAGGCAAAGGTGCCTACACAGGCAAAGATATGGAAAGCACAGACCCCGAAGCTAATTACAAGAGTGGTACTGTATTGGCACAAAAAACATTTGGCAGAAGTCCTGAATATGATGGCAAATGGTTCAACTTTGGACCTTTTAACCCCAGCGAAGGCGAACTATTAGAAGAGTTTGGCGGATATGTCTTCAAAATCATTGCAGAAGGGCAAGACGGACTTAGCGGTAACCTTTATAACTACTTCATGTCTACATTGCCCAATGAAAACAAGCCTGTGGAAGGAGGTAACGTATTCACTTATGAGTATACCTTTAGAATAAGCGAAATAATAGGTGATGTATCTCACATATATCCTTTTGTGACAGATGATGTGATAGCGGTAAACATTCACGTATTTGACCTTGACGACGATTGCTATATGCGCTTGGTATCTGTATCCAAAAAGGGAGAGCGTATCATAGGCTCTAAGGACGATGAATGGTCGGTAAGCTACCACAAAATAGAAAATGATGAGCGCAAAACTTCGCTCAATATAGAAGTGATAAAACTCAGAGAAAAGCTCAATAATAACATTGTAATATCAATTACCAACCAATATGGCAAGCAAATGCCATTTTTTACCATTCCCATAGGTGGTATCCCTAAATATAAGTACAAAATAGGTGTAAAAAATTGATCTGTTAAATGAGCCCTTTATGCCATAAGAGTATTTTTAGGGTTGCCTATCAACTCTTATTTTTCATATTATACAGTCATATTATCAACGCTCAAAAATTTGTATTCAAACAATACACAGTGACCGATGGCTTACCACATCCTTATATATATACCCTGAACCAAACTAAAGACGGATACTTATGGATAGGAACTGCCGAAGGACTTGCACGATACGACGGCAAAAACTTTGAACTTTACAAAACCCAACAAGGATTAGCTGAAAATTTTGTAAATTGCTCATATACAGACAAAAAAGGGGTGCTATGGTATGGGCATTACCAAGGTGGTATATCAAGACTCAATGCAGGAGTATTGAAGCCATTAACACAAAACAATATATGTAACAGTAGAATAAACTCTTTTTTTCAAACAAAGAATCAAGATATATGGATATGCACCCAAAGCAACGGTATGCTCAAAGTTGAAGATGGCAACAAACTATTGAAGGTGGACGAATTTAATATAGAGGATATATATTGGTGTATGGCAGAGAGCGAAGGCAATAATATATTGATAGGAAGTAATAATGGGTTGTATTATAAAAAAAATTATCAAAAAAATAAAAAAATACCTGAGTTTGATGGCATGTCTGTCATAAATATTGTGAATATATCTGACAACTACTTTATAATTGCTACAGAGTATGACGGGATATATACCTTAAAAATTGATGTTGACAAATATACGATAACTGCTGTAAAGCATTTGCCTCATGATGGCTTTTTTGATGGTAAATTAATATTTTTAAAATCACTGGCAGGCACACATGACATATGGGTAAGCATGCAGGAAAAAGGCATGCTCAGAATGTACCTCTCCAACGACTCACTGCTCATAAAAGAAAAATATGCACCTGCCACAGGGATGAGCTCACTCAATGTCAAGTCCATAATGGTGGATAAAGAAAACAACTATTGGTACGGTACATTTGGGAATGGTCTTTATAAACTCAAAAAACAGGTGTTTACACTTTTTACATTTGATGAGCCCGGCAATCAAAATATAAACTGCTTCAAGTTTTTGACTGATAATAATATATTAATAGCCTTTGATAATAATGTACAATTGTACAACTATGAAGCAGATTTTACACATACCAAAAATAACACCATACTCAAAGACTGCCATGTAAACTACATATATAAAGACCACTTGGGAGACCTATACTTGGCCACCTCAGGAATAGGTGTGCTCAAAAGCAAAAAAAACAAATTAGACTTTATGCCTTGGCTATACACACGCGCCGACTTGCTCTCTAACAACTGCCGCTATATGACCCAAGACACCTTGCATAATATATGGATAGCATCCGAAAACAATGCATTTTTATACCATCTTACCGATAAAACATTTAACCGCTTTGGTATGCAAGACGGGCTCTCTCACAACTTTATTTACTCAATATATACAGACTCCAAAAACGTACAGTGGTTTGCAACCCACAACTCAGGCATTACCAGATATAAGGAGGGTAGTTTTAGCACTCTCCCCTCTCCATTGGCCATAGGGCTCAATACCAATTGCTTCATAGAAGATGTAGATGAAAATATATGGGTAGCTACCAACGGGCAGGGTTTATTCAAATACAAAAATGGTAAAATAGTAGAAAACTATACTACAAACTATGGGTTAGGGTCCAACTTTTGTTACACCCTGGTGATAGACAATGTACACAACTTATGGATAGGGCACAAAAACGGAATATCAAAATTAAGCCTGCTCAACAATCAAGTACAATTCATAGCCAATACTGACGAAATGCAAGGCGCTGAAATAAACTCACTGGCTGTACAAAAAGACAGATTTGGTAATATATGGTATGGCACCAACAAAGGTCTGCTTAAATATGACCCCTCCAAAGACATCATAAATACCACTGAGGCACAGACCAATATCACAGACGTTAAATTATTTTATAACTCCATTGATTGGGCACAAATGGGCAAATCATCTGCCAATAGTACCCTGCCCTCACAAGTGGTATTCACTTATCATCAAAATCATCTTACCTTTCACTACAAAGGCATATGCCTTACAGACCCCGAAAAGGTAAAATATAAATACTACCTTAAAGGCTTTGACAACGGCTGGTCGGTAGAGACCGATGAAACATTTGTAACCTACTCTAATATACCACCTGGCTACTACACTTTCATGGTGCTATCGTGCAACAATGATGGTATATGGAACAGAACGCCTACCACCTTTGACTTTGAAATAAAGCCCCCTTTTTGGCAAACTCTTTGGTTCAACACTTTAGTATTCCTATTGCTTGGCTCAGGCATTTACTTTGCATTTGTACTGCGTACACGTAGACTGGAGTTGCTAAAAAACAAATTGGAAAATGATAAAAAGGTACTCGAAAATGAGATAAATGAAAGAAAAATTGCCGAAAAAAAACTTTTGGAAAATGAAATAGAACTCAAAAACATAAATGACGACCTCAATAATCTGCTGTGGCGCTCATACCATGACCTACGCGGTCCCTCCTCTACAATACAAGGTCTTGTAAATGTAGCCCTCATAGACACAAATCCTGAAAGCCAAAAAAGATACTTAACCCTCATTATGCAGACGGTGAATAAGTTAGACTCTATTCTTAAAGATTTTTTCAAAGTATCAGACATTAAAAATTCTGATATATATATTGATAAAATAGACTTAAGTCTGTGTGTAGAGCAAGCCACTGAAAAACTTAAACATACTACCAATATCCATAAATATCATATAGTAACGCACATAGAGCAAAACGAACCTTTCATGGCAGACCAAGGGCTGCTTAGCGTATTGCTATCATATATTATCAAAAATGCCATTGACTTTTCAGACGAAGGCACCTCTATTCATATAGATGCCAAAGTATATAAAGGTACTCTCAAAATATTAATATCTGATGAAGGTATAGGTATTCCTCAGTCTGTGCAAGACAAAGTATTTGATATGTTTTATAAAGCCACCATTCGCTCCAAGGGCAACGGTTTTGGACTATACATATCCAGCAAAATTGTACAAATGCTCAAAGGCACTATACACCTCTACAGCTACCCCGCTCAAGGCACTTCTGTACTCATAAAACTTAAAAGTATTACCGAAAAAACAGAAGTAAAACCAATTTAATGTATTTATGCTATTAATGTATAGTTGATAAATTTTACTAAATTTGTCGATTTAATAAAATTAATAAGGCGAAAAAATGGTACAAAGAACTATTATAACCATCTTAAATTCATGGTTATACAAACGAAAAGTATTGATTTTGTAGGGTGCTAGACAAGTAGGTAAATCAACCATGTGCAAATACTTGACCAATAACTCTAAAAGAGGTTTATATAAATTGTGAAAAAGCTCAAATAAAAGAACTATTAGAAACACAACAAATTGAGCAAATACGGAGCTATATAGGCACCCATAAACTCGTAATATTAGACGAAGCTCAAAAAATATACCAAATAGGCGTAGTACTAAAATTGCTGCACGATACATATCCTGATGTGCAAGTGATAGCCACAGGCTCCAGCTGCTTTGACCTGACCAATGAAGTGACCTAAGCACTCACAGGCAGGAACATAAAAATTGTACTCTACCCGCTTTCTCTCCAAGAATTAGAAAAATACAAGGGTGCACTATGGCTCGACGAGCATTTAGAAGATTTTTTCAGATTTGGTATGTATCCTGACATAGTTTTTAGAAGTTATGAAGAAAAAACTACCTTGCTCGATTCCATAGCCACCGACTATCTATAACTCGATGCTTTGCAATTTGAAAATATTAAGAACCCTCAAATACTTATCAAAATATTGAAAGTCTTGGCATTGCAGCTGGGCAATCAAGTATCATTTAACGAGCTGGCAAATCACGTCAGAGTATCCGTTGAAACTATTCAGAGATATATTACCATACTTGAACACTCATTTTGTGATTTTTAAATTGGGTACATTCAGTCGCAACCTTCGCAATGAACTTGCACATAGCCAAAAGTACTATTTTTTTGACTTAGGTATTAGAAATAGCCTTATTCAAAATTATCAACCAATGGTAAACAGAACAGATGTAGGTGCACTTTGGGAAAACTTTTGTGTGCTTGAGCGCATGAAGTACATGAAAAACAATAGCAAAGGTGCCAATCATTACTTTTGGCATACCTATCAGCAGCAATAAATAGTCCTCATAGAAGAAAGAGATGGCAAAATATATGCGTTTGAATACAAATGGAACCCCGATGCAAAAGTAAAAATACCTAATGCATTCAAAGGTGGGTATCCCGATGCAATATTTCAGGTAATATCCCCAAAAAATTACAGAACGTTGCTTTCAAACTAATTCAAAAATATTGTATATCAGCTACCCAAATACTTCACCATCAGCTGTGCAGCAGTGTGCGACGCACCAATCTTACCTATCTTATCTATTACTTCATCATATCCTTTGAGCATGGAGTTTTTGTAATCTGAGTTTTGTAATATTTTCTTAATTTCTAGTATGATGTTTGCCGGCGAAAATTCATCTTGTATAAGCTCTTTCACCACAGAGCGATCGGCTATCAGGTTCACCAGCGAAATATATTTTACCTTAATCAGCAGCCTGCCTATGATGTAAGTAATAGCACTTGTGTTGTAGCACACTACCTGTGGTACATTGAATAGGGCTGTCTCCAAGGTTGCGGTGCCTGAAGTCACTATGGCTACCTGTGATTGCGAGAGTATATCATATGTTTGGTCATATATTATATACACTTTATCATTGCGGCGGTAAGCTTCGTAGTGATATTTATCTATATTATTCACAGCTGCAACTACAAACTGAAAATCGGGAAATGCAGGTATGATACTTACCATGAAGTGCAGCATATACTCTATCTCCTGTGGGCGGCTGCCGGGCAGCACAGCTATAATAGGGCGCATATCTAATTGATTATCAAACCTAAAATTAGTATTTACATGATGTTTGTGTATGGCATCGAGTATAGGATTGCCTACATAGTCTACCTCAATATTATATTTTTTGTAAAAATCTTTTTCAAAAGGTAGTATTACAAACATGCGGTCTACATACTTTTTGATGTAGTGCACACGCGACCTGTTCCATGCCCATATCTTAGGCGATATATAGTAATATACCTTTATGCCATGTCTTTTTGCAAACTTAGCAATACGTAGGTTAAAGCCTGAGTAGTCAATCAATATTAATACATCGGGGCGGTGATTGACAATGTCTTTTTTGCAACGCTCAAGAGTTTGATATATCTTATCTATATTATTAATTACCTCCAAAAATCCCATGTATGACATGGTTTTGTAATGTTGCACAAGATCGCCACCTTGGGCTTTCATAAGGTCTCCCCCAAAATACCTAAACTCACTCTGAGCATCTGCATTTTTGATTTCTACCATAAGATTTGCCCCATGCATATCGCCCGATTTTTCACCGGCTATTATGTAATATTTCAATGTATTATTTTTTTATTTATTTGTATGCACAATATCAAGTATAATCAGGAGGCATATTTTTGTATTTTTTATAATCTAATTATACTTCATAAGGTGTATTGTGAGGTCCGAAATATTCTACATAGTTTTTGTGAGTTTCGTACAGTTTTATAGAGTATAGCCTTCCGTTTGATATGCTGTTCACCTCCGGCTCAAGTATTTTCCAAAATTCTACTACCATATTTTCACAACTGCATATTTTGCCTTGCATAAAACTCACCTGTAGGTTTATATTTTTATGGTCCACTGCATTGATGATTTTGTCTGTCATAATATCGCCCAGCTTTTTCATATCTACCACAAACCCTGTATCTGGGTGGGGGGTGCCTTTTACTGTGACTATTATTTCAAAATTATGACCGTGAAAGTATTCATTGGCACATTTGCCAAATATTTCTTCATTTTTTTGCTTGGTCCAATTGTCGTTATACAACTTGTGTGCAGCATTAAAATGCTCTTTTCTTGACACATATACCATATTTCAGTTTTTGTTTTTTATCAGGTAAGCTGCTACTGATATTTATTTGCATCACAAAATTATTAATTATTCATAATAATCACAAAATTCTTCTTGTCATTAGTCAATCAATACATTTATTATTCAATCTACATACAGCAGCAGTCCTTTAAGGTATTCGCTTTCAGGATGATATATATTTACAGGGTGGTCTGCGGGTTGGCATAAGTGGGCTATGATACGCACATGGCGCCCTACATCTGCGGCTGCCGAAAATACTATTTGCTGAAACAGCCTTTTGTCAATATTTTGTGAGCATGAAAATGTAAATATCAAGCCTTTTGCATTACATGCTTTGATACCAAGCATATTAAGTTCTTTGTAGCCTCTACAAGCATTGGGCACTGAGCGGGCGTTTTTGGCAAAAGCCGGCGGGTCTAATATGACTATATCATATTTTGTATCGCATTTTTTTAAGTATTCAAAGCAGTCTTCTGCAATAGCAATATGGTGGCTATGGTTTGTAAAGTTGAGCGCTATGTTTTCTTCACATTTTTGTATGGCATCTTTAGATATATCCACAGATACTACACTTGCAGCCTCACCTTGTATGGCATATACCGAAAAGCCTCCGGTATATGAGAATGTATTGAGCACAGTCTTACCTTTACATAGCATTTGGAGCATGCGTCTGTGCTCTCTTTGGTCAATAAAAAAACCTGTTTTTTGTCCTTTTTCTATGTCAATCCAAAATTTTAATACATTTTCTTTTGCCATAACAGGCATTTCAGACTTGCCTTTGAGCCAGGCACTTTCTGATACAATTTTTTCTTTTTCATGGCTTATACCTTTTACTTTCAGGTATATATTATTGAAGCCAAGGTTTGCTAATGCTTCCGTTAATTGACTGCAAATATTTTCTACCCCTTTGGTCAGCAGATTGAGCACTACAGTACCTGCATACACATCTGCTATGACACCGGGCATACCATCGCCCTCTGCATGTATGAGCCTGTAGGTATTGGTTTGGTCATTTATTACATATGTATTTCTAAGTTGTAGTGCATTATATATTTTTTTTTGCCAATAATCTACTGAATAATAATCAGTATATACAGCAGAAAACTCAAACATTTTTACAATAATCTGGCTATGTGGCGCATAAAATCCGTATCCTAATACATTGTCATTTATATCTTTCACAGTCACTATATCACCATCTGCAGCAGGCTCGCATTGGTATACCGCCCCTGAAAATACCCAAGGGTGCTTATGAAGTACAGACCTTTCACGACCCCTCTTCAGTGTAATTATTGGATATATGCCCACTAAAAGTCTTTTAATACTTTGATTACCAATTTTTTCACTGCACATTTTTGCAATATTTCTATGCCGGGCATATGTACATCTTGAGGCATGAATATATAAAAGTTTGACGGCGCAGCATCAAAAAATTTACCATTTTTTACTTCATACAAGGCGTAATCTTTATCATCTTGATAGGGTTTTACTATCATATATTCTTCATTCATAGGTGAATAGCCTATTTGCTCATTGCCGGATATTACATATTGTATGTCAATATATTTTAGGTGTGCCTCCCACTTGCCTTCTGTCATCGCTTTGGTGTTATAGGCAGAAACTATGGCATATATATCTTTTTCTTTGATAGCCACCTCGCCTACAGGTAAGTTTTGTAAATCAGTATTTTGCAGCCAATGAATGGCAGAAGCCAAATTAGGACTAAGAGATTTGTATATGTGAATGTGAGAAACTAAGTCAGTAATCATCTTAATGAATATTTGTACAAATATGGGCAATTTATTGTGAATACAGTAGTATATGTTGATTTGTTGTGTAAATTTGAATGTAAATCCAGCCCACATTATATATGAGTTATGCACATTGCCGTACCCATATATTTTTTTTATTTAGCTTTGAATGTTTTTTTTGATAAATGGCAAAAAACGTATTTAGAAAGCATACAGAAAATACATCAACACAGACTTCTGCAGAAGATGTGCAAGATGACCCAAGCGATAAAAAAGTTAAAAAAAATATTTTTGATTTTTTCAAAGACCCTCGCTTACACCTGATTTTTGGTTTATTTTTCATTTTCTCTTCTGTATTTATTACTTTTTCGCTCATATCATACCTTTTTACAGGCAATGCAGACCAGTCTGTGGTAGAGGCACTATTCACTACAAGTGCCACAGAGTCTGGCAGAGAGACCGAAAACTGGCTTGGCTTGGTAGGAGCCATAGTATCACATTATCTCATTTTCAAAGGATTTGGCATAGCCTCGCTATTTTTTATGCCACTTTTATTCGTATATGGGGTAAAAATTGTATTTCAAAAAGAAATATATCCTGCACGCAAATTACTTAACCATACCCTATTTTTGGCCACATGGGTAAGTATGGTTTTTGGCTATCTCACATTTCTCACCGCACAAGAGCAAGCCATTGGCTTTTTAGGTGGTGGTATAGGGTATGAACTATCAATATTAGTTGATAACTATTTGGGAATAGGCACTTTTCTTATGTTAGGGTTTGCTTTCATAGTATATCTCATTTTTAGCTTAGATATTACCACGCTGGCAACAAAAAAAACAAAAATTAAACCGGAAGAAGAGGATAAAAAAACACTATTTGACATACATGGAGATGACACTGACGATAGTACAGATGAACAGTCTGAGCAATTGATTGTAGATAATAATATACCCAAAAATGTAGAAGAATGGTCTATTTTACCTAAACCTGCTAATATTACCTCACCAGACAATCTAGAACTTACCATAGAAAATGAAAATAGGATAAATGAAAGACCCTCTCCATTTTCAGAACCTGAGCCTTCAAAACCTGAACTTGAAAAATCATTTGAGAGTGTAACGGCAGATTTAGAACCATATGACCCTAAACTAGACCTCTCAGGATATAAATACCCTGAAATAAGCCTTCTCAAAGACTATGGAGAACAAAAAAATTATGTAGTGACCAAAGATGAACTGGAAGAAAATAAAAATAATATTGTAAAAACACTATCAGACTTCAGTATAGGCATCACTTCTATCAAAGCTACAATAGGCCCCACAGTGACATTGTATGAAATAGTGCCTGATGCAGGCATAAAAATATCAAAAATAGCCAATTTGTCTGATGATATAGCCCTTAGGCTCAGCGCATTGGGAGTGCGTATCATAGCCCCTATGCCCGGCAAAGGCACCATAGGCATAGAGGTACCCAACAAAAATAAACAAATGGTATCTGCTAGGGAAGCCCTTATGGATGAGCGTTTTACAAACAATAAAATGGAACTGCCCATAGTATTTGGCAAAACAATCTCCAACGATGTATTTATAGAAGACCTTGCCAAAATGCCACACTTGCTCATGGCAGGTGCCACAGGCATGGGCAAGTCTGTAGGTATTAATATGCTGCTCACCTCATTGTTATTCAAAAAGCACCCCTCAGAGCTCAAAATAGTAATGGTAGACCCCAAAAAAGTAGAGCTATCACTCTATAACAAAATTGAAAGGCACTTTCTTGCCAAACTTCCGGATAGCGAGGAAGCCATACTTACAGATACCAAAAAAGTAATACATACCCTCAACTCCCTTTGTATAGAGATGGATACTCGCTACAGCTTGCTCAAAGATGCAGGCTGTCGCAACCTTAAAGAATATAATCCAAAGTTTGTATCACGCAGGCTCAACCCCGAAGAAGGCCACCGCTTCTTACCTTATATTGTAGTAGTAATAGATGAGCTGGCCGACCTTATGATTACCGCCGGCAAAGAAATAGAAACTCCCATAGCCAGATTGGCACAGCTTGCCCGTGCTGTAGGCATACATTTGGTATTGGCTACCCAGCGCCCATCTGTAGCTGTCATTACCGGGCTTATAAAAGCCAACTTTCCCGCTCGGCTTTCATTTAGAGTAACCTCAAAGATAGACTCCAAAATAATACTTGACGAGGGAGGTGCCGACCAGCTCATTGGCAAAGGAGATATGCTGCTAAAGCTCAATGCAGATACCATAAGGCTACAATGTGCCTTTGTAGATACTCCGGAGGTAGAAGCTTTGGCAGATTTTATTGGTCATCAAAGAGGCTACAGCACCGCTTATCAACTGCCTGAGTTCTTTGATGAAAATGCTGACCCTACAGTAAAAGATGTAGACCTTGCCAACAGAGACCCCAAATTTGAAGAAGCTGCTAAGTTAGTAGTGGCATTTCAGCAGGGTAGTACTTCACTCATACAGCGCAAATTGAGCTTAGGCTTTGCTCGCTCCGGACGTATCATGGATCAACTTGAGGCAGCAGGTGTAGTAGGTCCGCCCAATGGCAGCAAAGTGCGCGAAGTAATGGTACGCGACGAAAACTCATTAAATGATTTACTTGCAGGAATATAATATTTATTATTTTTGCAACCCTAATAAGATATGAATAACAAAGTCTTTATATTACTGATAAGTACCACTTTTGTAATACATGCACAGGTACAAGACCCCAAAGCAGAAGCTATATTAGATGCCGTAAGTGCTAAATATGAGGTGATTAAGTCATACAAAGCAGATTTTAGCTACGAACTCGAAAATCCTCAAGCCAAAGTCAACGAAAAATTTGAAGGCAATATTATGGTCAAGGGCAATAAATTTACCATAAATATGGGCAATCAAGTAATAATCAACAATGGAAATACTGTATGGACCTACCTCAAAGATGAAAATGAGGTAAATGTGAGCGACTTCAACCCCGATGACGAAGAAATAACCCCCTCCAAAATACATAGCATGTACCGCAACGGATACAAATACCTATGGCTTGAAGAAGAAAAAGGAAAAACAGGCACCCATGATGTGATAGACTTAGTACCTGAAAATAAAAACAAAAACTATTTCAAAATTCGTATTTGGATTAATAAAAAAGAAAAATCTATCGCACGCTGGAAAATATTTGACAAAAACGGCAACAGATATTTATACCAAATCAAAAACTTTGACCCGCAAGCCAAAATTGAAGAATCTACCTTCACATTTGACAAAGCCAAATACCCCAATGTAGAAGTGGTAGATTTGAGATAATGGAAAATAAACTATTATTTCACCAAATAAAACAAAAAAAATCATTCCTATCCGTAGGGCTTGATACAGATATTGCCAAAATCCCAACCCATTTACGCGCTGCACCCGACCCTATTTTTGAATTTAACAGACAAATAATAGACGCTACCCTACCCTATGCGGTAGCTTATAAAATAAATACCGCATTTTATGAAGCCTTGGGTGCCAAAGGGTGGGACACTATGCATAAAACTCTGCAATACATACCCAAAGAAATATTTACAATAGCCGATGCCAAACGTGGCGACATAGGCAATACCGCCGAAATGTATGCCAAAGCTTTATTTGAAACCCTTGATTTTGACGCCGTTACACTCAGTCCTTATATGGGCAAGGACACCATTATGCCATTTTTAAAATACCAAAATAAATATGCTATCATATTAGCACTTACCTCAAACCAAGGTAGTGAAGACTTTGAACAGCAAAAACTTGCCTCCGGCAAATATCTGTATGAGCAAGTGATAGCATCCTCCTCGCAGTGGGGCACTCCTCACAATACCATGTATGTAGTAGGGGCTACCAAAGCCACATTGCTTGCAGATATAAGAAAGCTTATACCCAATCATTTTTTGCTCATACCGGGAGTAGGCGCACAAGGTGGCAGCCTGTCAGAGGTAGCACAATACGGCTTGAACCCCACCTGTGGATTGCTTGTAAATAGCTCACGTGCCATTATATATGCTTCTTCAGCACAAGACTTTGCTGCTAAGGCAGCACATGAAGCACAAAGTATACAAATACAAATGGCTCAGTGGCTATAGCCCACAAGTATGTATTAATCATAACACAGTAGTCACCTTATTGCCTGACAAATATTGATTTATAGTCAAGATTTTTTGCCCTTCCATTTGCAATTTTTTGACACCCACATAGCCTTGCCCACAACCTATATGCAGATAGCTTTTTTGGTCTGAGGCTATCATACCCACTGATAATAAATCTTCGGTGCTGTATTCTACTTCAAATATTTTACAATAGTTGCCATTGAGCGTGCAATGTGCAGTAGGGTAAGGAGCAAGACCTCTCACAAAATTATATACCTCTTCAGCATTTTTGTGCCATGGAATTTTGCACATATCTTTATATATCTTAGGTGCGGTTTTCAAATCTTTGTCAAATATTTGCGGTTGTGCAGATACTTTGTGGTCGGCTATTTGTTGTACCGTATCCAACACCACTTGAGCCCCCAATGTTTTGAGCCTGTTGTACAAATCTCCTGCCGTATCTGTGTCATAAATAGGTTCTTTTTTCTGTAAAATAATATCGCCTGTATCTATCTCTTGCTTTAAAAAAAATGTGGTGACCCCTGTTTCTTTTTCTCCATTCATAATAGCCCAATTAATAGGCGCAGCCCCTCTATATTGAGGCAAAAGTGATGCATGCAAGTTTATGGTACCCAATCTTGGCATATTCCACACCACCTCAGGCAACATTCTGAAAGCTACTACTACTTGTAAGTCTGCATGCAAGTCATGCAATTGCGATATAAATTCATCACTTTTGAGAAGTGCAGGCTGCAAGATAGGGATACCATGTTTTTTAGCACATTTTTTCACATCAGACTCACCAAGTTGCAGCCCTCGCCCCTGAGGCTTGTCAGGGGCTGTCACCACACCTGCAATATTATAATTGTTATCTATCAATATCTCTAATGCAGGCACTGCAAAGTCCGGAGTGCCCATATACACTATTCTCATTCACCTATTTTTATTGCAAAGGTATATCATACTGATGTTTGTAGTAATAAAATAATACTCTAATAGGTGCAATGTGGATAATTATTTATTTATTTGAACTAATTTCAAATGTAATAATACATAGTTATGTCAATCAATCTCGCCAAAGGCAGTACTATAAATCTGCAAAAAAATGACCCAAAACTTCAAAAAGTATTTATAGGGCTGGGCTGGGAATATCTTATGGAAGGAATAGACCTTGATGCTTCACTATTCATGCTTGGTGCAAACGGCAAACTTATCCACGACAACTATTTTATATTTTACAACAACCTTACCTCGCCTGATGGCTCAGTGATGCACCAGGGCGACAACCGCACGGGCTTGGGCAATGACGATGATGAACTCATACTTGCCAGCCTCAGGCAGGTAGATACTAAAGTAATGGAGATACACATATATGTGTCCATACACGATGCTGTACAGCGAGGGCATACATTTGGCAGGCTCAAAGATGCATATATACGCATTGTAAATGTAGAAAACTCTGTAGAGGTACTCAAATATGACTTAGACGCCAATCAAGGTTTTGCTACTGAGGTGCTCTTTGGAAAGCTCAAAAGAGTAAATGATACAGAATGGGAATTTCAGGCGGTGGGCCAAGGCAGCACCAATGGTCTGCAAAGTATTGTGAATAAATATGTATAATAAAGTATTGAAATATAATATTTTATACAAATAATTTTACACCGTAATACGCCGTAAGATTTGATTTTTTTTATTTTATTGACAGATATAATATACACACACATTACTTTACGGTTGTTTCTATTTTACATAAAAAAATTTATATAAACTCAACAACAGCAATATTTATAGATTTAATATCTGCAATATTTGAACCACATACATAAAATATAAGTTTTATACTCAAAATTATGCAATTTTGCACCGAAAATCATATAAATATTAACCAAAAAAAAATTGATTTTATCCCATAATACTGCAAAACTATCGCTCTCAGATTTGTACAATTATTTACAGCAATCAGGCTACTACACTGCTTGCTACAGACTGCCGGGCACATCTCATACACACCTGATATACAGCAAAAAAGGAGAATACTTAGAAGGTAATATTGACATTGGCACCCTCAAAGGTTATCTTATACATCCATATAGCATATCTAAGTTGCACCCTTGTATATTAATACCTTATCAAAACTATCTTGTGATTGATGAAAATGCTGAAATACACACATTTACACAGGCTGATGCGCTCACATTTGCAAAAAAAAAGTCAGAACAAAATTTAAGTAAAACCCATAAATTACCGCAAAATATCAACTCATCTGATAAATATATTTCATATGTGACGGCTGCAAAAGACTTGATAAAAAACCATGCATTGCAAAAAGTAGTGTTGGCTACCAAAGAAAGCCAAGTATTGCCTCCAAATTTTGACATATCTTTATTATTTGATACATTTTGCAGTTTGTACCCGGGTGCATTTATATCACTTGCCCATATTCCTGACAAAGGCACTTGGCTCACAGTGAGCCCTGAGCTGCTGGTGCGGATAGACCATCAGAGAATATTCACAACGGTAGCCCTGGCAGGCACCAAAGCACAAACTACCGAAAATGAGGTGAGTGAGGTGACATGGAGCCAAAAAGAAATAGAGGAGCAAGCATTGGTGAGCAGGTACATCATAGATTGCCTCAAAAAAATAAGGGTGCGAGAGTTTACCGAATACGGTCCCAAAACTGTGCAATCGGGCAATTTGTATCACCTGAAAACATGGTTTGAAATAAATATCAATGAGATAAATTTTGAAGATTTTGGCTCAGTAATGCTGCATTTGTTGCATCCTACTTCTGCGGTATGTGGTATGCCCAAAGAAGCTGCCCAAATATTTATAAATACTCATGAAGACTTTGACCGTGAGTATTATTCGGGGTATTTGGGTCCTGTAAATATGCCAATGTCACATGTAAATATTGCTACCGAGACTCACCTGTATGTGAACATACGATGTGCAAAAATACAAGACGGCATAGTACATTATTATGCAGGTGCAGGTATTACCGAAGACTCTCAGCCTCACAAAGAGTATGAAGAAACGCAGCGCAAAATAGAGGTTTTAAAAAAACTGATAAATAGCCCTGTGCTTTGAAAACTTTTTGAAAGTTGTCAAAGCATAGGATTTGTAATGCGAATAAATTAGTTTTGCTATATATTTTCCTACTTTGATTAATATATATTTAGTTCATTTGAGCTATGAGAATTTAACAAAAGCAATACAATTAAGGTGATAAACTAGCCAAATAGTAAATTATGGAATTAGCTACTATGCAATTAAGCGATTGGTTTACAGTGGTTACAATATTAATAGCTGTTTTGGCATTTTACAAGCCCGAAGAGAGAAAATTATTAATGCTAAAAATAGGAACTACAAACCTACTTTGTACAAGCATTATTTTATGTGTAGTTATTCCATTTTTATTATATTATGATAGACTTATTTGTTATTATTTCAACTCATGTGTTACAATTTTAGCATCTGATTGGGCTTTTATAGTTTTGATATCACTTGTAGCATATTGGGTTTGGTGGTTTTATTTCAAATTAAAAAAGCAAGCGATTTCTGATAAAATAATTCAATTTTACAAAGATTCCATAAATACACTTCCTTTTGATGAATTATTGCGTCTATTTATCAAATATGAGGTTCCAATTGAGAAATCTTCCGACTATGCTACACTATTATCAGATTCAATATTTTATAATGCAGCATTACAAATCAATTCAAAATTCATTTTAAATGAATTTAAAAAAATGGATTCAATAACATTGCTAAATCATAGAATACCAAGAATTATAAGAGATGAAATGCTGGTTCAAATTGCTGTACAAAAGAGAATGGGGACCCTTTCTGCGTATAACCAAGAACCTTCGAAAATAGGTTCCGAATTCGACAATCTTATACTATTCAAGCTTTTGGATTGCTATTTTGTCATATTAAATACTTGCATAAGACAAAATAATTTTAGTCACAATGGATTTAATATCATTAATAGATTTCTACCCACAATTTTTAAAGAAATATTATTTAGCATTAATGTTAATACTGATATAAATCTTGAAGTAGAAGCCCCAACTTATAATCACAAGCTATTGAATAAAATACTAAGTTATTTTAGTGATGTTTTATCCGATAATTTGGTTATCAATCATTTTGCAGAATTCTATTGTGATTGTATTTTAAGATTGTTTGAAAGAAATGATGTAGTAAAGTTAGAATATATAAAAATCCAGTTTAATTATTTCCTAAATACTTATTTTAAATATTTATATAGTTATGAAGAAATTAGAAAATCTATTAATAATAAAGTCATAGAAAACATAAAAAATAGTTCAAATAGTATTATAGCAGATTTATTTTCACAATGTTGGGAATATTCTGATAATGATATATTCAACGATGGTAATAATATATCAAATGATGAAATGGCAAAAAGAGATTATTTCAGCCAAAATGTTGTAAATAATATACTTAATTAAAACTTAGTATTTGGAATCTAAAAAAAACATATTCTCAAGTGTATAAATACTGCACCAGTTACAATTGAACTAATAAAATGGAATTAGAAAAAATTTTCATTGAGGATGTTAAGCATATCTTACGCCAAGCACGTAACCAAGTTTTATATCAAGTAAATAACCTAATGGTAAATACTTACTATGAAATTGGCAAAAAAATAGTCGAGCAAGAGCAATTCGGCAAACAGAACGCTGCTTACGGTACATTTTTAATAGAAAATCTTGCCAAAAGCCTTACATTAGAATTTGGAAAAGGATTTTCAAAGCGAAACCTTGAACTAATTAGAAAGTTTTATTTAACGTACCGAAATGCGAAATCACCGATTTCGCAAAGTATAGGCTGGACTCATTATATTTATCTTATGCGAATTGAAAATGAAAATGAGCGACAGTTTTATGAAATAGAAACCCATGCAAATAACTGGAGTGTAAGGGAATTAGAAAGGCAAATAGACTCTGCTCTTTACGAACGCCTTGCAGTAAGTAAAGACAAAGAAGCTATAAAACAACTTTCAAAAAAAGGGCAAATCATAGAAAAACCGTCAGATATTATTAAAGACCCATATATATTAGAGTTTGTAGGCTTACCTGAGCAAGCTATTTACTCAGAGTCAAAACTTGAAAATCAACTTATTAGTCAACTCGAAAAATTTTTGTTAGAACTGGGTAAAGGCTTTGCTTTTGTTGGGAGGCAAGTACGTTTCACCTTTGATGAAGAACATTTTAAAGTCGACTTGGTATTTTACAATCGATTGATACGCTGTTTTGTATTGATAGACCTCAAAATAGGAAAACTCAAACACCAAGATTTAGGACAAATGCAAATGTACGTAAACTATTATGACCGCTTTATAAAAACCGAAGAGGAAAATAAAACAATAGGTATATTATTATGTAAAGACAAAAAAGATACATTAGTAGAAATTTCATTACCGGAAAGTAATAATCAAATTTTTGCTAGTAAATACCAAACTATTTTGCCAAGTAAAGAAGAATGGAAAAAATGGATAGAGATGAAAGCCTAAGGCATTAGCTTTGAGCTGATAATTTTAAAAAAATAACCTTTCTATTTGTACACATATACTAATTTGCTATTTTTGCACAAAATAGTACTCTATTCCCAAATTTTACTCCAATATTATTTGTTTTTATTTTGTCAGCAATATTCAGAGTACTGCTATTAATTTTTATTTCCACCTATATATATGCTCAGCAGCTTGAAGTAGGCATAGGAGGAGGTCCTACCAACAGCCGCACAGACATATCACCCATGCACCCACTCAATACACGCCTCGGACTATGGATGTTTGTAAGGTACAACTTTGACCCTGTATGGGTGGCTCGGCTCGACTATAAATACCTACTGCTCACCGCCAAAGATGAATACAGCAACACCCCTGTATCTAACCTGCGCAACCAAAGATTTTCTACATTGCTATTAGAAATATCTGCCAATGTAGAATACAATTTTCTCAACTATCGCTCTAGAGACTTTAAGATAAAATGGTGCCCGTACCTTTCTGCCGGATTAGGATATTACAGGTATGAGTCGCGCAATGAAGGTGACGATGGCAGACACAACGTAAGTGTACCTGTAGGTGGCGGAGTCAAATATATGCTTAGCAAAAGCCTTAATCTTGGTTTATTATACACAGCCTCCAAAACATTTGCAGACAATATGGATAATGTCAATGCAGATTCACCCACTTATATTCCCCAAAAGCTGCGTGGTGCAGACCTTGCTACCAATGATTGGTATCATTTTGTAGGGCTTAGCATCTCGTACACATTCTATATGCTCACTTGCCCTGATATTTACTATGAATACTGATTTTGAAATTAAGGCAAATAACTACATATTTGCGCCTTGATTAAAAGATGGAAATAAACGAGGCTCTGATACAAATAGATAAATCTCAACTTCCCAGGCATGTAGCTATCATTATGGATGGCAACGGCAGGTGGGCGAAGCAAAAAGGTGCTGCACGCATATTTGGTCATAACAATGCCATACAATCTGTGAGAGATGCTGCCGAAGCTGCTGCCGAACTCGGCATATCATTCCTTACATTGTATGCTTTCAGCACCGAAAACTGGAACAGACCTATAGAAGAAGTAAATGCACTTATGGAATTATTGGTAAAAACTATAGCTTCCGAAACCAAAACATTACTCAAAAACAATATAAAACTCCATACCATTGGCAATATAAAAGAATTGCCTGCTTCATGCCAAACCAACCTGCAAGAAGCTATAAACAACACATCGCAGTGCACAGGACTTACCCTCACACTGGCACTGAGCTACAGTGGCCGATGGGATATAATGAATGCTGCAAAAAAAATAGCACAAGAGGCATATTTGAACAAACTAAAGCCTGAAGATATCAACGAGGAAATGTTCAGCAAATACCTATCCACCTCACAAATGCCTGACCCTGAGCTCATGATACGCACCAGTGGCGAAATGCGCATAAGCAACTATTTGCTTTGGCAGCTGGCATACGCAGAACTATACATTACCCCCACACTATGGCCCGATTTTAGAAAAATTCACTTTTATGAAGCCCTGATAGACTACCAAAAAAGAGAGCGAAGATTTGGCAAAACCAGTGAACAATTAAAAAATATATCATCCAATTGAGCAAAATATTAATATTTATAATATGTTTATTATCAGCTATTTGTGTGTACTCACAATTAGATGAATCATTCATTAATTATTCCAAACCCAAAAAGTATAAAATAGGAGGAATATCTGTATCGGGCACAGAATTTCTTGACCCAAACGCCATCATAGCAGTGACCGGGCTCAAGCAAGGTGACGAAATACAAGTACCGGGCGATGCTATGACACTGGCACTCAAAAAACTATGGGACCAAGGAATACTCGGCGATATACAAGTGAGAGTATCAAAAATAGTGGATAATGAAATATTTTTTGACTTTTACCTGAAAGAGAGACCTCGACTTTCAAAATTTGTATTTTTTGGTATAAAAAAAGGTGAACAAGACGACCTGCGCGAAAAAATAAAACTTATCAAAGGCAAAGTACTTACTGATGTGGTGATAAAAAACACCCAAAATAAAGTGAAAAACTTTTTCGTGGAAAAAGGGTTTAAAAACACTAAAGTCATCATACAGCAAGCGCGAGACTCCAATACTACCACAGCTAATACTGTGACGTTGCGCATCATCATAAACAAAGGAAGAAAAATAAGGGTGGACAAAGTAGAAATTAACGGAAATATGATATACCCCGACAAAAAACTACGTGCCAAACTTAAACATACACGCAATTACAACTTGGGCATCATGCACATAAGGCGCAAGTTCAACGCCATAAAATATGAAGAAGACAAAAAGAAAATGATAGACTTTTATAACAACAACGGCTACCGCGATATGCAAATCATCAAAGACACTACCTACCTCAAAGGCAAAAAATATGTAGATGTGAAAATAGGCTTGAGCGAGGGCAGAAAATATTACTTCAGAAATATAGATTGGGAGGGCAACTACCTATATACAGACCAGCAACTAAGTCAGGTCTTGGGAGTTAAAAAAGGCGATGTATATAATATGTCGCAAATGGAGAAAAGGCTTAACTACAACCCCAACGGCGCAGATGTGAGCTCGCTGTACCTCGACGACGGCTACCTCTTTTTCAGTGTAGATCCTGTAGAAGTGAGTGTGCAAGGCGACTCTATAGATATAGAAATGCGCATGTATGAAGGACCGCAAGCTACCATCAATAAAGTAAGTGTGGCGGGCAACACCAAGACCAACGACCGTGTGATACTGCGCGAAATACGCACTATGCCCGGGCGCAAATTTAGCCGTGCAGACCTTATACGCTCGCAGCGCGAGATAGCTACCTTAGGATATTTTGACCCAGAGCAAATAGGCATTACTCCCAAGCCCAATCCTGAAAAGGGTACAGTGGACATAGACTACACAGTGGCCGAAAAACCAAGCGACCAAATAGAACTCTCAGGAGGTTGGGGCGGGTGGACAGGCTTCATAGGCACACTGGGTATTAGTTTTAATAATTTTTCTGCCCGCAACATTAGCAAATTTCGTAAATGGAGCCCGCTACCTGCCGGCGATGGCCAAAAACTCAGCCTTAGGGTACAGGCCAATGGAGCTGCCTATCAATCATATTCTGCCTCATTTTCAGAGCCATGGCTTGGTGGTAAGCGACCTATAAACCTTGGTATAAGCCTTTCGCACTCAGTGAGCAGAATAGGATTGGGCTATTGGGGCGGACTTGGAAGTACCTCATATTATGGCAACAATACTGCAGGTATCAATACTGCCGCAAGGGGCAGCTTGCAAGTATCCAGCATATCTCTCACACTCGGCAGGCGCATACGCTGGCCCGATGATTATTTCACACTCAGCCACAGTATCACCTACTCCTACTATGTGCTGGACAATTACTCCATCATACCTGCCTATGCCACAGGATTTTCCAACAATTTCTATTTATCCAATACCCTTGCACGCAATAGCATAGACAGCCCCATATTCCCGCGCAAAGGGTCAAGCATTACCACCACGCTCTACACTACTCCACCCTACTCATTGCTCTCCGAAAATGTGCAGCGAAATATAGATGAGGTCAAAAACCAGCAATATAAGTTGGTAGAATATTACAAAGTAATGTTTGACATGGCTTGGTATACCAACCTGCTAGGCGGCAAAGAAGGCAAAGGATTTCTCAACAATCTGGTAATATGCACCAGAGCACATTTTGGCTTTATAGGCAGGTATAATAGTGACCTCAACTATACCCCGTTTGAGCGATTTGTGATGGGTGGCAGCGGACTTTCGGGTTTCAACTTTGTATTAGGGTCCGACATTATTGGGTTGCGCGGCTATGCCAATAACTCTATAGGGCCATATACCTACTCCAGCAATTCAGAGTTGCGTGAGTTTGGAGGAGGTATAGTGTATAATAAGTTAGTATACGAGGTACGCTATCCTATAACTACCAGCCAAATGGCTACTGTATTTGTATTAGGATTTTTTGAAGGGGGTAATAATTACTACAGCTATTCACAGTTTAGCCCATTCAATCTCAAAAGAGCATTTGGACTGGGCGCACGCATATTCATGCCTGCATTTGGTATGATAGGGGTTGACTATGGCTGGCCGCTCGATGCGGAGATATATCAGCAGGGTGGCAACTTTACCTTCAGCATAGGGCAGCAGATAAGGTAAATAAATGAATATTGAGATTTACCTATCTGAGCAATAGACGATAAACTCAGGACAGCATTTTTTTAATTTGCTGCGCAAACTACGGGGAAGTGTACTAAAAAATATCTAAAACTTAGGTAATTAGAAAAACTTAAAAGTGCGGATGGAGGGACTCGAACCCCCATGTCTTGCGACGCCAGATCCTAAGTCTGGTACGTCTACCAATTTCGCCACATCCGCTTAATAATGCATTGGGACACAAAGTTACAAAATCTTTGCTATCTGCAAATATACATTATTCAAAAAAAATATTTTTTATAGCTGAGTATAACACTATCATATCTATATGCGTTATATATTTGACATAATATGCTGCATTTCATTGCATTTTTCATATATATTTTCTATATTTAACACATGGTAAACGATTTGGTAGAAATAGCCGAAGATGAAGAGCGCAAAGAAATAATACGTCGATATCGCAATTTGCTGCGTAGCGCAAAGCCCATACTCAAAGATGGAGATGCATCTCTCATAAAACGTGCATTTCTCATGGCTATGGAAGCACACAAAGACATGCGCCGCAAGTCGGGTGAGCCATACATATATCACCCCATAGCTGTAGCACAAATAGCTGTAGATGAGATAGGTTTAGGCACTACCTCTATCATATCTGCACTGCTCCACGATGTGGTAGAAGACAGCAGCGTGAACCTTGCCGAAATAGAAAAACATTTTGGCTCCAAAGTATCACGCATTATAGACGGGCTCACCAAGATAGCCGGCAACTTTGAACAAGGCACCTCACAGCAAGCCGAAAATTTCAGAAAAATGATACTCACACTATCCTATGATGTGCGAGTGATACTTATAAAACTATGCGACAGGCTACACAACATGCGCACCCTCGAAAGCATGTCAAAAGAAAAACAACTGAAGATAGCCTCCGAAACCATATACCTATACTCTCCTCTGGCTCATAGGTTGGGGCTGTACGCCATAAAGTCTGAGCTTGAAGACCTGTACCTCAAATATACTGACCCACAAGCATATAGAAATATTGCCAATAAACTGCACCAGACCAAAGCCTCCAGGGCAAAATTTATCAAAGAGTTTTTGGCACCTATAGAAACCGAGCTCAAAAAATACACATACAATATAGAATTGAAAGGCAGACCCAAATCTATATATTCTATTTGGAACAAAATAAAACATCAAAATACACCATTCGAAAAAATATACGACCTTTTTGCCATAAGAGTGATACTCAAAGACATCCCTATAGAAGCCGAAAAAGCAGCCTGCTGGCAAATATACTCTATCATTACAGATATATATAAACCTAATCCAGACAGGCTTAGAGACTGGATAAGTACCCCACGGTCAAACGGTTATGAGTCTCTACACACCACAGTAATGTCTGGCTCAGGGCAGTGGGTAGAGGTACAAATACGTACATCCCGCATGGATGAGATAGCCGAAAAAGGCTATGCCGCTCACTACAAATACAAAGAAGGCAATCAGTTTCATACCGAAGCAGGACTGGAAGTATGGCTGAACAAAGTGCGCGAAGCTTTGGAAAACAATAATGGCACTGCACTGGATTTTGTAGACAGCTTCAGGTCAAACCTTTTTAAAGAAGAAGTATTTGTATTCACCCCCAAGGGCGAGCTGCGTACACTGCCCTCAGGTGCTACAGCTCTGGATTTTGCATTTGAGATACATACACAAATAGGTGTAAAATGTATGGGCGCCAAAGTAAACCAAAAATTAGTACCCCTAAGCTACCGCCTCAATAATGGCGACCAAATAGAAATACTCACCTCACCCAAGCAAAAACCTACTGAAGACTGGCTCAACTTTGTGACCACCTCCAAAGCCAAATCTAAAATAAAAGATGCTCTCAAAGATGGTCTCAAATCTATTGCTGATGATGGCAAAGAAATATTATTGCGAAAACTTAAAAATGAAAAAATAGAACTGACCGATGAAGGAGTAAAAAAACTTTTGCAAATATTTAACGAAAAAAATATTCAAGACCTGTATATCAAGATAGCCAAAGGCAATGTAGATTATTCCAAAATAAAACAACTGCATGAAAAACCCAAATTTGACCACCGAAGTGCAACCGAAATCCCATTTGAAGATAAGCCTGAAATAAACAGCAAAAAAGATTTTGAACGCGAAATATCCAAAATAAGAGGCATAAAAGCAGATATGCTGCTCATAGGAGAGGATATGGAAAAAATTGAATATACGCTGGCAAAGTGTTGCAATCCTATCCCCGGCGACGATGTATTTGGCTTTGTAACAGTGAGTGAAGGCATAAAAATACACCGTACTAATTGTAAAAATGCCATAGAACTGATGTCAAACTATGGATACCGCATTATCAAAGCTAAGTGGACATCGCAACGCGACATAGCATTTTTGGCAGGAGTGAAAATAGAAGGCTCAGACAGGATGGGAATCATCAATGATATATCAAAAATAATATCCAACGACCTTAAAGTAAACATGCGCTCGGTAAGCATAGAGTCTGACGATGGTTTTTTTGAAGGCAAAATATCCATGTATGTGAATAGCACAGAGCACCTTGAGGAACTGATGGAAAAAATAAAAAAAATAAAAGGGGTACTCAAAGTATCACGATTCGATTATTGAGTATAATATTAATTGAAAAAATATTTTTTGGGTTAAACCATATGTACATAATTTTATCTAACCATATCATGCACCATAGCACTTAATGGAAGATAAGGAAATTTTACAAAAATTTAGCGAGCCTGATACGCGCAATGCAGCATTTAACCAACTTGTGCGCAAATACCAAAAAATGGTGTATTGGCATATCCGCAAAATGGTAATAGACCATGATGATGCTGATGACCTCACACAAGATACCTTCATCAAAGCCTATAAATCATTAGACAACTTTAGAGGCGATGCCAAAATATACACTTGGCTATACCGCATAGCTACTAACGAATGTCTTAATTTTCTAAACAAAAAAAGAAAAAAATTTCTACTGCCTATATATGATGTAGAAAACGAGTTACTCCAAAAAATAGACACCGCTATAAACCCAGAGATAGACCAAGTACAAGTGAAACTACAAAAAGCATTATTAAAACTGCCTGAAAAACAAAGACTTGTATTTAATATGAAATATTATGACGACCTCAAATATGACGACATATCAGAAATATTAGGCACCTCAGTAGGTGCTCTTAAAGCATCGTACCACTTGGCCGTAAAAAAGATTGAAGAATACATCAATAATCATTAAACCATGAGGCATAAATAATATCTAAATGAAATAAATATATACGTGGCAAAAAAATATATAAATATTGATAAAATTGAAAAGACAGTACCTTATCTACTGCCCGACAGCTATTTTGATACGCTTCAATACCAAGTATTTTTCAAAATTACCAAAGGAATATCCCTTGAAAAAAAATATACCAATGAGGAAATATTTGCACTGCCTGTGCAATATTTTGAAACATCGGTCAATGATATACTATCCAAAACAAGTGAGCAACTACTTCTCCAAGACATACCCAAGCTACAAGCCATCAATGTAGCAGATACCTACTTTGATGAGCTGCCGCTCAAAATACAAACCCGTA
Organism: Cytophagales bacterium; assembly: GCA_033765235.1. GTDB lineage: Bacteria > Bacteroidota > Bacteroidia > Cytophagales > UBA9547 > JANRIG01. Next base: position 42,987 of record JANRIG010000019.1, on the reverse strand, counting down.
TTTACAAATCTAAACCTGATACCTATACCATACCACAATTGTTGTGGAAACCGGCATTGGCTACTATTGCTTTAGTATTCACACTATCACTTTCATATTATATATATTTGCAATATACACCTACAAATTACCTCTCAGGCATAGAAACAAATGACATAATATCATTCTTAGAAAATGCTGACAATGAGACATATAATACCATAGCCATGGAGATACCCTCTCATAGCAAAATATCGCATTACACCGCTACAAATGTATTTGACATTGAAAAAAACGAAATAAACGCAGAAAATTTAGACATAGAACTATTAGAAGATGATATTTGACGCTTTATGAAAAACGTAATATATTTATTATTATTTTTATCAACATTCAGGCTTGTAGCTCAGCAAGATAACAAAGACAAAATTGCCTCTGCCAAAATAGCATTCCTATCAGACAAGATAGACCTTACTCCTGAGCAGTCTACCGTATTTTGGCCTCTTTACAATGAATTTCAAGACAAAAAATACGCCATAAGAGCAGCCATAAAAACATTGAAAACAGAAAGTGGAAGTCTATCAGTCACAGACGAACAGTTACAAACAGATTTTAACAAATACCTTGACCTAAAAACCAAAGAAACAGAACTGGAACGCGAATATTACAAAAAATTTACTCAAATACTCAAAATAAGGCAAGTAATAGCCCTTATAAAAGCAGAAAAAGACTTTACACTCATGCTACTCAAAAAAATAAGCAACTGATTTTTTGATTATTTATATAATATCCTAATTATTCATTACATTTTTAGGAATTTTACGCTTTATTATTATATATTTGTATTGGAATTGACGTGAAATATTTACAAACTTTTGTCATGTATGTAACTTTTAGTATAACTACTACTTTTGGACAACAGCTATCGCAATATAGCATGTACATGATAAATCCATATCTGATGAACCCAGCCGCTGCAGGTACATCAGACTACTACCACATAAATATGGGTTATAGAACCCAATGGGGGCTAATAAACGGACCTCAGACCATGTTTATCACCGGACACGGTCATCTTGGCAAAGAGCATGAGCGGCTGAGAGGCATACACAAAAACCAAAACTCTTGGCATCACGGCATGGGATTCCTTGTATATAGAGACGCTGTAGGTCCCTTTGAAAACTACAGAGTGCTCGCCACCTATGCCTACGACTTCACCATCTTTAAAAATGTACGCTTCAGTGCAGGAGCCTCACTGGGCATGCAAAACTATCGAATTAACTCAGAACATATAAACCTTACCAAAGACATAGACCCTATAAAACTGTCAAACAACAACAAACTACTGCTCGACGGCAATATAGGTGCATGGATGTATCATAAACTGTGGTATGTAGGTGCCTCGCTCGACCAAATATTTATGAATAATGTAAATGCATCCCCATTTCCCGTGCCCATAGGTGTTAATAGGTTGGTACAGCACTACTTCATCACCGCAGGAGGTGCCATAGAGATACTTCGCGACCCTGCCATATATCTCATACCATCTATCATCATCAAAGCCAATCAATACACCTCAAACCCTACTTTTGATATTAATGCAAAAATTAATTTCAGAGAATTGAAGTGGAAAGACGAACATTTATTGTGGGCAGCCGTATCATACAGAAACCAAGACGGCTTAGTGTTCATGTTCGGAGCTAAGTTTATGTCTCGCTTCGAATTTGGTTACGCATATGATTTAGTACTTTCTGAGCTTTCAGCTCGCACATCAGGCACGCACGAGCTTATGCTCGGTCTTATATTAATACCCAGACAGAGAATATTATCACCTTCAGATTTTTGGCGATGAAATTATTAATAACAACATCATTATTTTTTATTTTAACCATATTATCATTTGGGCAAGCACCTACTGCCAATTTCAATGCATCACTCACTACTATATGCGGCGGCACGAGCACTGTTTTCACAGATGCATCTTCAGGTAGTATATCATCACGCAGTTGGGATTTTGGGGCGGGGGCTAATCCGGCTACAGGCAATGGCACCTCTGCCACAGTATACTATAGCACTGCAGGCGTAAAAAATGTACGCCTTACCGTATCCGGACCGGGTGGCTTTAATATAAGACAACAATCAATAACAGTGACAAACACACAAGTAAATACCTCTGTATTCAACTACAACTCTACCAGTGCCTGCAAACCTATTGCAGGATTTTCGCTGCCTACTACCCTTACCCCTACCCCAAATCCATCGAGTCTATTTCCGGGTGGAAGTTATAAACTTGCCAATGGCATTACAGGGATTAATGAACCATTACTTAACCTGCTTGGAGGTACCATAAGCCTAAGTTCGGCCGCTGCAGGCGCATACGATATCATATATATGGCAAATAATGGTAATGCATGCTACAAATCAAGTGTAGTAATATATGAAGTGAAACCCGGAGGCAATTTATTAGTTTCACCAAACCTACTCTTTTGCAACAGTGTAGTGCTTGGTCTTAATCAGGCTGCAGGCTCTATTCAGTGGCAATATAGCAACCCTACATCAGGAGGCTGGCAAGATATACCTTTTGAAAACAACGACACCTATACTACTCCACTCATCACTGTGACCTCATCATGGAGAGCAAGGCTCAATGCAGGCACATGCCCAGAAGTGTTTAGCCCTACTTACACGCTTTCAATAGAAGGGGTAGCTTTTGCCGGCACCGCTACAGGGGTGCTCAGCAATGGCGCAGGTGCATATAACGTCACCACTGCCTCGCGTATTAATGTATGCGACAGTTCGGCATTTGCTCTTTCTATTACAGGATGGTTTAAAAATTTGCAATGGGAAAGTTCTACCAACAATGTCACATTCAGCAACATAGGAGGTGCTACAGCCCGAACTTATAACTCTGTATCCCCTCACCTGCTGATAGGTCAAACAAGGTATTACCGTGCTGCCTCACGATATTCAGCCACTTCGGTACAGTGTCAGGTAAAATATTCTAATGTGGTCACTGTGAGCGCAGTAAATTGCTTGCTTAAGCCATTTCCACTTACTACATTAGCCTCGAGCGTATGCTTATCTACCGCTTCTACCACAGGTATATATATCTATCATCAAGATACCTTTGACGGCATTGGGGGCATTACCCGATACAATTGGACATTTACAGGAGGCACACCCGCCACCCTAAGTTCTACATCTGCTACATTTCCAGGCAATGTAAGATTTACAACCGCAGGCATTAAGAATATTAGACATGAAATTCAAGGACCCGGTCCTTCCAAATCAAGGTCATTTAACATTACCGTAGATGGCTTGTCCCAAACCTCGGGCATAGCCTCCAGCGCACCCGGACCCACTGTATGTGGCGGAGGATTTAGGACACTTACTGTAAACTCTACCAATACATCCCCTACTATAAATTGGATACAATCATTTGATAATTTATCATGGTTCAATGCTACAGGTGGCGGATTTAATACTGCCAATAATATTTATACCACTCCCGGAATATTTGTAGATAGGTATTATAGAGCTATTGTAAGAAGCGGACAATGCAATGCCGTGACCACATCAGGTATCAAAATGCAGTTATTACCGGCCATGAGCATAAGCCCGGTGAGCACTGTGACCTCTGTAATTCCTATATGCCCCGGAGGTAGAACAAATATGAATATATCAGGGTCAAACTATTATACTATACGTTGGCAGCAGACCACAGTACCCGGCGGAGTGAGCGGTTGGCAAAATGTGACCGCAGGTACAGGATTCACCACCCCATTTTTTGGCACCACATTTTTATTTACAGATATGTATTTCAGAGCTGTACTGGTAGACAGGCTTGACTGTGCCACATTAACCTCAGGAATATTTGTAGCATCAATATCAGGCTGTCCACTAGACCCACAGATAACATACAATGTGCAGCGTGCCTGTATTACATCACCTACTATAGCGTTTACCAACAATACATTAACAGTGAGTGGCATATCTATCACCGGTGTGCGCTGGAACTTTGGTGCGGGAGCTACACCTGCTACCCTATCGGGAACAGGCATTACCTATCCGGTAAATGTGACCTACAACTCTATAGGAGTGAAGAATATAACACTCACTATATTAGGCACCAGCGGTGCTACTACCACACCATATATTAAGGACGAAGTAGTATTTATAGATGCCATACCTACCATATTAGGATTTGCAGCCAGTGAATCAGCCATTTGTGCAGGTTCTAATATTACATTGTCATACTCTGCTGCCACAGCAGCCGGCATAAACTGGTTTTTCTCTACCAATAATGGTGCTTTGTGGACAAATCTCAGTGTTACAGGTTCTAACTACTCAACACCGCCACTTACCACCTCCACTTCCTATCAAATAAGAGCAGACAACGGTGCATGTCCTATTTTTACTACCACATCTATCAATATCATAGTTACCCAACCCAGCACAGTCACCGCTTTCAGTTATGGCACAGGTGAATTTTGCAATTCGTTTACAGGGGCAGTACTACCATCATTTAGCTATTCAAGTGCTGCCACAGGTACGTTTTCAGTATTCCCGGTAGTAGGTATGTCATTCACTGCAACAGGAGGAGCATTCAGACCATCTACATCATCGGAGGGTAATTATCTAATCAGCTTTAGTATTCCAGCTGTGGGTGGCTGCCCCAATTTTGATATAAGTCAGGCTGTGAGCATCAAAAATTTAGCACCTGTACCTAAGTTTTACTATGGAAATAGTCCATTTTTACCTATATGCAATAATGTAGCTTTCAAAGAAAAAGTATCAACCGCTGACAATCAAAATACTTTTACCGATGGATACTTTTTTGCTACCAATGGCTTGCCTATCAACTCTATTACAGGCACAGTATTGATAAACTATACAGTGACCTCAGGAATATATGACATTGTATATTCTATACCCGGCACAGGTGGTTGTGGTGATGTATATAATGGTGTAAGCCTCACCGTTACTTCAAGTCCTGCTACACCTGCATTTCAATATGCCCAACAAGAATACTGTAACAACAGTTTCCCTGTAGTGCCGCTACCATTCTCAGTGATGAACTTATCTTCATTGCCGGGAGCAGGTTTCAAATTTATCATCAACCAATCCGGCAGTAATATATCCCTAAACTCTGTGACAGGTATGCTCTCAGGCGATACAACCACCAAATCAGGACTTTATGTAGTGCAATATCAGATACCGAGCTACTTAGGTTGTGATGCAGTGTACAGTGATTTTTCGGTTTTATTTTTATCTGCTTTGCAAAGCAAACCTATTTTTTCATACTCAAGCACACCCTATTGTGGCACGCTTACTTCATTTTACCTGCCAGAGATAAATAATACCCTTACATTCAATGGTATAAACAGAGGTTCATTTTCAGGTCATCCTGATATCAGGGTAGATGGCTATAATGGCGCAGTGAGTCTTACAAATCTTACTGTAAGTGGCACGTTTGACATAGTGTATGCACAACCTGATAATGGTGCTTGTCCGGTACGCACCACTTCATCACCCATTTCATTCAAAGCACTTAATAAGCTGCCCCAATTCACATTTGCACAGCCAAACTATTGCAATGACTTTGGAATATTAAATGTAATAACTATAGATGGAGTAATTAATGGCAGCTATTCATCATCATCAAGTTTGCTTAGTGTGAATACCTCCACTGGCACAGTGACCCTTACAAGTGCATTGCCCACAGGCAATTACTCACTCACCTATACTACAGATGCCGGCTCAGGATGTGGTTTTCTGCAAGGTACATCGGGGTTTTTCTTAGAATCAAAACCTCAAGTACCTATACCATATTATAGTAGCATACCTATATGCAATGCCAATAGTATACCTATACTCAGTATATCAGGTGCTACTTTGGGTGGGTCAAATCTTACATTTACCATCAGCGGAGGTGTACAAATATTCCCATTTAATGGCACTATTTATCCTACCCCAAGCGATGTAGGCATATATACGGTGACTTCCATACTCAAGCCCAATGTATGTGGGTCTGTATCAGGATTTGCGGTGCTCACTATAGGTTCATCAGTAATTGTACCTACTTTTACATATGAAAGTAAACAGTTTTGCAACGATAGGCTTTCCTCTGTAACGGTAAGTCCAAACCTTGCGGTGGACTACCCGGGCGGCAGATATAGTGTCATACCCTCAGACTTGCCACTCAATACCGCCACCGGTGCCATTACTGTGAATGGTTTAGCTATAGGTGCAGGTGCATTCCGTACATATGATATATATTATACTATCACAGATGTGTATGGATGCTCACCCCCGCCCAAAAATACGAGCGTAACTATTTCAGGTCAATTCAATAAACCAAAAATAGCTTATTCATCCAATACCATTTGCAAAGATGCAGGTGCTATTATCAGTCCAAGTATTACATCACCAGGTGGGTCATTTAGTGCTAACTCATCCAACATAAGCATTGATGGATTAGGCAATATATTCGCAGACAAATCACAAAGTGGCAACTATATTATTAGGTATGCATTCCCACCTACAGGGTCGTGCCTTACCCTGCAAGACCTTACTACAGTAACTATCAGAGATTTACCCGTTTTGCCAAATTTTATCTATGGAAATGGACAATTTTGTAACAAATCATCCACTATAGTGGCTACCTCAAGCCCCAATATGTCTGCCAACTTCCCTAACGGGAGATTTAGTATTGATGATATAGACATATCCATGAATACCCTCACGGGTGCCATCACTGTGAATGGGGTAAATGTATTCCCGGGTACATATAAAAGGTATAATATAACCTATGACTACACAGACATTCATGGATGCGAAGCTGCATCTTCCTATAGCAGCCTCACTATTGCAGGTCAATATAATGCGCCCGGAATAGGGTATGAAGCCTCTATATTCTGCCAGGAGGAGGGTGCTCTCAAAATACCTACATTGGCCACCTCAGGAGGTAGTATCATATCCAGTTCTACAAACCTTAGTATAAACGGTTCGGGATTTATTAATACCGGGGCTTCTAAAGATGGCACCTATTTTGTGCGTTATCGCATGCCTGTGATTGGAGTTTGTCCACAATTGGAAGCCATCACCACCGTCACCATTCAAAAACTACCTGCAAAACCTACCATTGGTTATTTGTCATCTCAGTTTTGTAATGAAAATATCATAGGCATACAAGCATTTTCAAACTCATCATCTACAAGGTATCGCACCCCTACTAGTTTTATCAGCATTAATACTTTTACAGGTGTAATTAACAATTTATATAATCTCACCCCAAACAATTATCAAATATATGGGTACATACCTGCATCTGGGGTATGCCCTGAGGTGGTATCAGAGCCTGTAGAAATAGAAGTGACAGCCCCTGAAATAATACCCAACATACGCTACGAAAAATCAGTATATTGCAAAGATGGGCAAGTAGCTCGACTCAATGAAACTTCATTTTTTAGAAATGGTTCATTTATAAATGACTATGGCTCAGGGCTTGACTTGAACTCTGTGACAGGCAGCATAAATCTGCAAAATACTAAACCCGGAGTATTTACCATTACTTACAAAGTACCTGCTTTCAAGGGATGTGCCGAGAAAAAAGATACTGCAAATGTGCTCATAAACCAAATACCCGAAATACCATATATATCTTACGACAAAGGCAAAGAGTCGTTTTGTAAGGGCGAACGCAGCATATACCCTGACCAAAATGTAGCAGGACTATCATTTGCGGGAGATATTGGATTAGATATAAACACACTTACCGGGCAAATAAGGCTCAATACATCACAAGAAGGCACTCGATACGTGACCGTTACTAAGTCTGCCTCCAACTCTTGCGGCTCAGTATCTGATGTATTGAGCATCAATATCACAGCACCTCCGGTGATACCCTCATTCACTTTTACAGGCAGCCCATACTGCAATGAAGGTACCGCGTTTCCAGATGGTGTATTTGACAGGGGCAAGTTTACAGCCTCTCCGGGCATTGCATTTCTTAACAGTATCACCGGTATAATAGACCTTGAGAGCAGCAACCTTGGTGGACCTTTTACCATAAGATATGTAGTAAATGATACCACATGTGGCAACTATTCGGCACAAGATACTATCAACATCATAGCCTCCAATGGTGGCTACATAGACCCTATACAAAACTATGGCTCGCTATGCGAAGGCAGTACCGTAAAACTTACTCTCAAAGGTCATACAGGTGATATCACATGGCAAGAAAGAAAAGCGGGCAGCAATGTATGGTACACCAGCGCAGGTACTTATGACAAAGGCATTTTTACCAGCGAAGAGCTCAAAGACTCTATATCTGTCAGAGTATTAGCATCGTTTAAGGGCTGTAGGTCAAGTGCCAGTAATGTGGTAAATTTCTATGTGCTGCCCAAGTCTGAAGGTGGAGTAGCCATACCCAAAGACAATATTTTTGAAATATGCGAAGAATTTTTTACATATATCAAACTTATAGACTATGTGGGCAATGTGCAATGGCAATTTTCGCGCGACAGTCTAACTTGGTATGATGTGAATAAAGAACAAAACAAAACCGCCATTACCGACTATCTAAAAACACCGGAAAATAATAAATATGGTACCAAACAATATTACAGAGCAGTGACCAAAAGCAGCAAATGCGACTCCTCGGTATCTAATATAGTAGCGATAAAAATATGCGAATCAGCAGACTTTGTGCCCAACGCACTCACTCCGGGTACGGGCGATGAAAATGGATTTTGGAATATTGTAGATTTGCGCTTGCGCAAAGATGCCGTGGTGAAAGTATACAATAGGTATGGCACAGTGGTGTATGAAGTGAAGGGCAATGACCTGAAAGCTAAACCATGGGATGGCAGCAACCTGCCTACAGGTACCTATTGGTACTTTATAGACAAAAAAGACGGAAGCCAGCCACTGATAGGCGATGTGTCTATTATCAGGTAAAAATACGCATATATTTATCCGTTATCATAGCATTTTGGGTTAATATTTACAATTATACCATTGGCTGGTCAATACTCCCCCGTGTTTGGTGACACACCAAACACAATTAAAATACGAATAGAATATTCAACTTTTTGAAAGTTGTATATTCTTAGTAATTCGAAGGTTACATAACCTCAAAGATGGGTGGGATAAAAAACAATGTTTTGTCAAATAGCTGTTTTTTTTACTTTTGTTGTCAAAAACAAATAGAAAAATGCCTACGTTATCAATGTTTTTTGGTATAATAATTAGGATGTATTACGGACCAAAAGAACATAATCCACCACACATCCATGTTTATTACCAAATCGAGGTGGTAGTAATAAATATTGAAACTTGTGAAATAATGGAAGGGTAAATTCCTGCCAAGCAATTCAGATTGGTACTTGCATGGATTGAAATTCATAAAGAAGAATTAATAGCAGACTGGAAATTGTGCCAAAACGGTGAAAAACCCTTTTTAATAGACCCTTTAAAGTAAAAAATTATGTATTTGGCTGTAAAAGATGTGAAACCAATGGATCAACATTTGTTGCTATTGACATTTGAAAATGGTCAAGTTCGCACTTTTGATATGCGTCCATATTTGAATATTGGTATTTTTAAAGAACTTCAAGATATATCCATGTTCAATACCGTTCGAATTAGTTTTGACACAATAGCTTGGGCAAATGACGCAGATTTAGACCCTGAATTACTATATAAAAATAGTAAACTAGTTGAATAATTACTCCTACCCCGTGTTTGGTGACACACCAAACACAATTGAGGATTAATGTTGGGCATCGACTTTATCTTATGAAAATGATACTTGGTCACGTGCCGCAATGAGCAAAAAAATTAACATTTAAAAAATACACCACACTACTCTCCCCACACAGTGATGGTGATTTTGCGGTTGGATGGTGGTATGGTACGATGCTCGCAAAGGTATATACCTTGCCATGTACCCAATGCAAGCTTGCCATTGGTAATGGGCACAGTGACTGAGCTGCCCAATATACTGGATTTGAGATGCGCAGGCATGTTATCGGGCTGGTCGCTGGTATGCTTAAAATGTGGCGCATCTTGCGGTACCATGCTGTTGAAATGGCTTTCAAAATCTACACGCACAGTAGGGTCTGTCTGCTCATTGATGGTGAGGCTGCAGGTAGAGTGATGGATAAATATATGGCATATACCAACTTTTACCTTGCTGATGGGTTCCAACTCGGCTTTTACCTCTTTGGTAATGATATGAAAACCTCTGCCAAAGGCAGGTAATCTAAATGTTTTTTGGTACCACATATATTGCGAAAATACAAATTATTATTATTATTATTATATTTTTACTATAATATTTCAAAATAGTTTCATTATTAATTAATAAACAAACTATTTGACAAAATAAGTTTATAATATGGCAGTAAAATAATTGATTTATATTGAAAGCGACAAAAATTTTTCTTTTGACAAATTTATATATTTCAAATGAAAAATTTATCAAAGCTTCCTTCTGACCTAAATTTAAATTGATTTCAGAGGAAATAGTATTAACAATTACAAAAAAATGTGCGTTTAAAGTATAATAAATAAGTAATATATACATGTCTGAGTCTCACCCCAAATTTCAAATAATAGAAGATGACCCCTGGTTGGCTCCATACTACCATGAAATACAAAATCGCCACCAAAGATTTTTAGACAAAAAAAATGAAATAACCAAAGTACATGGTACTCTCAGCGATTTTGCAGATGCATATAAATATCTTGGATTGCACTATTCGGCACAAAAAAAAGGCTGGATATATCGTGAATGGGCACCTGAAGCATTTGGTCTATATCTGGTGGGTGATTTTAATAATTGGGACAGAGAAGCAAACCCATTAACCAAAAATGAAAAAGGAATATGGGAAATAATATTGCCGGACAGTGAGTATGCCGATAAATTAAAAATAAACTCTTTCATAAAAGTACATGTAATAGGTCATAATGGTGCACATGACAGAATATCACCATACATATTCAAAACCTATCAAGACGATGCCACCAAGATATTTACAGGAGTGGTATGGGATATTAACTCACCGTTTGCATGGAGCGATGAAAAATTTATTCCCATAAATGCAAAAAAAATGCCTGTGATATATGAAGCGCACATAGGTATGGCACAAGAAAAAGAAGGAGTAGGCACTTATGTGGAATTTGCAGACAATATTTTGCCCAGAATAAAAAATTTAGGCTATAACACTGTGCAGCTGATGGGTGTGGCAGAGCATCCGTATTACGGTTCATTCGGATACCATGTGTCTAATTATTATGCTCCCAGCTCAAGATTTGGCTCGCCGACAGACCTCAAATATTTGGTAAATAAAGCACACAGCTTGGGCATAGCTGTGATAATGGATATAGTGCACTCACATGCCGTGAAAAACTTTGACGAGGGGCTCAACTACTTCGATGGCACTGACTATCAATACTTTCACTCCGGAGGCAAAGGATATCATGAGCAGTGGGACTCTATGCTGTTTGACTATGGCAAATGGGAGGTGAAGCAATTTTTGCTTTCCAATCTCAAATACTGGCTTTCTGAGTTTCATTTTGATGGTTTCAGATTTGATGGGGTCACGTCCATATACTACTACCATCATGGCAATTTTGTGTCATTTGACCATTATGACAAATATTTTAAAGACGGGGTAGATTGGGATGCTGTGACTTATCTGCAACTTGCCAACGACCTTGTACATACCTTGAAACCTGAAACCCTTACCATATGCGAAGATATGAGTGGTATGCCGGGTGGGTGCCGCAATATAAATGAAGGCGGCATAGGATTTGACTACAGACTTGGCATGGGCATACCTGACTATTGGATAAAACTATTAAAACACTCGCAAGACGAAGACTGGAATATACACGAAATATACAATATGCTGGTAAACAGGCGCTGGAAAGAAAAAACAGTATCCTATGCAGAGTCGCACGACCAAGCACTGGTAGGCGACAAAACAGTGGCTTTTTGGCTCATGGATAAAGAAATGTACTGGCATATGAAAGATGATGATGACAATATCATCATAGAGCGTGGCATAGCGCTGCACAAGATGATACGATTTGTAACCATGGTACTTGGGGGTGAGGCATATATGAACTTTTTGGGCAATGAATTTGGTCATCCGGAGTGGATTGACTTTCCGCGTGAAGGGAATAACTGGAGCTATAAATACTGCAAACGCCAATGGAGCCTTGTGGACAACGAAAGGCTTAAATATAAATATATGAACAATTGGGACAAAGATATGTTGGCACTTTGTAACAAATATGAACTTCTCAACTCATGGGGTGCACATCCACTAAATATGGACAATGACAATAAAGTGATAGTAGCTGAGCGCAAAAATCTGATATTTGTATTCAACTTTAGCCCTCACAAATCTATATTTGACTATAGATTTTATGTGCCACAGGCGGGCAAATACAAAATAATACTTAACTCAGATGCAAGGCACTACGGCGGTCACGGCAGGATAGATAGCAGCATAGAGCACATTACTCAGTTGCAAAACGATAGCCATATATTGAGCATATACCTTACAAACCGTACCGCATTGGTACTCGAAAAAATAGATTAGCTCCACATGTCGTCATGGCCACATACAGGGGTACTGATAGTAAACTTAGGCACCCCCGACTCCTACAGCACTGCAGATGTAAGAAAATATTTGCGTGAGTTCTTGAGCGACAAATGGGTGCTGGATATCAACCCCATAGTAAGATTTTTGTTAGTTAATCTTATCATAGCACCTTTCAGAGCACCCAAATCAAGCAAAAATTATCAAAAACTGTGGACAGCAAATGGCTCACCACTCAAACACTATGGCTATAGCATACAAGATATGCTCCAAATGCAATTAGGTGCAGGGTATGAAGTGCAGTTGGGTATGAGATACAAAAACCCATCTATAAAAGAAGCACTTCAAAAACTGATGGCAAAAAAGGTAAAAAAAATATTGGTAATACCGTTATTCCCTCAGTATGCCTCTGCCACTACAGGCACAGTGATAGATGAGGTACAACGACAAATATCAAAATATTGGCTCATACCTGAGCTACACATTATTTCCAATTATTATGACAATGCTGCTATGCTGAGCTGCTATGCCAATAATGCCAAAACATATCTTGCACAGGTGCAGTATGACCATATATTAATAAGCTTTCATGGCATTCCGCAAAGGCATATACTCAAAGGCAGTACAGGGTATTGCAAGCTCGGCAATTGCTGCGATGCCATTTCAGCACAAAACCATTTTTGCTACAGAGCGCAATGCTACGCTACTGCAAGGGGCATAGCCAATGAGTTGCAACTCTCACAAAATCAATATACTGTAGTATTTCAAAGTCGGTTGGGCAAAGAGCCTTGGCTGGAGCCCTATGCCGAAGATACCATCAAGCGCTTGCCCGGTATGGGTTATAAAAATGTGCTGGTGCTGGCACCTTCATTCACAGCAGACTGCCTTGAAACCACCATGGAGATAGGTGATGAATACCTGCATCTGTTCAAGGCAAACGGTGGCACACATCTGCAATTGGTACACAGCCTCAATGATAGCCCTGAGTGGGTAAAAGTACTAAAGGAAATGGTACTAAAATATTAATACTACCCTTTAAAAATAAGGGCAACATATCAATTTTGTGGTTTATACATAATACTAAAAACACCTGCCTACACCTACCACATATCTTACCGCTGCATTTTGCTCAGTGGCAGGGGCAAAGTTGAGCAGCAGTGGCATGTCAAATCTTAGCACAATGGGTTTTATGTTGAGCTGACCAAATTTAATAGTAAGTACAGTGCCCACCCCTGATGAGGTGCGGATTTTTGCCAAGCGTTGTTGATGGCTATCTGCTGTGCTGTATGATATGCTGCCTATATCATTAAACAAATAAGTGTCTAAATGAAAATTTTTGAAAAACCTATAAGGACGTATAGGTATATATCTGTCAAAGTCTATCTCTACAGTCCATGATAAGCCCGACTTTCCCAAATAGGTATTATATGTAGCTCCATCTGCTATTTCAGGAGCTAAATACCCGGCATAGCCTCTTATATTGAGACCACCACCCATATGAAAATGATTTGTGCCACTGCCATACCCTACCCAACTATCCGGTACAAAACCTGTGGCACGCGTGAGCCTGTTGCCAAAGAGTTGCTCGGGTGCCATACCTGCCAAATATAATGCAGACTCTTGGGGCGTATCGCCACCTCCCCATCTTACAAAAAAGCGGTTGAGCAAGTCTATTTTATGAAATGCAATATTTACCTTGTAGGCTGCCTGCAAATAATAATAATTGAAAGAAGCACCCGGACCCGGGGTACGCATCTCTACCAACAAGTGCCCCATGCCTGTAAAATGAACTCCTGTATTTATACTTGAGTTAAGCTTAGCCACTGACCAATGCTCAGGATACAGCAAATATTGCGCATCACTTTGCAACTCTCTGTACATGAGCTGCATATTAGCAAATATTTTTACCCCTTTAGTATTACGCAAACTTTGAGTTTTAAATATTTTTTCAAATCCTAAAATACCCTTCATAAGTCCTGTATGGTAGTGCACCTCATCATAATAATATAGTTGTCTCCAATGTTTGCCCAAATTATTTTTTTCTACAAACCCAAAAGCAAATCTGCGGTTGTCTTTTTCTAATGATGCAGGTATGTAATCTTGCTGCCCAAGTCTGCTATTGAAGTATCCGTAATATTCATAAAAACTTTGCTGTCCAAAATAGTCGCCGTAGCCTGTTAACCCCATTTGAAGTCCATCGTAACCATTGTACCACAAGTCAGGTCTCCAATAGTTTTGAGATTGGTACCATTTGGGTGGGCTTGGCACACGGTGGTCTATGCTAAAGTTGTCTATACTTCTCAGACTGTTGTCGCGGAGGTCTATATCTGCCATAATATGGTTTGGGTCTATCACTACATCTTTTATTGGCTTATTTACATCTATTTCTGCTTTATATATTTTATTAATCCTATCCCAGCCATACCATTTGGGCAATATCTTTGCGTCTGTATTTTTTACAAACCATGTGTTTGGAATATAATAATCATAATAGAAATCTTTGGTAAACACCCTAAAGTCAATAGGCATCTGCATGCTGCCTTTGCGCTTAAAATCTATACGATAGCATAGAGTACCATCATCATTTTCTTTTACATATTTAATACCTCTCACTGTATAGTTTATATGCTTGGTGGTTTCCAGCCATTGGTCAAAAAACCAGTTGAGGTCTGCATGTGCATATTCTATAATAGTTTGCCTAAAGTCCTCAGGATAAGGATGTGCGCCTGTATATTTTTTCACATAGTACCTCATGGCATTCATAAATAGTGAGTCGCCCAGCACATATTTAAGGTTATAAAGCATAGTGCCTGTTTTGTAATACACAGCACGGTAGCCACCATCTTGGCGTATGGCACCATTAAAATCTGAGGAGTGAGTATTGAGTGGCATGTCATATCCTGACCACACATCAGTAAGGTAAGGATTATATAGACTTTCGTATCGGGTAATGATGCTGTCTGTACGTTTTTTTACATATTTGCCTACTTGCACAGGTCTGGCTCTGATCTTGCCCAATATTTTGTCCATAGACCACACCGTAAGAAACTGTGTAAACCCCTCGTCGAGTGATGCACGGTAGGTTTCATTATTGGCTACCATGCCATAAAACCACATATGACCTACTTCATGCGCCAATAGCCCTTGATGCTGAGGATAAGTGCCTCCATCGAGGGTGAGCATAGGGTACTCCATGCCATCTTGTGCATCTGCCACTATTATTTTTGGCCATATATAGTTGCCAAAGTCGTGGCTATATATCTCCATCACATTTTGGGTGAATTGAGCAGACTGTTTCCAACCTGCTGCATGTGGCTCTTGCACAAGGGCTATCACTTTCACTCCTTTCCAATCTTGCTCATCTATCCTGTAAAGTGGGTCTGCAGTGAAGGCAAAGTTGTGTACATTGGTGGCGTAGTACTTCCATGTTTTATAACTATTGTTATCGTAGAAGATAGGCTTAGGTTTGTTGGCGGGATTAATATAATTTTTCAAATCCAGTTTTTCGCGAAGTGTATCCGGCATTACTTCTTCTTTGTTTTGCAATATTCCTGTAGCCTCTACTACATATTTTGCCGGAAATGTAAGTTGTACATCAAAGCTGCCAAAGTTGGCATAAAACTCTTTGTCAAGATGCTGGTCCGTATGCCAGCCCATTTTAGCATCATATACACATACAATAGGATACCAGTGTACCCCATCATAATGTTTGTGCTTGCCAGTGTTATACATTTTGTTTCTGCGGCGCATGCTGCCTGTGTCCCACCAAGTAGTAAATGTACAAGTGACCTCGGCAGAGTCGCCGGGAGGTAGTGGTTTTAGCAAATGTACTTGTAATATGGTATTGTCTAAGGTAGTGCGCACAGCCTCACCATTTACTTTCATATCATACACTTGGGTACCTAGTCCTTGTTTTTCTTTAGTCCCAAAAATAGGTTTTTGGTGATTGCCTTTCCAGAGGGCATGGTAGTAGGAGCCGGGCTGAAAAGCATTTTCATATAAATGAAAGTAGAGTTCATGAAGTGTGTGCGGTGAATTGTTATAATATTTCAACTTATAATATTGGCATTGAATGGCATCTGCGCTATCGTTTATGGTAGCTTTTATGTCATACTCTACATCTTGCTGCCAGTATGAGGTTGGCAATAGTTTATTATTTTTCCAATAATAAATATTACCTGCAGACCTGTATTTGCCGGTATATACACTTTGTGCAAATGAGGCACTATTGATTAATATTAGAAAGAATAAATGAAAATTTCGCATTATTATTAAAACAAAAATATAAAAATCAGATTGTTATTGTTAATTAATATAAAAAAAATAACTTTGTTTTAAAAAATAAAAAATATTAAATCTTATGGGAAATTATTATAAAACAATTGATGGCGTAAAGTATGATAAAGAAATGCTTGACATAGCTGATGAGTCAGTAGCAGGTGCAGGCGATGGCAGAATATCAATAGAAGATGCCAAAAAACTACTTCATGCTGTGAAAGATGGCGACACCTACACTGATATAGAAAAAGACACTATGAAGTACATCAGGGATAATTATAAATTTACTGATGCTGCTGATGATTGGTTTAGAACAGAAATTAGAAAATGGGCTGCCTCTAAATAATCAGCGGTAGCTTATTGGGTGTTTATAAATATTATTATTAAAAAAATTATATTTTGAAATAATATATTTATTTTTATCCGTTTTTTTAACATTCACATAAACTAAAATTTAAAATTATTTAATACATTATGGGATTCTTCGATAGCATTTTAAAGGTTTCTACACCCGAAATAAAAACAGAAAAAGAAGCATACGCAGCCATCATATATGCTTCTATGGCCATAGACGGCGAAATCTCTGAGGAAGAAGTGCATGACCTGATAGAGATGATAGCCTACAACAATATGTTCAAAGGCAGCAATGTGAAAGAAATATTCAAAACCATAGCGGCCAACTACAAAGCTGCAGGAAGTTTTGAAAAAATGGTAGAGCTTGCCATCCCCAAAATATCTGACAATTACAAAGACAAACTTTTTATAACTGTGGTAGATGTTGTACTTTCTGACGGTATTATTGCAGCTAAAGAAAAAGAATTGCTCGAAAAGCTGAAATTAGGGCTCGGTATATCAGACGAGTTGGCCAAAAAAGCTGTGGAAATCACCCTTATCAAAAATAAACAATAGTATGTAATACTATTCTATACAGGTATATCTTTGGGTATATCTGTATAGTTTGATATTTGCCTAATTAGTATTACTATTTTTTTGACATCACTTTTTTAGATGGTTTATCCAATAATTTTTGCAAAAAAATATACAAAAAATAAATGGGGTTGCCACCGCTAATTTTTGAAGATATATATTTACATATTGCAAGCTAAATGTCTTTATAAGTGCTCAAAATAATTATCGGAATATTACTTACCTCATTTGCGGCTGCATTATTGGTATTGCATATTAAGATAGCCTCACTCAATATAGACGCACCACTCAACGACAAACACGGTTTTAGGCAATGCCAAACTGCCATTAGCATATACTACTATCTTAAAGACGGTGCAAAAATCATTTATGAAACCCCTGTATTAGGCCCACCATGGACAATACCATTTGAGTTTCCTACCTATCAATACATTGTTTATAAGTTAATAGGTATTACAGATTATCCTATAGAAAAAGCCGGCAGGATGGTGAATATTGCATTTTTTTTCATGTCCATTTGTGTTGTAGTATTTACTATGTATCTATCAGGTTGTAACTTTTATGTGATACTATTTACTGTCATCAGTATATTAAGTTTTTGTACCTATATGTTTTGGAACCGTACACTACTGATAGAAAATACAGCCCTATTTTTTAGCGTGGCATTTATATGTTGCCTGATATTATATGACCAGTATACAAAATTGATATACCTCATACTTGCATTGATTTGTGGTGTATTGGCATCACTCACCAAGGTTACTACTTTTATATTATATGATGCAGCTGTCGTCATGGCACTGGCAGTAAAGATATTACCTCTGAAAAAAATCAATATTTCAATTATTATCAATGCCATTAAGCAAAACTATTGGTATATGATCTGCATTACTATTCCCATACTTATTGGAGCCATGTGGGTAAAAATATCAGACTATCACAAATCACTGTCATACGGTGGAAAGTATCTTGTGAGTGCTGCTCTAAGCCAATGGAATTACGGTTTGTTCGAGTCACGATTTATATTATCGTATTGGAGCATATATTTCCCGGCACAATCCAATAATAGTATATTAATTGCCTATATATTGTTGATTATGAATATATTATATAATCATAAATATAGAATTCAATGCTTAATATTGATAATATCATATTTTATGGGACCGGTAGTATTCTTAAACTTATATTTTCATCATGATTATTATTGGGCAGCCAATACATTAATACTTGCAGTAGCCATGGCATTTACATTATATTCTATGTATATGCACCATAATATTTATATCAAGTATGCAAGTATTGTACTTTTGATAGGTTGGTCAGCATTTCAGGGGTATATGTATAAAGTACAATATTTTGATATTCAGCGGTATAGCAATACTATGTATTACCAATCCGGAAATGAAATGAGCAAAATAATACCTGAAAATGAGTGTGCATTGTTATTGGTAGATGGTTGGAGCTCAGAACTGCCCTATTATTTGAAGCGAAAGACATATAACCTCGACAAGTCAATATTTGAATATACCACCTCACACACAAGAGCCATATTAGACAGTATGTATGCCTCAGACACAAAATATTTGATATTACGCGTACCTTATGAAAGTAAATTAATGCAAAAAATAAATGATTTGTATGCCAATAATACCCAAATATTGTACAAAAACACTAATTTTGAATTGTATAAAATAAAATAAACCGTGAAAAAAATAACCTTAATTCTTAGTATATTTATTCTTCAATATTCAAATATTTATAGCAAACCTTCCAAAAAAGACTACCTTATCACCATAAAAACAAGTTTTGGAGATATAATATTATTATTGTACGATGATACACCATTGCACAAAGACAATTTTATAAAATTGGTAAATAGAAAGTTTTACGACAGCACTACATTTCACCGTATTATTCCAAACTTTATGATACAAGGTGGCGACCCAAACTCTAAAGATACAGACCCTAACAACGATGGCTTGGGAGGTCCCGGCTATACAGTGCCCGCAGAGTTTGTGGCCAAATATACCCATGTACAAGGAGCTGTATGTGCTGCCCGTATGGGTGACCAAGTAAACCCCAAAAAAGAGTCGAGCGGATCACAGTTTTATATAGTAGATGGTGCGCAAGGCGCTCATTTTCTTAACAATAACTATACAGTATTTGGTCAGGTAATAAATGGCATAGAGGTAGTACAAAAAATATCATCGCAACCCAAAGATGCCCGCGACAGACCACAAACCAACATAAAAATAGTGGTAACTGCTACTAAAATGAAAAAAAAGAAAATTACCAAAATATACGGTTGGAAGTATCCTGTGTCATAAAATACATCTTCATACTATGTACAAATTTTTTTACCCAATATTATTTTTTTTTATCTTAAATAATGCCTTTGCACAGCCAATACCCGGTGCATACAATACCAAAGCCTATTTCCAAATTATCAAAGGCAAAAATGTGGCATTGGTGGTAAATCCATCATCTACTATAGCCCACACACACTTGGCAGATACATTGGCCAAATCCAAAATATGTAATATAGTGCGAATATTTGCCCCTGAGCATGGCTTTAGAGGCAATGCCGATGCAGGCACACACATAGGCGACAGCATAGATGCTAAAACGGGCACAAAAATAATTTCGCTCTATGGCAATAACAAAAAGCCTACGCAAGCACAAATGCAAAATGTGGACTATGTGATATTTGATATTCAGGATGTGGGTGTGAGGTTTTACACCTACATAAGCACTTTGCATTATGTAATGATGGCCTGTGCAGAAGCCTCTGTACCGCTCATAGTACTCGACAGACCTAACCCACACGGAGCCTATGTAGCTGGCCCCGTATTGGACACTGCCTTTAGGTCATTTGTAGGTATGCACCCCATACCCATAGTATATGGTCTTACTATGGGCGAACTTGCCAGTATGATAAATGGCGAACATTGGTTAGGGCAAGGCCTCACATGTAAGGTACAAGTAATAAAATGTATAGATTATACGCACAACTCTACCTACTCACTGCCTATAAAACCATCACCCAACCTTCCCAACGATTTATCTGTAGCACTCTATCCATCATTATGCCTTTTTGAGGGCACTGTGATGAGTGTAGGCAGAGGTACTTTATTTCCTTTTCAAACCATAGGTTATCCAAACACTGTCATGGGTACATTTACATTTACACCGCAAAGCATACAAGGCATGGCACAAAAGCCTCTGTATGAGCAGCAAACCTGCTACGGGATAGATTTGAGAAACAACGACTTGAAATATGAATTTACACTGAAATATGTCATAGATTTTTACAACAAATTTCCTGACAAAGGTGCATATTTTAAACCATTTTTTAATAAACTTATTGGCAATGATCGGGTCATGCCCATGATAAGAGAAGGCTACTCTGCAGCAGAAATTGAAAAAAAATGGATACCTGAGTTAGAAAATTATAAAATGCTTAGAGCCAAATACTTGCTATACAAATAAGCAAATCAGGGATAAATATCTAACAGTGTTTTTTTGAAAAAATTATAATCTTTTCCTATTACCACAGCCTTTTTAGGTTTGTCTGCTAAGGCTGCTAAAGCGTTGGGTATCTGTATTTTTGCCTTCATGTCATTGGGGTACACATCTATAAATTTGGCAGGGTGGGCAGTGTGCAGCATTACTCCCAAAGTTTTAGAGGCATCGCCCGCAAAATATTTTTGAAGTCCAAGATATGCCACCGCCCCATGAGGGTCGAGCAGATATTGATGATTATGATAAACATGCTTAATGGTAGCCAATGTATCACTGTCTGAAAAAGTATAGGATGACATGAGTTTTTTTACATTAGCCAAATCATTTCCAAAAAAATTGTCTATTCTAGCAAAATTACTGGGGTTGCCCACATCCATAGCGTTTGAAATAGTGGCTACTGATGGTTTTGGAGCAAAAGTGCCGGTTTGTATATATTCATAAAATGTATTATTGGCATTTAGGGCAGCTATATATCTGTGTGCAGGAAGCCCCATTTTATGTGCCATAATACCTGCAAATATATTACCAAAGTTGCCGGAAGGTGTACAAAATACTATGGGTAAGTGCAAGTTTTTCAGTTGCTTATAAGCCCAAAAATAGTAAAAAGATTGAGGAATAAGCCTGGCAATATTGATAGAATTGGCAGATGAAAGACCCAGCTTATACGACAAATCATGGTCTATAAATGCTTGCTTCACAAGATGTTGACAATCATCGAAGGTACCTTGCACCTCCAGTGCTGTAATATTTTTGCCGAGCGTGGTGAGTTGCTTTTCTTGCAAGTAGCTTACCTTGCCTGATGGATAGAGTATTGTAACATTAATATTAGGTAATCCATAAAATCCTGCTGCTACTGCGCCCCCTGTATCGCCCGAAGTGGCTACCAAAATATTTATTTTTTGACTGTCGTTTTGCAGATAATAGGCCATAAGATTGGCCATAAACCTTGCCCCAAAATCTTTGAATGCTAATGTAGGACCATGAAAAAGCTCTAATGCATAATAGTTGTCATGAATATGTACCGCAGGTGCATCAAAGTCAATAGCCTTGTGTACAATGTTATTGATATCATTAGCAGAAATGTCATCGCCTATGAGTGCATGGGCTGCCTGTGTGCCTACTTCCTGAAAAGACATTTTTTCAATATTCTCAAAAAATTCATTTCCCATAGTTGGTATGCGGGTAGGCATATACAATCCATTGTCAGGGGGCAATCCTTTGAATACAGCTTCTTTGAGCCCTACTATATGGTTAGTATTTTTTGTAGAATAGAGTTGCATAATTTTATTTGTTATAATGAATAAAAAAAATCCGTAACCTTTTTAAGTTGATTTTGAAGCTACGGATTGTAATATAAACCTAAATTTATGCAATTTTGAATTTGGCTTTTACCTCTTTCACATGGTCGAGTTTTTCCCATGGAAAAAATTCAAGCTGTTTTTTGCCATATACTCGCACCTCTTCTTTTTGTTTTTTATCATCTTTCACGGTAGCATAAAATGTAGGTACCTCTTTGGTATATGACTCACGCCCTACATGCCCATAAGCTGCTGTGGCAGAATAAATAGGATTTTTGAGTTGGAAACGATCTATGATAGACTTAGGTTTGAGTTTGTCTTTGAATAGTTGCTCTACAAGCGCAGTAATTTCGCCGTCTTTCATTTTTACATGACCTGTACCATAGGTATTTACGTTGATAGATACTGGCTCAGCCACCCCTATTGCATATGATACTTGCACCAGTGCTTTGTCTGCCACTCCTGCTGCCACTAAGTTTTTGGCTATATGCCTGGCTGCGTATGCTGCTGAGCGGTCTACTTTGGATGGGTCTTTGCCCGAAAATGCACCACCGCCATGAGCACCTGCACCACCATAGGTATCTACTATGATTTTGCGCCCTGTGAGTCCGCTGTCGCCATGCGGACCACCTATGATAAATTTGCCCGTAGGGTTTATGAAATATTTTATTTGGCTGTTAAACAGTCTTTGTACTTTTACGGGTAATAACTTTTTGATACGCGGAATAAGAATATTTTTTATGTCCTTGGTTATTTGCTCTTGCATGGCTTTTTCGGCTTTAGTATCACCACCTTTCACAAACTCATCGTGCTGTGTTGATACCACAATAGTATCTATACGACGTGGACGACCTCTATCATCATACTCTACTGTGACCTGCGACTTGGCATCGGGACGCAGATATTTCATTTTTTTGCCTTCGCGGCGCAATTCGGCAAGCTCACGTACCAGCAAGTGCGATATTTCTAAGGTAATGGGCATATAATTATCTGTCTCATTACTGGCATAGCCAAACATCATTCCTTGGTCACCGGCTCCTTGCTCTTTGAAAAGGCCTTCTCCTTCATTAACTCCTTGGGCTATATCCGGCGATTGCTTATGAAGTGCATTGATGATACCACAAGAGAGGTAGTCAAACTGGTATTCAGATTTGGTATAACCTATTTTTTTGATGGCTTCGCGTACTACCTCTTGTACATCAATTTGTGCATTAGAGGTGATTTCGCCAGCCACCACTACTAAGCCTGTAGTTACTAATGTTTCGCAAGCTACCCTTGAGTGTGGGTCTTGTGCAAGCATGGCATCGAGGATGGCGTCTGATATTTGGTCGGCTACTTTGTCAGGATGTCCTTCTGACACTGACTCGGAGGTGAATAGATAAGGCATATGAGATATTTATATGATAATGGTAAAATATTTTTATAAAACGTGCAAAAATAAAACGATATTCATATAAAATATCTATTAGCTCAATATTTTTTATGTATAAGTGAATGATTGATTAACATTTTTGAGATATTGAAGTTATTACCATAAATTTGCACATTATTTCTTATTATTACAATGAATATCAACCCTATAGAACTTACTGTAAAGCAAGTAACCAATCCAACCAAAGACTCTTGTGAGGTAATATTTGAGCAAACCCAAATCCAAGTGCCTTATATATCGGGGCAATTTATTACTTTACACATACCTATGGATGGTAGCATCTTAAAACGTTCATATTCACTGTGTTCTAGCTGTGTTACAGATACCAATCTTGCTATTTGCGTAAAACAAACCTCTAACGCGTACACCTCAAAATATATACTGCAAAACATAAAACCCGGTCAAAAATACAAGGCAGACCCGCCCATGGGCAATTTTGTATTGCATGGCAATGAAAATATAGCTCACATAGTATTAATAGGTGCCGGCAGCGGCATTACTCCACTATTATCCATTATCAAAACTGCATTAAAAAATAATATCAAAACTACCTTAATATATGGCAACCGTGCCGAAAGTGATATCATTTACCACCATACTTTGCTTGAGCTTGAGAGCAGGTATGGCAGTATTTTTAATGTCATTTACTTTTTGTCGCAGCCTCATGATACTTGGGTGGGCTACAAAGGCAGAATAAATGAAGCAAGTGCTGTACAAATCATACAAAAATATGCAGGCACACACCTGGCTCAAACACACTTTTATATTTGTGGTCCTGCAGAAATGATGCAAGATGTAGCTAAAGGTATTGATATATTGGGAGTGAATAAAGAAAATGTACATAGAGAGCTATTCCATGCAGCTTCACCTAATGTGAATGCTCATACACCTGCCCACACTGCCACATCTAAAGTAAAAATTATAGACGGCAACAAGACTTATGAATTTGAGGTGGACAAAAAAAATACAATTTTAGAGACTGGGCTCAAGCTTGGCTACCCGCTACCCTACTCTTGCCAAAGCGGCATGTGTACTGCTTGTATGGGCACATGTATAGAGGGCAAAGTAGATATGAACGACCCTGACGGACTCACTCCCAAAGAGATAGAACAAGGTTATGTGCTCACCTGTGTAGGACGACCCACCACAGACGTAGTAGTGATAAAACTCTGAAATATAGAGAATTAATACGCCCTTACACAGTATTTATAAAAGAATATGGTTGGATAGCTCAAAGAGGCTTAACCCCCTAAAAGACTATACACAATTGTAAAAACAATTATGAACTGTTATTTAGGAAAATATCAGCAAAATCAGACTCTTGCGCCAATGTGGATCACTAACCAGAGAAAAAAGAAAAAAAAATTTTTAGAAAAAATATTCAAAAAAATAACATTTGTAATATATACAAATTCATATCTTCGACCGAGAGAATATTAATCAGCTGTAATACCTTACAAAAAATAGTCCTGTTGTATAAATTATTCGTCTATTAAGGGGAATTTTATCTTCGCATATATACACTGCGTATTTTTTAGCTAAAAACAATAAATATTAATTCATACCTGATTTAAGCCTTTTGTAACATCTCTTGCAGCAAATTTATCTTATCTTTTAATATATTAGCCTCATCTATTAGTTTTAAATAGTCATTATTTATATCTGATATTAAGTCATTTATAAGTTTTCTATTCAATTTATTGTTTAAAGTCATCTCCCCTATTCCAAGTATGAGCCAATCAGGGTTTACTTCCTGACAGTTTGTCAGTATTTTTTGTATCACCTCTAAGCCCGGATTATTCCTTCCGTTGGTAATATGGGTAATAATTGGCTGAGAAATACCTGTTTTTTGCGCAAAAGTACTCTTATTATAGCCTAATTTATCTATTAATGTGCTAATTCTTTGATTTATTTCCATTTGTTATATCTTGATTTACATTTGTTTACTACATTGTATCACATTTGTTATACTTACTATTAACATTTGTGAATTAACTTTTGTAAATATATTACATTTGTGAATAATTTTCGAGTATAACTTTTGTAAAGTGGCATGTTTTTTATTAGTTTTGTAGCATAATAAATACAAGTCGCTCTATCGCCTCGTCTCTTGCAGACGTGGAGGAAAGTCCGGGCAACACAGAGCACCGTACCTTGATAACCTCAAGGGAGCTGATGAAGCTACAGAAAGTGCCACAGAAAATATACCGCCTTGCTTCAGTGCAAGGTAAGGGTGAAAAGGTGAAGTAAGAGCTCCCCGCTCAGTTGGCAATAACTGAGGCATGGCAAACCTTACGGGTTGAAAGGCCAAATAAACCCCGAACTTCGTGCTGCTCGCATGAGTTGGTGCTGCAAGGCACATGTCGGTGGAGGGTAGGCTGATAGATGTCGACGGTGACGGCGATACCAGATAAATGATAGAGACTGCACGAAAGTACAGTACAGAACCCGGCTTACAGACTTGTATTTTATATACTAAAAAAAGTGAGGTCTTCGTGCATCCACATATATATCATTCATAAGTGTTTTTGAAATCAGGTAGTAACCCTTAGATGCAAACATTTCTGTGAGCTTACTATTTTTTATCTCTTCATATTTTTTCCAACCAAATTTTACATTCTCTATACATATAATATAAGGTCGAGTATTTTTTTCAAAATCATAACTCTCTATGATACCAAAGTCCACCCCTTCCACATCTATTGACATAAAGTGTATGTCTTTGCCGGCAAAATATTTTTGCACAATTTGCTCCAAGGTATATACAGGCACCTCATATTTGGCAACCACATTTATTCCTGCTTTCTCATTTGATGCCACCACGTCTTGGTCAAAGGTGCTCATGTCTGATAACGACATCTCAAAAAAATATAAATTGGAGCTTTGCAATGGTGGCACCACTCCGGCATTTATATTGACATCTCTCGGGCGCAACTTATTAAAATTTTGTATAAACCGTGGATTGGCATCTATATTCACCCCTGCTGAGCCTGACTTATAAAACAGATATGTATTGTTATTTTCATACGGGTGGCAGCAACCAATGTCCATATAATTTACCTTTGATACTCTATATAAATCTCTGAGTAGCAATTGTATATTTATGTCTTCGCCGTATTGTGAAAATGTAAATCTTTTATAATTGCCCCCTTTGTCAAAAATATTAATGATTTGTTTTATAATTTTTTTTATCATTTTTTAGTAAACAATATTTCACCATAAATATTGCAAGCTATACATATATTAAATACATTTATTTTTTTTTTACCAAAACCTGAAAAAAAATGACTTATTGTTTGGGAATAAAAGTACGAGACGGCTTAGTAGCCATAGCCGATACTCGCCTTACCTCCGGCAACGAATGCTCGGTAGGCAAAAAACTATTCGTACACCAACGCGAAAATCACTCTATGTTTATCATGGCATCGGGCTTGCGCTCGGTGCGCGACAAACTCATAACCTACTTCAAAGAAGAATGTCTGCAGCTCAACGACCTCAAATATGACAGGCTGTACAAAGCCGTAAATGGACTTGCCGAACAGTTGCGTCGTGTAGCCGAAGAAGATAAGCAGCACCTCACCAACTCAGGCTTGTTTTTCAATATCAATGTGATAGTGGGCGGCCAACTCGAGAATGACGAAGAGCACCGCCTATTTTTACTTTACCCCGAAGGCAACTGGATAGAGATCACCACCGAGGGTTCACCATTCATCATCATAGGAAACACAGGTTATGGCAAGCCATTGCTCAATCGCACACTTACCTATGAGAGCAGCATAAAATTTGCACTCAAGACAGGCTTTCTATCATTTGACTCTACCCGTGTAAGTGCCAACGATGTGGACTTTCCAATAGACGTTGTAATATACAGAAACAATAGTTACCAAATTTTAGAACATAGACTTGAGCGCAAAGATGTAGCAGATGTCACCTCATTTTGGCAAGGAGTACTATCAAGCTCTATAGACCGTATGCCCGAAGGCTGGTTAGATTTGGTGCTGAATAAGCAAAATATTTTGCAAATATGATTACTAATTTTTTATCTTTCGATTAATGGTGTTAATTTTATAAAAAAATTAACCCAAAGTGAAGCGTGTAATATTTTTGTTAATTTTTTATACTTTACACATTTATATATTATGTGCACAAGATATAGTGTGGGCACATAAAACGCTAAAAAGTACTGTAGACTTTGAGTTTGAAGACAATAATTCATCCCATATCATAGGTATGCCACATATATATGAAGGTCTTATGAATGGAGACATAGACAAAGCTACCGAGGGATACATATTATACTACAACGAAAAATCAAAAAAAAATAAAATAAAACTCGATATTCCCAAAGCCGTCAAAGCTGAACAGATATTGATAGGAGGAGTGTTCAACATGGGCTCCATAGATGAAATAAATGTGTACTACAGAGGTCGCAAACAAGATGTGTACAAAATGGTAAAAGGCTCTATGTCAAAATTTCATAACTTCAATGTATTTTTTGAGCCACGTATGATAGATGCCGTGGAAATAATATTTGACCATTCAAAAATAAACAATTGGAACCTGATAAGAGGTGTAGGTGTGATACCAAATACCAAAATATTAGACATAAAACCCAATGTATACTCCGAAGACGATTTTTTTAACAAAAACGAAATCATACTCGGCAACCATAGCGACGGCTGCTTCGCATTTTACCCAAGGGTGTTTCCCAACGAAAAGCAAATATTTTACGTACGAGAGTGCCCTAACAGCGATGCCGACCAAGACATATGGATAGCTGAACTGGGTAATGACGGGCATTATAAAAAATCAACACATATTGGCAAACCATTGAATAACAAGGGGCACAATTTTGTATCTGCCATAGGGTCAAACGGTAAATTTATCATTGTAGGCAATACCTACAATCCTGATGGCAGCCACAAAGGCGACGGTGTGTCTATATCGCACAAAAATGCTGACAGCACTTGGGCTGTACCTACACCCATAAGTATAGTAGGCTTTGAAAACTTGAGCGAACATGTAAACTACTTTATGAACATCGCCGAAGACATCATGCTCATATCATTGAAAGATACCTCATCGCTGGGCGAAACCGACCTTTATGTGTCATATTTAGATAAAAATAATCACACTTGGAGCAAACCCAAAAACATGGGCAAAAACATAAATACCGAGTTTATTGAAGACCATCCATACCTCTCTCCCGATGGCAAAACCCTCTATTTCAGCTCAAACGGCTACTTTGGTTTTGGCGGTCTTGATATATATGTATCCAAAAGGTTAGACGACACCTGGATACACTGGACCAAACCTCAAAACCTTGGACCTGTGGTAAATACCAAATATGATGAGTTTGGCTTTTACATGACAGCCTCTACCAAGCATGCATTTTTTAACCAAGTAAATGAATTTGAAAATACTGAACTCCCTAAAATCACCATTTTCAAGGTGAATGTGCCACCTGCATTGCAAATGGAACAAAAGGTGAAACTCATCATGCAGTCATTCACATTCAATGATACACTACCCATAATCACTACATTTGAAATACTCAATGATAGAGGTGACCTGATACACAGCGAAAAAATTGATGTGAACAACAACGAGTTCAGCTATGAATTTATTAAAGGACGCACCTATATCATAAATGTGCAGTCAGAAGACTTTTATCCATATAATGAAATAATAAAATACAAAGAAACTGATACTTTAAAGGTGGATTATTTGCAATACAGTTTAAAGCCTTTGCCTAATTTTAAAAAAGAATTTGTAATAGAAGGCAAGCCATTTATAAGCGGTCAAAAAAACTTTGTACCCAAAGTATCAGACAAAGTAGATAGTGTATGCATCATGCTACTCACAAATCCTCAAATAAAAGTAAATATAGATGCGTATCTGGCTGATAATCAAAAAAATAAAAGCAAAATAGAAAATGCACCCGAACAAGAATATAAAAACATAATTATTAAATATCTTGACCTGAAAGGAATAAAAGAATCGAGGCTCAACCTTACGGTGCACATGCTCGACAATCTAAAACAAAAAGAATACAACGAGGGATTATTATTCAGATATTACATACAAAATGAATAAAATAACTATCATATTTATATTTTTTTACTTATTTATAAATATCAAAAATTTTGCTCAAAGCAAAAAATCTGCGGAAGAAGCTGCCAAGCAGTACAAACTGCACATAGAAAAAGGCATAAAAAACTATCAGGATGAAAACTATTATGCTGCTGAACAAGAGTTTTACAAAGCACTGAAAATAAAGCCCTCAGATGCAGACGCATCCCACTTCTTTGCAGAAAGTTGCAGGCTCAATGCAGACTATGAAGATGCTGAGCAAAGTTATGAAATAGTGCTCAAAAGCCCGCAGGCAGGCAAATTTCCATACGACAGATATTGGCTGGGTATGATGCAAAAACTCAACGGCAAATATTACGAAGCTGCACATAATTTTGATATTTTTTTCAAAAAACTAAAACCCAAAAACTTACAAGACCGTGGCTACCTCAAGAGTGCATACAATGAGCAACGAGGTTGCCAAATAGCTATGGACCAACTCAGCAAACCCATCAAAGATATAAACCTTAGGGTAGTACCCCCGCCTGTAAACTCGCGCAATACAGACTTTGCTCCGCTCATATTCGGGCACGACAGCATGCTCGTAATCACCTCTGCCAGAGCCGATGCCAAAGGCAAAGAACTAAATGCTACCACCGGCGAAGCCCGATGCGACAACTTCAGGTTTGAAAAAATTGGCGACCGATGGCTCAAAATGGGCGATGATGACAACTTTCATATAGTAAATACCCCAAAAGATGATGGCGCGGGGCACTATACGGTAAACAAACAAAAATATTATTACACCATTTGCGACCCTAATTGTGCCATATTTGTATCCAAAAAAGAGGCAGGAAAATTTACCAAAGCACAAAAACTCAACGACTTCATCAACGAACCCATGGTATGGAATGCACAACCTACCCTTAACAAAACCATGGATACTATGCTCTTTGTGTCGCAGCGCGATGGTGGCAAAGGATACCACGATATATGGTACAGTGTGAATGCAGACAAAACAGGCGAGAAAGAAGACTGGCAAAAACCTGTAAACTATACACTTATCAATACAGACGGCATAGAAATATCACCATTTTGGGACGACAGCACAGGCATCATATACTTTGCTTCCAATGGGCAAGCAGGATTTGGCGGGCTGGATATATACCAACTCAGTGCCGACCGCAAAACTGTGCAAAATATGGGGATGCCCTACAACTCCAGTCGCGATGATATGTACATGGTGATGGGTGCTACCAAAGGTTACTTAGTGTCTAACAGGCAAGGGGGAGTAGGACTTACGGACATACTTATGTTTGACCGCAAACCTGTAATATATCAACTTACGAAAGTAAAAAAAGGACTATTTAAGAAGGGCGAAAGTGTGACCGCAGCCGGCAAAGTAAAGTTTGCAGACTTTGACGAAAATATAGAAGGTGCTGTGATATACATGAAAGACACCACAGGTAAAGTGATAATGACCACCAAATCTGGCAAAGACGGCAGCTTCATGTTTGAAAACATACCCACGGACATAGACTTTGTAGTGAGCATGGACGAGAGTGACTCACGGATAGACATAACCCTTTCATTTTTGGTAGACCAAGCCAAAATAGAGACTAAAGTACAAAAAGCAGGCAAAAAAGAAACCTCATTTGCACAAAATAATGATGAAAGCATGAAAAAGATATTAAAATATGAAGAAGAAAAAATCAAAGGTATAGCACCTCAAAATATTATTGGCGATGGGGCAATGGCAACCCAAGAGACTCAAAAAAAACCTGTGGTAAACAAAGATGTGAGAGTAGTATTTGAAAACATATACTTTGACTTCAACAGTAAGGAACTGCTCCCCTCCTCCAAGCTAATATTAGACGATATATATGAATACCTCAAAACCCAAAAAAATGCAAAAGTAGAGATAAAAGCCTATACAGATGCTCTCGGCAGTGCAAACTACAATCAGGCACTTGCAGAAGAGCGCGGCACTGCCTGCTACGAATACCTCATAGCCAAAGGCTTGGACAAAGAAGTACTGAAAATAGTACCCGTAGGCCACAATAATGCGATAGGCAACAATGAATCATTTATAGGCAGGCAGCTCAACAGGAGGGTAGAATTTTCGATACAAAATGCTGATGATGAGTACCTTGCCAAAGCCATGACCTACATAGTAGAGCCACAAATGACCCTATTTTCCATAGCCAAAAAATTTAGCATGACCGTAGATGAACTCAAAAACCTCAACGGTATGCAAACCAATGAAATAAAAGCCTACACGGCATTGCGTGTAAAAAATGTAGACAATATGGCAGTGATAGACCCCAACACCATTATGAATATGAACTCAGGGCAAATGGAATACCTATTTTCTGACAACCAATTTGTACCCATCACCTCCAAAGCAGGTTTTGAAGCAGGTATAAAATAGTATTTTTTTAATAATATTTTGTTCTTTATATATTACAAAAATTTACCTGCGTGTATAAGTACTATTATTACAATCTCACATAGAAAAAGGCCTAATGATATATACTTTTTACAAAGCGAGCTATGTCATTTGACAAATCTTTGCTGCCTTTTACACTTTGTATAAAAGCAGTGCCTATGATGGCACCTGAGGAATATTTGCAAGCCTTTTCAAAGCTTTGCCTATCACGAATGCCAAAGCCTATCATAGTAGGGTTTTTTAACTTCATATTCACAATTCTTTCAAAATAAGCTACTTGTGTGTCTGCAGTGCCTTCTTTGTGGCCTGTAATGCTCGAAGTAGATACCATATAAATAAATCCGTGGCTGTGTGTATCTATATATCGCACACGCTCATCAGATGTTTGTGGAGTAATAAGAAAAATATTTTTGAGATTATATTGTTCAAATACAGACTTGTACTCATGCAGATATTCTGCCAAAGGTAAGTCGGGCAGTATGACCCCGTCTATACCTATGGCAGCAGCATCGCGACAAAAATTTTCTATCCCATATTGCATCACAGGATTAAGATATCCCATGAGTATCAATGGTATATGTATAGTGTTGCGAATATTTTGCAATTGCTCAAAAAGTAATTTTATGCTCATGCCATTTTGTATGGCAGTCATGCTGCTGTCTTGTATCACAGGACCATCGGCCAGTGGGTCTGAGAATGGCATACCTATCTCCACCATATCTACACCTGCATTTTGCAGTGCTGTCAATGTAGGTATAGTATCATTGAGCTGTGGGTAGCCTGCGGTAATGTAGATAGACAATATGTTATTTTTCTTATTTTCAAATAACTCGTTTATTCTGTTATTCATTGTATTATTTTTGGCAAATTTATATTCAAAAATTATATATACGGTGACAAAGCTCGCTATTATTACTACGCACCCTATACAATACTATGCGCCCCTATTCAAGCTCATGGCACAAAGTGATATAGTAGCACTCAAAGTATTTTACACGTGGGGCAATATAGCAAAAAACAAAATAGATCCCGGTTTTGGCAAACCTATAGAATGGGATATCCCATTATTGGATGGATATGAGTATACTTTTGTAAAAAATATAGCTCAACAGCCGGGTTCGCACCACTTTTGGGGCATACAAAACCCTACACTGCTGCGCGAGGTAAAAGAATATAATCCGGATGCTATATTAATAATAGGTTGGGCATACCGCAGCCACCTTAGAGCTATCATACATTTTGCAGGACTGGTACCTCTATACTTCAGAGGAGACTCTCATCTTATTGACAATCAGCATACTATAAGACATAGTGTACGCAAATGGTTTTTAAGATGGGTGTATTCACATTTTTACAAAATATTTTATGTAGGGCACTATAACAGAGAATATTTTTTGCACTTCAATATCAAACAACACAGGTTGGTGTGGGCACCACACGCCATTGATAATGAGAGGTTTGCAGACAATAATAACACATATTACACACAAGCAGAAGCTATACGTACCAAACTGGGAATAAAAAATACACACAAAGTAATACTCTTTGCCGGAAAACTGGAACCCAAAAAAAACCCTATACTATTGCTCAAAGCATTTTTAAAAGTAAACAGGCACGATGTACACCTCATATTTGTGGGCAACGGTGTGTTGGAAAATAAACTGAAAGAAATGGCTCACTTGACTGATAATATACATTTCATGGATTTTCAAAACCAAACTCAAATGCCTGTCATATATCGCATGTGCGATATATTTTGCCTGCCATCCAAAGGGCCCAATGAAACATGGGGACTGGCAGTAAACGAGGCTATGGCTTGCGGCAAAGCACTGCTGGTGAGCGACAAGTGTGGGTGCAGCTATGACCTGGTAATGAACGACGGCAATGGATACATATTTAAGTCAGATGATATACAAAGCCTTACCAAAAAGCTGCAATGGATGCTGGGCAACAGCGACCTGAAAATGATGGG
Source organism: Cytophagales bacterium (assembly GCA_033765235.1). GTDB lineage: Bacteria > Bacteroidota > Bacteroidia > Cytophagales > UBA9547 > JANRIG01. The sequence goes on along the minus strand of JANRIG010000019.1, from coordinate 8,435 downwards.
TGATAAATCGCTGCAAATCATCAAAAATTGGAATTATGAAAAACTAAGTAATATCATTATCAACACCATTGTATCCTTAAAATAATGCGTACATTGAGAGGTATATTTTTTGTTCTAAATGTTTTTTATTATTATCATTTTGTAATAAAAAAAGAATATAAATCATTTAAAATATCAAACAGTAATGACACATACAATGATCAAAGAATATATAAATATTTACTGTTTATCACACTTATATATAAAGCATTTATTAATATAATAAAGACTAAAAATAATAAAATAATGATAACTAATATCATAAAATACGCTGTATCTATTCCTGAAATTGATGATGCTACAGATATTGAAAACAGTATAAATATATTTGAAATATTTATTGAAAAAATAAAAAAATACAATATAAAAATAGATAATTTTCATATATTAATACCTCTAATACACGCCGCTATATATTATCAAAAAATGAGCATATTACAAAAATATGATAAAATAAATTTAAAGACCATACAAATGATTACTTCTAAAAAAGGTGGATATACTATGTTGGTTATGAGTAAGATATTGTATGGCGAATATGAGCAATATTATGATACTTTGATATATGAACTGGGTCACTATATACAGCTTACCAATGATGTATTTGACATATACAAAGACCTGCAAGAAGGTGTGAAAACAATGGCTAACCAAACTGATATTTTCACCTTTGAGGCATACTATTTAGATTGTTATGACAAACTTATTAAACTTAAAATATTACAAAATAATAAACTTAATAACGTGAAATTATTAATATATTTTATACAGATAATTACAACATTTCATATCAGAAAAATTAAAAATTTGAATGAAAAAAATTATACAATATTGAGCAGAAATATAATAGTAACTGATATGGAAAAGCCACTCGTGTTTTTAAAATTCTGTATATATGCGTTGAGTAATTTTTCAAAATTATAGGTGTAATATTTACATATTACAAGGGTCAACAATTTTGAGATTTTTAATATTTCCAAAGTCGCTATCACTAGTACCACACACGCTCGTGTACACACGAGCGACCCATATTTCAAGGCATCGTGCCTCATAAACTCACTCACCATCATTTATAACATTAGCAGGACTTCATATTACATTTTTTTACCATTACGACATTGTTTGACGTATTCTGTCAATATATTTGTTAGTAATATTACAATGCTATATGTCTACCAGAGAACAGCTATTACGCTATTTGCTCATTGTCAGAAAATTAAGACAAAGCAAGCGTACCTCTGCCAAAGACCTTTTCAGGTTTTTGAGAGATGAGTCAGAACTGCAAGGTTATGACTTTGATATAAGTGTGCGCACTTTGCAGCGCAATTTCAAAGACATAGAGTCAATATTTGGTATAGTCATAAAATGTGACCGCAGCACACAGCAATACTATATATACGAAGACTCTCTCGATGATATGAATAACAGACTTTTAGAGACATTTGACCTCATATATGCGCTCAATGTAGCCGAAAAGAAAACACCGTATCTCATACTCGAAAAAAGAGCCGATGCTGGCACAGAGTACATGCATGGCCTTATATATGCCATTCAAAATCAGAAAATTATCACCATTAGCCATCTTAAGTTTTTTGAAGATACACCTACCGTGCGCGAGCTACAACCCTACGCTCTCAAAGAATTTAAGGGGCGCTGGTATATATTTGCGGTAGAAACTAATACAAAAGCCATAAAAAATTTTGGGCTCGACAGGATAAAAAAACTTGATATTTCAAACAAAAAATTCAGCAAAAATACTGATATAGATGCAGAGATATATTACAAAGATTGCTTTGGCATCATAAACCCTGAAAACCAACCTCCTGAAAAAATAGTATTGTGGTTTGACAGGTCGCAAGCAGGATATTTGGAAACATTGCCATTGCACCACAGCCAAAAATTTGAGCAAGTGGCTGATAACTATATCATAGTGACTTATTTCATGAAAATAACCTATGACCTTGAGCGCGAAATACTATCATACGGCCATCATGCCAAAGTACTGGAACCTGCCTGGTGGCGCGATGTGTTGTATGGAAATGGGGTATATTAATTTATTTTGTACCTTTGCCCATTAATCATTATGTCTGATACATCGCCCGAATATGTACTCAAATCTCACTCACTTAAGCTCACACCCACACGTGTAGATATTTTGCAAATATTTTTATCGTCTGTTAAGTCGCTCACATACAATGATATATCGTCATCATTAGGCCAAGGGTATGACAAAGTTACTATTTACCGCACTCTTAGTACTTTTGAAGATTCAGGTATTATTCACAGCATACCCAACTTGGGCGGTGCCATCAGCTATGCTTTGTGCCAAGGTGCTTGTGTGGAACACCAACACGCTGATAATCACATACATTTTCAATGTACAGAGTGCCACACCCTAGTATGCCTTGAAGATATACATATCCCACACCTCGTACTTCCCAATGGTTATACTGCGTATAAAATGAACTACTTGGCTGAGGGAATTTGCAAAAACTGCAAAAAATAATTTTAAATCTTTCTTAATACATCTTCAATATCAAATAGCATTTATTTACTTGGTTAAATATAAAATAATTGCAACATACTTGCATTTGTAACATTATTTCTATTATATTTGCAACAAAGTTGTATTCATGAAAAAATTAATAATTATCTCAGTTATTGTTGTATTTGCATGTGGCAAAGATGAAAACAAACCTGCAGATACTACCAAGCCTACCACAAAGCTGCTATTTACCTCACCGGCTTATGAGGAGCATGATAATGAATACCATGCAGATGTTGAAGCCGGCAATACATTCACCATAAATGTAAAAATATCTGACAATCAACAGCTAAAACAGCTAAAAATTGACGCTCACCACAATTTTGATGACCATACTCATGCCCACGGCAGGGCAGAACTCACCAAATGGACGTTTAACAAAATATATGAATTGGCGGGTACCGAACAAACTATATCACCTGTGCTCACCATACCCACAGATGCTGTTGCAGGTCCATACCATATCGATATGCATGCACTTGATGCCTCAGGCAACGAGGCTGACTTTGTAGAAATAGCTTTGTATATAAGCAACATACCTGAGCAGGCATCTGTCACAGGGCTCAATGTGCCTGCCGTCATTACTAATGGGCAAGTCATTACCCTATCAGGGCTCACCATTGCAGACAACAAAGACTTGACGGGAGGCAAAATAGAAATACTCTTTGAAGACCCTAATCACAAAGCCATAGCCGACAAAGACATAGAAAGTGCTGACCTAAAGGGAGTGAAGTCTGTAGTAGTACAAAACTTTACTTTCACAGTACCTGCCAATGCTGCCTCAGGCATCTACCACATCTATGTATGGGTAAAAGATGCTGATGGCAACATATCAGATGCTGAAGCTGAAATGAGGCTTAATTAGTATAAAATATAAATAAATGTACTTTTTACAACAGTATATAAACTCTTATATCACATATATTTGTCTAAAAACTTTGGGTAAAACCAAAATACGCCACATAGCTAATGTTTTAGTATTTTTATTATCCATAGATGCACACTCCCAAGCAGTGTATAGCATAGGTGGCATAGTACTAACCACTGACGGTAAACCAATCCCTAATGTAGTACTGCATATTCATGAAAATATGCTTGCTGTGCAAACAGACAGTACAGGAAAATTTATATTTAATCACATCAAACCCGGGCACTATCACCTGCATGCAGAACTGCTCGGGTACAAAAGCTACGAAACTCACATAGATTTGCCTGAGCTTACTTACCTATATATTACATTATATCAAACTACCAAATACTTAGACGAAGTAGTGATAGAGTCTGCCCCTCTCAAAACCACCAACGCACAAAATTCATTCAAAACAGACAAAATCACCCAACAATATTTTGAGAGAAACAGTAGCAATACACTCATGAATACTTTGGAAATGATACCAGGTATCAGTGCCATAAATATGGGAATAGGTGTATCAAAACCTGTGATAAGAGGCCTGAGTATGAGCAATATTGCTGTTACTGATAATGGTATAAAACAAGAAGGTCAGCAGTGGGGATCAGACCATGGACTTGAAATAGACCAATACAGTGTAGATGAAGTAGAGATACTCAAAGGTCCCTCGGCACTCATGTATGGCTCCGATGCCATAGGAGGTGTGATAAATATAATACAACCCAAAATATTACATTCAAATGTATATGAAACCAAAATAATGGGAATATATAGGTCTAATAATGATACTTACGGCGTTAGTGCAGGAGCTAATGGCAACAAAAATGGAAATATATTCCGAGTAAGACTTACAGGGTTGCAATATGCTGACTATAAGGTGCCTGCGGCACAATTTAATTACAACAGATACACCCTTCCAATATATGAGGGCAGGCTCAAAAACACAGCAGGCAACGAAGTGAATGCCTCTGTCATGTGTGGGCTAAACCGCTCTTGGGGCTACTCTCACCTAACAGTGAGCAATTATCACCAAAATACAGGCATATTTGCAGGTGCAGCGGGCATTCCGCGAAGCTACCAGCTCACACACGATGGCAATTTTAGAGATATATCATTGCCTAATCAAAATGTAAACCATTTCAAAATAATAATTAACAACTCTCTCAAAATCAGGCACAATTGGCTCACACACGATGCAGGATACCAATATAACCTTAGAAATGAATATTCTAAACCCGAAGCATTTCTCATAGGGCTACACCCACTCGGCAATCTTGCACTAAACCTAAGGTTGCATACATTCACCAACAATATCAGGTATTTTATCAATATCAATGAGAAAATAGAGGTGCTCACAGGTCTTCAAACTTCACAACAAATTAATAATACAAACGGCTATGAATATGTAATACCAAATTTTCTAAACATACAGACAGGGGCATATTTTATCGCAAAATACAAACCTAATATTAGGCTCACCTACAACTTTGGGATAAGGTACGATGCCGGCTATGCATACATGCAAGCTGGTAAAGTAAACTACTATGACAATGTAGGCACCCTTCTCAACACAGAAATACGCTCTTACGCTTTTAGTCGTTTGTACCACAACTGGGCTTCGGCAGTAGGACTGTCTTATTTTATTCATAGTCAGGTAAATATAAAAATAAATATAGGCAAAAGTTTCAGACTGCCTACCCCACAGGAACTTAGCGCAAACGGGTACCACCATGGCACCTTCCGCTACGAAAAAGGCGACTCATCACTCTCACCCATGAGTGGCTATCAGGCAGATGTAGGGTTGTATTATGATAATAAAAAATACAATTCCGGGTTTACTCCATTTTTCAACTATTTTGCCAACTATATATACTCAAAAGCTACCGCAAGCTTTGTAAACAAACTTGATGTAGGCCAATTATATCAATTTTCGCAATCAGAAGCTTACTTTTGGGGTGCCGAATGGCAAAATGAATATTATATACATAAACATTTTACGCTGCGTGCCAATACAGACTATGTATATGCACATAACCTTTCAACAGGGTTGCCGCTGCCTTTTATACCACCATTTTCAGTATTTGCGGAGGTAGAATATAGCACTCCCATTGCCACAAAATATTTACACAAATGTTATGCAAAATACAGTATATCAGCCTATGAAAGTCAGCAAAGAGTAGATAGAAACGAAAAACCTACCCAAGGCTACATACTCATGCATTTGGGATTGGGCATATATGTAGGAAAACAGTATAAAGACAGGATTGGCATACACCTACAAATACAAAACCTTGCTGATGTGCTGTATATCAACCATTTGAGCCGATACAAATTGCTAAACCTGCCTGAGCAAGGCAGAAATGTAGTATTTAATATTGTAGTGAAAATGTAATTTTTTAGCAAATACTCCAATATTTAATACATTATATTACGATATTGTTCTTTTACAAAGTACAATATTATTCACTGTAAAAATATAATAATTTTCTTTTGTATAGAAAGGTTGCCTACAAAAGCTGTATCTGTTACTTCGAGCCATGTAGTAGATTTTTATATTAAGAAATATAAACCGCTAACATGATCATTATCTTACCCTTGCCATTTTGCGTACATTACATAGTTGTCGGCAATGCGGCTTATGAGTTGTGAGGTTTGCTCTATGCTTATTTCTTTAATTTTTTTGGCAGGTACACCTGCATATATACTACCCTCCTCTACCTGAGTACCTTCTGTGACTACAGCCCCTGCCGCTATTATGGAATTGCTCTGAATGTGTGCTCCATCCATCACAATGGCGCCCATCCCTATAAGCACGTGGTCTTCTACCACGCATCCGTGTACTATGGCTCTGTGCCCTATGCTCACATAGTTGCCTATAAGGGTATCATGTTTTTGATAAGTGCAGTGTATGATGGCACCGTCTTGTATATTCACTTTGTTGCCAATGGTTATTTTATTCACATCGCCCCGCAGCACTGCTTGGTACCATATAGTGCAATCACTGCCCGTGTGTACATTACCAATAACCGTTGCATTTTCGGCTATAAAACAGTTGATTCCAAAGGTTGGCAATATACCGTTAATAGGTTTTATGAGTGCCATAGCGAAAGTAAGTTTATTTTTTCGCTTTGATATGAAAGATTAAGTCTTCTACATCATTGAGCAAAGCCTCTGCCTGTGAGCGAACATCTTTCACTACCTTTTGCCCTTCACTTTTTGCTGCCGAGGTGTACTCGGGGTTGCTCTCATTAGCACTATTATCTGTAGCAGTTGCACCAATTTCGGAGTATTTCAAGATAAGTTCTTTGAGTTTGTCTTTGTATTTTTCAAGTTTAATACCCAATTTTTCACGGGTGATTTCGCCTTTTTCGGGCGCAAACAGTACTCCAAGCGATGCTCCTACGGCAGCACCAGTCAAAAATGCCAAAAAAACGTCACTTCTTCTGCTCATAATATGCTATATTGTATTATAATATTCACCCAAAGGTACAAAAATAAAAGTTTAATAAACAAATAATTGTGCTTGTAACGATATGAATATATTGTAATAATGTATGCTACACCAACGCTTCTTTTATAAAATCATAACCCTTTATCTCCAACTCCTTGGCAAGTTCTTTGTTGCCTGATTTCACAATTTTACCGTTGTATAGTACATGCACATAGTCGGGCACTATATAGTCAAGCAAACGCTGGTAGTGTGTCACTACTAATACTGCATTGGTGGCAGAGCGTAGCTTATTCACACCGGAGGCTACTATGCGCAAGGCATCTATATCAAGCCCTGAGTCTGTCTCATCGAGTACTGCAAGAGTGGGCTCCAGCATAGCCATCTGAAATATCTCGTTGCGTTTTTTTTCACCGCCCGAAAATCCCTCATTGAGCGACCTGCTCAGTAGCGACTGGTCTATATTCACATAGCTCATTTTTTCTTTCATTAGTTTGAGAAAAGATACCGCATCAAGTGGATCTTGCCCTTTGTATTTGCGGCTTTCATTCACAGCGGCTTTCATAAAGTTGGTGGTACTCACACCGGGTATCTCCACAGGGTATTGAAAAGCCAAAAATATACCCTCTCTAGCTCTCACTTCAGGTGCCATTTCTAGTAAATTTTTCCCTTGAAAATGTACACTTCCTTCTGTCACTTCATAGTCATCGCGACCTGCCAGTACAGATGCCAGGGTGCTTTTGCCTGAGCCGTTTGGTCCCATGATGGCATGTACCTCGCCTGCTTTTATACTGAGCGACAGTCCTTTAAGTATTTCCTTATCTCCTATCCGGGCTTTTAAGTTATTTATTTCTAACATTATATTATTTTAATATCATTCAAAATTGCTCAACTTTGGAGGTGGCAATTGTCTAAATTTCACCCCTTCGGCCACTGTGCTGCCTTTACGGTTTTGCATTTCAAAAAGCGTTTGAGCAGTCTGCTCACTTACTATTTCTATTTCTGAGTAAGAAGTTTTGCCCGTAATCACTGCATGACCATACACACGCTGTGTATCCGAGCACTGTACACAAGTATGGGTATGAGGCAGTATTTTTAGTCTTTCAATGGGTATTTCAATCCCGCAATGCAAACATAACATGGCTGCAAAGTTAATAAAATAATAGTTATGAATGTTGATTTTTGATTTTTGATTTTACATTCTACCCTCACTCCAGTACCAGTTTGCAGTGATAGGTGCCAGATGTGCCTGTGGCTTGCACGGTGTATATGCCGCGGGGCAGGTGGGTGAGGTGCAGCTCCAGTGGGGTGTGGGAGGGCTTGGTGGCAGTGTGTACTACTTTGCCGAGTGTATTTCGCCCTTGTTGGTGTTCTTCACCAACAAGCCAAGCGGAAGGAATACTATAAGTCAAAGCCATAGCACAAAAATAAAAATTTTGTATTATGAAGACTAAAAATCTTCATTTATCTGTCGTTCGACAATCGCTACGCTA